>NZ_CP054258.1:0-701435 GCF_024181585.1 Treponema socranskii subsp. buccale | reverse complement strand
CCGGTCTCACCGAGGCTGAAGTCGAAAAGCTGTAATCTTATCTCCCTTCCGGCCGCATATTCCGCCGCAACAGCACCGTCCGTTCCCCCGTATCGCTTTTTATACGAAATTAAGTAGCGAATTTTAGAAAGATATGATAAAATTGTGATATGGAAAATCAGTCGACATTCGGCGAACCGGAGCATGAGAACGCAAAACACGACGTGATACATTCCTTGAAGCGATGGATAAAAGTATGCCGTGAGAAGTAGTATGCAACGAAAAACAGGTTTGAGAAAAATATCAAAAAGATGAGCTGTTAATCAGCGTTTCCTCAGGAGGTTTCTATGAAGAACATGCTTTTAAAATTCGGAGCTGCCGTACTTTTTGTATCGGCTGTCTTCTTTGCGGGCTGTGCAGGAAGTCCCGATGACGGCAATAAAATAACGCAAGCCGTTAAGCCGGGTACCGTAGGACAGCCGCCCGAATCTCTTTTCGCCGCATCGAAATTGGCGCAGGAAATCGATCCTGCCGGCAGTAAGGTAATTCTTTTCTACTATCGCCCTGACGGTACATATGCAGACTGGGGATTGTGGCTTTGGAAAGACGGCGGCGACGGAGGGCCGGGATATGAGGCAACTATGGGCAAAGCCGTTTCACGCACTATTGACGGAAAAACTGTTGCCTATTGGGACATCAGTACACTGACTTCAAGTTTGCCCGACATACAAAGTGTTATTGCAGCTAACGATAAGTTGAATTTTATTGTTCGTAAGGCAGATTGTACTAAGGACGTTGATGGCGACCGTTTTATGTCTTTGACCGACGGTAAACATTTTATGGTTATAAATAAGGATCCTTCCGTGTATTCCGTTAAACCGACTTTTGACCCCTGTTTGGTTTCCGCTGCGACAGAAGATGTAAATATCATAAAACTGAAACTTTCCGTTAAGTTCGGACTTGAAACAAGTGCGGCTTCCAACGGTTTTGTTTTGAAATCCGATAATGGGGAAGAAATCTCCGTTGTTGACGTAAAAAACTATGATTACAAGTCAAGTTCCGATCGCAGCAACAATTTTGCCGATACGTTGTACATAAAAGCCGGCGGAAATCTTGATCCTTCCAAAAAGTGGTTCATAAGCCATCCCAAGTTTAAACCGTCGACAGGGCTGGAAGTCGGAATGACGGCTGCAACGAAAGCCCAGTACGGCGATTATGAATATCCCGGAACCGATTTGGGACTTACGCTGAACGGAACTACGGCTTCATTCAAAACTTGGGCTCCTTTAGCAAGCGATGTTACACTTTTACTTTTTAATAATTCAAATTCACTTGAAATACCCGCTGCTACTCAAAATATGACAAAAGACGGCAATGGAATATGGTCCGTTTCAAATGTAAACGTTGTGCCTTACAAGTATTATAAGTTTAGAATTACAAACGGCGGCGTATCAAACGATGTATGTGATATTTATGCCAAAGTTGCCGGTGCGGACTCCGTTGCGGCGCAGATTGCAGATATAAATTCGGATACATCTGCGATTCCTCCCGGTGCGCACTACGGCACAAGGGCAAACTACAAAAATCCGTTCGGCAAAGACGGTACGGAGATAAAATCTTATACGGATGCGGTGATTTACGAAATGCATATCCGCGACTGGGCGAAAGCTGAAAATGCCGCCAATAAAGGTAAATATCTTGAAATTGCAAACGGAACTGAAGTTATTGCGCATCTTAAAGATTTAGGAGTTACCCACGTTCAGCTTCTTCCCGTTTTTGACTATGCGGAAAAGAATTCAAATACCGACTACAACTGGGGATACAATCCGTATCACTATAATGTTCCTGAAGGACGCTATGTTACTGCCGGTTACACGGACGGAACGCAAGCAGTCCTTGAACTGCGTACTTTGATAAACAAACTTCATGAAGCCGGTATTGCCGTGATTATGGATGTCGTATACAACCATACAAGCGGAACGGGAACGGATTCTCTTTATGATATGACCGCTCCCTACTATTACTACAATATGGCGGCGGACGGAACCTATGTGAACGGCAGCGGCTGCGGAAATGAAATCGATACGGCTGCTCCTATGTCCAAAAAGTATATAATCGAATCGTTAAAACATTGGATGCTTGATTATCACATGAACGGATTCCGTTTCGATTTAATGGGCTGCATAGAAAAATCGACTATGAAAGAAATTTATAGAGAACTTTCAGCCATCGATAAAAACGTTATGGTGTACGGAGAACCTTGGACGGGCGGCACCAGCGGCGTGAAAAACGGAATCACGGCAGGAACAAAGGGCAGTATAGACGAGTGTGCTGATAAGACTTATTCGAACAACGGAGTTGCCTGCTTCGATGACGATTTCCGCAACGCCATTAAAGGTGCCGAATTCGGCGGATTTAAGCATGGTCATGTTCAAGGGACATTTGCCGACTCTGCTGTAATAAAAGGTTTGCTGGGCTCAAAGTATGATGTAGATGTCATCGGTCGTTTTATCAATTATGTCGAATGTCACGATAACTATACTTTGTTTGATAAGCTCGCAATTTCTCATTCTTATACAACGCCGCCTAAAGCTCCCGTCGATTTGTTCGGCAAAATCGGTGCGGCGGGTCTGGCGGACGTTAAAAAGCAAGACATGCTTGCTGCGGCATACGTATTCTTGGCTCAAGGTACGCCGTTTATAAACGGAGGACAAGAATTCCTGCGTACAAAGAAAGGAGATGAAAACAGTTACAATAAACCCGATGCGATAAATGCTATCGATCTCGGTTTTAAAACTACCTACTCCGATGTATATAATACGTACAAAGGTTTAATCGCTTTAAGAAAGGGAAATCATGACGCATTCGGCGCTAATTCTTCTGCAACTGCGGAAAAGGTTAAGGCGGGCTTGACGAAGTATGCAACGAAAGATTTCCTGGTGTATTTTAATGCTACCGGAGATAAACAACCTATTAGCCATGAAGGCTATACAAAACTTATTGATGTGAGTTCCGGTTCCGTAAAGGAGTTTTCGGCAATTCCTTCGGAAGTTGCCGCCAAGAGCTTTATTATTCTGAAAAAATAGCGTAAAAGCCGTCGAATATGAAGGTATTGTAAAAAGTATCGGAATGCGGATGCGTTATGACAGAGTAAAATCAACGCCCGGCACCGTTTTCAAAGCCGGGCGATACAATGCAATGCGCTCCCTTGACTAATGCCGCCGCTCGGTATACTATTTTTACGATTAGGTCAAATGTCGAGTTTTGAAAGTATGCGTGAATAAAGCTATGCTTTCGGCGAGAACTTCGTTCGCTGCGCTCACTACCGAGTTTGCTTTGCAAACTCGCCGTGTATGCCGCGGTCGAGCTTTTAGAGCAGGCTTCCGCAAGCCTAACGCTCGAAACGGCACGCAGCCGGAACCTCGCCTTCGCACACTTTTATTCGTTTTCAAAACTCGCCATTTCTGCATTACACGAAACTGATGGAAAATTTCGAGTTTTAGAAAACTCGAAATTGAACCAATTAGTATTTGCCCGCAAGAAAATATAGGAGAACACTATGAAAAAAACAATCGCAATTTTGTGCGCACTGCTCGCAGCCGGTGCAGTCTTTGCAATGGGAGACGCCGATTCTTCGGCAGCCGGAAAAAAATCGCTCCGCGTCGGCATGGTAACCGATGCCGGAACCATCGACGACAAATCATTCAACCAAGGCACGTGGGAAGGCATTCTCCGCGCTCAAAAAGATATGGGCATCGAATGCAAATATCTCAAGCCTGCGGGAACGACGGAAGCCGACTATCTCAAAGAGATCGGAAACCTCGCGGATGCGGGCTATCAGCTGATCGTCTGCCCGGGCTTCAAATTCGAAACCGCCGTTTTCGCAGCGCAGGACAAATACCCGAAAGTCAAATTTGTCATCCTCGACGGAAAACCGCACAACGCCGATTATTCGGTATACAAAACGGCGCCGAACGTCGCAGCCATTTCGTGGCTCGAACAGCAGTCGGCCTTTATCGCGGGCGTCGCGGCGGCGGTGCAGGTCAAAGAAGGCAGCTTCGGTTTTATCGGCGGCATGGAAATCCCCGCCGTTCAAAAATTCAACTGGGGATGGCAGCAGGGCATCAAATACGCGAATGCGAACTTCGGTACGAAGATAACGATCAAAGCCGAAAACGTCATCTATCAGGGAACTTTCAGCGACGTTGCGGCAGGCCAACAGCTCGCAGCTTCCATGTTCGATAAAGGCGTCAAAGTCATCCATGCGGCGGCAGGCGGTGTCGGCGTCGGCGTCATCAGCGAAGCGAAAACGAGGCGCTCTACCGGCAAAGACGTATGGGTCGTCGGCGTCGACGTCGATCAATACAACGACGGTCTCATGCCGAACGGAAAGAGCGTCGTACTCACATCCGCTATGAAATTCCTCGACCGCGCTTCGTACGACATGATCAAAGCCGAACTCTCAGGTCAATTCCCCGGCGGCAAAGAACTCGAGTTTACGGCGAACAACGACGGCGTCGGCATCCCCTTGAAAAACCCGAACCTCTCGGCGGAAGCGCAAAAGCGCGCGACCGAAGCCTTCGAAGCGATCAAATCGGGAAAAGTCACCGTTGCGGCATCCTCAGCCGGATTAATAAAATAAAAATCGGGACGACGCGGTCGGAAGAACCCGCCCTCCGCGGCTCGCTCACGCTCGGCCGCGTCCCTCGCTTACGCTCGCTCCGGCGTCTGCCTTCGGCACCGCTCCGCGCGGGCGTAGGCTGACGGTGTAAAAGCACCGTCGAAAGCAGACCCTTTACGACACGGCGGCCGCCGTCATTGTCGAAAGCGCACTCCTTTTCAATTTATTAATTATTAATAATATCAACAACCCTGAACTTTGCCGAGCAAATCGCACACGACCTTTTGCGCGATCAAAAGCCCCGCAGCCGCAGGTACGAATGAAATGCTTGCGGGTACCTTTCCGCTGACGGACGGCAGCTCCGTCGAATACAGCACCGGAACTTTTTCTATACCTTTCTTTTTCAATTCCCGCCGCACGACGCGCGCAAGCGGACACACGCTCGTCTCGGCTATATCGGCAATGCGGAAGCGCGATGCGTCGAGTTTGTTTCCCGTACCCATAGCGCTTATGATACGCGTACCCGCATCTTTCGCTCTTTTTATGATTTCTATTTTTGCCGCAACAGTATCGACGGCATCGACGACGTAATCCCAGCGGGAAAAATCGAATCGATCTTTCGTGTCGGGAAGAAAAAAACAACGGTGAGCCGTTACGGCGCATTCGGGATTGATGTCGCGGATGCGCGCGGCGGCGACATCGACTTTATACGCGCCGACCGTACTGTCGAGCGCGTATATCTGCCGGTTTATGTTCGAAGCTGAAACGGTATCGTTATCGACGATATCGAGCGAACCGATACCCGCGCGCGAAAGCGCTTCGACGACAAAGCCGCCCACGCCTCCGATACCGAACACGATGACGCGGCTTTTTTGCAGCGTTTCGATGCCGTCTTCCCCGATGAGCATCTTCGTCCGCGAAAAGCGGTCTTTATCGGATCGAGCGCATTCGGCTTTTCCATCGCCGGTGTTTGCATTGTTACGCGCGACATCCGCCGCGGACACTGCCGCCCCCGTCGCGCTTTCCGTATCGAACGCCGTCAATCAAGGCCCCGCCGCGCTTACACTGCGGATATGACGAGCTGCATATCGCCTTCGAATACCGCCCGTCCGTATTCATACGGAAGCATAAAGTGGCTCCCCTTCCGAATCGCCCTTCCGTCAACCGTACCTGCGCCTTCGACGACAGATACGAGCATAAACTTTTGATCCTGCACGATTTCCGCCCGTCCGTGCACGCCGAGCGTCCACACGGAAAAATACGGACAGCTTACGAGTTCGCCGAGATTTTTATTGATCGTTTTATGCGGATCCTTTTGCGGCAGACTCTCTTCAAACGGCGCCGTTATGACGTCGATGCTCTCGGCAATATGAAGTGCTCGCGGTTTTCCGTCGCTTCCCGGCCTATCGTAATCGTAGACGCGGTAAGTGACGTCGCTGTTTTGCTGCGTTTCAAGCAAAAGCGTACCGCCCTTTATCGCGTGAACCGTTCCCGGCGCAATAAAGAAAAAGTCGCCTTTGTGCACCGGCACTTCGCGGATAAACTCGTTCCAGCGCTTTTGTTCGATCATATCGCGCACTTCACCGCGGTCTTTCGCATTGTGCCCGATGACGATCTTCGTACCGGGCGCGGCATCGAGAATGTACCAGCATTCGGTTTTTCCGAGAGAGCCGTTTTCGTGCAGTTTTGCGTACGCATCGTCGGGATGCACTTGGATGGACAGGTCGCGCTCCGCATCGATGATCTTCGTCAAAAGCGGAAAGCGATCGCCCTGCACATCGCCGAAAAGCTCGCGATGATTTTTCCAAAGCTCGGAGAGGTGCATACCGGCGAAAGTACCGCCTGAAATCGTACAGTCGCCGTTCGGATGCGCGCTGATCGCCCACGCTTCTCCGACATGATCGCTCGGAAGTTCATAACCGTATTCTGCGAGGCGCTTTCCGCCCCACACCGTATCTTTTAAAACGGGATTAACAAAAATGATTTCACGCATTGCATTCGCTCTCCGCAGCAAGGTTCGTATACTTTGCAATCGCATCGGTATCTTTCGCCTGCTCCGCATAGTACAGCAATTTGTCCACAGCAGATCGAATATTGTCTTTATATTTTTCTTCAAGATAATTGATCATCGCGATATTCAAACTTTTCCGCGTAGACTCGATAATCGTTCTATAGAGGACATCGCGCACCATCACATCTTTAAACGTAAAGAGCGTCCGCTTTGCATTGTCGCAAATGATAAAGCCGCTCTCTTCAAGTTCGGTAAGCGAGCGATCGAGAACTTCCGAAGAAATCGTTTCGGACATAAGCGCTTCAAGCGCGGAAAGCGAAAACGTTCTGCCGATAGCGGAAGCATTTTTGCAGATAACCTGCGATTCATACGAAAGCGCATTGAGCTGTACGACGATAAGATTTTCGATCGTATACGGAATCTTTATATCATCGATAGGCTTGACGGGATAATAATAGCCTGCATCATTTTTAACAATTTTTTTATTCGAAATGAGACTTTCGACAATGCTTTGGATATACAGCGGATTGCCGCCGGACAGAGCAACTATTTTCGCCGAAAGCAGTTTATCGGGAGTTTCGAAATTTAAAAGCTTTGCCGTAAGCCGAGAAGCGGCGGTATCGTTTAAAGGCGCAAGACGCATCACTTTAATATTGTTCAGGGAAAAAATCCGCTTTATCTTTTTCGATTCACGCGAAACGGGTATGATGAGGATCGGCACGTTCTTAGATTGTCTGAAAATATACGAAAGCAAGTGCAGCGAAAGATTGTCCGCCCATTGCAGATTTTCAAGAACGATGACGAGCGGATGATTTTCCGCATAGTTTACGAGCAGCGTATATACGAGAAGAAAAAACTGCTGCTGCTTTGCCGCCGCATCAAGGCGCGCGGTTACCGGATTTTCCGCGAAACCGTAGCCGAGTACCGACAGAAAATACGACACCCAATTTTTATAAGCCGGAAGCTCGCGTACAAATTTGTTAACGACGTGCAGCAAAAGCATTTCGCCCTGCATCGAATCGGTTATGCCGACGACGCGCTTTATGATGTCGTTCCACAAAAAAAACGGGGTCGAACCTTCGTACGAATATGCTCTGCCGTACATGATGACGGTATCCGTGTATGATGCCATAATATCCGAAATGAAATCCTGTACAAGGTAAGACTTTCCCAAACCGATATCGCCGACAATAGGAGCAAAACACAGCTCTCCCTGTCTGGTTTTTTCATACAATGCCCGAAGAGCCGAAAGTTCGCCGCTCCTTCCGAACAGCTCCGTTTTATGGCGTACTTTTTCGATATCTCTTTTGAGCGACAAAAGATGATATACGGTTTGCATTTCGGAAAAACCTTTGAGCATGATGCCGGGCATCGTTTCCGTTTCGCTCATCGCATCGGTTTCCGCCTTTGTCGCTTCATCGATAAAGACGGTAAAACTTCCGTGGTTCGTCGCGTTCATCATGAGGCGCGCGGCAAAGTTGATCGCGTTGCCGACGATCGTAAAATCTTTGCGCATATTCGCACCGAATTCTCCGGCATAGACGACGCCCGTGGAAATACCGACGTTTACGATAATTTTACCGCCCGCCTTTTCCTCTTCTTCGATCAGCTTATACGCAAACAGCAGCGCCATGCGTTCTTTGTTTTCGATTGCAACGGGCATACCGAAAAAGACGGGAAACACGATACCCTTGTCGCTCAAATCGGGCTTTCCGCAATAACCGGTAAAACGATTCGCGATATCCTGCAGATCTTTATAAATTTTATTAAGACTTTCATAACCTTCGGCAATCGACGCTTCGCTGACGACCTGTCCGAAAACTCCGTCGAAGCGAACCATGCAGCACGTTACGTTGCGGTATTCGCCGTCAAAGCCCTGCACATTGTTTTTTATCCGGCTGAAGATAACGGGATTGATAAACGAATACAGACGATTGTAAAAACGCGGATTTGTAAACCATGTTTCCACGTCGATGTATTCGGGACGTTCGACCGAAGCGGCAAAATCTTCCGGGATATCGGTAAGATGATAAAAACCTTCCTGTTCGGCAAAGTAGCGTTCGAGCCCTATTTGACACGCAAGATCCCACACGGGAATACTCACGACGATCTCCTGCGTCGTACACGCTTCTTCCATTTTGATCGCTTGGATGACGGCCGCCCCGGTAAGCACCGGCGTCATCGAATATTCCGTATCGCCGAGAAATATCTGAAAGATTTCCCCCCGCCCCATGCCGATTTTCGGGCGCAGCTTAAAATGAACGAATTCTTCGGAAACCGTATTGTAATTGTTGCTCAACTCGAGGATGAGGATCATCGCTGCAAGCGCACGGCGTAAATTGTTTTCATCGTTTTCGTCTTTCAATCTTTCGAAACAGATGAGGATAGAATCGCCTGCAAACTGGAACACGGAACCGCCGAACCCGCGGACGGTTTCTATAACGACCGAATAATAATCTGACAGCGTATTCGTAAGATCCGCAACGTCGCGGCCGGTTTTCATATAGCCGTCGACGATTTTCGTAAATCCGATGATATCGAGGTATACCATGACGCCCTGAAATTTTTCTATCGTCCGTTCGAAAAAGCAGCATGGCGATTCGCCCATCATTTTTACGACGCGATAAGGAACATAACGCGTCATAAAAAAAAGCTGTTCGGGCGTTATGTCGGTATCAGTACGCAAAATGCAGTCGATGCAATTTTCTTTCATTGACAAAAGCCTCAAAAATTAAATTGAACTTTCTGTATCTTTTGTCAGTATAATAGAATTCACCGCGCGACTTCAAGGGTGTGTGGACTCGCACGCATTGCCCGTGTTGCATTCGCTGCGGAAATCAATTTTTAATCGCACGATTTTCATCGGCCGGACGGTTTCGATCAGCTGCAGTACAATTTTCCGCATCCGCTTACGGCATCTCCTTTTGCTGTCGGATATTTTCGAGCAGCTGCATCGCTCCTTTTTCCTTTTCGGCGAGACTTCGCAGGAGTTCCGACGCTTGCAGCACGTACCGTCTTTCACCGGTTTTTCCGACGTTTTCAAAAAGCGCGATGACGCGCGACCAGTCTTTCGCAATATCCGTAAACGCTTTGTGTGCTTTTTCGATCGCATCGTGTTTCGTCAAGCGATAAGCTTCGGCTAAAAAATCGCGGTAAAGATTTCGAAACAGCGCTCCGCCGGTCCCCGCTTTTTCCATCAACATCGCGCTCGCGGCGAATTCCGTTTTAACATCTCCGGAGCCGTCGAACCATCGTATAATTTCGCCGCTCGCTTTTTCAATGCCCTTGTACGAAAGATTTTTAATCGGAGGAGAAAGATACGCCGCCGCATTACCGCGGATCGCTTTGACGACGGCTTTTTTGAGCGGAGTGCATTTTTCTTTTTCGATCGTATAATACAGATTTTTCGACGACATCGCTCCTTTTTCGCTCCGAGCCGCTTCCAAACTTTCCAGCGACGTCACCGAAGAAGTACCCTGCTGTTTCGTATCGATTAAAAACGCATTTTTATCGTCATAACCGATAATGGCGACGTAGTGTCCCGCAAAATGTATCGGATGCGAAAAATATTCAAGGTGATAGCAATCGAGCTTTACGCCGACCGCTTTGCCGGCATCCAACAGCGCTTTAACTCCTTCCCACGCTTTTTTGTGCGAACTCGTTTCCCGTACCGTAAGTTTCAATTCGAGATTTTTTGCGATATTCGCAGTGAGTACGTCGGGCTTGACGCGGCCGCCCATAAACGGAAATGCCATCGTTTTCATGTTCCATATAATAAAGTTTAAACCTTCGCCGATCCCGAACAGCATCGGTTCTGAAAGCTCGATCCCCAACTGATGCAGCAAAGTTCCCGTCGCAGTAGTTTCGCAGTGCTGTCCGATAAAGGGTTTTACCGATACGTTCATTTTTTTATCCTCCTCAATTCCGCGCTTATCCAATCCGCTTCGGTTTTCAACAATGCTTCGCTCAAAGAGAGCAGCTCGCGTGCAGAGCGCGGCGCATTTTCATTTTCCGTAATCTTTTTTTGCAGCGCTTGTAAATCTTTTTTTATTTCGTTCCGCCGATTTTTAAAAGCGTCGATGAGTTCCGAAGATTCCAACAGCCAGCTTCCGGCTAATCCCGTCATAAAGTGCATATTCGAAGGCCGCCGCTTTTCGATTCGGTTTTTCGTTTCTTCTTTCAGAATCGCCATACCTTTATCGGTTATGGAATAACGCTTTTGTGCTTTGCCCGCCGTATGAGTGCCGGCCGCCAAACCTTTTTTTTCAAGTCGATCTAAAACGTAATAAATTGAAGAAAAGCCGACTTCAGTCCACTTCCGCATGCCCCGCTCTTCGATGAGATGTTCGATGTGATAACCGTGCTGCGGTTTTTCGGCTAAAATGCCAAGCAGCAGCAGCTCCGTCAATGATATATCCATGCTTAGTATTCTAGTACTAGAATAAAGAAAAGTCAATCGCGTATAAAACATCCGATAAAATTATCAAAATGATGAGTCGGAACAATATGCCGGATAGTTTCAAACGGTTTCAAGCATAATCGTAAAGGGACCGTCGTTGACAAGCGAAACTTTCATATCGGCACCGAAAATACCGTGACCGACAGAGCGGAATCGGCTCTCGCAGTACGATAAAAAATATTCATATATGTTTTTGGCATAAGAAGGTTCGGCGGCATTGTCAAAACCGGGCCGATTGCCGCCCCTGCAGTCCGCATACAGCGTAAACTGCGATACGACCAAAAGTTCGCCCGCAACGTCTTCGATCGATAAATTCGTCTTTCCGTTTTCATCTTCAAAAATGCGAAGCTTACGGATTTTTTCCGCGAGCTTTTCAGCGGCCGCTTTTGTGTCTCCGTGCGTAATGCCTAAAAAAACGAGAAAGCCGCGAGAAATGGAAGCGCAGCACTCACCGTCTACCGATACCGATGCGGAACTTACGCGTTGAATCAGTGCTTTCATTATAAAAGTATCCCTTCATAGCCGGATGCATGAGCGCCGTTTTTATTGCGCTTTGTTATACACCGGCTTTCGTCAAAATAATAATATTTTTTTATGCGTTCGGCAAGGCGCTCGATTCGGGATCTTTTTACATGTATACAAAAAAGATACGCGGATAAAATCTGAAAAAAAATCGATAAAAATCGAAAATACGCTTGACAAAATCACTCAGCATGAGTATCTTTAAAGCGATTCCGCAAATCGGGGGTGCACCGGTTTCGACGGATACGGGAAAGCTTGTACTGCAGGTAAGGCCGCGTTTCCTTTGAAAACGCAAAAAAACATAACTGCCAAACGTGAAGAAGACTTCGTGTCTGAAGACGAACAGTTAGCTCTTGCTGCGTAAGCAGCGACTTAAAGAGCCGGAAACCCGTCCGCGCCGCTCCGAGCTGGCGGGATTTCCGTCGTAAAACGGGGCTTGCTGCGCGCACTGTCCGATATGCGCGCAGGACATCTATCGGAATACGGAGCGGACACCTGCTGTGCCGTTAAACGCTCCCGACAATCACCTCGCACAGCTACACCTGTAGATGTACCTGTTTTACGTACCCGGACGGGGGTTCAATTCCCCCCATCTCCAAAATGCATTTTGTAATTTTAATAAAACGGGAATTGAACCCCGCGAAGCGAGCGCCGAGCAGGGCGAGGAAGAACTCACAAATCCGAGCAGTGCAGAGGATTTGTGAGTGCCTTATATAAAAGAAAAACGTTGCAAATGTTTTTCAACTCACGACTTTTCTACGGCACGGATGCCGCCGGAAGCGAGCGGAGACGGCTTGAAGAAGCATACAGGATGTATGCGACTGAAAGCGGTTCAATTCCCCCCATCTCCAAAACGCATTTTATACTGATACTATAGACGAGGGTGATAATATGGTTTTGTTTCTTGCCATCTTGTATCTTCTCGTTGCCGGTATTATAGGCGCATGTATCGGCGGTTTTATCGGTAAAATTGTTTCAATTTTACTTTCTCCTTTTATAAAGCGCTCGCTTAGAAAACGAGACATGCTATGATCGCTTTACTTATTCTTGCCGTGATAATCGGCGCCGTTTTAGGCTTTTACTACCTCGTATGGCTTCTCGTTAAAGCCGTTCATAAACGCCTTGACGATAAACTCCCGTCCGTCGTTCCCGAAAAAATCGATTTACTCGTCGCGCTCGGACTATTGTTTCGAAAGAATTAACGCTCAAGCAATTTATTAAACCGCTCGCGCGCCTTTCTGCGATCATAAAAATTCCTTGACTTTTCCGCATTTTATGTTGATACTATAGACGAGGTGCTTGTTATGGACGTATTCTTTGCAATAACCTTTCTCGTTATTTGTGCTGCAGTCGGCGCTCTTATCGGCGGCGTTCCGATTTACCTCTTTTTCCGTCTCTTGTCCCGTTCTCTTAAAAAACGCGGACTACTCTGATTTCACTTCCAGCAATTTATTAAACCGCTCGCGCGCCTTTCTGTTTCCGCGCTTTCCTTTACGGGCAGCGCCCAAATACGTTTCAGCTTCGCCATCGTTTTATCTTTGCCGGGCTTTGAGCAACGGTAGTGCATAATTTCGTTTACGGCGGTGACGATACCAGAAAAACCGACGAAGCCTAAAAATATCTGTGAGCGTCATAATTCCTCATATATATAGTTATTTTTGTTTCTGTTTTTTGATAAAATTTTTCACTTGACAGATAATCAACACCCCCGACGCAAGCGTCGGGGTATGTTGTTCTCATAAGGTGGTTGCAGTCGGCTTTAATACCCTTTGTTACGACGCAAGCGTCGGGGTATTAAACCCTCCGCACGAATAAATAAGACCGTATATTGTACTTGAACAAGGGGCAACCTACGTTCAGCTAAATGGAAGCCGCCAACTATGGCGGTTTCTGTTTTTTATACCTTGACAAATAACAATTTAAGTCATATATTTTAATCGAGCAGGCTATATGCCTGTTCAGCTGCCGCCAGTTACCGATAACGGTGCTGGCGTGTTTTTTTATGAAAGTTCTCTTGACAGATAATAAATAAGGCCGTATATTGTACTTGCTCGAATGCGTATAGCGATTATACGCCTCTTGGGGCAACCTCCGCTCGAAAGGGCGGTTTTTCATTTTAATGCCGCAAGAAAAGTCCCGCAATTACGCGGGGCTATTATTTTCTCAAGTATTGTTATAAAACCGCACTTCGACAATCCTCGCAACGCTAAGCGGGTGTTTTAATCCTCGGCGCTCGGTATATCCGTTTCCATGATGGCTATTGTTTCTTCGATAGTTGAAAGCCTGATTGTTTTTCCGTTGTCAATGGCATATTGCGGATAGCCGACAGGGAGCGTGAATTGAAACACCGTAAACGGGCGAGTGATTGTGGTGCTGCATCGAGCGGTGTAAAGAGATAAAAAAAGGGTGTGCAAAATCTAGAATCGTCAATTTTGCACACCCTTTATAGACTAGCTAAGGCTATCGCGCCTTATACTTGCTTTGTGGAATTACAAGTTTGAACGCTTTTAATCCATACTGTGAAGCATAGATTCTTTTACCGTTCCTAGTAATCCATTTTGTAAAGATTACAACAGTAGGCGAAGTATTATTCATACTTTATTTCTCCTTGACAAATCAAGGAGGACAAAGTAAACTTAAAAGACTGGGGTTACTTGTCCAACAGACTTGTCACTTGTATTACTTGTTTCAACCGTTCTTTAGATTCGTCAGAGCGATTGAAACAGCCCTATAAGGCCTTGAATGCTGCTAACATTCAAGGCTTTATTTTTTATAACTTCATTACGTTTTCTCTCTATATTCGGTTTTAAGACCGCACGAATTCTTGCCGTTGCGGCACTACACGAAACGCCATAAACGGCTTGTATCTCCTTTACAATCTCTCTATCTGAATGGTGATCCTCGTATAAGCTACACAAAAAAGGAAGTAACGTAACGAGAGGCATGAGTAATGCGCCGGCGGCATGTTCTGCTTGCCACTCTGCATTTTCATAGGTTTTAATCGGGCGTTGCGTATTTCTCCGTGCCGCCAACGGCGCAAGTTGCATGACAATCCCGCTATGCAAAATAACATGACCTACTTCGTGCGCAAGTGTATATCGATTGCGAGGGTATTCGTTTTCGAAATCAATCATGAATTTTTCTGTTACTTCAATTCTGTTTGTGGGGAAATTCGTCTGTGCCTCTATTGATTCGAGGGGATATCCATGAACAAGAGCGATTTTATAGCCATGTGAATTCCAGATCGCTTTTTGTATATCTTGCATTGTAAGCCTACTAGGCTCTATTAAATGCTGCGGTATATAGTTTGCAAGATATTGTTCGACATAAGCTTCAATAGCCGCCGCACTTAACGGCGGCATAGGATGCGTTTCCAGTAACATATTATTTTTCTCTCTCCTGTCTTAAAAAATTTTCCAGCGCACTTACGGCCGCAGGACTTTTTCGTGCAGCAGCAAACGCCTGTGCGTATGTACCGTTCTTTGCCGTCTCAATCGCGGCATTCTTAATGTCCTCTTGTAAAAGGCGTTTCAACTCCTCGACATCCTGATTGTAATATTCCGCGATCTTCGGTATTACTTTGCTGCGTACCGGCATTTTTACGCCTGTCTCCAATTCTGAAAGGTACATAGCAGAAATACCAAGTGCAAAAGCGACGGTGCGAAGTGTTTCGTTTTTCCCGTTTACCCGCAAATCATAAATCTTTGTACCGAATTTAGACATATTCAATTCCTCCATCCCTACTATATATCATTTTATAAAATACGTCAACAGCTAAACATCTGTTTTTTAGCTTACAAAAAAAAGATACCCAAAAACATAAATGTTCCTGTATAAATCCGTACACGCATTACATCGTTTTTGCTATCGGCGTAGGCGTGAGCGTGTAGCCGATAGCGTGAAGAACGTTCCAAACGGTTGAGAATGTAGGGTTGCCGTTCGGGGAAAGCGCCTTATACAAGCCCTCCCGTGTAATCCCCGCTTCCTTTGCGGTCTCTGTCATTCCTCTTGCTCTTGCCACTGCGTTTATTGCACGGAGCAATTCCTCTTGTGTGCCGTCCTTTGCAACAAGTTCAAGGTAGCCTTCTCTTAATTCTTCCGTGTCGAGATATTCAGCAATATCAAATTCCGTAGTTTTCAACATCTTAAACCTCCGAAGCCATTTTCTTGGCAATCTTTATATCTTCGCATTGTGTTGATTTATCACCGCCCACAAGAAGTATTACAATCTTGTTATTTTTATTTGTAAAGTAAACACGGTAGCCCTTACCCACATCAACCCTTAGCTCAAACACTCCGCCGCCGACCGACTTCGAATCCCCGAAATTACCATCTGTCATTCTATCAATCCGCCTTGCTATCGCTACTTTTGCAACGGCATCTTTCAGTTTTTTAAGCCATTTTGAAAATTCTTCCGTCTGCCTTACTTCATAGTTCATACTTGTATCGTAAACTATAGTTCACACTTCGTCAATAGGTTATATGTAACGCCGCGTTTATTGGCGTGCAGTAAAAACGGATAATTTATTGTATTACATAACGTTACATATTATAATCCTCTGTCTGCATTACCATCCTATATATCTCACGGTAATACAGTTTTTACGCTTCAACCGGCGGAGCGTATGACGCTGAAACTGCCGAGTTTTCCGGCGGGAAAAATTATTTCCGACAAGCCGATTGTATTTAAAACATATGCGGAAAACGCCACTATTGAAGATATGCCCACGTATGAATTAAATGTAGTTAATACGTTCACACACCAAATAACGGTAAAAGTACAGAACGATAGATTTGCTTCGCCGCAATCGATAACAATTCCGCCGGCTGCAACGGGAGTTGTTCATACTCGACTTAATCCTACCGACATACGATTTGATTTCACTTGCGATGTCGGCGGTTATCGTTATGAGAATTATTTTGATAAAAGCGATAAAAAATATTTTTTGAAGATTTATTAAATCATTATCGCCTCTTTACGCGAAGAGTGATAATCGAAAAACAGCGAAAATTAATTGATTATAATCACTTTATCGTAAACGGTAATCGTAAAATTCCCATTCGTGTCTACGGCGACATTCGGTTTATCCGTATAAAACGTAACGTTTTTCTCCATTCCAGCCGCTACCGTAGCTTTATCACCGTATGTACTGCCGAGTAAATTATTTTTTTCACTCACAGTAACTTCTACGGCGGCATTATTTTTTATCTTAAACTGATATGCCGTCATATCGGTAAAATCAATCTTTAATGCATTGCCGTTCGCGTAATCATAATATTTTTTAAACACCGCACGCGGATTGTTTTCGAACTCAACGCTTCCCGTCCACGTCGTTTGAATTACCGTACTCGTCCCGTTTGCCAGCGTATATGACGATCCGTCTATTTTAAAAGTGAGAGACACGGAGGCATTATTCGTTACCGTCGCGTTTTCGATTTTATCGTATTCGGTAATATTACAAGCGTTTAAAGAAATCAATATAAAAGCAAAAGTAATAAATATAATTTTTCTCATAATTATTGATACCTCTATTGAATACTATACCCTATTTTTTTTAATACGCCAACCTCATCTTTCCGTACGCTTTGATTCTGCTGTCATTTTTTTCATAATTCCGCGAGTGTAACAAAACCTGTGAAATACGAATAAATTCATTTTGTATACAGCGAAAAAAGTATACAAGAATGTAGACACAATGGCGTTTTGTAGCGTCTATTGTTGTGCAGTAAAAACGGATAATTTATTGTATTACATAACATTACATATCTATATTAAACGAGCTTTTTGTCTTCAATTCCCCATCTCCCAAAACGACAGCCTTTTATGCTGTTGTTTTTATATGCGTTATAACTTAGTGCAATGACGGAATCGGAATTGAATCTTTTTATAGAAACTCGCTAAAAAAACTTTTGCCTATCATGGTTGCTTTTTATAGGTGCCCCAAAAATATAGTTTACCATTACCTGATTTAGACTTAAGATTTAAGATGTCTGTTTGTATCGTATAGGAATATGTTCTGACGACTGTTCCATCGACGACCAATTTTAATTCAGTCGAAGAATATTGAATAAAACCTGTTTTCCTTATCCCGTTATCACGAGTATAAACAAATCGATTACCGGAAAAAGTAAACGTTGCATTTTTAGCGTCAGGATTCGGGTGCTTCCAGCTTCCTTCAAATTGTGTAGGAGTCGAATCATAGACGATTTCGATTTTAGGATCGCTTACCGCGTGATTACATCCTATAAATAAACCGAAAGTCAAAAAAATTGCAAAAACAAAATAAGTTCTTTTCATTTTACACCTTCTAAGAAAGCCAACACTTTATTTTTCTTAAAATCCCTAATCCTAACTTGTATCTCTAATACTTGAATTATTCTATACAATACTTTCACGATTTGTCAACATTTCGGTTTGCATTGCATTTGCAGCGGGCATGCATTTGCACACCCGCGCTGCGTAAAATTTCCGGCGCCGCACTTTCCTATTGCAGCGCCGCACGAACGGCGGCAAGCTCTTCACGCGTAAGGCCGACTTTTGTGCGGAGGTAATTTTCGACGACTTTTCCGACGTTCCGATCGGTAACGCTTCGCCCGCCGTTGATCGATACGAGCGTACCGATGATGACACCTCCGATCATATCGTACTGCTCCGTACCTTTTTTGACGCCGAAATAATTTTCAAAACTCGTCATGTAATCGGCTTTGATTTCATCGAGCGTCGCGCCGCACAGAGCTTCGAGCAGAGCGCACACATAGCCCGCACGATCTTTTCCTTCATTGCAGTGAACGAGATAAGACGCGCTTTTCTTTTCGCCGATAAAGACGAGGGCGTCGTGCAATTTTTTAATAAAATCTTCGTCGGCAAACGAAACGCCCATGTTGAGAAAAACGACATTACCTTTTTCCGCAAGCCCTTTGTAATACGGCGCTTCATCGATGTGTTTCCAAGCGCTTTCGCGGCTGTCGGCAAGGTTTACCGCAGCTTTTATGCCGTTCGCCTGTATGAGCTTTTCGGCATAAGGGGCGCGCGCATCACCGTAGACGGGATTGCACGATCGGTACAAGCGGCTGGACGCAATGCCTCCCGCTTTTACTTCGCGAAAATTGGCAAAAACTTCGTCGGATGCATAGTCGCTTCTGTTTTCACTTTTTTTAAGCTGGCGGATTTTATAGTCGGCAAGGTATGCACCCTTCCCTTTCATTGCGACGGAGACGGGAGTGCCGGCTGCAGCTCCGCTCGTTTTGGCAAAATTGCCCATATTGATTGCGAACGAAACGCCTCCCTTGCTCAAACGGACGAGGTATTTTCCGTTATCGACGTCGCTGTAATTCGTACACACGGGAGCATCGAAGGCGAAAGCGCCCGCCTTTACCGACACGATGTCGCCCGGCTCGAAACCCGCCGCGGTAAATTCATCCTGCGTAATGTTAAGCGCACAGTTTCCGTATTTGTCGATCGACGATACCGTCGTTTCGATTCCTGCACGTGCGCTTTCTGCTGAAACTTTTTTTGTCGTCGCACAGCTTGCCGCAAAAAGAGAAGCGATAAAGAGCAATGCAATCGGCATCAGTCGTACTTGTTTTTTCATCATGATTCCTCCATGATTACCGATTATATCACAAAAAGCTCCGTTCGAACACGGGAAAGAAATATTTAAAACGTCGAACCGCACGGTATCGGTATACGATCCGCTCCGAAAAACAAATGCCGTTCAAATCGAAACGAATTTTTTGTAAAGTTTTCGGCGCACCGCGTCAGTTACGCCGATCTCATCGAGATACTGAATGACGCCGCCGTAATTTTTGTGCAAAAATGCGAGCAGCTTTTCCATATTCATATAATGAGAACCCGAATTGTCGGACATAAAGCCCTTGATATACGTGTGGCTCACTTCGTAGTCGGCTACGATGTCCTTTTCATCGACGCCCGCGATCGTATATAAAAACATCGCGGTAAGTCCCGTACGGTCTTTTCCCGCAGCACAGTGAAACAGCGTCGGTCCTTCCGCATCGGCTAAAAAAAACAGCACTTTGCGGAATTCATCGCCGCTCACCGTGAGGAGCTGCCGATACATATTGTACAACGTGCGCGTCATATACACGTCTCCGTTCACTTTGAGTTCGTGAGGACGGATGGAACCCTGCACCGATATGTTTTTATAAACGCAGGCCTTCGGCAGGCAATCGGGACGGGAAGCCGTTTCTTCAGGATGGCGAAGGTCGAGGATCGTCCGTATACCCAAATCTTCAATGCGATGCAAGTCGGCTTTCGTCGCTTTTGCAAGTTCGGTCGAACGATAAAACACTCCGTATTTCGTCATCCCGCCGCCGCTGCATTCCCAGCCGCCGAGATCGCGAAAATTTTCGATGCCGTCAAAATGCAGCCGTCTGTAAGCTTTCATGTGCACTCCCATAAAAACGTTTTATCGCACCCCTGATTTGTAAGACACAAGTATAGCATAAAAGGCAGGGAGAGCGAAAGCGGTGAAAAAAATTCAAATTGTTGACAACAGCGAAAAACACATACTGCGAAAAATACACCGCAGGGGCAACCGCAATCAGGGATTCCGCATGAAAAATGTATACACAGAAAAGAGACATAATATAAAATAAAAAAGGCGGAACGCGAGGCAGCGGCAATGCCGCCGAGCCGCTCTAACCGATGGCAAGCGAACTTTTTGGTAAAAAAGTTCGCGCAGTCCGATTCCAATCACGGTCTGCTGCGGCGAACGGCAGGGCTGCTGCCGGGAGTGCAGCCGATCTTTTACGGTAATGGTTATTTTTTGAGGAATATAGATTCTCATGCGTAATCCCTGCAACCGCAATTTCCAAGTGATTTACAAAAATCGGCATTCGGGTTATTATCAATGCAATCTCTCGATATTATAGGTACGTATATGGCACTCGATGAACGATTACAGACGATCAGGCACAGCTGTTCGCACGTTATGGCGGAAGCGATCAAACATCTCTATCCGGGTACGAAAATCGCGATAGGCCCCGCAATCGATACGGGCTTTTATTACGATTTCGATTTTCCGAACAACGTCAAATTTTCGGAAAGCGATTTTCCTGCGGTCGAAAAAGAGATGCGGAAAATTCTTTCGGGCAATCACGAATTCGTACGCAAAGAGATTTCAAAAGACGAAGCGCTTTCCCTTTTCAAAGACGAGCCGTATAAAATCGATTTGATACAAAACCTTCCCGCAAACGAAGCGATCTCCACTTACGAACAGGACGGCTTTTGCGATCTCTGCCGCGGGCCGCACGTTTCGAGCACGAAAGAGATAAACGCGCAGGCTTTTAAATTGATGAAAATTGCGGGCGCATATTGGCACGGAGACGCAAGTCAGCCGATGCTCACGCGCGTATACGCAGCCTGTTTTGCAAAGCCCGACGATTTGAAAAATTATCTCAAAATGCTCGAAGAAGCCGACAAGCGCGATCATCGAAAACTCGGCGTAAAGATGGATCTCTTCCACATAGACGACGAAGATCCCGGTCAAATTTTTTGGCATCCGAACGGCTGGTCCGTGTATATAACGCTGCAGGAATACATGCGAAAAAAGCTCGAAGCCGACGGCTATATGGAAGTCAATACGCCGGCGATTATGCCGCGCACGCTGTGGGAACGGAGCGGACACTGGGGACATTATCAAAAAAATATGTTCATCACCGAAAGCGAAAAGCGCATGTTCGCGATCAAGCCGATGAACTGCCCCGGCGCAATCGAAATATTTAAAACGCGGACGAGAAGCTATAAAGACCTGCCGATGCGCCTTGCCGAATTCGGTCACTGCGTTCGCAACGAGCCGAGCGGAACGCTCCACGGCATTATGCGCGTGAGAGGCTTCGTGCAGGACGACGCGCACATTTTGTGTACCGAAGAGCAGATCGAAAGCGAAGTCGCAAAGTTCTGCAAGCTCCTCGTCGACGTATACGACGATTTCGGTTTTAATAAAAATCTCATCGTCAAACTGAGCACGATGCCCGACGATCACGTCGGAGACGAAGCGACGTGGCATCACGCCGAAACCGCTCTCGGAAACGCGTGCAAAGAAGCGGGTCTCGACTACGACGTGCAGCCGAAAGAAGGCGCATTTTACGGGCCGAAGCTCGAATTTACCCTCGTCGATGCGCTCGGCCGCGAATGGCAGTGCGGTACGATTCAGCTCGATTACCAGCTGCCGTCAAGCGAACGGCTCAACGCGGAATACATCGGAAAGGACAATCAAAAGCACCATCCGGTTATGCTGCACCGCGCCGTGCTCGGCTCTCTCGAACGTTTTATCGGCATCCTCATCGAAAACTACGCCGGCGCTTTTCCCGCGTGGCTCCACTTCGAACAGGCGGCCGTCGTTCCCGTCGGGCCCGATTTTTACGAGTATGCCGAAGCTGTGCGGAACGCGCTCGCCGAAAAAGGCATACGCGCAAACGCATACGTCGACGAAAGCAATATGAAAAGCAAAATCAAATCGATAAGCTCGGAGCGCAAAACGCCGTACATCCTCATCGTCGGACAAAAAGAAAAAGACGAAGGTGCGGTAACCGTCCGCTTCCGCGCCGACAGCGGTCTCGAACAAAAAACGTTTTCGCTCAAAGACTTTATCGCCTATGTACGGGAAAAAACGAAAACGCACTACAACGGCATTTGATCGATTTTTAAAACCGGCATTTCCGGCACTTCGTTTTAAGCGACGTGTCGAAAATCGAATTCTGTCGGCGCCCGTCCGCGTAAGGATAAAGCCGACAGCGTCTTTATTCCTTTATCAAGGGAGCGATTAGCGATGCAAAAAAGATTATATAAATCGGATGACAAAAAAATCTGCGGCGTATGCGGCGGCATCGCCGAATACTTTGACGCCGATCCGACCGTCGTCCGCTTTATCTGGGGCATTTTAACGATTTTGAGCTTCGGTATGGGCGGCATCCTCGCCTATATTCTGTGCGCTTTTATCTTTCCCGATAAACAGAAAGCGCATATTTCAGACGGAGCCGAATACGATACGACTCACACATCGGAAAAAGATTAAATTCGCTCGTAATTCGCCGCGTATACTTTTGCCGATCGATGCGTACCGCAGGCTTTACAAAGCAAGTATCGTATCGATTGCGCTATCGACGTAATCGACGTTCAAGTCTTCGATCGTCCCCAAATCGATTGCGGCGGACGACTGTTCTTCTATCGGAATTTTCGCGAGCACCGGCAGATCATAATTTTTTGCGATCGCTTCGATATTGCTTTTACCGTATACGTTGATGATTTCGCCGCACTTCGGACATTTGACGTAGCTCATATTTTCGACGAGACCTAAAATCGGAATCTTCATCATCTGCGCCATCTTCACCGCTTTTTCGACGATGACGCGCACGAGCTGCTGCGGGGACGATACGACTATGATGCCGTCGACCGGAAGCGATTGAAACACCGTGAGCGGTACGTCTCCCGTACCCGGCGGCATATCGACGAACATATAGTCGACGTCGCGCCAAATCACATCCGTCCAAAACTGCTTTACCGCGCCGGATATGACCGGTCCCCGCCAGATGACGGGATCGGTATTGCTCGCAAGCAAAAAGTCCATAGACATGAGCTGAATGCCGCCGTCCGTCGTCACCGGATGAATTATCTGTTCGTTCCCTTCGGCGCGCGCCGAAGAGAGACCGAACGCTTCGGGGATCGAGGGGCCGGTTATATCGGCATCGAGGATCGCCGTACGTTTTCCTTTTCGATTCATGGCGCAGGCTAAAAGACAGGTGACGAACGACTTTCCGACACCTCCTTTCCCGCTTAAAACGCCGATCACTTTTTTGACGCTGCTGCCTTCGTGCAGCTTTGCGCGAAAATCCCGCTGCTCGCAGCTTTTGCCGCACGAAGTGCATTCGTTATTGCAATTTTGTTCTTCCGCCATCGTATGCCTCAATTTGGATTACGGCCGCTTTCCGAAAACCGCAGAAGTTTTCAGCGACAACCGTATATAACTCGAATTTCGAGTTTGTAAAACTCGAAATTTTCCAACCGTTTCATATATCATGAATGGAGAGTTTCGAAAACAAATAAAATCATGCGCAAAGCGAGATTCCGGCTGCGTGCCGTTTCGAGCGTTATACTTACGGAAGCCTGCCCTAAAAGCTCGCCCGCAGCATACACGGCGAGTTTTCAACGCAAACTCGGTAGTGAGCGCAGCGAACGAAGTTCTCGCTGAAAGTATACCTTCATTTATAAATAGTTTCGAAACTCGATATTCAGACTACGTATAATGTACTCATAAAAAACGGCGGCGTCAACTTCGGCAAATCGAAATCGAATATCGTTCATAATTCGAAGTATAGCATAAAGGATACATGCCGTCAAAATACGGGAAGCAAGTTTTTCCGCTTGAGCAGATAGAGGATGGTTACAAAGATAAAGGACAATAGCTGCGCCGTTACGATCCGTACAACTTGCAGATGATCGCTTCCCCTGCTCGAGGCAACGTGAACGATATTGATGATGCTGTTGTTAAAAAAGTGTTCGGACAAGCCCGCCCATACGGATCCGGTCATTCTGTATAAAAAGCTCATCTTCAAACCGTAGACGAATGTGAGCGCGACATAGCCTGCGCCCAAAAGCAGCATCGGAGCAAGCTTCATCTGCCCTTCGATAAACGAGCGTACGGGCATTATCAAATGCCACAGCCCGAACAATAATGCGGTAATAAATATTGTCATCCTACAGTCATACCGCTCGCGCAAACACCGTGTAAAAAGCCCGCGGAACAAACCTTCTTCCATCCACACATTGAGCACATTGAATAAAAGAATAAAAGCGATGCCCGTGCTTACAAACTCGGTACTCTTTACCAGTGAAAAACCGCCGGACGCTATCTTCAAAGAAGGAGAGGCTCCCTGAACGTACAGCACGATGCACTCGACCGCATAGGCGATCGTGTAAAAGCCGAAGCCTAAAGTCAAACCCAAGCCGATATTTTTAAGCCGACCGTCGCATACAAAACCGATGTCGCGCCAATGCAAACCCGATACGAAAAGCACGGCGAAAATTACAGCGACGCCGCACGCTTTATGAATAAAGTTTTCACCGATAACGCTTTCGTCCGTTTTGAGCACAAAATATTCCCACAGACGGAACGCATAGCATATAAAGTATATTGCAATACATACCGACAGGGGATATTGAAAGAAAGCATTTCCTATTGCATTTGTATTGTATTTCATTCGTATTTTCCTCCGCACAACAGTATACCACAAGAACAAAAAAATATCCCCTGCACAAAACCGTCAGAGCGAGCGTACGCCTCACAAAGAACGAGAGAAATTGCAGCGATGCGTATAAAAATACCGCGTCATATACGCCGAACAAAAGCCGTCACCGGCATTGCGCCTTTTGCGTTTAATTGTTATGGTAGCCTTTATGGTTGCGATCGAACAAGTATCTCCGGAAGCGTTTCCTCCGCAAGACAATCTCTTTCAAACGGCATTTTGGGGAACATTTAAAAAATTCACCGGACAGGAAGCGCGATTTTTTTCGGCGACGTTTACGGATGACGCTTTTTCATCCGCGTACACTTTTCCGTTTATGGTGCTCTTTCGCCCGCGTCACGACGGCAGTTCCTACGCATACGCGCCGAAAGCTCCGTCGCTTGCGCTGCCGGCGGAACAACGCGGTACGCTTCTCGAAGAGCTCGCGCTCGCCCTCCGTCCCCATGTTCCCGAAAACTGCATTTGCGTGCGCTACGATTTGGCGTGGCGGAGCCAATACGGCGGAGAAGAGATCGTCAGACCTGAGACGGCACAGCTTGCGCTCAACTGGGGTACGAAAACGCATAAGCTGCGGAAAGCGGCGGGAAATCACCTTGCGCCCGATACGGTTATTATCAATTTATCGCTTACGCCTGAACAGATTCTTTCGCGCATGAGGGCGACGACGCGAAACTGCATACGCCGTTCATACCGGAGCGAAATCGATTTTGCCGTCGGCGGCATCGATATGCTGCACGATTGGTATGCGCTGTATAAAGAGACGGCGAAGCGAAAAGGTTTTTATTACGAAAGCGAAGAGTATTTCAATGTCTTATTTTCGCACAAGCGCATTCAGGAAAACACCTTTCACGAACCGCCGCCGCGCAAAAAAATCGAAACAATAAAAAAAGAAATCATCCCGCTCACCGCCCCCGCTCCGCTTCCGCAGTTCCATATTATGACCGCTTCGAAAAGCGGAAAACTGCTTTCGGGAATCATCATCGCGCTATCGGGGCGCAATGCGTATTATATGTATGCCGGCTCCGCGACGGAGCAGCGCGAGCTCATGCCGAACTACGGACTCCAATGGGAAGCGATACGTTTTGCACGGAGCAAAGGCTGTACGCGCTACGATCTCATGGGCATTCCGCCGAACGGCGATGTGTCGAATCCGATGGGGGGTCTCTATCTTTTTAAAACGGGATTCGGCGGCGAAAAAGTGCGTTTTGCCGGCGCGTGGGATTATCCGTACGATGAAGATCGGTACGCGTATTTCAGGCTCGAAGAGCAGATGCATTGAAAGCGCATCGATCGACAATTATTAATAATTGTAATTTTGAGAGATAGGCAGATGCCTCTAAAAACTCAAGCCAATTTTTTAAAGGCTTCCGTCCGTTTCTACGGCGAGAAGTCGGGATAGGGCGGTTCGAACGCCCGACATCTTGCTCCCAAAGCAAGCGCGCTACCGGCTGCGCTATATCCCGAAAACGAAAGCAAGTATAGCCCGAATGCCCCGTTTTGTCAAAGCGGACACACACAAAAGCGCTCGTACCATTCTACTCGAAGATAACAAATCTGCAGACGAATATTCTTTTTTTTCATACCGGAAGCACCGGCATAATCGGCAAGCATATTAATATGTAAGTCCTTTAATTTGCAATCCCAATTCATGGGCAAACCATTTTGCATCATAACCTTCGTTATCAACAATATTTATATCTGCTCCATGCTCTATCAGATATTCACTTATTTCAATATATTTCAAATAAACGGAATAAAACAATGCTGTATCACCGTTATTATCAATATTATTAATATTGATTCCTTTTTCTATAAGAAGCTGTACACAGTCCATATTTCCGGAATAAACAGCCCCTGTTAAAGCATTTTCTTTATCATCATTTAATTGATTAATATTTTTGACTTTATTTACAATCCAATTCAGAATATCAATATCACCTGATCTTGCTGCATACCATAAAACTGTTTCGCCATTTATAGACTTTGCATTCACATCAAGACCGTATTTTAGTAATAATCTTAATGCGTCTTTCTTTTCATTTACAATCATTGCGGCAAATAAATAATTATTAATAGAGGGGACTATAATATTCACATTAGCACCTTTTTTCAACAAAAATTCGGCAACATCATAGTGATTGTAATATAAAGAAACTTCTAAAGGGTTTATCATAAACAACCCTTCAACCCCGTATTGCTCAACCGATCTGGGACCGAATTTTTTATAATATTTTTTTACACCCTCCAAATCACCGTTTTCAAGATACTTTGAATATTCGGCAAAATCTTCTAATGTAGGAAATTCTTCCTTACAGGAAACAACTGCTAAGACCGATACTATAATCGATATATATAAAACTATTCTTTTTATACTCATTTATTTACATCTCCATGCCAATCTTGATTCCCACCCGCAAAAATCATTCCACCGCTTTATTATCTTATCTCTTTTTTACCGTATAAAAGCGAACATAATTCTCCAACAAATATTCCCGATAGGTTCCTTTATATCCTTTCGGAACGGCATACTTACGGACTGTCGGAATATGAATCAGTATACTCGTACTTTAATAAAAAGCAATCCGCACAAACATCCGCCATCCGCGGGCGGCTGCACACATAAAGCGCTGGACAAATGCACAAAAGCGCTGTACAGTAAAAGCCATGACGCGCGACGGCAACAACGGTACATCCGCTTCCATTCTCACCGGATCCGTATGGCGCTCGCTCCTTTCGTTTTTTTTCCCTATTCTGCTCGGCACTTTTTTTCAGCAGCTGTACAATACGGTCGATGCCGTCATCGTCGGGCAATTTCTCGGCAAAGCAGCCCTTGCCGCCGTAAGCGGAGGAAGCGGCGTCTACGTCAATCTCCTCGTCGGATTTTTTCTCGGCATATCGAGCGGCGCGACGATCATAATCTCTCAATTTTACGGCGCCAAACGCGAACGGGAGCTCAGCCGAGCCGTACACACCGCTATGGCGATGTCGATATGGGCGGGCATCTTTATGTCCGTCGCCGGTTTTTTCGCATCCGCTCCCGCGATGAAAGCGATATCGACGCCGAACGATATCTTCTCGCTTTCGGTAACATACCTCAAAATCTATTTTGCAGGCGCTCTTCCGATGTTCGTCTATAACGTCGGATCGGGCGTTTTGCGCGCGCTCAGCGACAGCAAAAGTCCCTTTATTATTCTCGTTGCAGGCTGTATCGCAAACATCTTTCTCGATCTGCTTTTCGTCGCGGTTTTCCGCTTAGGCGTCGCGGGGGCGGCATGGGCGACCGTTATTTCGGAAATCCTCTGTACGGTTTTGACGCTTGTAAAACTCATGCGGGAGCCGAACCGCTACGCCCGCCTCGTCATCGGAAAAATCCGCTTTACGCCGCACCTCCTTTCACGCATGAGTGCGATAGGACTTCCTGCGGGCATTCAAGCTTCGCTCTATACCGTTTCAAATTTAATAATTCAATCGAATATCAATTCATTCGGAACGGATGTTGCAGCGGCGTGGGCGGCATACGGCAGGCTTGATTCCGTCTTTTGGATGACCGTAAGCTCGTTCGGCATTGCAATCACAACCTTTGCCGGTCAAAACTACGGCGCTCGCAAAATCGATCGCATGAAAAAGGCGACGATACAGGGGCTCGGCATGGCGGGAGGGGCAGCCGCCTTTTATACGCTGATCTTTTATCTTTTCGGACAATACATCTTTTTGCTCTTTACGCACGACCAAGCGGTAATCGCGCAGGGAAAGTCGCTGCTGCATTTTTTGCCGCTCTTTTTTATCACCTACGTTCCGATCGAAATTCTCTCAGGCACGATCCGCAGTACGGGCGAAACGTTCAAGCCTATGATCATAACGATGCTCGGCGTATGCGTGCTGCGCGTCGCGTGGATTTTCACAGCCGTTCCGCTGCATAACACGCTTCTAACCGTCGTCGCCTGCTATCCGATCACGTGGACTGCGACCGCGATCGCTTTTTTTATCTACTACGGCAGAGGAAAATGGCTTATAGGTCGAAGGTCGAGTTGGGAAAATATCAACTAATAGCGCTGTAGTTACGGCGAGAACTTCGTTTCGCTGCGCTCACTATCGAGTTTGCTCTGCAAACTCGCCATGTATGAGCCGCGGTCGAGCTTTTAGAGGCAGGCTTTCGTAAGCCTAACGCTCGAAACGGCACGCAACCGGAACCTCGCCGTAAACATAATTTTATTTGCTTTCCAAACTTGCTATTCAGTTCGTGAGTGAAAGGATATTTTTTTATCCGATATTTCGTACACCGACGGCAGCCGAAAGCTCTTTTGCGTTATTGACGATTTTTTGCGCTCCGTGTTCGGCAAGGAATCCGCGGTCTTTAAAACCCCACGAAACGCTGATGCACGGGATGTCCGCATTTTTTGCAGTTTCTATATCGACTTCGGAATCGCCGACGTACACGCAGTCTTTTTTTCCCGCTCCGATTTTTTTAATAATTTCAAACACCGAATCGGGGGCAGGCTTCGTTTTGATGCCGTCTCTCGTTCCGACGGCGGCATCGAAGAGGTGCGGAAAATACGTTTCGGCGAGAATCCGCACGGCTTCATCCGGCTTATTCGAAACGACGGCGGTTTTTATGCCGGACGCGCGCAGAGACGCGAGCAGTTCGGGAATACCGTCGTAGGGTTTTGTCGCATCGGCGCAGTGAACTTTATAACGGGCGTCAAAATCTTCGAATACTTTATCGAAAAGGGCATCCGCCGTACCTTCGGGCACTGCGCGCCGAATCAATTTTACCGCACCGTTTCCGACAAAACGCCGCACTTCTTCGCGCGTCCGCTTCGGAAAACCGTTCGCTTCGAGGGCGTAGTTTACGCTTGATGCCAAATCGTCGAGCGTATCGAGAATCGTGCCGTCCATATCGAAGATAACCGCTGTATAATGCAATCCGCTCATCGCTTTACGCCCCTTATCGCCGTGTTCCGAAATATACCCGCCGCATCCCGCAGCCGAATCACTGTACGACGATATTGACGAGTTTATCCGGCACGACAATCATTTTAATAATTTTTTTGCCTTCGATGTGCTTTGCAGCGCTTTCCTCCGCAAGCGCTTTTTTTTCAAGTTCGTCTTTCGGCGTACCGCTTGCAGCTTGAAAGGTTGCACGGAGTTTTCCGTTTACCATAACGGCTATCGTTTTCGTATCGTCGGCAGAATATTTTTCGTCGATTGCGGGCCACGTTTCGTATGCAACCGTCCCGTCGTGGCCGAGTTTTTGCCACAGCTCTTCGCCCAAATGCGGCGCGTAGCACGAAAGCATTTTGACAAAACCTTCCCACATGACTTTCGGCACGACGGAAAGCTTCGACACTTCATTGATAAAAATCATCATCTGACTGATCGCCGTATTGAACGAAAGGCTTGCCGTATCGTCGCTCACTTTTTTTACCGTCTGCGCATAGGTTTTCCGCGCAGATGCAAGAGAAGCGTCGTCGAGTGTGCCGAAGATATCGATATCGCCGATTTCCTTTTCGCTCACGTTCCACACTTTTTCGAGAAAGCGGTTTATGCCGACGATGCCCTGCGTATTCCACGGCTTCGACATCACGAGCGGCCCCATAAACATTTCGTACATGCGTACGCTGTCCGCGCCGTAGAGCTGTATCTCTTCGTCGGGATTTACGACGTTTTTCAGCGACTTGCTCATCTTTGCGACGACGCGTTCGAGCTTTTCTCCCGTCGCTTTTTCGATATAGACGCCGTCTTTTTCTTCGACCATATCGGTCGGCACGAGGGTTTTATTTTTGCGCTCGTATGCAAACGACGTGATCATCCCCTGATTGACCAGGCGGCGGAAGGGTTCTTTCGTAGACACGGCTCCGATATCGTAGAGGACTTTGTGCCAAAAGCGCGCGTACAAAAGGTGAAGCACCGCGTGCTCGGCACCTCCGACATAGAGATCGACCGGCATCCAGTATTTTTCTTTTTCGGGAGCGCAAAAACGTTCGTCGTTGTGCGGGTCGAGATAGCGCAGATAATACCAGCAGCTTCCCGCCCACTGCGGCATCGTGTTCGTTTCGCGTTTCGCTTTTCCACCGCACTTGGGGCACGTACAGTTCACCCACTCGTCGATCCCCGCAAGCGGACTTTCCCCCGTACCCGTCGGCTGATAGGTTTTTACATCGGGCAGCACGAGGGGCAAATCCTTTTCGTCGACGGGAACGACGCCGCAGGCCGGGCAATGCACGAGCGGGATCGGCTCTCCCCAATAGCGCTGTCGGCTGAAAATCCAATCGCGCAGTTTGTAATTTACCGCTTCTTTGCCGATACCTTTTTCGGAAAGCCATGCTATCATGTCTTTGATCGTCTGTTTCGTAGCCGTTCCCGTAAAGGCACCGCTGTTGATCGAATACCCGTCCGCACTCGTGCACGCATCGGCGACGTTGAAGATTTCGGGATGCGCTTCGACAAGTTTTCGATATGCCGCCTCGTCTTTTGCGGCGTTCAATAAAATCGCCTGTCCCGCTTTTTCGTCTCCGCCGCCGAGAGAAGCGGCTTCTTCTTTCGATGCGACGACTTTTACGATCGGCAAATCGAATTTTTTCGCAAAGTCCCAGTCGCGCTCGTCGTGCGCGGGAACGGCCATAATCGCACCGGTACCGTACGAAATAAGTACGTAATCCGAAATCCAAATCGGAATCTCGCGTCCGTTTACCGGGTCAATCGCATAGCTTCCGGTAAACACACCCGTTTTATCTTTTGCCAAATCGGTACGCTCAAGGTCTGATTTTTTTGCGGCGCTTTCGACGTATGCGTCGACGGCTTCTTTTTGCTCGTCGGTCGTAAGCTTTGAAACGAGCGGGTGTTCGGGCGCGATAACCATGTACGTCGCTCCGAAAAGCGTGTCCGCCCGCGTCGTGTAAACCGTGAGCTTATCTCCGCTCGCTTTGCCGTCTTTGCCTGCGACGGCGAAATCGACTTCTCCTCCCGTCGATCGTCCGATCCAGTTTTCCTGCATGAGCTTGACGCTTTCAGGCCAATCGAGTTCGTCCAAATCTTCGAGCAATCTGTCGGCGTACGCGGTAATCTTTAAAACCCACTGCCGGATCGTTTTGCGCGTAACGGGAGAACCGCAGCGTTCGCATTTTCCTTCTTTGACTTCTTCGTTTGCGAGCCCCGTCTTGCAGCTCGGACACCAGTTTATCGGAGAATCCGTTTCATAAGCGAGACCGCGCTTGTACAGCTGTAAAAAAATCCACTGCGTCCATTTATAATAACTTTCTTTGCACGTGATGACGCACCTGTCCCAATCGTAGGAAAACCCGAGCGCTTTGATCTGCTGCGTAAAGTGTTCGATGTTCGCCATCGTTGAAGCCGCCGGATGCGTGCCCGTTTTAATCGCATAGTTTTCGGCGGGCAAACCGAATGCATCGTAGCCCATCGGATGCAAAACATTGTATCCGTTCATGCGGAGATAGCGGCAGTAGATGTCGGTCGCCGTATAGCCTTCCGGGTGTCCGACGTGCAAACCCGCGCCGCTCGGATACGGAAACATATCGAGAACGTAGCGCCGCTTTTCTTTCGGTACCGATTCGTCTTCCGTCGTTTTGAACGTTTTATTTTTTTCCCAATATTTTTGCCACTTCGGTTCAATCGTTTCAAAAGGATATTTCGACATAGGTACTCCAATCGTTTTGTGCGCACTGCAAGTTATTCAGCTCGCCTCGGCACATTTTATTTATTTTTGAAAATTAAAAAAAGACGCGCAAGGCGGAAATGCCCGTAAGCCGCGCGAGCGATTTTAATCGGCGTTTTCATTATACTTGCACGGAAAGGCAGTGGCAAGACGGCACAGGCGCGAATTAAAATTTTACGTTTCGTATGCGTGCAGCTGCTCCGTCATAAGCGGGATGAGCTGCTTTTTGCGAGACACGACGTCTTTTAAATAATACACGTTTTCTTCGAGACGCGGAAAAGTCACAAGCGGTATAAATTTTTCGTCTCCGACCAAAAACAGCAGACTCGACAGCTGCGTAATATCCGTAACGAGAAGAGCGGAAAAAAGCAATTTCCGCGAACGCTGTTCGATTTCGAGTTCTTCGATAAATTCTTTTTTGCGGTCGAGAATCTCTTTCGTATCGTCCACTTCGATTTGGCTCACCGTATAATTCACTTTGTCCTGCACATACTCTTTCATGTCCTGCGTAACGAGGTCGTGCGCGCTCCGCCCCTTGATGCGGCTTCCCGCTGCGATCACGTCCTTACCGAGCTGTTTACTATCGAGACCGGTGATATCCGAAAGATAGCTTGCCGTCTCCCGATCTTCGTCCGTCGTCGTAGTGGACTGCAATATGAGCGTGTCCGAAAGGATGCCGCACAACAAAATGCTTGCGATTTCGCGAGGAATCGGCACTTTGTATTCGCGGTAGAGATTCGTTATCAAAGTCGATGTCGAACCGACCGGCTTTGAAATAAACATAATCGGATAATCCGTAGAAAGAGTTCCGAGCCGGTGATGATCGATCACTTCTCGTATGCGGTAATGAGCGATGCCGTCGACCGCTTGAGAAGCTTCGTTGTGATCAACCAATATCAATTCGATACCGGGCTCCTGCAGGAGGTCGTGCTCGGAAATGAGACCGACGAGTTTTTTATCGTCGTCGATAACTGGAAGACAGCGGCACGGAGATTCCTGAATGAGCGGCCGTATTTTCGCAACGGTATCTTCCGGATGTACGGGCGGAACGTCGGCGTCGGCCATAACCGAAACGGGAGCCGCATAGGGAATAAGCATCGCCGTCGGAGACGTCGCATAGGGACTGATAATAACCGACACTCCCCTTTTTTCGGCTCTTTCACGCAGTTCTTTTTTCAGCGGCTTTCCGAGCGTAATGATAAGGAGCTTGACGCCCGCGTCGATCGCCGCGCTCTGTATGTCTTCCCTGTCGCCGGTAATGACGACGGCATTTTCGCTGTTGTGTTCGGAAAGCGTATCCGAAAAAGTTTCAAGCGACGCAGCGCCGACGAGTACCGACGCTTTGAACACGTCGTTTTCGTTTTTGACGATAACCGGCTGTGCGTGTATCGTGTGCGCGATGAGCGCAATGCTCGTCGGCAAAACGGTTTTATATTCGGGATCCAAAACGGAAAGCACGTTTTGCGCAAATATATTGTAATGGAGCATTGCCATATACGCGCCCTTTTCGTCGACGACCGGCAGCACGCGGCTTTCGAGCCTGTCCATAACGCTGATGGCATCCCACACCGATTCGTCTTCTCCGACCGCATCGCACAAACCGCTCATAAAATACGCGACTTTCGGAACGACGTTGGGGATATATTTCGGATAGGGTACTTTAAAACGGTTGAATACGTATTCCGTCTGCGGAGAAAAATGCCCCGCTCTGCACGCGATATAATTCTTTTTGCCGAGCAGCTGCTTTAAGCGCGCGTACGCGGCAGCCGCAACGGCGCAATCCGTGTCGGGATTTTTATGCCCGATAATATAAACGGTCTTTTCTTTCATAACAATATTTTCGTACAAAACTCAGCCTTTGTCAAACAATTATAACCGGGCGGAAATCCATCAAGCGTCTGCAAACGTCACGGAAATCCATTTTTAATTTTCAATTGGTAATGTGGCGGTCTGGAGTTTTCCATTTCAATGGGGACGCGAAGCGACACCGTGCCGTACATCGAGCGAAGTTCCCCGCGCAACCTTGCAACGAGCGCGAAGCGCGAAGTTCCCCGCGCCACTTGCAACGAGCACGGAGTGCGAAGTTCCCCGCGCCACTTGCAACGAGCACGGAGTGCGAAGTTCCCCGCGCCACTTGCAACGAGCACGGAGTGCGAAGTTCCCCGCGCCACTTGCAACGAGCACGGAGTGCGAAGTTCCCCGCGCCACTTGCAACGAGCACGGAGTGCGAAGTTCCCCGCGCCACTTGCAACGAGCACGGAGTGCGAAGTTCCCCGCGCCACTTGCAACGAGCACGGAGTGCGAAGTTCCCCGCGCCACTTGCAACGAGCACGGAGTGCGAAGTTCCCCGCGCAGGAAACGATGTTCCCGTTTATTTTCATAAAAACCGCGTAATTTGTTAATTTACGGGCGATATATAGGTGAAGCGATTTTTTGTCCGCACTATCTCAACAACTGAGGATATCCCCATGGAATACACCCATAAACCCGTCGAAGAACTTTCCTTTACCGATGACTTTATGTTCGGCACGGTCATGAAAAATCAATTTATATGTAAGGGTGTCATCGAACGGCTCCTGCATATCAAAGTCGGTAAAATCGAATATCCCTCGCTGCAAAAAACGATCGCGCCGTTCTACGAAAGCAAGGGTATACGCCTCGACGTCTACGTTTCCGATCCCGAGCGCGTCTTCGATATAGAAATACAAACGTCGATCCCGCCTTCTCTTCCCAAGCGTACGCGTTATTATCAAAGTCTCATGGATGTCGATAACCTTTTGCGCGGCCAAAGCTACGCCGAACTGAAAGAGAGCTACGTCATCTTTATCTGTACACAGGATCCCTTCGGCAAAAGCTTGCCTGTCTACGAATTCCGCAATATCTGTACCGCCGACGGTACGCTTTTTCTTGATGACAAATCGTATAAAGTATTTTATAATGTGGGTGCCTACGGTAAAGAAGATGAGCCTGAATTGAGCGCCTTGCTGCAGTATCTTTGCGAGAGGCGGGCGACGAGCGGTTTTACGCAGCAGATCGATGCGCTTGTCGAAAAAGCGAAACGGAACGAAAAGTTCAGGAGTTGGTATATGTCGTTGAATATTTGGAAAGATGATTTACTAAGAGAGGGTTCACAGCTGGGTGAAAAGATCGGCTTTGAACGGGGCCGCCGCGACGGTATTGCTGCGGGAGCGTATCAAAAAGCACAAGAGACGGCAAAGCTGATGCAGAGAGAAAGCTGTTCTGTCGATTTTATACAGCGGATGACCGGTCTCTCGGAAGCGGAAATCGAAAAACTGTAACGGTATTTGCTGTGAAGCTCGACATCCGGCCTTTTTAGGTAAAAATTGATTTCCGTCTGCAAACCGTCGGATTCTACACAAACCGTCGGATTCGGTTGCCGTCCGTCCTTTTTCGTGTTAAAATCGCCGTCATGGATACGCTTTTAAATAAAATCGTACCGGAAAATCTTTCCGGCGAATTTAATAAAATCTACGGCGGCGGAAAAAATCCCGTGCGCATCTTTGCTTCTCCCGCACGCATCAATATCATCGGAGAACACATCGACTACAACGGCGGAAAAGTGTTTCCCGCAGCAATCGACCGCCTCCTCTACGTAACGATCAGAAAACGGGACGATTCGCGCATCAGCTACCGCGACTTGAAATTTCCCGGTGCCTACGGCTTTGATATACGCGACGAGTTCGCATACAAAAAAGAAAACGGCTACGCAAATTACTTAAACGGCATCGTGACGATTTTAAAACGAAGAGGCTGCGTCTTTTCGGGCGGCTTCGACGCGCTCATCGGAAGCGACATTCCCCCCGCAGGCGGCATTTCATCCTCGTCCGCCCTCGAATGCGCTTTCGCATACGCGCTTTCGGAAGTTTTCGGATTCGGCATTTCACGAAAAGATATCGCCCTTATCGGACAGCAAAGCGAACACGAATTCATGAATGTCAACTGCGGCATCATGGATCAATTCATCATCGCGACGGCGAAAAAAGATACGGCGGAACTGCTCGACTGCGCAACGCTCGACTTCGAATACGTGCCGCTTGCGCTCGACGACTGCCGCTTCGTCGTCATGAACACGCAGAAAAAGCGGCAGCTTGCCGATTCGAAATACAACGAAAGGAGAGCCGAGTGCGCCCGCGCTCTTACAATATTACAAGAGGCAAAAATTCCGCTTCACACCGCAGGAAAGTATACGAACACGGAGGACATTCCCGACCTGTGCGCTTTGACGCCGAATCAGCTCGACGAGTGTAAAAGTATTTTTACCGACGAAACGATTTTCCGCCGCGCGCGCCACTGCGTCACCGAAAACGCACGCGTCGCAAAAGCCGCTGCCGCTCTCAAAGAAGGAAACCTTTCAACGCTCGGAACATTATTAAAAGAATCGCACGCATCGCTCAGAGACGATTACGAAGTGACCGGCATCGAACTCGACACGCTTGCAGACGCCGCAAATGCCGAGCGCTCGTGTATCGGAGCCAGAATGACCGGAGCCGGCTTCGGCGGCTGCGCGATCGCGCTCGTAAAAAACGACGGCACGGAAGAATTTATCGAGCGCGTGCAGCGCGCGTATGTAAAAGCGATCGGCTATGAAGCGGCCTTTTTTATATGCGAGAGCGCGGACGGCGTACGAGAGATCGAAACGGCACGGAGCTAACGCTGCCGAATCGGCGCAATGCGGCAGCAAAGTACGGCATAGACTATACGGCGACGAATCGGATTTGCAAAACGCTTCAGTATTCGTCAAACGGCCGGTCCAATTTTACAAATGCACGGGAACGCTTGCTTTCATATATCGCCGTAACGATCCGCACGGCGCAAAGCGCGTCTTCTCCCGAAATGAACGGCTTTCGGTCGCGGATAATCGCATCCGCAAAATCGCAAAACTGTTTTGCATGACCTTCCGAAAGAATCGCTTTAGGATCCGACACACCCCCTGCCGAATTGCTTTTTTTTCCGAAGCGCTCTCGGATTTCAGCATCTTCTTTCCGCTCGTCTTTGAATTGCCACACTTTCAGCATATCTTCTTCGATAACGACAGTTCCTTCCGTGCCCGTTATTTCTATTTTTTTTAATGCCCCCGGATACGATCCCGTCGTTCCTTCTATAACGCCGAGAGCGCCGTTCGCAAATTTCAACACCGCAGCTCCCGTATCTTCGACCGCAATGCGTTTATGTGCAAGCGTTTCCGTAAAAGCGCCTATTTCCGTTACCGGCCCCATAAACCACTGCAAAAGATCGACGGCATGAATACTTTGATTCATGAGAGCGCCGCCCCCGTCGATTTCCCACGTACCGCGCCACGCACCGGAATCATAATAGGCTTGACTGCGAAACCATTTCACATATGCGCTGCCCAAGACAGGCGTTCCGAAACGCCCTGCGTCGATCGCTTTTTTTACGAGACGCGGCGCATCATAAAAGCGCGATTGAAAGATTCCCGAAAGCTTTACACCTTTTGCGTTTGCCGCATCGATAATTTTCCTACAGCGTTCGACGGTAATCTCAAGCGGTTTTTCGACAATAATATGTTTTCCCTTTTCGATCGCACCGAGCGCCGCTTCCAAATGGCAGCCTGACGGCGTCGCAACGGAGACAGCCTGAATACCGGATGAATTGAAAAAACTTTCCGAGTCGGTGTACGGCTCGAGCCCATATTTTTGAGCGAACCGATCCGCTTTATCCGGAGAAGGACTGTAACAGGCTGTGAGTTCGCAGTTCGGACATTGCGCCAGCGCTTCGGCATGAACGTCGGCAATGGAACCCAATCCGATTATACCGAATTTGACTTTTTCCATAAGGATATCATAACAAAGCGGGAGAGGATGTCAATACGACACGATAGGGTCGGACAAAGGGCTGTCTCAAAAGCCGATTACTTTTTCGACAGCCCGTCGAGTTTGCTAAAACCCGCAATTGAACTTATACTTTTTTTACGGATGTGCAGCCAGCCACGCTTTCCACTGCTCTTCGCCGAGGTCTAAAGTGGTTATGCTGTCGACATAGATATCTTCAGGTTTGCTTAAATAATAATTGAACATATATGCGCTGTTTTGCTCCGGTTCATCATAGATGTTGCCGCGGTATTGAACGCCGTACGGATAAAGAGCCGGTTCCGTTAAGTTCGATTCGGCAATATAGAGGCAGATAATATTGTTATCTGCGTCATAAGCCGCGCCCCAGCATGTTACGGCATGTTGATATAGTCTGCCTTTGGAACCCTTCCAGAACAAACCTATCGCCCGTCCCTTATCAAACGCTTCATTCATAATCCGTTCAAATTCTTTTTTTGTTTCACATCGTTCAGTATTGATAGGTCTTGTATCAAATGTAAAAACATCATTGAACAGCCCGGGATAGATTGAACCTAAAGTTTTTTGACCGTCTCTTTTATACAGGTACCACGTCAGGCCGTCTTCTATATAACCGCCGTACGACCTGTCATGTGTATAGACCCTAAAAATATTGGCTATATCGCTTTTTTCACCTTCCCTTTCATCCGGTAAGTTTCTGATATAATTATGTCTATACAAGAGACTATTCGGAGCAATGTTTGATTTTGCTTTATACTGCTCAATATAGTCTTTATTTTGTTCAAACCACCAGTGTAACATATTGGAAGCGGTTTTGGCCCAACATTGACTAAGGTCTGTTCCTTGCCGTGGTGTGTTATTAATAGTTTCTGTTACCATAAAATAATTGCTTGGAAAACCCTCTCTACGCAGTTTGGATAATTTCCGTGCATTGTAAAAGTTCGTATCGGCAGTTTCATTCCATTTGAACACATACGGCTGCTCGTAATAATCACCTGTGGGGGTACTGTTATAAATTATCGGCATCTTTTCTTTTTGACCGGCGGTAGGCGCATTGATACCTTTAACCCATCTGTAATGCACAACGGGATTTTCATTCTTTTTTTGAATAATGTTTACGGTCAAATCCTTTTTGTCGTCCGCATTTTTAATATAGGCTTTTGCCGTTTTATCCCAAAACTTTATATACGCGCGCCTGTCCCATACGGTTTTATTTTCCGTACAGGTAAATGAAATTATGTCCTTATCGGAATCGATTCGCGAAGCGATTGTCGGAGCTCCCGTAATCCACGGAAGCTTATCCTCATTCGACGTAAAACGCGGTTCATAATCCAATTTGCCGTCTATCGTTTGCACTTCGAACGTATATGTTCCTGCAGCGCTTTCTCTCATAACGGCTTGTTTTGATTCGTATTTGATTTGCGGTTTCTTTTTAATTTCAATCGTAACCGTTTTCGCTACCGACGAGCGGGCTACCGTAACGGTAATACTCGCCGTTCCGTCCTTTTTCGCATGTACGGTACCGTCAGTATCGCTTATATCAATGAGTTCCGGCGTTGTCGTACCGTAGATAAGCGTTTTATCCTCCGTCGCGTCATCGGGCGTGACCTTTGCTTTGAACGTATAGCTATCGCCGATAATCAATGATTCAGGCGGCGTTTCTTCAAATTTGATCTCTGCAACAGCAATCGGAGCCGGCGTAACGGTAACGTTTATCGTCTTTTGCACGCCGTTTGCCGCACGTATCGTAATGACGGCATTACCTTCTTCGTACGCCGTAATCACACCTTCGACATTTACCGAAGCGATTCCTTCGGCACTCGACGAAAAAGAGAGTCTCTTGTCCGACGCATATTCCGGCAAAACTTTCGCCTGCAGGCGGTACGTATCGCCTTTGACAATGGAAAAAGCATTGCCTGCGGAAGTGATGTGAATGCCCGTAACCGCCGTATCCGTATCGGTCTTCGACAAATCGTTCGTGCAAGATAAAAACAGCAAAGCTGACAACGATACAAACGCAGCGATTTTATTTTTAAATAAATATTTTATAATGTGTTTCATATTGTATACTATACAATATTTTTCATTTCTTTTCAAGTGATAAATCAAATAAATTCAATAACTCCAATATATCAATATCAAAATTACACCATACATCCGAATAGGAAATATAAGTATCTTGTACTCTATCCTTTGTGGGAATAAAACTAAAATATTTGAAAACTTCCATAAAAAAAGGATTACCGGAAACCCGATAATCCTGCAATGCGGAGAACCTGACTTGAACAGGCACGGCTCGCGCCACTAGCACCTCAAGCTAGCGTGTCTACCAATTCCACCATCCCCGCGTGTGAACGAAAGCATATCACAAGGCACAAAGCGTGTCAAGTATGCGACGCGACAGTATGCGACGCGACAGTATCGATGATCAAGCACTCTATTGACACGATCGCGCAGGTCATTTACAGTAAACGAGGTTTGAGAGCAGTCAGCAGTAAGGAGTTAGTATGTCCGCCGAAGAATTATTTTCGTATGACGACGAATACGATGATGACGATTTTGATGCCGACGACGATTTCGGCAGCGACAACGGAGACGACGAACTCGACGAGTTCGACGAAGACGCCGATTTTTTCGAAGACGATCCACTTGAAGAAGAAGACGATATAGACGAACCCTATGACGACTACGAAGAAGAAGACGGGTACGGTGCCGTACGTGAAGATGAACTGTCGGAAGACGACGACTTCGACGATGTCGATGACGACTCCTATTGATATCGCTCTTTAAAACCCGATCGGCACGCTTTTATTTTTTGAAACCTTTTAAGCATCTCGGCTTTCAGCCCCGATTTTGTTAATTATCAGATCGAATGTCGGCGCACGAAACAGCCGGAACTTATTAATATCGATTTCAGGGCGACTTTTTGCGGCAAACCGCAAAAACCGGGCTTTCCGAGGTTCCGCCGTCCGGCTCCATTCCTTCGGAACGGCTCCGCCGCCTCTCCAATCCCTGTCGCACGCAAAGCCTTTTTCTGCTCCGCATTTCCTCCGAAACTCGCAGCACTGCCGTGCGTTAATTATTAATTTCCACTCGGCGGCCGGCGTGCCACAGCTTTTCCAAATCATAAAAACCCCTCGCGTCGCTCGACATCAAGTGCACGACGATATCTCCGAAATCGATCAGCTGCCAGTCGTCGCCGTCGCTGTGTTTTCTGCGCGTACGGTAGAGTTCGAGTCCGTTTTCCTTTGCGTAATCGCATGCCTGTTTATATAAGCCTTCTTTGTGCGCCGAACTCGTAACCGTAACGATGACAAAATAATCCGTCCAACTGTTCAGTTCCGAAACATCGATGAGCGCGACGTCTTTCCCTTTGCCGTCTTCCATAAGCCGCGCGAGTTCTTTCGCTTTTTGTTCCGTCGTTTTCATACTGCAACCCTTATGTCAATTCGCGGACGGGCGCACATAGCGGCCGTCGAAATCTTTTCCCAAAATAATCGTAAAGTCAACGCTCGCAACCGATTCGTTCACACTGTCGCTCCTAACTTCCTCTTCCTGAATATTCGTGCAGCGGATAAAATCGCCGACCATTTTCGCGATTTCCCTGTTGCCGATATGATCGATGATCACCGTCTTTTCGTAATCGTTTCTGTCGGCATTCTGCGTACTCAAAATATCGTAACTCGCGTTTTGAAACAAAATCGCCGTATTGTGCGCGAGTCCCTGCACCGTCGTGCCGTTTTGAATTTCGAGCACGTAGATACGGCTCGTCATCGTATTGCCGGTAGAGATGAGCATATTCGTCGACTGGGCGACCGCCTGCTTGATAAACTCGCCGCCGTTGAGCGGAAAAAGAAGCTGTTTACCGTCGACCGTGCTTACCCTTCCCGTCACGTTTTGCTTGATGATGTATTCCGTGTTCATTTCCGCAAGCAGCGACATATGCGTGATAAAATCTTTCGCATCGAGGTTCGACGAAAAGAGCGGCAAAAATTTATCGATGTTTTTTTTCGCGAGTATCATCGCTTTGTTTTCGCCGAGCTGCGTAAAATAGGCGATCATGATATTTTGATAACGCTCGTATACGTCGACATCCGTCTCTTCGCTCAATCGATAACGGAGGTACGTCGAAACCTTATCGCCGTCAAGCGTTACCGCTCCGGACGGCAAAAGCCAGCGTTCTCCGTCAGGAGAAAGCGTGTCGACCGGTGCGGAAATAAAAACGCGCAAACCGCCCATCATATCGGTCAGCGTGATAAAATCGTCGAGCGTTACGATCGAATAAAAGGGTATCGACGTTCCGAGCAGATTTTCGATCTGCCGGAGATACGCGCCTATTCCCTTTTCCCGATAGATGACCGCAATACCGTCGGTGCGCCCCTGCGTACCTTCGACGCCTTCAAGCACGCGGTAGATACCGCCGACATTGTACGGAATATTGACGACGTCCGCTTTTTTCGAAACCGGATAATAGATGACAACTTCCGTCATAAGCGCATTTCCGCCGCCGTCATCGAGCACGTACAGCGTGCGGATCACTTGATCGTTTTCGAGGCTTTTGCCGACCGTATCGGTGCGGAGCAGCCGCGCGATAAAAACGGAAACGCCCGCGATGATGGCGAATATGAGAATCAAAAACAGTATGCCTTTTTGTTCGTCACGGATATGCATGTATCGTAACTCCTTAACAATTTAACGGCGATTCAACGAACACAAAAGTTTTTCCGATTCGGGCGCGACGGTGCATCCCTTTTTTTTCAAATACGCGATCCCGTCGGCAAGCACTTTTTCTACAAGTTCGTCGAGCGAAAGGTGCTCGAGAGAAGCCAGATACGCTTTTGTCGCCTGCGGGCGGCCGGGCTCGATTTTATCCGCCGCATAAACGACTTTCGAAAGAGCGCACATACCTTCTTCTCCGAACGTGTGCACGGCGACCGCCTGCAGTATGTCTTTATCGGTTACGCCGAAATCGCGGCGGAGCATGAGAGCTGCCGCGCGTCCGTGCAGCAGGGAAGGCTTTTTCGCTTCAAGCTCAGTGATCGCTTTTCCGTCCTCACGGGCGAGTGCCGCGATCTTTTCGTCACTCATGTCTTTGCACATATCGTGCGCGATGCCCGCAAGGTAGCCGCGCGAAGCGTCCAATCCGTATTTTTTACAAAGCCGGAAAGCGGTTTCGGCGACGCGCACCGAATGTTCGTAGCGCTCTTTTGTTAAAACCGCTTTCGCATAATCTTTGACGCGGTCGATGAGCGCGGAACTGCCGTTAAAATCTTCCGTATCCATAAAGCCTTTTCCGTATAATATATCGAAAAACGCTTTCGGGAACAAGGTAACGCCAGCTTTTTCCCGAACCGATGCGGGAACGGATTTCGGTCGAAGATAGCGTAAGCGGAGGATTGTCGAGAAGCCTGTGCGGGAACGGAAAAAACACGGACTCCACTCCTCCGTCAAATCCGCCGGTATAGTTTCCTACAGGCGTATTTTGAAATGCTTTGACGTCTTCTCCGCCCGCGCCCTTTTGCCTCCGCGCGATGACGATATCGGCAACGGATGCGACATCGGATGCGCGGTACCACTTTTCGAACTCGCGCGCGTTTTCCTCCCCGATGATGAGCGCGGGCTTTCCTTCGATCGAATCGCCGAATTTTTTAATAATATACTGCAGTGTATCGAAAGTATACGAAACCCCGCCTCGCTCGATTTCGCACGCTTCGGCTGCAAAGTGCGGAGAATCTTTACAAAACGCTTTCACCATGCCGAGCCTGTCTTTCGCAGAAGCCGCGTCCGCAAAGCGTTTGTGCGGCGGGATAAAAGTCGGAACGAAGAGCACTTTATCGAAACCGAGCTCGCCCGCTGCGATTTCGGCAAGCATGGCGTGTCCGATATGCAGCGGATTGAACGCACCGCCGAGCAAAGCGATTTTCATAAACGCTCCGTCCCCGGATACTGCGTTTCCATACTTTCATCTACCGACCTCGTCGAAAGAAACGACGACTCATCATTTCCGCGCATATCGTCTCCTTCACAAGCAGCCGTATGCGCACCCGAAGCGGCATCGACCATATCGATGATCCCGATCTTCGCGCTCCGCATATTCATATTCGCGGTAACCGAAATCGCGATAACGGGAGTTTCCTTTTCCGCTTCCCGAATCGATTTAATAATTTTTTGCGCGTTTTCCGCAGCTCCTTCCACGTCGATTTTATTGCACAGCACCATCTTCGGCTTTGCAGCGAGCTCGGGCGAATACGAAGCGATCTCTTTTTTCAGCGCAGCGTAAGCGGTCATGCAGCTTTCGTCGGAACAGTCGATCATATAGATGAGGCAGGCCGTGCGCGAAATGTGTTTTAAAAATTTAAACCCGAGCCCCGCGCCTTCGGACGCGCCTTCGATGATCCCAGGTATATCGGCAATGATTATATCGCGCTCTCCGTCGACGCGGAGCACTCCCAAATTGGGGATTTTCGTCGTAAACGGATACGGCGCGATTTTCGGACGCGCGTTCGTAAACGCGTTTAAAAGTGACGACTTACCGGCGTTCGGAAAACCGACGAGCCCCGCGTCGGCTATGATCGAAAGTTCGAGGCGGAGCTTTCTCACTTCTCCGGGAGTACCCGGATGCGCGTAACGCGGCGCCTGATTCGTCGACGACTTGAAATGGACATTGCCCCAACCGCCCTTACCGCCGTTTAAAAAAACGAAGCGCTCGTTTTCGTCTTCGTCGGTAAAATCGTGGATGAGTTCGTCCGTTTCGGCATCCCGTATCGTCGTGCCGGGCGGAACGGCGATAACGACATCTTCTCCGTCTTTGCCGTATTTGTTCCAGCCCGAACCGTCGCCGCCGTTTTTCGCTTTAAAGACGACTTGATTGCGGAGCTTTGCAAGCGTGCGCATATTGCGCCTGACGCAAAACACGACATCTCCTCCCTTGCCGCCGTCGCCGCCGTTCGGCCCTCCTCGCGGAATATATTTTTCTCTGCGAAACGCGATGCAGCCGTTTCCGCCTTTTCCCGAGCGGACTTCAATTAACGCTTCATCTGCAAACTGTACCATACTGTTCTCTTGTTTGGATTCAAAAGCCTCGACATTCGGGGCTAAACGAAAATACCCGGCGCAGGCTGTGCTGAACCGGGTATCGTCATAGTGTCAAACAAAATTTTACGCGTTTGCCGGAGTAACGGAAATATATTTTCTGTTCATCCGTTCGTGGTAGACGACTTTACCGTCAGCCGTCGCATACAGGCTGTCGTCGCCCGCACGCTTTACATTGCTGCCCGGAAAAAATTTCGTTCCGCGTTGTTTGACAAGTATGGAACCGGCCGTAACCGCTTCTCCGCCGTATCGCTTTACGCCTAAATTTTTCGGATTGGAATCGCGTCCGTTTTTGGCGCCGCTGCCGCCTCTCGATCTTCCCATAGTATACCTCGTTTAATCAGTTTGTATCTTCAATTCTACGTTGCGCGGATATTCCCGCACAAGGGAAGCGAGTCCCGCTTCCAAAAATCGTCCGGCATATACGAGCGCCGCCCGTGATTCCGCCGGTGCACTTTCCGCACTCACGTCGAAATCCAAGCTCCCCCGCTCCGAAGCATCCGCTCGGACGAAGACGCCTTCCGTTTCGGAAAGCGCCTGCATCGTCGTACGCAGCAAAACAGTAACGGCGCTGCAGACGATGTCGCTTCCCCTCTCGGCAAAACGCGCGTGCCCCTGCGCCCTGCACGATGCGAGCGTTCCGTCTTTGCCGCAAGTGAGCAGCACGGAAATCATTACGCGACGGTAATATCCGTTACGGTAACTTTCGTATACGCTTGACGGTGCCCGATAAGCCTGTGGTAATCCTTTTTGGCTTTATATTTGAACACGAGCACTTTTTTGTCGCGAAACGTTTCCCCGACTTCGATTTTCACTTTCGCGCCCGCAACGTATGGAGCGCCGACGCTGATTTTGTCGCCGTCGCTTACGAGTAAAACGGAATCGAGTTCGAGGGTCGAACCCTTTTCTTCGCTCAATTTGTCGACCGTTAAAACGGTGCCTTTTTCCGCTTTATATTGTTTGCCCTTATATTCGATAAGTGCGTACATGGCAACACTCCTGATTATTAAAATAATGCGCGCAAAACAGCCGCACACAAAACGGGGATCATGCAGCACATCTTACACTGCGCGTATCGGTTATTGTATCGGAAAAGGCGGGGCTTAGTCAAGCGTTTTGACGATTTTCAAAACCCGATATCCGACCTATAAAAAACGCCGCCCACGGATGTGAACGGCGCTCTTTGACCGATTTTCGGATCGTCGAAAACTACCAGCGGTAGTGCGCGAACGCTTTGTTCGCTTCGGCCATCTTATGCGTATCTTCTTTTTTCTTAAACGCCGTACCCGTGCTGTTGTACGCATCGAGCAGTTCGGCGGCGAGCGTTTCGGCCATGCCGTGTCCGTTTCTGTTGCGGGCGGCGGTGATGATCCAGCGCATTGCAAGCGCTTCTTTGCGCACGTCGCGGATTTCCACCGGAACCTGATAAGTCGCGCCTCCGACGCGGCGGGATTTTACTTCCACCATCGGTTTGACGTTTTCGAGCGCTTTCAAAAACACTTCGAGCGGGTCTTTATCGGTTTTTGCTTTTAAATTGTCCATCGCCGTGTACATGAGGCGCTTACACGTTTCTTTTTTGCCCTGCAGCATCATACGCGTGATGAATTTCGAAACGACTTTGCTGTTGTATTTTACGTCCGGCATAACGGGACGATCGATCGATTTTTTATGTCTTCCCATCTTCTCATCCCCCGTTACGCTTTAGCGCGCTTCGCGCCGTATTTCGAGCGGCCGCGTTTGCGTCCGTCGACACCGAGCGTATCTTTCGTGCCGCGGATAATGTGATAGCGCACGCCCGGCAAATCCTTTACGCGTCCGCCGCGGACGAGCACGACCGAGTGTTCCTGCAAATTATGACCGATGCCCGGAATATACGCAGTCACTTCCATACCGTTGCTGAGCCGCACACGCGCAATTTTCCGCAGCGCGGAATTCGGTTTTTTCGGCGTCATCGTCATAACACGAGTGCATACGCCGCGTTTTTGCGGACACGAATCGAGAGCGGGCGCTTTCGTTCTGTTTGCGCTCGACTTGCGTCCCTGATGAATCAACTGATTAATTGTAGGCATTGCCTATCTCCTATCGCAATAATTAATAATCTTTAACAAAATCCCGGTCAGCACCCCGGAATATAATCCGCCGTTATCCTGAAAACGGGGGAATTATATGATACTTCATTCCCCCGTCTCTCGTCAATAGCTCAATCCGCTTCCGGCTCTTCCGCATCGAAAGCCGCATCTTCTTCCGTCATACGGAGCGCTTCCTGCTCTTTTTCGATACGGCGGCGTTCGAGGATCTCATCCATCTGGATATCCAAATCCCTGTCGCTTCCGTCGAAAAGCTTGATATGGCGGTAATTTCTGATGCCCGTTCCTGCGGGGATCATGTGACCGATTGCGACGTTTTCTTTGATACCGTGCAGATAATCGGTCGAACCGGAAATTGCGGCGTTCGTGAGTACGCGTGTGGTTTCCTGGAACGATGCCGCCGAAATAAAGGAATCGACGCCGAGAGAGGCTTTCGTAATTCCCTGGAACATCGGGCGGCCCGTAGCCGGCTGTCCGCCTTCGTCTTTTACGCGCTTATTTTCTTCGTGGAATTTGTATTTGTCCACTTGCTGTCCGTAGATAAAGTGCGTATCGCCGACTGCAACGATTTCAACTTTGCGCAGCATCTGCCGCACGATAATACCGATGTGCTTGTCGTTGATATCGACACCCTGCGCGCGGTACACCTGCTGGATTTCATCCATAAGATAATTCTGCAGCGCATTTTCACCGAGGATGGCGAGGATGTCGTGCGGACTCGGTGAACCGTCGCACAGCGGCTCTCCCGCTTCCACGCGGTCGCCGTCGCGCACGAGCATGCGCTTGTTCATCGGAACGGCGTGATCGTGCACTTTACCGAATTCGTCTTCGATCGTCACCATACGCTTGCCTTTGGTAATTCCCTTAAACTTGACAAGTCCCGAAATCTTCGCAAGCACGCACGGATTTTTCGGCTTTCGCGCTTCGAAGAGTTCGGAAACGCGCGGAAGACCGCCGGTGATATCGCTCGATTTTGCGGCGACTTTCGGCAATCTTGCGAGCGTAACGCCCGCGGCGATCTGCTTTTTGTCGTCGACGTTCAAAACGGCGCCCGCCGGCAGATAATAGCTTCCGAGTTCGTTGCCCGCTTCATCGGTGATGAGAATGCGCGGCTGCTTTACGTCCAAATGCAAATCGGTGATGATGCGTTCGATGTTTCCCGTCTGCATATCATGCCGCTCTTCGAGCGTTGAACCGACGATGATGTCTTCGAAGTGCACGTAGCCGTCGCTTTCGGCGATGATCGGTTCACTGAACGGATCGAATTCTCCGATCGGCTTTCCTGCAGCGACGATATCGCCCGCTTTGACATAGATTGTCGAACCGTTTGCGATTTCGACTCTCACTTCGCTGCTCGTCAAATAGACCGTATCTCCGATAATCATAATCTTCGCATCGGCGGACGCCTTCACTTCTCCGCTTTTCGTCGTCATAACGACGCTGCCCTTTAAGATGCGATCTCCGCCTTTTACTTTGACGGACGCGTCTTTGCCGATTTTGATTTCATCGACGATGCGGATGACGGTCATAAAGCCTTTACGCGTAAAGAGCCACTTGCCGCCTTTTACTTCTACGTGCGTACCCGTGACTTCTTTGATAAAGGCGTTGAATTTGAGAACGATGTGATTTTCTTCCGTCGTCTTTTCGGCAGCCCCTCCCGAGTGGAAGGTTCTGAGCGTAAGCTGGGTACCCGGCTGTCCGATCGACTGCGCCGCAATGATACCGACGGCTTCTCCGATTTCGACGATTTTATTCCGCGCGAGGTTTTGTCCGTAGCAGCGAACGCAGATACCGTGGTGCGCTTCGCACGTGAGTACGGTGCGCAGCTTTACCTTTTCGACGCCCGCTTCATCGATTTTTTTTGCCAAATCGCCGTCGATGTAACGGTTGACATCGCACAAAAGTTCTCCGGTAATCGGATGGATGACGCGCTCGATCGTATAGTGGCCGACGATGCGCTCGGAAAGCGGAACGAGAACTTCGTCTCCGTCTTTGATCGCCGTATAGTCGATGCCGTTGATCGTGCCGCAGTCGTCTTCGTTGACGACGACATCCTGCGCAACGTCGACGAGGCGCCGCGTCATATAACCGGCGTCCGCGGTTTTGAGCGCGGTGTCGGACAAACCTTTTCGCGCACCGTTCGTCGAAATAAAGAATTCGATAACGGACAAACCTTCTTTAAAGTTCGAGCGGATCGGCAGTTCGATGATGTCGCCGTTCGGTTTTGCCATAAGACCGCGCATCGCCGCAAGCTGTGAAATCTGTTTCGGAGAACCGCGCGCACCCGACTTTGCCATCATATAAATCGTATTGAAACCGTCTTTATCTTTGGCGAGGTTGTCCATCATTATCTTCGAGAGCTCGTCGTTCGTTCTCGCCCACAAGTCGGTAACTTTTTGATAGCGCTCTTCGGCGGTGATGATACCTTTCGAATACTGTCCGACGATCTCTTCGACTTCTTTGTTCGCTTTGTCGACCATCTTTTTCTTTTCGTCGGGGACGAGGATATCGTCCATGGAGAGCGTCGCGCCGTAGAAAGTCGCATTTTTATAGCCGCACGCTTTGATCGCGTCGAGCATCTTTATCGTGAGCCAGGGGCCCTTCGTGTGATACACGTGCTCGATCATTTTGCGCAGCTTTTTGTCGTCCATCTGCTCGTTCACGTAGTCGACTTCGTCGGGCATTTCTTCGTTGAACGCGAGGATGCCCGCCGTCGTTTCGATCACTTTGCCGTTGTAGGGCGCTTTTTGGACGGGCGCTTTGATCGCCGCCTGCCATTCGATGCTGCCGTATTCGGCGGCCATGCGCGCTTCGTCGCCGGAGCTGAAGCGCCTTCCCGTACCCTTCGCATTCGGCTTAACCGACGTCATATAGTAGATGCCGAGCACCATGTCCTGAGACGGATAGACGATCGTATTGCCGTTTGCGGGATCGAGCAGGTTGCGCGCAGAAAGCATGAGCGTCCAGCACTCCATCTGCGCCGCCTGCGTCAGCGGCACGTGGATCGCCATCTGGTCGCCGTCGAAGTCCGCGTTGAACGATTTGCACGCGAGCGGGTGCAGTTTGATCGCTTTGCCTTCGACGAGTATCGGTTCGAAGGCGAGAATGCCGAGCCGGTGCAGCGTCGGCGCGCGGTTCAGCATAACCGGATGTTCGCGCACGACTTCATCGAGGATCGCGTACACTTCCGGCGATTCCTGTTCGACAAGCGTTTTCGCTTTTTTGATATTGAACACGACGTCTTTATCGACGAGTTTTTTCATGATAAAGGGCTTGAAGAGTTCGAGCGCCATCTTTGTCGGAAGTCCGCACTGCCACAAGTGCAGTTCCGGCCCGACGACGATGACCGAACGTCCCGAATAATCGACGCGCTTTCCGAGCAGGTTTTGGCGGAAGCGTCCCTGTTTTCCCTTCAGCATATCGCTGATCGATTTGAGCGGACGGTTCGACGCACCTTTTACGACGCGCTTTCGTTTGCTGTTGTCGAAGAGCGCATCGACTGCTTCCTGCAGCATACGCTTTTCGTTTCTGATGATGATATCGGGTGCCGAAAGCTGCTGCAGCCGCTTTAAACGGTTGTTGCGGTTGATGACGCGGCGGTAGAGATCGTTCAAATCCGACGTCGCAAAGCGGCCGCCGTCGAGCTGCACCATGGGGCGCAGATCCGGCGGGATGACGGGAACGACGTCCAAAATCATCCAACTCGCTTTGTTACCCGATTCGCGGAAGTGCTCCACGATTTCGATACGCTTTAAAAGCCGTTTGTCGCTTTTTGCGCCCTTTTCGATCATCTTCGCGCGGAGTTCCGCAGCGAGCGCATCGAGGTCGAGTCCTTCGAGCAGCGTTTTAATCGCTTCGGCGCCCATATCCGCGGTAAAAGTTTCACCGTAGCGTTCGCGCGCTTCGTTGTATTCGTCTTCGGTCAAAAGCTGCATCTTTTTCAAATCGGTGTCGCCCGGTTCTATGACGATGTACTTTTCGTAATAAAGCACCGAGCGCAAAGCCGCAACCTGCAGATCGAGCAGGAGTCCCATGCGGCTCGGCACCGAGCGGTAATACCAGATATGGCTCACCGGAGCTGCAAGCTCGATATGTCCCGTGCGTTCGCGGCGCACTTTAAAATCGGTCACTTCGACGCCGCAGCGGTCGCAGATGACGCCCTTATAGCGGATCGATTTGAATTTTCCGCAATAGCATTCCCATTCTTTTGTCGTGCCGAAAATGCGCTCGCAAAAGAGTCCGTCTTTTTCCGGACGCAGCGTGCGGTAATTTATCGTCTCGGGTTTTTTCACTTCGCCGTACGACCACGCGCGGATCGTATCGGGAGAAGCGAGTTTTATTTTAAGGCTGTCGAAATCCTGAATATCACGCATTGGCATTCTCCTTGTCAAAACCGGAAGCGGCTTTATCGATCAATTCCTGATCGCGTTCCGTCAGGGCGATCTGCTTGCCCTTCGCATCATAAATCGTAAAGTCGAGCGCAAGACCGCGCAGCTCCTGTACGAGGACGTTGAACGATTCCGGCACTCCGGCGGGAGACGACGGATCGCCTTTGACGATCGACTCGTAAATCTTCGAGCGGCCGTTCATGTCGTCCGACTTGATCGTCATCATCTCCTGTAATGTGTTCGCCGCACCGTAGGCTTCGAGCGCCCATACTTCCATTTCGCCCAAACGTTGACCGCCGAACTGCGCTTTGCCTCCGAGCGGCTGCTGCGTAACGAGCGAATAGGGACCGGTCGAACGGGCGTGCATTTTGTCGTCGACGAGGTGATGCAGCTTCATAAAGTAGATGACGCCGACGAAGATCGGATTAACGAAAGGAACTCCCGTGCGTCCGTCGTGCACGATCTGTTTGCAGTCGGGAGAAAGGCCGGCTTCTTTGAGTTTTTCCGCGATCTGTTCCTGACTCGGCGTTTGGAATGCGGGGCACTCGTAGTACTGGCTCAAATAGCGGCCGGCCATGCCGAGTTCGCTTTCCATGATCTGTCCGATATTCATACGGGACGGAACGCCGAGCGGATTCAAGCAGACGTCGAGCGGTGTGCCGTCTTCGAGGTAGGGCATATCTTCGATCGGAAGGATGCGCGCGACGACGCCCTTGTTTCCGTGACGTCCGGCCATCTTGTCGCCTTCGCAGAGCTTACGCTTGTTTGCGATAAGCACTTTGACGACTTCGTCGACGCCGGGATTCAAATCGTCTCCCTGAGTCCTCCGCAGCCGCTGTATGTCGATGACGACGCCTTCGACGCCGTGCGGAACGCGCAGCGACGAATCGCGCACTTCTTTCGCTTTTTCACCGAATATCGAATTTAATAATTTGAATTCGGGCGTCGTTTCGGTTTCGCTTTTCGGCGTAACCTTTCCGACCAAAATGTCGCCGCTTCTCACTTTAGCGCCGACTCTGATGATACCTTCCACGTCGAGATTGTCGAGCGTTTTCGATGCGGTGTTCGGAACATCGCGCGTGATTTTTTCGGGACCGAGTTTCGTTTCGCGGATTTCGATCGTAAATTCTTTTATGTGGATCGACGTGTACATATCTTCGCGAACAACGCGCTGCGAGATGAGGACGGCGTCTTCGTAATTGTATCCGTTCCACGGCACAAAACCGACGAGGATATTGCGTCCGAGCGCAAGTTCTCCGTTGAACGTCGCAGGTCCGTCGGCGAGCACATCTCCTTCTTTTACCGTTTCTCCGACGGAAACGGTCGGCCGCTGGTGATAGCAGGTATCCTGATTCGTACGCTGGTATTTGAGCAGGATGTATTCGTCGAGCGGCTCAGTCTTTTTTGCACCTTCCGGTTTTACCTTGATACAGTCGCTCGTCACCGACACGACTTCACCCGCGTGCTTGGCTTTGATGAGAACGCCCGAATCGTAGGCCGTCTTTTGCTCCATGCCGGTGCCGACGATCGGCGGTTCGGGGAACAGGAGCGGTACCGCCTGGCGCTGCATATTGCAGCCCATGAGCGCGCGGTTCGCGTCGTCGTGTTCGAGGAACGGAACGAGGGATGCGGAAACGGAGATGACTTGCCGAGGCGAAACGTCTATGTACTGCACGTCTTTCGGCGAGCGCTGCGTATAGTTTCCGCGGTTGCGGCACGAAATCATATCGGCCGAAAACGAACCGTCCTTGCCGATACCTTCGACGACCTGTCCGATGTAGTATTTGTCTTCGTCCATCGCGGAAAGGTATTCGACTTTGCCCGTCACTTTGCCGTTTTCGACTTTACGGTACGGCGCTTCGAGAAAGCCGTAGTCGTTGATGCGCGTAAAAATCGCAAGCGAAACGATGAGTCCGATGTTCGGCCCTTCAGGCGTTTCGATCGGACACATGCGCCCGTAATGCGAATAGTGAACGTCGCGCACTTCAAAGCCCGCCCTCTCGCGGGAAAGACCGCCGGGTCCGAGCGCGTTCAAGCGTCTCTTGTGCGTAAGTTCGGCAAGCGGATTGACTTGATCCATAAACTGCGAAAGCTGCGACGAGCCGAAAAATTCTTTGATGGATGCGACGATCGGTTTGATCGAAATCAAATCCTGAGGCTTCATCGTTTCCGTTTCTTTTAAACTCATGCGTTCTTTTGCTATGCGTTCCATGCGATTGAATGCCGTCTTCAGCTGATTCGTCATGAGTTCGCCGACGGAACGGATGCGCCGGTTGCCGAGATGGTCGATATCGTCTATCTGCTCGTCGCCGATGTATACTTTGATGAGGTACTTCATCGTCTGGATGACGTCTTCGCGGATAAGCGTAAAGTCCTCAACATCGTCTTTGTAGTCGAATTTTTTGTTGAGCTTATAGCGGCCGACTCTTCCCAAATCGTAGCGGCGTTCGGAAAAGAACATGGACGCCAAATCTTTTTCGGCGGCTTCGACGGTGATCGGTTCTCCCGGCATGAGTATCTGGTACACGGCGGAAAGCACATCTTCTTTAGTCGGTTCCATATCGACGGAACCTTCTTTGACGTAGCGCACTTCTTCGCGCTCAAAACAGTTGATGATCATCTGCGAATTGAGCGATTCGTTTTTTTCGTCGGCGCCCTTGCCCCTCGTATCGAATTTGATGACGACGATTTTGCTCACGCCGTTTGCGATGAGATCGTCGATTTCGTGCGGGTGCAGGCGGATACCGGCATTGAACAGGCGCTTTTCTTCGTTCGTATCTTTGTCGCGCAGGATAACCGCGCTCGCGAGCACTTTATCGACGAGCTTTTCACGGGAAGCGTTATCGCTCTTTACCTGCACTTCTTCCGTCGTATAAAAACAGCGGATGATCTGCTCGCGCGTATTGTAGCCGAGCGCGCGCAGCAAAATCGTACCGAGGATTTTCTTTTTGCGGTCGATTTTCGCAAAGATCAATTCTTTCTTTTGGTCGATTTCGAATTCGAGCCACGAACCGCGGTACGGAATGATGCGGCTCGAATAGACGCCCTTGTCGTGGCAAAAGATGACGCCCGGCGATCGGTGAATCTGTGAGACGACGACGCGCTCGGCTCCGTTTATAATAAAGGTGCCTCTGTCGGTCATAAGCGGGATGTCGCCCATGTATATGTCTTTTTGCAAAATGGTTCCCGTTTGGAGAAACACGAGCTTGATAACCGCTTTCAGCGGCACGGCATAGGTTAAACCCTTTTGCTTGCATTCGAGTTCGGAAAATTTAATATTGTCGAAATCGAGGTCGTACGAATCGAATTCGAGGTTCATATCGCCGTTCGGACTTTCGATCGGAAACACGGACGTAAACACTTCCTGCAGTCCCTGTTCGAGCGGCTTTTCGCGATTTTTAATTTTATTTGCTTGAAGAAAACTTTCATACGACGAAGTCTGGATCGAAATGAGATCGGGCACGTCCATGAAATTGCGGATGTCTTTGCCGATGTAGCGGCGGTCGATCGTTCGGGTTTTTGCGAACATCTGGTTCCTCTATGTGCAGTCGGGCGTTCTTTCGCTACAAGGAGAAACTCTCCTCAGCACGAAAGGCGCCTCGTGTTTCCGTGTTGACTCGGAAACGGCGGGTGTGCCGCGAAACGGCGGAAAAGCGCACAGGATACATTCAAGCGCGCTTCGATTCCGCCTTTTTTCGCAGGCGTTTCAATCGTTCCTTAAAATTGCACAGCGAGTAAATCTTCGGATTTAGGAGCTGTGCAATTGGTGCGCAATTGCGCACACGTATATAGTCGAGTTTTCTGCAAGAAAACTCGAAGTTAAACGAAACGCGCTATTTCAGCGTTTCGTTTAAACCTTCCTTAAAATTGCACAGCGAGTAAATCTTCGGATTTAGGAGCTGTACAATTAGTGCGCAATTGTGCACACGTATATAGCCGAGTTTTCTGCAAGAAAACTCGAAGTTAAACGAAACGCGCTATTTCAGCGTTTCGTTTAACCGTTCGGAAAATCGAGAAAACCGTCCGAAAACCGAAATCTTCGAACGGCCTCGTTTCCGTACGGAAGCATCGAAAAAATTCACGCTTTCAAAGCTTCCGTCAGATGCAAATTGCTTATTTTTTGCTTGCGGTACCGCCGGCTTCCGTGAGCTGGGCGATGATTTTGTCGGCATCCGCTTTGCTGACGCCCTCTTTGACGACTTTCGGAGCGCCTTCGACGAGCGTCTTCGCTTCTCCCAAGCCCAGTCCCGTGATTTCGCGGATCGCTTTGATAACCGGAATCTTTTTCGCCGGATCGAATTTTTCGAGCGTGATCGTAAAGTCGCTCTGCTCTTCGGCTGCCGCTCCTCCGGCCGCGCCGGGTGCTGCCGCAACTGCTACGGGTGCCGCCGCCGTGACGCCGAATTTTTCTTCCATCGCTTTAACGAGATCGGCTGCCTGCTGAACCGTCATGTTCGCAATCGCGTCGAGAATCTCTTCATTCGTAAGTGCTGCCATATTATCTTCTCCTGAAAAATAATAATTATTCGCCCCGTACGGAGCGATTCCGGCTTCGTCTTTTTAAAAAGACGACCGGTTTTTATGCGGACAGTCGACAGCAATGAAGCCTGACCGCAGTTTATACACACAGTGCCGGGATTTTACAAAGCACCGCAAAACCCCGTATGCGCTTTTACCCGCAAAGCGCGCACATCGAAATCCGCCATGCGCTTTCGTTCACGCACCTTCGGTATTCCGAATATTCGGCTCCGCGCAATACGCACACCGAAATCATCCGGAGCGCGTTTAAAGAACCTTACGCTTCGGGAGCGGCATCCGCTTTCGGAGCTTCGGCTGTGCCCTCCGCCGGTTTTTCGGCGGGAGCCGCATCGGCTTTCGGCGCTTCGGATGCGGGAGCCGCGTCGGCTTTCGGAGCCTCCGCTGCAGCAGCGGGCGCTTCTTCCGCTTTCGGAGCTTCGGCCGCCGCTTCCGCCTTCGGAGCGTCGGTTACCGGAGCAGACGGTGAAGCGTCTCCGCCGGCCGCTTTTTTGTCGACGTACGCCTGCAGCGTCGCTGCAAGCTGGCGGGCAGGTCCGTTGATCGCGGACATGAGCATCGCGATAAGCGTCTTTTTGCCCGGAATCTTCGAAAACTCCGAAATCTTCGCCGCATCGTAGATCTCTTTGCCGATAAAGCCGCCTTTGACGTTTAAAGTCGGCGCGTCTTTCGTAAAGTCGAACAGCGTCTTTGCAACTTCGTTCGAATCTTCTTTTACCATCGCGACGACGGTCGGCCCTTTAAGGTAATCGGCAACGTTGTCGATTTTCATATCCGCAAAGGCGATTCGCGCGAAATTGTTTTTGACGACTTTAAGGACGGCGCTCTGTTCGCGGAGTTTTCTGCGAAGCTGCGTAATCTGTTCGACCGTCATACCGCGGTAATCGGCGAAAATGAAGTCGTTGTAATCGGAAAATGTCTTTTTCGCTGCTTCTATCGCAGCCGTTTTTGCAGGCTGCACTTTTTTTGCTTTGACGGCCATGATTATTCTCCTTCCTTATAGTCGATCCATACGCCGGGTCCCATCGTAGAACTCAGGGAAACGGTCGCGATATAACCGGCTTTCGCATCGACCGGTTTGCGGCGGCGCACTTCGTTTAAAAGTACATCGACGTTTTCCGCGATTTTGCCGGGATCCATCGACACTTTGCCGACCGCAATGTGGATGACGCCGCCTTTATCCGCGCGGAATTCGGTGCGTCCTTTTTTGAGTTCGCCGATCGCGTGAACGATGTCGTTCGTAACCGTTCCCGTCTTCGGGTTCGGCATAAGACCTTTGCGTCCGAGCACCATACCGAGACGACCGACGTCTTTCATCATATCGGGAGTGGCGACGGCGATGTCGAAATCGAGCCAGCCGTCTTTTACCTTTTGAATATATTCGTCCGCTCCGGCGTAAGTCGCACCCGCGTCGAGCGCTTCTTTTGCGCGGTCGTCTTTGCAAAAGACGAGCACTTTCTTTTCGGCGGTAAACTGATTCGGGAATACGAGCGTATCGCGGACGCTTGCATTTTTGCCGAGTTTGAGGGAAATATGCGCTTCGACCGTTTCATCGAAAGCGGCATATTTCATATCCTGTACCATTTTGCACGCGTCGGCGACGAGGTATTTTTTCGTAAGATCGTATTTTGCTGCAGACGCGCGATATTTTTTTCCACGCTTCATATCATGCCTCCACATCGACGCCCATACTGCGTGCAGTACCGGCGACAATTTTTTTTGCCGCTTCGAGATCGTTCGCGTTGACGTCGGGCATCTTCGTCTTGGCGATCTCTTCGAGATCCTTTTGAGAAAGCTTTCCGACTTTGTCGCGGAGCGGATTTCCCGAACCCTTTTCCAGCTTGAGCGCCTTTTTGATGAGGACGGCGGCAGGCGGGGTCTTTAAGATAAACGTGTAGGATTTGTCCTGATAGACGGTGAGAACGACGGGGATGACGAGTCCCTTTTCCATCTTTTTCGTTCTGTCGTTGAATTCTTGGACAAATTTCGGCGCGCTCACTCCGTGCGGGCCCAACGCGGGACCGATCGGGGGCGCCGGCGTCGCAGCTCCTGCAGGGCACTGCAGTTTAATGACAGCCGTAACCTTTTTTCCAGCCATAATGAACTCCTTAATTGGTGCGGGTATACCGCATGCGGCATCCCTAGCGAAGCGCGTATGTCCGACGGACCGGCGCTTCTCCCAAAACAGGTATACTCTCCCGCCGCGCCTGCGGCGGAAAGATTTTGTCCGCACTTTTTAAGGCGCGGATCCTGATTCCGAACTTTGTTATATCTAGATCTTTTCAACCTGCATGAGGCTGACTTCGACGGGTGTCGCGCGGCCGAAAATCTGCACCGTAACGCGAAGCCTGTCTTTTTCCGTATTCACTTCGTCGATGTCCCCGCTGAACGACGCGAAAGGACCGTCGATGATCTTCACTTTGTCGCCGACGGCGTACGACTGCTTGACGCGGACGGGCTTTTCGCCCTTTATCGCGCCGGACTTTTGCAAAAGATTTTTCGCTTCATCTGCGGAAATGGGGCGCGGACGATCGCTCGGATTCGTTCCGACAAAACCCGTTACGCCCTGAATGCGGCGGATCGCCGTACACGTCTTTTTCCAATCAAGCTCCGGCAAATCCATTTCGAGCATGATATAACCCGGCAAAAATTTATTTTTGCGCGAATGCTGCTTACCGTCTTTTAATTCGATAATCTCTTCAACGGGAACTTTGACGTCCGTAACGACAGAAGGATCTATATCTTTCGATTCGAGCAGCAATCTGATTGTCTTTTCGATCTTCTGCTCATACCCCGTATAGGTATGCAGAATATACCAATTCTTTGCCATGCAGCGCTTTCCTATTTCATGATCGCGCGGAACGCGGCGGTAAATCCCAAATCGAGCAAGCCGAGTATAACGGCGACGACAAAGGTCGAAACGATAACAACGATTACGGAAGAGACGACGTCGTCACGGGACGGCCAAACGACTTTTTTAAGTTCGGCTTTGCTTTCGCGAAAAAACTGAATAACTTTTGACATAGTACCCCCGCTTAAAATGACAGGCCAGGCAGGATTCGAACCCACGACAGGCGGTTTTGGAGACCGCAACTCTACCAGCTGAGCTACTGGCCTAAAAAATGACGTTTGCGCACGGGCGCGGCAAACATCGGTTATATAAAACCGTTTTTATAAAAATTAAAAACGGACAGAACGCTCCGGTTAAAACGCAAAGCCGCGTAACCGGCTGCGCGCTATTTTACTTTTGTTTCCTTATGAAGGGTATGCTTCCGATCGAAGGGACAATACTTGCTCAATTCAAGCTTACCCTGCGTGTTTTTGCGGTTTTTCATCGTCGTATAATTTTTTCGTTTGCATTCCGTGCACTGCAGCGCAATGATTTCAACAGCACCTTTCTTTTTACTCGCCATAATGATATCCCCTGATTAAACAGCAATTTCGACTGTTCGAGCCCCCGTGCAGAATCGAACTGCAGACCTCAACCTTACCATGGTTGCGCTCTACCGACTGAGCTACAAGGGCAAACGCGTTTTGTAAGTATATAGAAGTGACGATTTTATGTCAACAAGCGTATCGACATTTTACCGCACGGCCTATACCTATACCGCGCACTACAAAGCCCTTCTAAAAACAAAGCGCATTCGGAAAAGTAAAAATCTTCCCCGAATGCGAACGATTTCACATCGATAAAAATAAAAACGATCTCAAATCAATTGTCAAACGAAAGATTTACTTTAACCGTTCCGACGCTTTTCGGTACTTGCGCATTCCGGATAACCGATGCACCGGTACCGACGCTTTCGGTTTCGGCCGGAGTTCTCATACTTGCGGCAACCTGCGAAGCGGCAGCGAGTGCGGACTTTGCCGGACCCGAAGTCATACCGTCGGGAGAAAACACGACGGTTTGCTCCCTCAGCACGACAACGGTGCCTGCCGGAGCCGAAGGCGCTATATCGGAAGCCGGAGTTGCAGCGCTCGACTTTCCTTCAGCCGGTACGGCATTTACAGCGGAAGCAATATACGAACGCGCACTGTAAGCGGCGACAGCTCCCTCGGAACATGAAATCACACCGTCTCCGCTGAAATCGAATTCCGTACCGCGCACGGAAGCGACCGCGACGGGATTTCTCACCGTATAATGTACCCGGCGGTTTTCAAGGGGTTTTACCGTAGACTTTACCGCACCCGTATTCAAATAGACGGCAACCGTATCGCTCTTTTCGCTTGCAACAAGCTTTTCCAGAGTGATCCGCGTAAGTGCGCCGAGCTGCAGCAACGAACCCTTACAGCGGAGCGTCGCTTTCGACTTAAACCCCGTCGATATGACTTCCCCTTCGGAGACGGTATCGTTCACGGCGAGCCGAACCCATTTTCCGCCGCGTGCGACTTCGACTTTGCCTTCCGCGGAAACAACCTTTGCGGAAGCGGCACAAAGCGGAAGCGCAAAACACAAGGTTATAAGCGCGAGCGAAACCGCATTTTTAATTTTAATAAAATCCATAAACAACCTCCACATCTTAATAATTAATAAAAACGATTGCGTATTGCACCGTAAAATACCGTCGTTCAAAAAACAAATGCTCCCGAAACGGAAAGACTCAGTTTATCGTTTCCGCCGTTTTTCCCTATGTATTGATATATGGCCGACGAAAGCTGCAAGTCGTGAAAAATATTCCATATTGCGTCGATACGCCATTGAAAACCGTTATATGAAAAAGCATCCGGGCAGGCAAAGACGACGGCAGCTGAAGCTCCGACGTAAACGCGGGATAAAAACGTATAAGCGCCTGAAATTTCCGCTTTGAGTTTGCTTTCGTATTCGGTATTGAAGCCGGCAGTCTCCGAAGCCAAAACCGCAGTTTGCGACGTAAATCCGCGGAAAGGCGATATCGCCCCGTGACCGCCCGATGCGTACACTCCGGAAAATCCGACCGACGCTTTTTCAACGGGATAAAACGACAGCGTCAACTTCGACAAATTGGAAAAGGAAGCCGTATTTACCGTAGAAAACGTCGTCGACGCGGCATAAAAGAGGTTGTTCAAAACGGGGCCGGAAAACATCAGCGTCGTGTAAAACCGGTTATATCCGTCGCCGGAATAATCGATAAATCCCCATTGTTCAAGCGTAATGTCCTGATTTAAAAACACCGACGGGAAATACACAGAAAGCCCCAAAGGTATGTACGAGGGTCCCAACACATAGACGAAAGAGGCATCTTCGAACTTTACCGTCGTATCGGAAAAGCGGCGCAAAATGACGACATCGTGACTGTTGAGCAGCCGCGTCGTCCCTCCGTACAAAGTCACCGCGCAGACAGGCCACGAATATTTTGCATAGATGCCGTCGCTCGTTTGATTGAAAATGATCCCCGTCGCATCGTTCACCGAAAAGCGGCCTGCGCCGAATTCGAAAGTATCCTTTTGATTCGGATGGAAAGTTCCGCCCAATTTAAATAAATTGATATCGACGATATGCTTTGCGGTACCGCCTTTTTGATCATAGCGGAACTCGTATGAAGCGTCCGTACCGAAATAAAGCTTACTGCCGATCGGCGAAGTAAACCATAGGTGAGCACCCGCGCTTTCATACCAAAAAAACGAGTCGAATTTATTGCCCTGATATTTTGTCGTATTGTTCAGTTTTCCGCCCCAATCGAATGCGCACAGCGGGGCAAACAGCAATACGGCAAATACCGCAGCTAAAACGGATTTTTTCATTGAGCTTCTCCGTATTTCCGCAAACAAACGGTATACATATTCAATACATCGATACCCGACGCTTTTTTCGACGGATCGGTTCGTTCGGGGATGATGCCGTCCGCTTTAAACTGCCGAAACGCATAACGAGCGGAAGCTTTGGTCGCGCGGTACATAAGCCCGCCTTTGATATGCCACATTTTCGCCATAAGGCGTGAAAGCTCGGCGAAGGTCACCGAGTCTTTTACATCGGCACCGGGGGCGGCCTGCCCCCGCGCGACGAGAACGCGCAAAGCATCGGCGTAAGAAACGTTTTCGTTTACGAAGCCCTGATATACGGCTGAAAGATAGCAGACCGCGCCGTATGAAACTTTGTCCGTAACGATGAGTTCGCTGACAAAATCCGCACGTTGGGCATACGCCGCCATCGACAAGACGAGTACGACGGGCAAAATAAAACTTTTTTTCATTTGCATCCTCTCGCTTTATATAAGATTATTAAAACAACATACCGAAGCTCACTATAGTATAACATAAATAATAAATAAAAACAATTAAAAAATCGATACCGCAGGCTCAAGCGCGCGGAAAAGCACATCGTCCGAAGAACAGCGGTACTGTAAAAATCGGCAGTTTTTCCGGCAAAAGCCCTCCGCTTGCGCTCACAAACCGGTCGGTATATCGATAAAGGCGGTTTCCATGCGCAGATCTTTTTCAAGCTTCGCACGCACAAGGTTTACGCCGACGGTTTCGGTTTCGTAATGGCCGCCCGCGATGACGTTGATACCCGCCTCTTTTGCAAAGTGATAATCTTCGTGCTCGAAAGCTCCCGTAATATACGCATCCAAGCGTTCGGCCGCAGCCTGCCGCACGTCTTCGCCCGCCCCTCCGGAAATGATTCCGACCGTACGGATTTTTTGAGGTCCGAACGGAAATACGACGGCTTTTTTTTCAGGACGCATAACAAGAGATGCGAGTTCGTCCGCCGAAAGCGGAGAACGAAGGACGCCTTTTACGCCGATCGTCATATTTTTCCACTCGCCGAAAGGCTCCCTTTTTTTCAAACCGATGCGGTCGGCAAGCCCTGCGTTGTTCCCGAGTTTTTCATGTGCATCGAGCGGAATATGATATGCGCACAGCGCGATATCGTTTTTTATAAAAGCCGCAATGCGTTTATACTGAGAGCCGGTTAAGACCGTACAGTCGCCCCAAAACAATCCGTGATGCACGAAAAGAACATCGGCGCCGAGGGAAACGGCTTCGAGAGCGGTCGCTTCGCACGCGTCGACCGCAAAAGCAACTTTGGAGATCGGTTTACGGTCGGGAGCTTCGTTTTGAATTTGAATACCGTTGCGGGATATATCGTTCGGGAAATTCTCTTTTTTCAAAAACGAATTAAAATACGCGTCGAGTTCGAAAAGCGTCATATTCTTTCCTCCCCTTGTCCCGGATTATCGAATCCGCCGAAGCGTTTCCGAAACGAGTGTGTGCGGCAGGCGCATATCCGCATCGCGCGAAAGTCCGAAAAAAGCCGCAAGCAGCGGATCGGTTTGTTCGATCAAGCCGAAACCGGGCGTCCGGTATTGACCGACACTGTCCAAAGCGAGAGCGCCTTCCACGCTGCCGTTCGCATCTCTGATAAAATCGACGGCTGCCGCATCCGCCATACCGTCGCATGCGATAAAAAGTTTGACGCCGTTTCCGAATTTTTTTTCGGCTACGGCGCGCAAGGCCGAAAACTCGCGGATCATGCCGAACGTGTAAAAATCTTTTTGCCGCAAAAAATAATCCCGCCGAAAGAGATACGACACCGTCATCGCAAATTTCCGAAAAAAACGCAAATCCGCCGCCGAATTGAACCAGCGCCCGTCGGAAGCGTAAAAATCGCAAGCCATAACCGTATAGCCTTCGGCGGCAAGCAGTATCATGTAAGGACGATACGCAGCCGCGTCCGCCCTTTTATCGCTTCCGACGATTACGACGGGAGACGTTTTTTTTTCGCCTTGCCCTTCGTATATGTAAAGGACTGCGGAACTCCTGTCGAAATAAGCGGCTTCGGAAAATCCCGAAGCGAAAGAGCCGGAAAGTCTTATTTTCGTTTCCGAAACGCCCAAACGATTCGGATCGACCGTGACGGGCGCAAAGCGGACGGCAATGCCTGCAAGCGCAATCGATGCGATCAAAATCAGCACCGAAAAAACGATAAAAACGGGACTGTAATGATCGACATAGAGTTTCGACACAAAACGGGAAAGTGCACGAATATTCGTAAAAAACGCGATAAGCGCAAGCACAAAAAGCGAAGCCGAAATGAAATCGATATTCCATGCCAGGATTTGCAAAACGATGACGATGAGAGCCGGAGGCACAAGAACGGCGGCAGTATCGAAGCGTTCGTGTTTAAGGAAGAAAATCCGCGCGCTCGAAGCGGCAAGCAAAAACGCCGCAAGCAAATCGCCGAAAACGGAATAAACCATATCGCCATCATAGCCGAAAAGGACAAAATGCGCAACAAAATCGAACGCAGGGCTTCAGCATGAAAAATTGTATACACATAAAAGAGGTATAATATACAATAAAAAAGGCGGAACGCGAGGCAGCGGCAATGCCGCCGAGCCGCTCTGACCGGGTTTAAACGGTACGCTGAAATATCGCGTACCGTTTAATTGCAAGTTTGCTTTGCAAACTTGTACATACACATGCGCGCTTCCGCGCACAAGTGCGGCATTTTCGAAAATCGATATTTTCTGTAATGCCGCACTATAAGGAATGGCAAGCGAACTTTTTTGCAAAAAAAGTTCGCGCAGTCCGATTCCGATTACGGTCAGCCGCGGTGAACGGCAGGGCTGCTGCCGGGAGTGCAGCCGATTTTTTTTACGGTAACGGTTATTTTTTGAGGAATATAGATTTTCATGCTGAAGCCCTGAATCGAACGGATTATATTTGTTATTTTATTCGATATGTGTTATAATAGAGTGATCGGTTCAATTTTAAATTTTGAAAAATTCGAAATCGAATCGAATTGATTTTAAACCGGTTTTTTATCGGCACTTCGGAGATAGTATGGCCGCACAAAAAATAGCAGTCGATCTTGAAAAGATCAAAACGGCGATTCATTCGGGCATCCCCCTTTCGATTACGACATATACGCTTCCGCGCGAAATGGAAACATACATGGGCGACATACTCAGCGCATTTTTGACCGAATTGGATCAGCAGCAGATGATTCAATATTTGAGTTATTGCCTGAGCGAGCTCATGACGAATGCAAAAAAAGCGAATACGAAGCGCGTCTACTTTTCGGAAAAGCATCTGAATATTATGGACGCGGGCGATTATAAAGCCGGCATGGCGACGTTTAAGGCGGATACGCTCGGCAACATCGACCATTATCTGCAGCTGCAAAAAAAAGCGGGCTTGTATGTAAAGCTTTTGCTGCAGGTACGTGCGAATAAAATCCGTATCGAAGTGCGGAATAATTGCCCGCTCACCGTTTTCGAATACAAACGCATTCACGATAAGCTCACGCGGGCGCAGCAGTATGCTTCCATTGAAGAAGCGCTTTCACAGATTCTCGACGATTCCGAAGGTGCGGGGCTCGGTCTCATTATCATGATTTTGATGCTCGAAAAAATCGGTTTGACGGAAGAAAATTTCCAAACGATTTCGGAAAACGGAGAAACGATCACGCGCATCATACTGCCGCTCTCCGAAAAGACAAAACGGGAACTTTCGGTCATCGCGCTGGAATTTATTAAAACGATCAACAATCTGCCGCAGTTCCCGGACAACATCGTCCGGCTGAACCGCCTTTTAAACGATCCCTATTCGAAGATGTCGGACATAGCGATGCAGATCAGCAACGATGCGACGCTCACCGGAGAATTGTTAAAGCTCGTCAATTCCGCAGCTTTCGCGCTTGCAAACCCGTGCGCGAATATCGCGGATGCGGTAAAGCTCGTCGGCCTTCGCGGTATCCGAAACCTTTTGTACAGTATCGGCTCCATTAAAACGCTGTCAAACGTTCCGGGCAGCAAAAAAACGCTGTGGGCGCACGCATATCAAGTTGCATTTTACGCATACAATATGGCGCGCAATTTTTGTCCGAACGAGCGCGCGGTCATCGACGATGCATACATCTGCGGCTTGCTCCACGATATGGGAAAAATCATTTTCGAAACGGCTCATCCGGATTTACTCGAACACGTTATGACCGTCTGCAGCGGAAAAGGTATTTCAAAAGAAACGTTCGAAAAATTGATATCCGGCGTAAACCACGGCGAAGTCGGTGCGCGCGTTGCGGAAAAATGGAATTTTCCGGAAACGGTTTCGAACGTTATCCGCTATCATCACGAACCCGAAGAAGCGCCGCAAGATATTCGAAAGCTCGCCTCGCTCATATATCTCGCCGATGCGATCGCGCACTACCAACAGGGCGATATCGATTTTTATCAAATCGATCCGGAAGTACTCTCGCTTTTCAAAATTACATCGGAAGCACAGTTGAAAACCATCTCCGACAGAATGTATACCGCATTCAAACGCAACCGTATATAAATCAATTAAATCGCTTTGCCTTGTGCGACTGATTGCGTCCATGAGGCGAGCAGCACGCCTAAGGCTACACCGACGTTGAGCGACGCTTTGAGTCCCTTCATCGGAATGGAAACGTGCCCGTAATCGGCGCGCTCGAGCGCTTCGGGGGTGAGACCGAGTTCTTCCGATCCGATGAGACAGATGCCTTGCTTCGGAAAAGCGAAATCGGAAATCGGCGTGCCGCCCGTTTCGAGCGCAAAGACCGGTATTCCTCGCGGCAAATCGTCAAGCGCTTTTCGCTCCCAGCCGAGCGTTTCGATGCAGCCCATGCCGCTTCGAAGCGCGCGCGTTTGGAGGGGATCGGAGCAAAACGGCGACAGATATACCTTATCGACACCGAAAGCTTCCGCGCTTCTGAAAATCGATCCGAGATTGAACGGCGAGCGTATATCTTCGGCATACACGCACATACCCGCATAAAAATCGCGCTGCTTGACGACGCCGTTTTCATCGAACGGCAAAGCGTGCGGCGCTATAACCAAATCCCATTCTGCAGGCAGCGTTCCGATGATTGCAAGGAGATGGTTGCGCGCACAGTTGCATACGCGCCGCTCGTCGAAGGGCTCGGCATCGATAAGCGAACGAAGTTCCGCGGCGGCGGCTTCGGACAGAGAGGGATCGCACAGCACGATCTCCGCAAGGCGCTTGGTATATGCCGCCCTCGTCATCGACGGAAAATCGTACGAAGCGCCTTTTTCCGCAATACCCGCGATATCGCGTTCGAGGGCGCCGAACGTAAGCGCAAGTTTCCGCCTGCGCTGCCCTCCTTCAAGCTGAAACAGTTTTCCCGGCTCAATCATAGCGCTTCGGCGAATGCGGGCGGTTCAGTACACCGATTTGATAAAATCGAACAAATCATCCGATGACATACTGCGCGGCAGCGTATTTGCCAGTTCGAGCCGGCCTGCGTCTTCGGCCGGGAGTGCGAGCTGTTGAATCGAAATCGACAATTCTTTTATGCGCGACGGCAGATTCGCTTTGGCAAGGAGCTGTCGAATGTATTCCGCAAAACGGGCGGCCGCTTCTTCGCCGTGCACATCGGAAGGAACGATACGCGAAACGTGCGCAAGTTTTTCTACGCGTTCGACTTTGAATTTACCGGCGTCTTCGATGATGCTCGGAAATAAAATCGATGCGATAAGCGAACGCGAAACGCCGAACCGGGAATTGATGCACAGCGAAAGAAGCGAGCCGAGCCCCGGTGCGCTGGCTGCAGCGGCGAGAGAGGCCATGCAGCCGGCCTGCGATTTGAGTATTTCTTCCGGAGTAGTGATTTCGAGCGTCGGCGAACCGCAAAGCGCGTAGCCCATGAGTTCGATTGATTTTTCGACAAGCATATCGCTGAAAAAGCTCGCCTTTTGCGAAAGATATGCTTCGAGTGCGAGGCACATCGTTTCAACGGCCATCGCGGTATTTTGATTGTCGGTAAGCGTGAGCGTCAAATTCGGATCGATGACGGCAAGTTTACAGAGCGTACTCTGAGCTTTGAGCAGTTTTATTTGCCGAGAGCGGGAATCGACGATAGGAATCATGTTCGTGTAAATAAACGGAGCGCGGATCGTCGTCGGCACACAGACGAGCGGCAGCGCTCCCGTCGTCGGAACGGCGCCGTCGACATAATCATAGAGATCGTGATTTTCGTTATACAAAGAAGCGACCGCCGAGGCGACGCTGAGTACTTTCGAACCGCCTGCGGCGATGATACCGTGGATGCGTCCGTCGCGTGCGAGGGCGAGTATGCGTTCGACGGTTTTCGTATCCGCGCTTTCGCCGAATTCGTTAAAAATAAAATAGTCGATTTTGCGTTCCGAAAGCGGCTCGATCAGTTTGTCCGCGAGGTTCACTTCTTTTAAAATAGGATCCATGATGATGAGAAAACGCGAACCGTATTCGCGCACATACTGTCCGATGCGGCTCAGCATATACGATCCCAACACGATATTCGGTGAAATACGGAAAATAAAATCAGCCATACGTACTCTCCATAAAAACTCTCCATGAGAGCGACGGATATAAACAAAAAAAAGACGGAATGATACTTCCGCCTTTTTTACATCGATTATTTTTTTATCGGCAAATGCCTATACGCAGGATAATTAAAGTCCGAAACTCGTCATAATGCGATCCGCTGCGGAATCGATTACGGCATTATTCAGATAAGACGGATCTTTAATCTTTTCTTTTACGGCTGCGATACGGTCGGAGCGGATATCCGGTGTTTCTGCCGAAACTTTGTTCGCGTAGTACAAAGCCGCCATGCGCTTCGCTTCGTCGGAAACGCTGATCGAATCGCTGCCTACTTTCGGAGAACCCTGTTCATTTATCCGGTGAGAGTTCTGTACATTGTTAAGAGGATTTACTCCTCCGATTTTGTCTATCATCATTCCGTCCTGCCTCTCTACCGATTAATTATCGGCAGATTTATCAGAAAGTTTAATTTTTTTTACACCCGAAACGAAAACCGCACATTCGCCTTTTATCGACTCTCGGGACGCAAAATCGTCGCGCAACGCCTGCGCCGTTCCTTCGATAATCTCTTCGTGCAGTTTTGTGAGCTCCCGTCCGATCACGATACGGCGCTCACTGTCAATATCGGCTAAATCCTCGAGCAACTTGAGGATTCTGTACGGCGATTCGTACAAAATAACGGCATCGCCCGAAAAAAGCAGCTCTTTAAGGCGGCGCCGGCGTTTTCCCGGCGAAGGCGACAAAAATCCTTCGAAAACGAGGGTTTTTCCGCCCGCTCCCGCAACGCTTACAAGGGCGGTGAGCGCCGAAGGACCGGGAACGGGAACGACGGGAAAGCCCGCATCGCGCACGATACCCGCCAAAACCGCACCCGGATCGCTGATGCCCGGAGTACCCGCGTCGCTCGCATAGGCGACGTTTTTGCCGTTTTTCAGCAGATCGACGATTTTTTCGGCCGATTTTTCTTCGTTTTGCGCCCTGCACGATACGAGCGGCTTTCGTATGCCGAAATGCGTGAGCAGCTCAAGCGTATGCCGCGTATCTTCGCACGCGATCACATCCGCCGTTTTGAACGTTTCGAGCGCGCGGAACGTGATATCGCCGAGATTGCCTATCGGCGTTCCTACGATATATAACGAGGCCACGATGTGTCAGTATAAACCTTCAAGCGCAAATTTGCAATGAGAAAACGACAAAATACAAAGGGCACCTGTAAAAAATACAAAAAAGAAATTACTTGTCAATTTATATATTTGCATATAAAATAATATGGTTATGAACAATGTTCTGCTGATAGATGCATCCCCGCTTTTTAGAGAGTTTTTAAAGGATAAACTTTCCGCAGAAAAAGTCTCGGTTACGGTGACGCAGGGAAAACGCGACGCGTTTATTAAAATGATTTCGATCCTCCCCGACCTTATCATCTACGAAATAGAAGATGATTTTATCGAATTGTTTCGTTTTTTGGAAAAAAAACGATCGAACCCGAATGCCGTCCGCATTCCGATGATCGTTTCGGGACCGGTCGCCGACCGTGCAAAGCTTTCGCAGTTCGCACAGTTCGGCGTCACAAAATATTTCAACAAGCCGATAAAATTCGACATCTTTTTCGAAGCGGTCGGACAAATCCTCTCCCTCGCATTTTCCATGGATACCACTCCGTGTATGCTCGACATTCATCGCAACGGCGACATCATCTTTATAGAAATCGCCGAAGGTTTGAACAGGGAAAAACTTGCACTGCTGAAATACAAGCTCATCGAGATGATCGATACGGGAAAGCTTACCGATCCTAAAATCATTCTCATGATGACGAATCTCGAACTCAGCTTTATCGACGGATCGAATATCGAAATGCTGTTCGACAACATTCTCGCAGCCCCGAAAGTTTTAACAAAAAATATCAAAGTGCTTTCGTTCAATTCTTTTACCCGAGAACTCATAAGCGGCCATCCCGAATACGACGGCATTGAAGTCGTAACGGAACTCTCTCACGTGCTCAATTCGCTCATCGACAGCAGCGTCGCATCGAGCGTGTCCGAACTCGTCGCGGAAAAAATATTGACGCCGTCGGGAGAACAAATATGGGGTTCGGTCGACACGCGTTTTTATTCCGATTTGGGTGTCAATCAGGACGACACAACAACTATCGGAAACGTTTTACGCGTAGCGCTCGTCGATGACGACAGCATCATTTTGAAGATTTTGGAAGACGCATTCAAAGCCGTAAGCGCAACCTGCGATCTGTATTCGAGCGGCGCGGAATTTTTAACGGGTATCAACAAACACCGCTACGATCTTGCGGTCGTCGATATATTGATGCCGGGTATTTCCGGCTTCGATATTTTGGCACGTCTCGGCAGCAGCGCAAACAATATCCCGGTCATTATCTATTCACAGACGACAAAACGCGAAGATGTCATACGCGCGCTCAGTCTCGGTGCAAAACACTATCTCGTAAAACCGCAGAAGCCCGAAGTTATCGTACAAAAGGCGATAGAGCTGCTCCATGGAAAAATCTGACATCGATCCCGGCCAGCGCATGGCATTTTTGGCAAACACCGTACATGAAATCCGCACTCCGGTGCAGACAATCGTCGGTACGCTCGAACTGCTTTCGGACACGCGTCTCAACAACGAACAACAGGAATACGTGCGCCAAATTCAATTCAGTACGAACGTACTTCTTTCTCTCGTAAACGACATACTCGATTTTACGAAAATCAAATCGAGACAAATCGTGCTAGAATCGATTCCGTACGACGTCGTCACTCTCACGGAACAGGTCGTCGATCTTGTCAGCATGGAAGCGTTCGCTAAAGGCATAGAGCTCGTCGTCGATTCCGATTACTCGTTGCCGCAGCTTATTATCGGAGACCCGACGCGCATCCAGCAAGTGCTGCTCAATATTATTAAAAATGCCGTCAAGTTTACGCAGTCGGGCTATATTCACGTATCGCTTGCAAAAAAAGACGAAACCACGCTGCTGTTTGAAGTCGCCGATACCGGCATCGGCATTCCGAAAGAAAAACAAAAACATCTTTTTACCGATTATTATCAGGCGGAAACGTCGACGACGCGCAAATACGGAGGAACGGGTCTCGGACTTGCCATATGCAAGGGGCTTGTCATCGCCATGAACGGCAACATAGGCGTGCGCACGAATCCGGACGGCGGATCCGTCTTTTGGTTTACCGTTCCGTTTTCCGCCGCTCAGCATGTGCCGGCTTCCAACACGAAGACAGCCGCTCCGACGAATACCCGTATTCTCATCGTCGACGACAGTCCCCTCGCGCTGAACAGTATGCGGCAGAAACTCAATTCGTGCGGCCTGTACAATATCTCGTACGCGAAAGACGCGGCCGAAGCGCTGTTGAAAATGAAAAATGCGAGCCGTCTCGGAAAAGCTTTTTCGCTCGTCTTTATCGATATGAGTTTACCGAAAGTGGACGGCTGGCACCTCGCGTGGGAAATCAAAGAATGCAATTTTACCGATACGAAACTGTACTTGCTCGTTCCCGAAGGCCGAATGGGCGCCGAAGCGAAGATGAAGCTCATCAATCTGTTTAACGGCTATCTTTATAAACCCGTCAAGCGACAGCTCGTGCAGTCTCTGCTCAACGACATATACGATATACCGACCGATCTCGAAACGCTCGACGCAAAGCAGTCGAAAGCGAGCGAAGCGGCGGTTGCCGAAAACGGAGCAAACATCACGGAAGGCATGACGGTACTCGTCGCCGAAGATCATCCGCTGAACAGAAAACTCATCGTAACCTTTTTAAAAAAATTGGGTGCGCCGGTCATCGAAGCGGAAAACGGAAAGCAGGTCGTCGAAGCCGTCGAAAAAAACCGCGAAATCAATATGATCTTTATGGATATCCAAATGCCGGTTATGGACGGCATCGAAGCGGCAAAAAAAATCAAAGCCGCAGGCTACACGGGAATCATCGTAGCATGTACGGCAAACAACGACGAAAACGATTTCGCTCTGTACCGCAAGATCGGTATAAACGATATCCTCGTAAAGCCGTTTAAGCGGGACGATATAAAAACGCTTATCGAAAAATGGCATACGGTTATCGAACTGCCCGTAGCACCTAAAATCACGATGCTCGACAGTATGATCGCTTCCGAAAATACGACATGGAATCAAAAAGATTTTGAAGACACGATCGGAGGCGATATAACGCTCGGAAAAGAACTGCTTGCGGAATATCGAAAACAGCTTACGGCTTTCGTATGCGAAATCGAAAAAGCAATCGTCCGAAAAGATTTCGAAACGCTCGGACGCATCGGACACACGATCAAAGGCAGCTCGGCCGCGATCGGCGCATACGTGCTTTCAAACCGGGGAGCGCACATCGAAAAAGAGGCGGAAAAGCAAGGTATCGAAAACATACAAAAAGATTTTATTGCGCTCAAAGACGAATTTGTAATTTTCGAATTCAACGCGAACGAATGGAAACGAAAGTGGGAATAAGCGAAAAACGTATAGCGATTTTTATACGAGGGTACAATGAAAACAAATTACCATATGCATACGACATTTTGTGACGGAAGCGATACGGTCGAAGCGATGGCGGACGCCGCGTTCGAAAAACAATTCGACATAATCGGATTTTCAAGCCACAGCATGTACCCCTTTGCGGGCGACTGCCACATAGCGCCGCGCGAATTTAACAATTATGTAAGCACGGTGCGGAACGCGGCAAAAGCATACGAGGGACGCATGCAGATTTTGCTCGGTTTTGAAGTCGAATATATGCCCGGGCTTTCGATTCCGCGCATGAGCGATTATGCCGCTTTTCAGCCGGACTATCTCATCGGCTCGGTGCACTATCTCATAACGGAAAACGGCACTTTTTCCGTCGACGATAAAACCGAAAAAGTCAAAGAGGGACTCGAACGTTTTTTTAAAGGAAACGCGAAAGAAGCGGTGTGCATGTATTTTGCACTGCAGCGCGAAATGCTGCAAAAGGGCGATTTTCTCATCTGGGGACATCCCGACGTTATCAGAAAGCGCAACGGCATCCTGCATTTTTTCGACGAAAGCGAAAGCTGGTACCGCAGCGAACTCGTCGCGACGGCGAATTCGGCAAAACATTCGGGCGTTATCGCCGAAATCAACACGGGCGGCATTGCCCGCGGCGCGATCGACGACGTCTATCCGTCCGCGGATTTTCTTTCGCTGCTCTATGCTTCGGGCGTTCCCGTTATGATAAACTCCGATGCGCACCGAGCGGAAGACATCGACTGCGCGTTCGACAGAGCCGAAGCGGCGGCAAAAAAAGCGGGCTATACGGAAGTTCTGTTTTTGGATACGGGCTTTATAAAGCACAGGAAAATTTAGGCTGAATAAATAATTGGTAATGTGTAATTTGTAATTAAGCAGGCGATTACCAATTATCCATTATCAATTAATTAATCGATTCCACTTCTTCTTGGGTGAGGCCGGTCGCCTGCATTATCTTTTTTACGGAATCGCCGAGATGTTTTAAAATCCGCGCCGTTTCGAGCTTTGCTTGACGGGAACCTTCAGCAAGACCGAGGGATTTACCTTGTTGTATACCCTGTTGTATGCCTTCTTCTCGTGCGTCCATCTCAAAGCCCGACATAAAGCGGTATTCTTTGCGTGCCTGTTCGTTGTGTTTTACTGCCTGTATCATCGTTTCTATCCTCCCGGTATACTCCGTATTCACCGTTCCGGTTTTAACGTACTCCAAAAAACTTCTCAGTTCTTTGTTTTCAGCTTTTCTAAATGCTTCCGCATTGATTATAACCTTTTTTGTCCCGTCTTGTAAGGGTATTTGCCGGTCTTCAAGGCATATATTTTCAAATGTGTAGAGCGGCTTGCCTTTCCCGATAGCGTCGAAAAGACAAACGAAAATAATATAGCTGTCGTTCAAGGCTTTGTAGTGAGTACCCTTGTCTAAGAATGCGATGTCGATTGCTGCCTGATAATAACGCATACGCTTGGGGATATTATGTTCGTTCGCCACTTGCATTTCGATGTCGTAAGATTTGCCGGCTTCGTCCTTTACAAGCAGATCGAGGCGTACTGATTTGGATTCCGAGCCGGTAAAGACGGCATCTTGGGACGACAGATAGGTGATTTTCCCGATTTTATCTGCCAAGACCATTTCGAGAAACTCTTTACAAATACCTTCGTCCTGCATGATTTTACAAAACATAAAGTCATCGCCGATGGTTAAGTCGTCAAAACTTTTTCTCATACATACCTCCCATAAAAACTTTTGCAGGGAGTTGCAACTTCCGAAAAAGTTTTTAGTCGTGCGCGTGCGCGCACACGTTCAATACTCGAGTTTGCAAAGCAAACTCGAGATAAAAAGCGGCGGCGATATTTCAGACGGCGCTTTTTATCGTACCTCCGCTTTTACTATAGGCGCAAACGGTACAAAAACAGGAACAAAAGGGAAAAGTTTTTGCAATTATTTTTCCGCCACGACGCCGGGAAAGGTACTCAAGAATGTACACGGACGTACATTCTTGAGCTTAGCGGATAAACGGAAATGGTGTATAAAACCGGCGGCGAGAGAGGTGCCGGAAGCGAGGCGTTTGCCCCGTATATCCCCGGCACGGATGCGGAAAAGCCGCAGGTCTTGCGAGTTTGCAAAGCAAACTCGAGTTGAAAAACTGTACAGGGACGTACAGTTTTTCAAACAATTACCAATTATCCGTTAGCGCATTACTAATTTCTAAAACCCCACAAACGGCTTTTTGAAGTTTTTCCAAATGGGGGCATTTTCGTAGGCGCTGATCGAGGCAGCGGGCACTTTGAGCGTGCAGCTTGCAAGCGGTGTGTCGTTATGAAAACCCCGCACTGACGGCGGTGTTAGCGCTTTGCACGTAACTTCGGTTAAAGCCTCGCAGCCGTAAAGAATAACATCTGAAGATTTTTTAAAGCTTGCCGGAAATTCCACACGCGTAAGATTGGGGCACCATGAAAAGCTTGCAAATTCCAGAGACTTGACACCTTCGGGGATAACCGCACTCGTTATCTTACTCCCGAAAAGAAAGCCCACCCCCAAATTCCGCAGCGTGGACGGAATGTTGACATTTGCAAGCCGCGTGCAGCCATAAATACCATTATCCTCGATTGTTGTAAGCGCTTTGCCTTCGGGTAAGTTCAGCGTTGTAAGATTATAGTGAATCTCGTAAAAGGCACTGGTTCCTATGATTTTTACCGAGTCGGGCACCGTGTAAGAGGTATCCGTTTTTTTTGTGGGGTACTTTATAAGGCGGGTTTTATCCTTGTTAAACAGCACTCCGTTTTCCGCGCTTAAAAAAGCGCTTGCGCTGTCCACCGTAAACGCCGCTGTCTGCCAAAACTCAAGCTCCAAGCAGTATTTGGTACAGCCGGTTATCGCATAGGTTTCGCCGTTAAAGACAACCGTTGCCGGAATGTGCACAGTCGCTCCAAAATCGTCGTCGTAGTTATAGTTGATATGCACGTGTTTATTCGTCTTATCGACAACCCGGTAGTGGATGCCGCCTGCGGTAAAATCGTCAGGGACGGTAACAAGGGCTTGTACGGTAACGGTACCCGAATACGCTTCCTGCCCGCTCATATTGTCTTTTACCTTTATGCGCGAACTTCCTTCGCCCGTGCACTGCACGGTTACGTTGCCCGTCGCGTTGTTAAGGTTTACGCTTATGACGGAGGGGTTTTCAGGCGTTGCCGTGTAGTCGCCCGAGCCTGCCGTTACGAGTTTATAAACGGGAAGCGTGTCGCCCACCGTACCCGTAAAGGTTTGCTGATTTACCGCTAAGGCGGGTCCCGAATATTTGAACTTTACTTTGATGTTTGCATCCGCCGTTACCGTGTGGTTGTAGGTTGTGTTTGTTCCCGCTCCTGTAATGACTGTGCCGTTGTTTGTCCATTTTTCGACCGCGTAGTTCGGGTCGGCCTCTGCGGTAAGGGTTACGGTTTTACCCTGTTCGACCGTATCGCCCGAAGTGATTTCGGCGCCGTCAACTTCCGCCTTGAGCGTACCGTGTCCGCCGTCCACGCCGAAATCGATTTTACATAGTACCTGCTTAAAGGTTACGGTTACGGTAACGGCTTCGGTGATTTTGAGCGTCGCGCTCGTGCTTCCGTCGGTGCCGCCTGCCAAAAATGAGCCCGACGAAACCGTCCACTTGTCTACCGCATAGCCTGCATCCGGTTCTGCCCTAAAGATAAGTTCGGTGCCTTCGGGCACTTTGTGATGGCCGGGCGGGATTACCGGAACAGTATCTACACTGCCGTGCTCCGGCTCGGTAAGCGTTACCGTGTGCATGGCAGGAGGCGGCGCGCTGTTCCGTTTAAAGAATACAAAAACCTGTGCGTTTGCCGTAACTTTGAGCGTGTAGGTAAGCGCTGTGCCGTTTACTTCTGTGCCGTCAAGCTCCCATTTTTCAAGCCTGTAGCCTCCGAGCGGATCTGCCGTAAAGGTAAGCTCGGTGTTTTCGGCTGCCATGCCGTCTTCAGGCAGTGCAGGCGTTACTTTTACATTGCCGCCTATAGTGTGGTCAAGCTCTACCTTGTACATTTGCACGGGCGGCGTGCCTCCGCCCGCGTTATTCGGGCAGGCGGTAAAAACGAGCGCTGCGGCAAAAAGCAAAGCGCCCGTTGCTGCAATCGGTATCTTTTTTAAAAGGGTTTTACCGCCCCCCCCTATACGGATGTACAGGGGTCATCTTGTTTACAGTCATCATAAACCTCCTCTGAAAACTTTTGTAGGATGCACGTCTTCCGATGTCGAACACTTCCGCCATCTTATGATTATTATAACATATTTCATCGCTTTTCACAACGTTTATTAATTATTTATCGAGGACACGTGATATTTTCATTTTATTAATTATTGGAACCTCTAAAAACCGCAGTTTTTAGAGGTAACTTTGAAAATGCGATTGTTTTCAGAGCGGTTGCACCGGATCGGAGGTACGACGAATTGTTGCCGCGGGAGAAGGTTCGGTTTACAGCTGTTCGATTTTTTTTTTCGGTGAGGCCGGTCGCTTGGGCAATCTTTTGTATGGGATCGCCTAGCTGTTTTAAGATTTGAGCCGTTTCAAGTGCTTTTTGATATGAGCCTTCGGAAATGCCCTCCTGTTTTCCCTGTGCGATGCCTTCTTTCAGTGCAATTTCTCTTTCTTCTTCCCGTTGTACGGCAATGTCGACATCGTAATCGTATTCGGCAATTAACATGTTCATTCCTACTCATTCTGAAAGATTTTCAACTTCTTCAGCAGAAAGGCCGGTCATCGTGCAGATTTCGGCAATCGGATAGTTGTGCGTTCGCATGAGCTTCGCCGTTTCAAGCGCTTTTTGATGTAAACCTTCAGAAAGGCCTTTCGCTTCGCCTTCTTGTAATGCTTCCTCCCGCTGCACAGCGATATCCACGTCATAATCGTATTCGGCTATTAACATATTCATCACCTCCCGGCTTTTTCGCTGTAAGTATTCCCGTAAGATGTCGTTTCGTACGCACTCTTTGATCGCGTTCTGAAAACCGTTTTCACTGTCGAGCTTTGTGTGTCTTCTCACGGCATCTACGAACAGCGTGTACTCTTTCAGCGGTTTGCACGCACTTAGTATTTTACTGCCTTTAGTATAATTGATATTCGTCACACTGACAACGACTTCGAGAGCAGGTTTTTCAGGCGCTGTCATAAAGGCGTCGGAGAGGCGTAACGTCGCTGTTTTAGGATAATCATCTTCTCCGTTGTAGAACACGTAGAACTCCGGCGTCGGAATCTTTTTCAACCTGCGGAGATAGCGGTCGCGTGGATTTTGGATACGTTCATAGAGGCGTGCGGTGTACTGTAAAAATCGCAGCGGCATGTTCGCGTTGATTGTAGCTTGATGTTCTACGAGAGCGATGATTTTCCCGTCGACGAGACAGGCGACGTCGTTGCGGAAAGCCATGTACATCACCTGTTCGAGACGGAGCGGTTCGAGTTCCGCCGATGCGTCAAGTTCTGTTCCATGCAATGCGTTGTAGAGAGCGAGGAAGTTCGCTTTCGCGTTTTTATCTTCGCCGAAAAAATCGACGAAGACCGAATCTTTATACCGACGATTGTATGTTGCCATAATACCTCTCAAAAAACTTTTGCAGGAAGTTGCAACTTCCGAAAAGTTTTTTCTGTGCGCGCGAGCGCACACGTTCAATAGTCGAGTTTGCAACGCAAACTCGAGATAAAAAGCGGAGGCGCTATTTCAGCCGATGCTTTTTATCGACCTCCGGGATAACCGCACCGGAAATGGATACTTAGAAAAGAAGCGCATACTTACATAAGAAAGGCGGAACGCGAGGCAGCGGAACTGCCGCCGAGCCGCTCTGACCGAGTTTAAACGGAACGCTAAAATAGCGCGTCCCGTTTAACTGCAAGTTTGCGAGGCAAACTTGTGTATATACGTGTGCGCTTTCGCGCACGAGTGCGGCATTTTCGAAAATCGACATTTTCTGCAATGCCGTACTACAAGGAATGGCAAGCAATCTCTTTGTAAAAAGAGATTGCGCAGTCCGATTCCGATTACGGTCTGCCGCGGCACTTGCAACGAGCGCGGAGCGCGAAGTTCCCCGCGCAAACGGCAGGGCTGCTGCCGGGAGTGCAGCCGATTTTTTACGTTATACACTATTTTTTAGGAATACAATTTCCGGTGCGGTTATCCTGATAATACTTCAGTAATATATATCGCTAAGATATTGCGATTTCGGAGTTTTTTGAAAAGATTTTCAGCAAAGAGCAATACTGCGGGACAAAACGAAAGCGAGACAACCGTGCAGGCAATGTATACACGGAAAAGAAGCGTAGGATCCAACTACCGAGTTTACCCGACAAACTCGAAATATATTGCGACGCTTGAAAAAAATGCAAAGTGCGGGGGTATTAACCATCCGCACGAATAAGCGGCGGACGGCAGCGGAGCGTCACGCATTCAGCGGCGCTTGCGTTCTTCTTCGGATGCGCAGTTTACACACATAAGCGCATACGGCAGCGCCTTTAAACGCTGCTGCGGAATATCTTTGCCGCATTTAACGCACTTTCCGTATCTTCCCTGTCGGATGCGGTCAAGAGCGTTGTCGACAAGCTGCAGGCGTGCGGCATCCTGAGAACCGAGCGAATCGAGCAGCGTGCGATCGATCGCATCTGAGGCAACATCTATAACGTCGCCCGCAGCGACGGTTTTTACCAATTTTTTCATATCGTCGCTCTGTTCCGCAAGCGAGGTAAGAATAGTCTGCCGGCGCGCGAGCAAATCTTTTTTCATACTTTCAAGAAATTTTTTATCCATAATCGATGAACTCCGTACAATGAATCCGCGCCCGTGTTGACAAGCGCGGAGATTTTATACATACTGAACAGTATACGACCAAACCGGAATAAAAACAAGGTTAAATTGAACGTCTGAAGCAGCGCCGTCCAATTTAACTTCGCGTTTTCATTTGAAAACTCGCGATTTTTTTTATTCGGGTACGCAGCGGAGGAACTGTGGCAAAAGAAGAAGCTATCGAAGTGGAAGGCGTCGTAAAAGAAGCGCTCCCCAATACGACGTTCAGAATCGAATTGCAAAACGGACATCTCATCCTTGCGACGCTGTCCGGAAAAATGCGAAAGCACTATATCAGAATCGTGCCGGGCGATACGGTAAAAGTCGCGCTTTCTCCGTACGATTTGAACCGCGGCCGAATCATCTTCCGCCAACGCTGAAGCGCGTTTCGACGGCGTGCATTCACGTCTATTTTTGCCTTCCCAATTTAATAAGCGCGATCGCGGATTTTACCGCACCGACGACGCCGCTGACAGTTACAAAGAGGCATAAAATTCCGAAGAGCGGAAAAAAGCCGAATATGCTGCTTGCGATTATGCCGAAAAACGCTTGACCCAATTTCGAATAAAGCTGAGAGCGGAGCGCTTCTCGCGTATCCCGTCTCTTTTCGTTTGTCCACGTATAGGTATAGCGCCGCTCGCCGTTTTGCCTGCTTTCGTAATTGCTGCCGAACCACTGCCAAAACATGTCTTCGTCGCTGAAGCGGGTGCCGCCGTAGGAATCGTACGCATACTGTGCGTCTTGCTGACGTTCGTACGCAGTTTCCGCTTGTCCGAAGCGGTCGTACTGCGAACGCTTCGTTTCGTCTCCGAGCACATCGTAGGCGGCGTTTATCGCTTTGAATTTTTCTTCGGCTGCCTTATCTCCCGGATTTCTGTCGGGGTGATATTTGAATGCGAGTGTGCGGTACGCTTTTTTAATTTCATCGGTGCTTGCCGTTTTCGAAACTCCGAGCACCGCATACAAATCCTGATTCATCAGCTATAAAATAGCCGTTTCGGCCAAATGTTACAAGTGCCTGCCGCCCGTACACACGGAGGAAAATTCAATTTTTCAAAAATACCCACGTAGCGCCGCTGCCTCCCATACGCCGATCGGGATGACCGGAGCGGCCGCAGCGTCTATCCTGTTCGATAAATTTTCTTACCTCTTCTCCGAGCACGGGATCGCTTCCGGTCGTATGAATTCCTTTTCCGTGCACGATGAGGATTTTGCGAAGCCCGCGTTTTACACAGTCGCCGACAAAAATCGAAAGCCTGCTCCTCGCTTCCTCCCGCGTCAGCCCGTGCAAATCGATTTTCGCTTCGACCGGAATTTTTTTTATGTAGAGCTGCGAACGTTCGCGATTGCGTTCCGCTTCCAAAGATGCGATCTTATCTTTATCGACGACGCCGTAGCGGCGAAGCCACGCTTCCTGCGGATCGATCCGTTTCGAAAAACCGTTTTCTTCTCCCGAACAATCGGAAGACTCTTTGCCTTTTTCCGGCGCGTTCGCTTTTTTTCCCGAAACGGAATTTCCTCCGTGTCCCTTCCGCTTCGCTGCTTTTTGCATTTTATCCCATTCATCGAGCACCGCACCGAAATCCATAAGCCCCCCCGCATTATCAATTATTAATTATTAATCAACTACCGTATCGGAGCAACCGACGATGAAATTACCCATCCGCCGGTCGTACCGTATTGGATATACATCCATTTTCCCGCCGTTTCTTCGATGCGTACCCGCTCACCGCTTCCGATCGGAGAAACGAAGCCGGACGATTCATCCGGAACGAGCCGTATTTCTCCTCCCTTAAAAATACCGTATACGGCCGAAAGGCGTATTGTCGAAGCGACGGCAAACGCAAGGACGATGCAAAAACCGCATAAAACCGTATATGCGAAAGCGCGTTTTTTTGCCGCAAACAATACGATACATAACAAGGCGAGCACTCCGGCGCAGACTGCAAAAAGCGTGCATACGGCGGTTTTCGGCTCCGCTTTGCCCGACGTGATCCCCAGCTTCGCTTCAAATGCGCGGCGGGCGGATACCGCTTTCCACGGGAAAAAAGCGTGCCGCTCGGCGCTCCGAAGCAGTGCAAGCGTTTCACAATCGGCTTCGGAAACCGCACGAACGGTATTTTCACTTTCGGGATTATCGACTTCGGAAAACGCATAGGAAAAATAACTTTCATTGCTGTCGCTTTCATCGGGAGGGGCGGAAATCGCGGGTACAACGCGGATTACGGCAGCAGGAAGCGACAGCTTTACGCGTGCGCCGCTGTATGCGCTTGTACTGAGCTCAATGTCGGGAAGCGCGGTAGTTCCGCTTACGAGCGGCTGCCATTCGAAGAGCGCTACGGGAATGGGATCCGCCGTAAACAGAGAAGATCGCGCAGCACTGTCATTGATTTCATATCGCCACAGCTCCGTTAAAAGAGCGTCTTTCGGAGCCTGCCACGAAAAGCGTATGACTTGTACGGCATATTGCAGATACAGCGTAAATAAAATTTTTTCACCGGCAGGCACCGTAAACAGCGGCTCATCGTTTGCCGCATTGTCGGATACCTCCGTACCGTTTGCAAATTTAATAATCAGGCGCGGAGAAGTCGAAGCGGGATTCTGTTCGATATTGACATCGGCAAACGGAATCTCATACAGACGCCCTTTGATGCGCACGCGCAGAGGAGGAAGCGTATAAATGCGCGCGTCGCGGAACGAAAGCCAAATATCGACTTCGGTTCCCGTTTGCATACCGACTTCGGTATAGTCGGTCCTGCGCATCGACACGACGCTGACGCCGGAGGGCACTTCCGGAGTATCGGCTTGTACGGAAGACGGTTTTACGTCGGGGATAACGAGAGAAAACATATATTCGCGTCCCGAATAGAGCGCACCGACGGGGGGCGTTACGCGGAGTTTTTGCAGATCGGTCGACGTTTGAGCGCGGAGAAAACGGTTATCGATAAAAATCAATAAAAACAATACCGCAACTGCCGTTTTGCACGCCGGCTGAAATATTGATAAAATTAATAATCGACGGAAGAATTCGATTCTGCCGTATGTTCGCTGTTTTTCCATTGTTTTTGATCGTTCTCCCGTATCCGTTGGTATATCGCGCTTTCAACGGCACTGATCGCATCCGTATCTTCCGCAAGCGGCACGAGTTCTGTTTCCTTTTCGTGCGCTTCTTTGACGGCCTGCTGCCGACACGCAATTTCAAGATTTTCTTTTGCCGCCGTTTTTGTACCGTCGATCTTCAGCGCTTCCCGAAAGCATGCCGCAGCTTCGGTATAATCACCGCTCCGATATGCGATAATTCCCTTATTGTAATAGGCTGCAAAACGCACTTGCGGAGGAGATATCGGCGAAATATCTTTCAAACAGGAAAGAGAAGCCGCATACTCGTTCTGCATGATATAAGTCGCAGCCAAATTATACCGTGCGTATTGTTCCGAAAGCGCGTCTCCGTTTTCGGCAGCTCTTTCTCCGACACGCAAAAAGCCTGCAATCGCGCTTCGATATTTTTTTTGATACCACGCCCAAGAACTTACCGCAGTTTCTTTCGCATTTACGATCCGGTCGGTACACGAAACGAACAAGAGCGAAGATGCGCAAAGCAAAACGGCAGCCGCCTGATTTTTATGAAAGAGTCTGCGATAATTTTCAAAATCGAATTCCGTCACGGCAAAACTCAACACGAATGCCGCTATCGCAAAAATTAAAAAAAGAGTATACCGCTCGACGGGTTTCGCTTCGTATGAAACGGTAATCGCTCTTTCGTTTCGAAGCGGCTTCAGCAGTTCGAGAGCCGATCCCGCTTCCGTCGCATCGATATACCGCACCGCCGCTGCAGAATTATAACGCCGCGCGTAAAGCGATGCCTGCTCGGCGGCTTTTTTCATCTGCTCCGAGCGAAGAAAAGTCGTCACTTTCGTCTTCCCGTCGCCGGCGCTTATTTCAACGCCCTGCTCTCCTCCGAATCCGACGAGCGAAACGTGCACTCCTCCTTTTACGCAGGATTCGAGAGAAACGGCAAGCTGTCCGTCGGTTTCATCTCCGTCCGTAAAAACCCAAATACGCTCGGCCTGTGCCGAGTCCGGCGGAAAGGAACGGAACGCGGCTTCAATGCCTTTGCCGAGCGACGAGCCGGCAGCGCTCATGAGATTCGGTGAAAGCGTTTCCAAAAGAGAGCGCACGATCGCCCTGTCTTCCGTAAGCGGAACGACGATGATACCGTCGCCCTTTGCCAAAACGACCGAAACGGATACGCCTTCCATACGCGATAACAGCATATCCGCATAGCGCGCTGCCGCTTTGAGCCGCGTCAATCCTCCCGGCGCATCGTCCGCCGTCATGCTGTATGAAATATCGAACACGAACGAAACGGCGCTTCCGCTTTTTTGTACCGGAACTTCGTAAGTACCCCATGAAAATCCCGCATAGGCAAAAACCAGCATAATCCATGCAAAACATCTGAGCAGCGTCCGAACGACGAGCGTGCGTGAAAGATTCAGCATGCGTTTTACACCTTGAAGATTTGTATCGACGGAGACTATCCGCTTCGAATACGCGACAATTCCGCGGTATCGGCGCATTTCGGCAAGCACTACCGGCACGATCAATGCAAGAGAAAAAAGGGCATGGGGACGTTCACAGGAAATTACCATATCAAATGAGCTCCTGCAGATAAACCCTGCATATAAACAACACAAACGCAAATAAAATTACCGCAGCAACGATAAATCTGTCGTAATAGCGGACGCTTTCGGTACGCAAGTGATAGCTCTGCACGACGTTCATTTCCCTGCCGATCGACGAAAGCACGTTCGCCAAATCGCCGATCGTCTGCACACCGTAATATTTTCCGCCGGAAATCGAAGCGATGCGTTCGAGCGGAGCGGAATCGAAATCCGATTGAAGATACCCCGAATACACGCGCCCCGTTTTCGGATCGACGTAGTCGAGCGGCGCCGCCCCCCTCGTACCTATACCGAGCGTATAGACGGCGATATGATTTTTTTCCGCAAGTTCGGCTGCAGTTTCGGGATGAATCGAACCGGCGTTATTTTCTCCGTCGGTAACGAGGACGATGCATTTTTTAGGAGCGGCGGAAGAAGAAAGGTGATAGACCGCCGTACTCAATCCCGTACCGATTGCGGTACCGTCGCCGAGACTCCCGATCGCAAGGGAATCGAGCCGCGAAAAAAACACGGAACGGTCGGTCGTGGGAGGTACGACGATTGCGGCTTCGGTCGCCATAGCGACAAGCCCGAAGGAGGTACCGCCGCTGTCCGAAGAAAGCGTATGTATCGCACGGCGCGCCGCATCGAGACGTCTCATATTTGCGATATCCTTTACCGCCATGGAAGGACTCGTGTCCACGACAAAAAGGATATCCGCCCCTCGCGACGTATACACGCGCTCCTGACGATAAGAGACCGGATCGGCGAGAGCGGCGACGACAAGGATGAACGCCGCAACAATGAAAACGCGGGAAACATGAGAAGCGAAACTGCGCAGCCGCCCTTTCCACTCGAACGTTTTTCCGCCCCAATCGGCAAGCGTCGCCGGAAACGCGATTCGAGTAAACACTCCCAGCGCCCGCAATATAAAAAGAGCGGGAATAAAGAGCAGTAAAAAAAATGCCGCGGGATTCCGGAAATCAGGCATAGGCGGCGCTCCGGTTAAAATCGACGATTATCAATTTCAATACACTCATTTCAATTGTCTCCCTCGAAGCGTTCGACGGCATCGCGCACGATTCTGATAAGGGACGAGCGTTCGTCCGCCTTAAGATCCGCCGCAAACTCTTCGGCAGGTTCCTTTTTCGAATCGATGGAACCGCGGGCATAACGCACGTAATCGGTACGGCGCAAAACCGCCGCAAGCGACATGGCACCGGATTGGGTTTTTTCGGACATCGCGTCCGCCATAATCTTTTCAAACGTATCCATGATCGCGGGGCTCGAAACGGCACTGAATCGATAACCGAAGCGGAAATCGAGGTAGCGCCTGATAAGCTGCTGCAGCTCCGTACAGAATTCAGCATCGTCGATTTTTTGCCCGGCACGTTCGAGCCGTTTTAAGCTGCGGTATAATTCTTTTGCGTTTTTGGCATACAGCCGAAGAAGTTTCCACGTCTTATACGCATCGCGCACGGACTCTCGTTTTACGACGAGTCTGAAGATTACGATCAAAAGGATAACCGAAAGGAGAGCCGCAAAATAAAGCGCATACATCGTGCCGGGAAGCAGGAGCGGTCCCATACTTGCGCGCAGCTGAGCTTCGTCCTGATCCTGCAGAATCGACGAAACTTCGACGCTCTGTACATCGATGATAAAGGGAGCCGCCGCGCCTCCGTATACGGCGGCGGAAATATCGAACATCGGAAAATCGATGGAGCCGGTATTCCACGGGATAAAAAAAAGCCGAAACGTATAAAGAAGACCGTTCCGCTCAAGCGACGCGTCCAATATCGTATAATCGTCGGTATCCGTCTCAAAAGGAAGCGACTTCAGCGGGATTTTTCGTGAGAGAATGCTATCGTTCATATCCGCAAAAAAATCGACTGCGGAGCGGAATGTGTAGCTGAGTTCGGCCCTGTCGCCGACATAGATCGTTTTCGGCATGACGACCTGCGTCGTATCGTCTTCGGTAAAACCGACGGCACACACACATATCGTAATGCAAAAAAGAATTAATAATTTTTTCATTGTCCCCGCCCCTTATACGAAAAAAAATTCGAAAGGACGCGGACGACCTCATCGTCGGTTGAAAGCGTAAGCGGAACGGCGCCGTGACGGATACAGGATTCCTGCCAGTGCGCGACTCTCCGGCGGTTATCGTTTCTCCACGCATTTCGAAAGGCTGACGAAGAAGACGGAAGCACGAGGCGCGTACCCGTTTCGCCGTCGATAAAGGGCACCGTCCCGATTTCCGGCAATTCATTATCGCTTTCGTCGATTATACGCACCGCAATGACGTCGTTTTTTTGTGCGAGAGAAGCGAGCGATGTAATCCATCCTGTCGTCCGAAAATCGGAAAAGACAAAGACGAGCGATCTTTTTTTTAATAATTTCCCCGCACCCGTGAGCGCGCTTTTGAGTGCGGAACCGGCGACGCCGTATTCGTCGACTTCATCGAGACGCGCAAGCAAAAGCATCGTCCGCTTCCGACCGCTTTCGGGAGCGCATGAAAATTGTATGTCGCCGTCGAAAAAAACGGCGCCGATACCGCTCGCGTTTATCTCGGCCGCCATCGCGACGAGAGAGGCCGCTTCGGCTGCGGTACGGTAGCGCGTTTTGCTCCCCGTGCCGGAAAACATCGAGCGGGAACGATCGACAACGATAAAGATCTGAAGTTCTCTCTCTTCTTCAAAAAGCTTTACGTAGGGCTTTCCCATGCGCGCGGTAACGTTCCAGTCGATGGCGCGCACGTCGTCGCCGCGAAGATATTCACGCACGCCGCTGAATTCGATTCCCTGTCCGCGGAACAGCGAACGGAAAGAGCCGGTTTTAAAACCGGCGGCGAGAGAGGCGGCGGTAAGACGGAGCAGCGCCGCCTGTTTTGCGAGCGTTTCTCTGTTGACGGCGAGCAGGTGTTTCATCGCTAGGGAACCGGAACGAAATCGAGGATGCGGGAAATGATTTCATCGGCGGTGACGGAATCCGCTGCGGCTTCGTAGGATAGCACGAGACGGTGACGCATAACGGCGGGAGCCGCAAGCTTGACGTCTTCGGGCAGCACAAACGACCGCCCTTGAAAGAGCGCGGCCGCTTTTGCACACTGTAAAAGCGCGATCCCTGCGCGCGGAGAAGCGCCGAATGCGATATAGCGCGTAATGTCGTGTTCGGACGCTTTTTTATCGGGAGAAGGACGAGTCACCGATATAAGCGAAACGATGTATTCGATAAGCGCATCGTCGCACACGATTTTCGAAAGCAATTTTCGAAGCGCGGCGATATCGCTCGAACTCAAAATTTTCCGAACGGGAACGGAAGAAGCCGTACCTCCCGTCTTCACGACCGCGAACTCCTCTTCGGCTTTCGGATAGGGCACGACGATCTTCAGCAAAAAGCGATCGAGCTCCGCTTCGGGTAAATTGTACGTACCTTCCTGTTCGATAGGGTTTTGCGTCGCGAGTACGAAAAACGGTTCAGGCAGCGCATACGACGTTTCGCCGATCGTCACTTGCCGCTCTTCCATCGCTTCGAGCATGGCGGACTGCACTTTCGCACTTGCGCGATTTATCTCGTCGGCGAGCACGACGTTCGCAAACACCGGCCCCTTGCGCACGGAAAAAGTGCCCTTTCCCTGCTCATAGATAAGCGTGCCGGAAACATCGGCGGGAAGCAAGTCGGGCGTAAATTGAATGCGTTTAAAATCCAATCCCGAAATTTGCGCAAAGGTTTTGACGGCGAGCGTCTTTGCAAGTCCGGGCACGCCTTCGAGCAGCACGTGTCCGCCTGCGATAAAAGCCGTCATAATACCGTCGAACAGCACATCCTGACCGATAAGACGCTTATGGGCTTCCGTACGGCACGATTCGATAAGGGCGCGGCTTGCTGCGAGTTCTGCTTCGCCCGCACTGTGTTTTTCCATCTGACAACCTCAAAGCCTGCATACATTATTATAATTGACAATCTCACCGTATTTCAGAATAATCTATTTTATCATGTTGAACCCTTTAGCACAAGAATTAAACGAACGATTGGCAGATTCCGTCGCCGGCGCATTGCTTTCCGAAGAAGGCTTGAGGATGTATTTTCCGAAAGGGATAATCGCACAGAGCGAAGAAGCGAAAAAGGGCGCCTCCAAAGCGAACGGGACGATCGGCATGACGATCATTCACGGAATACCGGCGATTCTTCCGTCCGTTCAAAAAAGCGTTCCGTCCTTCGATGCGCGTTCCCTCGTCGCGTACGCGCCGACGGCGGGACAAAAAGAATTTCGCACGATTTGGCAAAAACAGATAATCGATAAAAACCCGCTTTTAAAAACGAAAAAGATATCGCTTCCCGTCGTCGTACCGGGACTTACCGCAGGCATTTCCTATATCGCAGACCTGTTTATAGACGAGGCGAAACCGCTGGTTGCGCCGGATCCGTCATGGGACAACTATGCGCTCATCACCGAAGCGCGGCGAGGGGCGGAACTGCATCGATTCAATTTTTTTGACGGAAAAAAAATCGATATGACGGCGCTCGAAAATGCAGTCAAAAAAGAAGCGGCCGCCCGCGGTTCGGTACGGCTTCTCTTGAATTTTCCGCAAAATCCGTCCGGTTACAGCCCGACAAAAAACGAAGTCGCAGAAATCTGCCGTATCATACGGGAGGCGGCTTCCGGCGGCGCAAAATTATTAATCATATGCGACGATGCGTACTTCGGACTCAACTATGAAAACGATATCGAAGAGCAATCGCTCTTTGCCCACATCGCGGACATCCACGAAAACGTACTCGCAGTAAAAATCGACGGGCCGACGAAAGAAGATTTTGCGTGGGGGTTCCGCTGCGGCTTCGTTACTTTCGCTTCCAAAAGTTTCAACGACGACCACTGCGATGCGCTTGTAAAAAAACTCATGGGTGTCATACGTTCTTCCGTTTCGTGCAGCGCAACTCCTTCTCAGTCGCTGCTCATGCACTCCTATGCCGACCCAGAAAACGAAGCGCAAAAAATCGCATTTCGGAAAATTCTCGAAGCGCGTTACCGCGCCGTAAGGCGTTTCGTGGATTCTCACAAGTCGCACGCAATCGAAACGCTGCCGTTCAATTCGGGCTATTTTATGAGCTTACGCCTCAACGGCATCGATGCGGAAACCTTGCGCAAAAAATTGTTATCGGAAAAAGGCATCGGTACCGTATCGATCGACAGTCGTACGCTCCGCATCGCATTCAGCAGCATAGATGAAGATAAAATCGAATCGGTGTATACCGACATATACGCCGCAGCAGACGAGATGTACCGTGCCCTTTGAATCGACCGCTCCCCGCCGCGATAAAAAAAGCATACCCCTCGTTTGCTTTCTTTTTTTATTTGCCCTCTTTTTTGCGGGCTGTTCGCTCAAACGCGAAACGCTTATCACAATATGGACGAATATCCCCGAATTTACCGAATACGGGGAACTCTTCAACGATACGCACGACAAAAAAAAAGTCGTCCTCGTCTATAAAAAAAATCCGTCGGAAGCGATCACTTCCAAAACGGAAAAAAATCCGCCCGATATCGTCGTCGCGCCGTGGCTTCGCACCGATAAAACAAGCCGCTATTTTCGAGCTATCGATACGATATTTGACGGAGGCGGTCTCTCCCCCACGATTTTCTACCCTCCTCTTCTCGAAGCGGGAAAAATCAGACAGGCGTATTATCTGTTGCCGGTGAGCTTCAATCTGCCGGCCGTCATCTTTTCTCGGGAAAACGCGGCTGCGGTTGAAGACAATTATACGCTGTCGATCGAACAGATAAAAAAAGCGGGAAGCGCTTTCAACGAATTGCATAAAAACGGCACATATTCGCGCATGGGATTCGTGCCGCAGGCGGGAAACAGCTTTCTCTATTTTGCGGTAAAAGCGAAAGGCGCGCAGTTCCGCGAATACAAATCGTCGTTTACATGGAACGCCGACAAACTTTCCGATGCGATCGCCTATCTCAAAAATTGGTCGAAAACCGTAAACACTTCTTCCGAAACCGAACAGGATTTTGCGTATAAATATCTGTCCATGCCGAACTTCAAACGCGTCACGTCGGGGCGCACGCTGTTCGCATATATTACAAGCGATGCCCTTTTCAGCCTCACGCCCGAACAATCGGAACAGCTCGACTACCGCTGGATCTACGAAAACAATAAAATCCCGATAGAAGATTCCTTCGTTACGCTCGGCATTTCCAAGCACGCAAAACACGCAAACGCCGCATACGATTTTATCGAATGGTTTTTAAACGCGGAAACCCAGCGCGCCATACTCGAGCGCAAAGCGAAACAAAATCTCGACATACATCAATTCGGTATCGCAGGCGGTTTTTCTTCGATCAAAGAAGTAAACGAACATATCCTGCCCTTGTACAAAACAATGCTTTTAAGAAATACCCCTCCGACCGATATGCTCGGCGTACCGGAAAAGCTGCCGGCCGATTGGGAACTCATAAAAGAACAGACAGTCATTCCGTATCTCAGAGATGAAATAAAAAACACCGGCGACTCACCCGTTCTCGATCTGCCGACGCGCATCGCAAACAGAGCAAAGCCGAGTTACGAACAATAAAGCACCGCTGCAAACTCTACAGTAAAAAACCGAGCGAACGGAGTTCTCGCCGAAAGCCGTCAATATATTTTCGGAACTCACCGTTCAACAATCAATAACGTATGCTCGCCGCAATCGGCAGATGATCGGAATAGCCCTGTCCCGTGTACATCACATACCTTAAAGGAACGCCTTCTTCGTCCGCCCACGGCCCGTCCGTTTCGGCGGCAAATGAAACGGCTTCCGCGGTTCCCGATATGAAAAAGTGATCGATCCGTTCTCCCGTCCCGTTATAATAATAGCTGTACATCGCGCGAGCGTTTTCCGAAAGCCACGGCGATTTGACAAGGCTTTCGGACACGGTGCCGAAACCCGCCCGATATAAAACGACGCTGCCGCTTTCCGCACCCTTCGCGAATTCTCCGATATCGCGGTTAAAGTCTCCGCAGGCTACGAACGCCGTCCCGCCCGATTCCGTCAGCAATCCGGCAAGGACGGATGCCTGCCAATCGCGCCAGATTTCGCTTTCTTTTTCACCGCCCAATTTCGATTTCCAATGATTGATGCAAACTGCAAGGCGTTTGGAACCGGCAAACACCGACAAACTGATAAGGGGACGCATACGCGGCTGTTTCGCATGAGTGCGGATATCGAGAGCGTGAACGGTCATCGCTCCGAGCGGATAACGCGAAAGAACGGCACAGCCGAGCGCGTCGCCGGGTGCTTTGGCAAAAGAAGCGTAATTCCAATTTTTTTTAGCATCCCACACGCCGCCTGCGAGCATATTCGCAATATCGTATACGACTCCTTCGTTTTCTATCTCTTCGAAAACATATACGTCGGCGTTGAGTTTTTTTATCACGTCGCACAAGCGTCCGAGCCGGGCGGCATATCGCTCGCTCCCCCACTTCGATTTTGACGATTTGAATTCGGCATATTCGCTTCCGTCGGTATGCGCATCGAAAAAAGTTTCGACATTCCAATTTACAATGCGGATCGTCGCGGCACCGCTTTGCCGTTCGGTACCTCTTTCTTTCGCACCTTCGGCGGACACGGCGCATCCCGCACCCAAAAGCAAAAGCGGCAAAAAATATGCAATCGTTATTTTTTTCATGGCCTTTCTCCGTACGATTTTCGCTTTATAAACGGGAACTTAATTGCCCCGAGCGCGATAATCGCCCGACAATATAATCGTCAACAATTGCTATTTTTACGCGGTTTTTCATGGGTTTTTACGAGGCGGCGCGGCCTGTCGGCCGCGCCGCGCAAACACATTATTCTGCAAGCGGCTTCATCGAAGTCATATACGCGCGAAGACGGCTTCCGACTTTTTCGATCGGGTGATTGCGGATCTCTGCGTTGACGGCAACGAGTTCCGTGTTGCTCACCGAATCGTCGGGAACGTTCATTCCCTTGCCGATCACGTCGATGCCGACGGAAGGCATGAATTCCTTTTCGAGGAAGGGAACGGCGGCGTTTGCAAAGAGCGCACAGCCGTATTCTGCGGTATCGGAGATGACGCGGTTCATTTCGTAGAGCTTTTTGCGGTCGATGAGGTTTGCGATGAGCGGCACTTCGTGCAGCGATTCGTAATACGCGCTTTCCGGCATAATGCCCGCTTCGACCATCGTTTCGAATGCGAGTTCGCAGCCGCACTTTACCATGGCGACGAGCAAAACGCCCTTATCGAAATACTCCTGTTCGGAAATCGCATCGTTCGATTCTTCGGTCGTTTCAAAAGGCAGACGTCCCGTCGCCTCCCGCCACGCAAGCAGATCGCGGTCGCCGTTGTCCCAATCTTTCATCATCGTCGAACTGTACGCGCCGCTGATGATATCGTCCATGTGTTTGCGGTAAAGCGGCGTCAGCAATGTTTTCAAGCGCTTTGAAAGTTCGTTCGCTTTGATCTTTGCAGGATTCGACAGGCGATCCATCATATTCGTAATGCCGCCCCACTTGAGCGCTTCCGAAATATAATTCCATCCGTGCTGCAGAAATTTCACCGCATAGCCGGGCGCAATGCCGTTCGCCGTCATTTTATTCCAGCACACGATAGTGCCCGCCTGCAGCATGCCGCACAAAATCGTCTGCTCGCCCATCAAATCGGATTTCACTTCGGCGACGAAAGACGATTCGAGAACGCCGGCTTTACTGCCGCCCATCGCGACTGCGAGCGCTTTCGCTTCCGCCCAGCCGCGGCCTGCGGGATCGTTTTCGGGATGCACGGCAATGAGATCGGGCACGCCGAAACCGCGCTGAAATTCGTGCCAGACTTCCGTGCCCGGCCCCTTCGGCGCACACATGATAACGGTATCCTCTTTCGGAATCTGCATGCCTTCTTCGACGATATTGAATCCGTGCGAATACCAAATCGTAACGCCTTTACGTGCATATTTTAAAACTTCGGTGATAACCGGCGTGTGCTGTTTGTCGGGCGTCAGGTTTCCGATCACGTCGGCGGAGGGAATCATTTCGGCATAAGTGCCGACTTTAAAACCGTTTTCGACCGCGTTTTTCCAGCTCTGCCGTTTTCCCGACACGGCGCTTTCACGAAGCGCATACGCGACATCCAGACCGCTCGCGCGCAGGCACAAACCCTGATTCAAACCCTGAGCGCCGCAGCCGACGATGACGATCTTTTTGCCCTTGAGCGCTTTTACACCGTCATCGAATTCGTCTTTCGCCATGGAACGGCAATGACCGAGCTGCAAGCGCGCTTCGCGCCACGGAATCGAATTAAAATAATTTTTTCGTTCACCCATACAATCACCTCTGCGATACATTATTATTAAAATGAATTGTTCGAGGGCGTTTTTGCCGCCCGCTCAAACGGGTACAGTATAGACGAATAGACCTCGTGCGTAAAGATAAATCACGGCGCTTTACAGGGATTACGCATGAAAAATGTATACACAGAAAAGAGACATAATATAAAATAAAAAAGGCGGAACGCGAGGCAGCGGCAATGCCGCCGAGCCGCTCAGACCGATGGCAAGCGAACTTTTTGGTAAAAAAGTTCGCGCAGTCCGATTCCAATCACGGTCTGCCGCGGCGAACGGCAGGGCTGCTGCCGGGAGTGCAGCCGATTTTTTACGGTAATGGTTATTTTTTGAGGAATATAGATTCTCATGCGTAAGCCCTGCGGCGCTTTATCGATTACCGTTTTAAGACAGAAGCGAAAACTGCATCCTTTTTAAAATCGAATTTCGCTTCGGCAAAACACCGAAGCGCAGGCGTTTTTCAGCGGCTGAGCGATTCGAGCGGAATGAGTGAGGGAGACGTCGTCGGATTTTCGAGGGAGAGGTATTGTTCGAGGAGCGCCTTTTGCTGCGCGCTCATGCGGGAAGGCACTTGCACGACAATTTTGACGTAGAGATCTCCGCGGCGGGAAGTACCCGTGTACGGCACACCTTCGCCTTTGATGCGCAAAAGCTTTCCGTTCGACGTTCCGGCAGGTACTTTGAGGCTCACGCGCTTGTCGTCGAGGAGCGGTATCGTTATCTCGGCACCGAGACAAGCCTGCGCCATCGTAATCGGAACGGCACAATAGAGATCCTGCCCCGAACGCTCGAAAAATCGATCTTCGGCGACGTGGATGACGACGATCAAATCTCCCGCCTGTCCTCCGTTTCGTCCCGCGTCTCCCTGATGCGGTATGTCGATTCTCTTGCCGTTGTCGACGCCTGCGGGAATCGTCAGCGTCATCATTTTATTTTTTTCCTGCAAACCCGTGCCGTGACATACGGGACACGGATTGTCGATGACCGTGCCGGTTCCGCGGCAGGTCGGACAGGTTTGCTGCATCGCAAAAAATCCCGCGCTCTGCCGGATCTGCCCTGTTCCCTGACACGCGGGACAGGTTTTACGGCTTGAACCCGCAGCCCCGCCCGTGCCGTGACAGGTACCGCAGACTTCGTTGTGCGTAAAGCGGATTTCGGCTTTCGTACCGAATACTGCAGCTTTAAATGAAATTTCCAAATCGTAGCGGAGCGTCGCGCCCTGAGCATGCCCGTCGGAAGTCCTTCTCGAAGATGAAAATCCGCCGCCGAAAATGTTTTCGAATATATCGCCGAAACCGCCGCCCATGCCGCCGAAAAGGTCGCTGAAATCGTGAAACGCGTGAGAGTACTGCGCTCCGCCCGAGGCCGCGCCGTCGACGCCTGCAAAACCGTATTGATCGTAGAGGGGACGCTTTTTGTCGTCGGAAAGCACTTCGTACGCTTCCGTCGCTTCTTTGAATTTTTCTTCGGCCGCCTTATCGCCCGGATTTCTGTCGGGATGATATTTTATCGCAAGTTTACGGTACGCCTTTTTAATATCGTCGAGAGAAGCGCTTTTTTCGACACCGAGCACTTCGTAATAATCACGTTTTTCCGCCATATCTTCTGCCAAAAATCAATCTTCGAAAAACTATACCATAAAAAACACCTCCGACGCAATCGTACGGAGGTGTTTTCACGTCTTACGGAGAGGCCGGGCAAAACGCCTGCGGCACTCATATCCGTTTCGATACCGGGCTTCGCAACATCGCCGAAGCCCTGTATGCGCTTTATTTGTCGTCGTGCACTTCGTATTCGGCATCGTCGGCTTTGCCTTTGTCGAAACCGCCCGACTGCGAGGCGCCCTGATCGGTGCCCGCACCGCCGCTTTGCGCTTGGCTTCCTGCGCCCTGCTGCTGTGCGGCTTGCTGTTTGTACACTTCTTCGGCGATTTTATACGAGGCCTGCTTGAGCGCTTCCGTTTTCGACTTGATCTCTTCGACGTTGTCGCCTTCGAGCGCTTTTTTCAGCGCCGCAACGGCGTCATCGATCGCCTGCTTGTCCGCAGCGTTTACTTTGTCGCCCAAATCTTTGAGCGTCTTTTCCGTCGCGTAGATGAGGCTGTCCGCATCGTTTCGCGCATCGACGCTTTCGCGTTTGGCTTTATCGGCCGCGGCGTTCGCTTCCGCATCTTTTACCATACGGTTGATTTCCTCTTCGCTCAAACCGCTCGATGAGGTGATTTGGATGTGCTGTTCTTTGCCCGTGCCCAAATCCTTTGCGCTGACGTGAACGATACCGTTCGCATCGATGTCGAACGTGACTTCGATCTGCGGTACTCCGCGGGGAGCCGCCGGGATACCGACGAGGTCGAAATTGCCGAGCGTGCGGTTTTGCGCCGCCATCTCGCGCTCTCCCTGCAGTACGTGAATCGATACCGCCGTCTGTCCGTCGGCCGCCGTCGAAAAGATTTGACTCTTTTTCGTCGGGATCGTCGTATTGCGCGGAATGAGCTTCGTAAAGACGCCGCCCATCGTTTCGATACCGAGCGAAAGCGGCGTTACGTCGAGGAGGAGCACGTCTTTGACGTCTCCGCCCAAAACGCCGCCCTGAATCGCAGCGCCTACCGCGACCGCTTCATCGGGGTTTACCGAGCGGTTGCCTTCTTTTCCGAAAATCGCTTTGACGACTTCCTGCACTTTGGGCATACGGCTCGAACCGCCGACGAGCAGCACTTCGTCGATTTTATCCGGCGTAATGCCCGCATCGCTCATTGCTTTTTTGCACGGCTCTTTCGTCGCGTCGAGCAAGTCCGCCGTCATCGCTTCAAACTGAGCGCGCGTCAGCGTCTTTTGCAAGTGCTTGGGGCCTGACGCGTCGGCAGTGATAAAGGGCAGATTGATGTCCGCCGTCGTCTGCGACGAAAGCTGAATCTTCGCGTTTTCCGCAGCTTCGCGCAGGCGCTGCATCGCCATCGCGTCTTTCGACAGATCGATGCCGCCGGTATCTTTTTTAAACTCGTCGACGAGCCAGTTGATGATTCGCCTGTCCCAGTCGTCGCCGCCGAGCTGCGTATTGCCGTTCGTCGATTTGACTTCGAAAACGCCGTTGCCGAGCTCGAGGATGGAAATATCGAAAGTACCGCCGCCCAAATCGTAGACCGCTATCGTCTTTTCTTTCGTCGAATCTTTATTGAAACCGAAAGCGAGAGAAGCTGCGGTCGGTTCGTTGATGATCCGCTTGACGTCCAAACCTGCGATTTTGCCGGCATCCTTTGTCGCCTGGCGCTGCGCGTCGTTGAAATACGCGGGCACCGTAATAACCGCTTCCGTCACCGGCTGACCGAGGTAATCTTCCGCCGTCTTTTTCATCTTTTGCAAAATGAAAGCGCTGATCTCCTGCGGGCTGTACTGCTTTTTTTCGCCGTTCTGCTCGATTTCGACTCTTACGTCTTCACCGTGGTCGATAACCTTGTACGGCAGCTTCGTCGCTTCTCCCTTCAATTCGGAAAAGCGGTGCCCGATGAGGCGCTTAATGGAATACACCGTATTCTTCGGGTTCGTCACCATTTGGTTTTTTGCCGGAAGCCCGACGATGCGATCGCCCTTCGACGTAAAGCCGACGATGGACGGAGTGGTTCTCCCGCCTTCGGAATTCTGAATGACGACCGGTTCACCGTTTTCCATAACGGCGACGCATGAATTCGTTGTTCCTAAATCAATACCGATAATTTTTCCCATGTCAATATCTCCTCAATTATTTCGAATCGGATTTCTGTCCGGCTTTTTCGTCCGATTGAACCGAACCGTCGGGCATTGTCACCATAACCTTTGCGTGTCTGATAATTCTGTCTTTTAACTTGTATCCCTTTAAATATACTTCTTTTAAAACCGGTTCGGCAACAGCTCCCTGCACGCTGCCGATCGCTTCGTGTTCGTCGGGATTGAACGTATCGCCTACCGCTCCGTAGCTCGACAGATTGTATTTGTCTTCGAGCATTTTGACGAGCGACGCGTTTATCATCTTTACGCCGTCGGCGATCGATTTGACGTCTTTCGCGTTCGACGCAGCGTCTACCGTACGGTCGAAATTGTCGAGACTTTCGAGCAGATCGTGCAAAAGATTTTCGTTCGCGTAGTCGAATACGTCCTGTTTTTCTTTCAGCATACGCTTGCGGTAATTGTCGAAATCAGCCGCACGGCGCAGCACTTGATCTTTCAAATCGGCGTTTTCTTTTTTGAGCGCGTCGATTTGCTTTTCAAGCTCCGAAACCGTATCTTTACCCGAATCTTCCGTCGAAGGCGTTTCGCCCGATTTTTCGGAGGCGCAGGTATTTTCAGCAGATTTGCAGTCCGCAGCATCTTTTCCGCCGTTTGCCTTTTCTTCGCATTTCGGCGGCGTCACCCCGGTGTGCGCTTCGCCTCCCGGCGTCGTACCGTTCGGCGCTTCGTTTTTCGTTTTTTCTTTCTTTTCCGATTCACCCATGTACTGTCACCTGTAAAAGTATTTACTATAAATGTACTAAGCGGCGAGCGAAGCGTCAAGAAAATTATAGCGATTTAATTTTATCGGACGGCGTCGAAACGATCGATACCGATTTTTTTCTTGCGTTTTGAAAATCTCATGATATAATGAAAGCATTAATCGGAACCGAAAGGGCATTCCATCATCGATATGTCATCAATTCGGTCTCTTTATGGAGGTATGATAAAAAGTGTCGTCTGAAATATCGCCGACACTTTTTATTTCGAGTTTGCTTGGATGTTTGCAGAAGACGTGTATACGTACCGTTTCGATAAAAATCGAATGAATACGATAGACTTTATTTTGCAAACTCGACTATTGAACGTGTGCGCTTACGCGCACGACTAAAAACTTTTTCGGAAATTGATATTTCCTGCAAAAGTTTTTATGGAGGATTTTATGAAAAAGTTGGCAGGGGTACTCGTATTGTTTGCACTGGTCTTCGTCGGATGTAAAAAAGCCGATAAAAATGCATCCGCAAGCGACGTCAGCGGCAAAATCGTCATCTATACGTCGATGTACGAAGACGTCATCGATGCGGTAAGCAAAAAGCTCAAAGCGCAATTCCCGAATCTCGAAGCGGAATTCTTTTACGGCGGCACCGGAAAAATCCAAGCTAAAATCGCTGCGGAAAAAGACAGCGGCAAACTCGGCTGCGATATGATGATGGTCGCCGAACCCGCCTATTCGCTCGAATTGAAAGAAAACGGCATGCTGCACAATTATATGTCGCCGGAAGCGGCTTCCCTTTCGTTCGAATACGATAAAGAGGGCGCGTGGTACCCGGTACGCATCTGCACGATGGTTCTCGCATACAATCCCGAAAAATATTCCACAAAAGAAATTCCCGTGACGCTCAAAGACTTCGCAACCGATCCGCGTCTTACCGGCTACAGTTCCATGTCGAACCCGCTCACGTCGGGTACGGCTATGGCTTCGATCGTCGGCCTCCTCGACGCGTACGGTGAAGACTATTTTGTCGGCCTCGGAAAGCAGCGAGTCGCCATCGAATCCGGCTCCGTCGCGCTCACCAAGCTTGAAACCGGCGAATGCAAAGAGATCATGATACTCGAAGAATCCGTATTGAAAAAACGGCAGGAAGAAGGTTCGAAGCTCGCGGTCATCTACCCCGAAGACGGAGTATTGTGCATCCCGTCGACGGTTATGACGGTCAACGAAAAATGGTGCGCAAACAACAATATCAAAGCGTGCGAAGCGGTGACCGACTGGCTGCTCGGCAAAGACGGACAGCAGTGCATGGTAGACGGCTGGATGCATTCGGTGAGAGGCGACGTCGATTACGTTCCCTACGATTCCATTCCGAACAGCGAAGTGTACGCAAAGACGATCCCGATCGATTGGGAAAAATGTTACAAAGAACGCGATTCGATCCGCACGGCATTCGAAGAGCACGTCACGATTAAAAAATAAATAGGTTGAATGTCGAGTGTTGAAAGCATAAGCTTGATAAAGCTGTGCTTTCGACGAGAACTTCGTTCGGCTTCGCCTCACTGACGAGTTTGCTTCGCAAACTCGCGGATGTACATGTGTGCTTACACGCACCGATACGGCATTTTCGAAAATTGATATTTTCTGCAATGCCGTATCCTATAGGAAAATAAATTGGAAAGTCAAAAAAAACTGTATTTCGATTACAAATGGGTAATCATCTTTTTGATTGTCGGATTCCTACTCATCTTTCAAGTGCTGCCGCTCGTCTACCTGCTCGTCCGCTCCATGTTTATCAACGGGCGTTTTTCGCTCGAAGGCTTTAAAAACATCTACTCATACGCGCTCAACTGGACCTGCTTAAAGACGACGCTCGTTGCGGCGACGCTCACGATGGTCTTCGGCGTATTGCTTTCGTTTCCGCTCGCGTGGCTTGTCGGACGCACGAATCTCTACGGCAAAAAAATATTCCGCACCGTCTTCGTCATGACCTATATGGTGCCTCCCTATGTCGGAGCGATGGCGTGGCTCAGGCTTTTGAACCCGACCGTCGGCACGATGAACGTCGTCCTCGCAAAAATTTTTCACCTGTCGCAAAATCCGTTCAACATCTATACGGTCGGCGGCATGGTATGGGTATTGACGACGTTTTATTATCCTTATGCGTTTATCACGATTTCGCGCGCTATGGAAAAAATGGATCCCTCGCTCGAAGAAGCGTCCCGCATATCGGGAGCGTCTCCGCTGAAAACGCTTTTTACCGTCACGATTCCGCTCGCGCTTCCGAGCCTCATCGCCGCAGCTTTGCTCGTATTCGTCGCGGCCGCTTCGTGTTACGGCATTCCGTCGATCATCGGAGCGCCGGGGCAGATATACACGGTGACGACGCGCATCATCGACTACGTGCAGATCGGAAACGACGAAGGCCTCACGCATGCGACCTGCCTCGCCGTCTTTCTCATGGCGGTCGCATTGATAATTTTGTACGTGTCGAATTTCATCGTCGGGAAAAAAGAGTACATCACCGTGTCGGGAAAATCGACGCATCCGTCCATCGTCGATTTGGGAAGATGGAGAATACCCGTTACGATCCTCGTCACACTCTTTGCGATTCTCGTCGTAGTCATTCCGTTTTGGACGGTTATTTCCACGTCGGTTACGATGAACATGGGCAAAGACGTATTCGCCCGAAACAATATCACGTGGCGTTATTGGAAAATCATCTTTTCGCGTAAATCGATTTTAAACTCGTTTAAAAACAGCATCACGTACGCTTTTCTCGCCGCGACTTTCGGCATGATCGTCAGCGTCGTCATGGCGTGGCTTTTAAAACGCACAGAAGCGAAGGGGCGCGAAATCCCGGACTTTTTAATAACCGTCGGAAGCGGCACCCCGAGCGTCGTCATCGCCCTTGCGCTCATCATGACGATGACCGGAAAATTCCGTATCAACATCTACAATACGATAGGCATCATGGTTATCGCGTATATGATCAAATACATGATGATGGGAATGCGCACCGTCGTATCCGCTTTTACGCAGATAAGCCCGTCGCTCGAAAGCGCCGCTCAAATAGCGGGCGCGGGCTGGGTGCAGCGCTTAAAAGACGTAGTGCTGCCGCTTATAAGCCCTTCGGTCGTCGCAGGCTGGTTTCTCATCTTTATGCCGTGCTTTTACGAACTGACGATGTCGACGCTTTTGTATTCGAACAGCACGAAAACGCTCGGCGTGGAATTGTTTACGTATCAGACCTTCCACAGTCAGCAGACGGCGTCGGCGCTCGCAACGGCGATCCTCGCGATCGTCATCATTATGAATACGATGCTGAATAAATTGACAAAGGGCAAATTTTCGATTTAGCTTCGAGCGTGCAAAACCGAGGTCGGCCGCAGGCGCCGCGAAATTATTTATTAATTTAGAACAGTGAGGAGAAATTATGTCAACGGTGAGTATTAAAAACGTAACGAAAGTATACGACGACGAAACGGTCATCGATACGTTCAACGCGGAAATAAAAGACGGAGAGTTCATAACGCTGCTCGGCCCTTCCGGCTGCGGTAAAACGACGCTGCTTCGCATGATAGCGGGTTTCAGAAAACCTTCGACCGGTTCGATTGCGATCGACGGAAAAATCGTGTCGGACGATACGACTTTCGTGCCTCCGGAAAGGCGCGGCATCGGCATGGTCTTTCAAACCTACGCGGTGTGGCCGCACATGAACGTATTCGACAACGTCGCCTATCCGCTGAAAATTCAAAAGCTGAAAAAAGATGAAATCAAAAAGCGCGTCGGTGCGATCCTCGAAATCGTGCACTTGAGTCAATACGAAAAACGCATGCCGTCCCAGCTTTCAGGCGGTCAGCAGCAGCGCGTAGCGCTCGGAAGAGCCCTCGTCGCCGAACCGAAACTGCTCCTCCTCGACGAACCGCTTTCAAACCTCGACGCAAAACTGCGGGAAAGCATGCGCTTCGAAATCAAAGATATTCAAAAAAAGCTCGGCATCACCGTCGTCTACGTCACGCACGATCAAGTCGAAGCGATGACGATGAGCGACCGCGTGTTTTTAATAAACAACGGCGTCGTACAGCAAGTCGGCTCCCCTCTCGAAATCTACCGCAGCCCCGTCAATCAATTCGTCGCAAACTTTGTCGGAAAAGCGAACTTTCTCAAAGGGACGGCGGACGGAGGACGCATTTCGATAGCGGGAACGAATCAAAGCGTGCCGTATTCGGGAAAGCTTTCGGGAAAGGTCGTGCTGACGCTGCGCCCCGAAAACGTAAAGATCGTTCCGTCAGGGGGAGAGCTCACCGGCACGATTCAAAACATGTACTATCTCGGCAACGAAAACGACTGCCGCGTCGACTTGGGCGGCGTTTCGCTTCGCATCATCGCGGATCCGCACAGCTTCGACTCGCTTTCGGCAGGCCAAAAGATCGATATGAAAATTCAGGATGAATTGGTATACGCCGACGACGGCAAAGACGATCAATATAAAATTTTAACGTGATACGGAAACGGGGGCCGCATCGAAGCGCTTTGCGGCTTCCGCTTCGTTTTCATTCGGAACTCGTTTTATTAAACCCTCCGCACGAATAAAAAATCTACAAAAAAAATTACACAAAAAAATTACCCTTTTTTCTCATATCGTGCTATAATCTATATGTGTACGTCGATAAAACGCAACACGGAGATGCTGTGAAAATTTCGTACAATGAATTTCATGTAAGTAAAAAGGTCAGAGACCTCTGCCGATTTAACGAAACGCTGTTCGCGTCTGCAGGCAATGTCATCTTTTCCGATATGTATCAAGTGCGCACCTTTGTCGAAAAACTGAATGCGTTCTTCGATAAACGAGGCGAACACGAAAAACGCGTGTCGGCGGGCGAACTCAACGCGATGGGGCTCATCGATGAAATATTTCACTACGTATGCATGATTTACCGGAGGGATGCGGACGCGGAATCGTTCAGTACCGTCCTTGCAAAGCTCGACGATGAATTCGGTTCGGACAGGATAGACGACCTCCTCTTGTCGTTTATCGACGAGTTTCCGCCTGCGGCCGTCCGTCACGGTACGGTAAGCGCCGAAAACTATCTTTCCGAGACCGCATTCGATAAGGGCACGAAGCGAAAGCGGACAAACCGTGAACAGACGTTCGAAGAGCTCATACTCCTGCACCTCGCAAATGAAAACCCCGCATTTAAAAAATTTACGATTTTGTTCGACGACGCAAAGCTCGCCCGTAATCCGTTATACGCAAAATCATGGGAAATTATTAAAAGTCGTTTCGCTTTACTTCCGCCGTTCGGTCCGTTCGGCCACGACCTCATTTCCATGCTGAAAGAGCCTGTCGTCTACAGCCCCGACAGCCTCAAAGGCCAGCTCGATTACATCCGCCTGTACTGGGCGACAATGCTCGGAGATATCATCAAGCGTCTGCTCGCCGGCATCGATACGATACGGGAAGAGGAAAAAGCGGCGTGGCACGGCGGAGGCGAAATCGAAACGGTGCCGTACAGCTACGAAAACCTCTCAAAAGAATACGAGCGTTTCAGCGCGGACAGCGCATGGATGCCGTGCGTCGTGCTCATCGCAAAGACGGTGCTCGTGTGGCTCGATCAGCTTTCAAAAAAATATTCCCGTGCGATCACCCGCCTCGACGAAATCCCCGACGAAGAGCTCGATACGCTTCGGGACGAAGGCTTTACGGGGCTCTGGCTTATCGGCTTGTGGGAGAGGAGCTACGCGAGCAAGCGCATCAAGCAGATTAACGGAAATCCGGAAGCGGCTGCAAGCGCATACAGCCTCTACGATTATGAAATCGCGCGCGATATCGGCGGCTGGGACGCGCTCGTAAATCTGCGCACAAGGCTATGGCAGCGCGGCATCCGTCTTGCATCCGACATGGTGCCGAATCACACCGGCATGGATTCGAAATGGGTCATCGAAAAACCCGACCTCTTCGTCCAGAGGAAGGATTGCCCCTTCCCGCAGTACACGTTCAACGGCGAGAATCTTTCGCGCGACGGGCGGGTCGGCATCTACCTCGAAGATCATTATTATACCAAAACCGACTGCGCCGTCATCTTTAAGCGGGTCGATAACCATACCGGAGACGTGCGCTATATCTACCACGGAAACGACGGTACCGGCATGCCGTGGAACGATACGGCGCAAATCGATTTTCTGAACCCCGTCGCACGTGAAGCAGTGATGCGGGAGATCGTCGACGTCGCGAAAAATTTTCCGATCATCAGATTCGATGCGGCGATGGTGCTTGCAAAAAAACACATCAGACGGTTGTGGTATCCCGCGCCGGGGCACGGAGGTGATATCGCGACGCGGAGTGAAAGCGCTCTTTCGACGGAAGAATTCAATCGTGCGATTCCCAACGAATTTTGGCGGGAAGTCGTCGACAGGATCGCAGCCGAAGTTCCGGACACGTTGCTGCTTGCCGAAGCATTTTGGATGATGGAAGGCTACTTCGTCCGCACACTCGGTATGCACCGCGTCTACAACAGCGCGTTCATGAATATGCTCAAAAAAGAAGAAAATCAAAAATACCGCGATACGGTAAAAAATACGCTGCGCTTCGATCCGCAAGTGCTCAAGCGCTTTGTCAACTTCCTCAACAATCCCGACGAAGAGACCGCCGTCGCTCAGTTCGGCAAGGGCGATAAATATTTCGGCGTGTGTACGCTCATGGTTACGATGCCCGGACTTCCGATGTTCGGTCACGGCCAGATCGAAGGCTTCGAAGAAAAGTACGGCATGGAATATACGCGCGCATATCGAAATGAAATTCCCGACGAAGGCTTCGTCGCACGTCACCGGCGCGATATTTTCCCGCTCATGAAAAAACGCCGCCTTTTTGCGGACGTCGAAGACTTTTTATTCTACGATCTGTGGAACGGAGGCAGCGTTGACGAAAACGTGTTCGCGTATTCGAACTGCGCAGACGGAGTATGTACGCTCGTCGTCTACAACAACAAATATGAACGTACTGCAGGCTGGATCAAAGAATCGGTGCCGTATGCACTGAAAACGGGAAGCGGCGAAAACGACAAGCGGCTTGTAACGCGGACGATAGCGGAAGGATTATGCCTCAGCGGAGAACGCGATACCTACTGCATCTTCCGCGAACAGCGATCGGGACTGTATTATATACGTGAAAGCTCCGACATCCGCGAGCGCGGACTGTTCGTGTCGCTGAACGGATTTGAAGCACAGGTCTATACGGATATCAGCCAAATTACGGATACCGATACGCACAAATACCGCACGTTGTGCCAAACCCTCGCAGGCCGCGGCGCGGAAGATTTGGACACGCTTTGGGAAGAGATCGAATACTGGGAACTGTACAAAGCGCTCGAAACTTTCGCAATTTTATTAATTTCAAAAACGGAAGAGATCTTGCATCCTGCGGACGGAACGCAGTTAAAGAAAAAAGCCCTTACGGATAAAATGCAAGCGCTTACGGATGAAGTCAAAGAAAGCGCGCTCGCATTCTACGCTACGGCACAGCGGTTTGCGGACGGATGCGGATATAAAATCGCTCCGCCTGAAAAACAATTTCGGCAATTCAATAAAATGTTTTCAGCCGTCATATCGTCCGCTGCGGATGCCGTTCTTCGAAATCCGTCCGCAGAAGAAAACGAAAAATTAATAAAAGAAAAAGCCTCTCCCGAAAATAATAAAAAATTATCAAAAGTAAAAGATACCGATGATATCATCTCCTGTTTTATGGTATCCGAAAAATCGCTTCCGATATTATTAATCTGCCTTGCATCGGTCGAAGAGCTCGCCGCGTGCGGATGTGCAAAAAGATTTAATTTCGCACGAAAATTTGCCGAATATATAAGACGAACGGGATGTGCAAATGCGCCCGATCGGCATCAGCTGATGCGCGTCTTCGCTCTTGCACCTCTTGCTGGAAAAACAGTATTATTAAACGATTTGAAGAAGGCATCCTACGAGCTTGCCGCGCTTTTCGTACAAAGCGAAGACGCGGCGCTGCTCTCGGGAAATAATTTCTTCAACGGCATACAGTGGTTTAACAAAGAATTGTCGGACAGCAGCTTGACATACTTTGCCGCAGAAGCGACTCTGTATGCACCGGAAGAGAAGAAAAACTTTGTGCGCGCATTGTATTTTCTTCTCAATGATGCTAAAATAAAGGCATCGTTTAAGAGCGAATTATTTATTAATCAATTCGCGCCGAACAAAGGTTCTAAAGCTTTACCTCCCGTCGGGAAGAGAGAAGCTGCAAAGATAACGACTGCCGGACTATCCGGCAAAAAGCACAAGGAGCTGACTATGGCGATGACCACAGTAAAAAAGCCGGCTGTAAAAAAACCGGCCGCAAAAAAGACAACAGCAAAAAAAACTGTTGCTAAAAAGACAACGGCGAAAAAACCGGCCGCGGCAAAAAAAACCGCAGCGAAAAAGCCGGCAGCAAAAAAGACTGCAGCTAAAAAGACGACGGCGAAAAAAACCGTTGCTAAAAAGACGACGGCGAAAAAAACCGTTGCTAAAAAGACAACGGCGAAAAAGCCGGTCGCAAAAAAATAATCGCAAATAATTAATTCTTTGCGATAAAAAAGCGGTGCTCACGCACCGCTTTTTTATTACCATACATAGTATGTTACGACAGACACAACAATACGTCGCCTGCCTGTTTTTGAAAATAATCGCGGATGCGGGCGCGGGCATCGTCGGTGTCTTTTGCGTTTTGCATCTGCGTTTGAAAATAATGCGCAAACGAAAAACCGCGGCAGTAATACGCAAAAAAACGCTGCATGCGCGTTTTCCAAAATTCTTTCGGCTGATATTTTTCGAGCATATCGATAAAATCGAGGGCGAGCGCCCGGCGGTCGATCACCGCATCGAAGCTTTCGTGCCGCAAATCCGCGGCAAGTTCGGCAAAGAGCCACGGTTTTTCGATCGCTCCACGCGCGATCATAATGCCCGAAGCGTGGGGAGAAGCGCACAGGGCTTCGTGCATCGACCGCACATCGCGTACGCCGCCGTTTAAAACGACGGAAATGCCGTCACCCGCATATCTCAGGGCAAGGCGTTCGACATATTCCCGTCTGAGAGGCGAACGGTATTTTTCTTTGCTCGTGCGCGGATGCAATGCAAAAAGCGTTACGCCTTCGGATGCAAGCATATCGCACAACGAAAAAAATCGCTCGTCGGTAAAATGTTCGTTGCCGAGGCGGAGCTTTACCGAAAGCCTCTTTCCGGATCCCGAAAGCGCATCTTTTACGCTCCGCACCATAGCGCGAGTTTCGGAAGTATCTTTCGAAAGCCACGCCGCACCCGCGCCGCTTTTGACGATATCGGGAGCCGAGCATCCCATATTGATATCGATTCCGATACCCGGAAGCTCGGCGAGCATGGAAGCGGCTTTTGCAAGGTGTTCGGCTTTCCGTCCGGTGATCTGCCACACCGTTTTTTCAGGCGCGGGATCGGGAATGACATAGTATTTTTCAAAAGGACCGCCGTTGACGAAGGTGGCCGCGTTTATCATTTCGGAATAATATTCGTCGCAGCCGCCGAAACGGTCGACGAGGGTACGGAACGCCGCGTGGGTAACCGTCGCGACGGGTGCGCAGATCAATTTCATAGCGCTACTATATCACGTATTAAAAATCGGTAAAACAGACGCGGAAAACTTCGCGCTCAGTGCCCGTTGCAAGTATTGCAAGCGGCGGTATCGCAAACCGCAGGCGTTCGGACGCTTTTGTAAAAGGATGCACCGTGCTACAATGCGTTATGTACGAAATCGAACTGAAAGCGCATGTCGAAGACCGCCGTGCAGTCGCACGTGCGCTTGATTCTTTTGCCGATTATGCAGGCGCACTCATAAAGCGCGACATTTATTACCGGCTGCCCCTCGCTTGCGTGCCGGCCGATACGGAGAGGTCACCCTCGAAGCGCACTGACGCAAAAGTGCGTTCGGAAAACGCGGAGAAAAAAACGCATGTCGGCTGCCGCATACGGAAAACGGTGTACGAAAAAACGGGCGAAACGAAAATCACGTTTACGTACAAGCGAAAAGAATTGCGCAAAGATGCGGACAACATTGCAATCGAAGTGAACGACGAAAAAGAATGTATGCTTTCCGAAACGGATGCGATCGAATCGTTTATCGAAGATGCGGGCGGCCGCATTTCGCACGTAAAAGAAAAAATTATTAAAGAGTGGTATGCCGAAACGGAGGCGGGAGCGGCACACATCGAGCTGTGTACCGTGCCGCCGCTCGGAGACTTTCTCGAAATCGAAGTGCTCGCAAAAGACGATGCGCAGACCGAAAGCGCAAAACGCGCGATCCTGTCGATTTTCAAAAACTGCGGTATCGATGAAAGCGCGATCGAAAGCCGCTATTACAACGATATGATAGACGAAGCGAATGAGCGGAAAACTACGGACGTCGGCACTCGCAAGCCGCAAGCGGTAAGTGCAAGCGGCGGACAAAAATCGCGTGCAGCCGGCGCGCCTCCCGATAAATCGCAAGCGGCAAACGATGACAAATCGCAGACGGTCGCACACGTCGGTTGAAGAAAAGCGCATTATCGTTTATTATCGAGCGGAGGCCGGAATTATGTTCGACAGAAAAAAATATAAATCGTTTGCGCGTATTCAATTAAAAAATCGGAGGACGGTGCCCGCGCTCATGACGCTCATCACGGCGCTCGTCGTACTGCTTTTATCGCTTCCTTTAATTAAACTGTGGCTTGCAATGTATAGCGAACTTTTGAATGCCGCAGCCGCGAAATCAAGCCGCTATGTGCTCCAAAAGATCATAAGCAACTATCAAAAAGAGATCGAACGCATCGCATTTTTACCGTGGCTCGTGTTTTTTACAATAGCGGTCTGTGCGATCGCGCAATTCTGCGTGTATTTGAAAATGTCGAGAACCCCAAATCCCGTATCGTTCGGAGATTTTTTTGCGGGTTTTGCGCACTGGTTCCGCGCAATCCGAGCGGCGCTGTGGTGCTGGCTTTGGACGTATTTATGGATGCTCCTCTTTATCATTCCCGGTATCGTCAAAGCAATATCCTATTCGCAAACCTTTTTTATCGTTGCGGAATTCCCTCACGTGCCGGTAGTGCAGGCACTCGACATCAGCAAAAAAATCACTCGAGGGCATAAAGCAGACCTATTCGTTTTGTATTTGAGTTTTTTGGGATGGGATCTGCTTTGCGTTTTGACACTCGGTATCGCCTCTCTGTGGGTTGTACCGTATCAAACGATGACATGCGTAAACGCGTATCACGCGCTTATGAAAAGCGCGCTCGAATCGGGCGTCGTCACGACCGAAGATATCGGAGACGTTAACGGAGAACACTATGGCAAACAATAAAAAACGCGGCGGTACCGCCGTATTCATCGTCATTTTGCTCATTGCGGCGGGCATCGGCATCTACACGATAGCGACGGACAGTTCGCGATACGACGGAAGCGCGGGATTTTTTAACAATTTCATCGTGCGGAAAAATTATATCGCGTCGCTGTACATCGAAGGCGTCATCGAAACGGAAAATAAAACGTACAATCACGAATGGCTCATCGACACGATCCGTTCGCTCGAAGACGATGAAAAAAATAAAGCGATTTTACTGACCGTCGATTCTCCCGGAGGCGGCGTCTACGAATCGGACGAAGTGTATCTCGCTTTGCGCGATTACACCGAACATACCGGCCGGCCGGTCTATGCGTACATGACGACGCTCGCAGCTTCCGGCGGTTATTATATTTCGTGCGCGGCCGAGACGATATATGCGAACCGTAACACGCTCACCGGTTCGATCGGCGTCATCGCAAGCCAGTCGGTCGATATGACCGAACTGCTCAAAAAGCTCGGCGTCAAAGTGGAAACGATCACTGCGGGAAAAAACAAAAACATGCTCAACATCAATTCTCCGCTCACCGACGAACAGCGGGCCATCATGCAGTCGATCGCGGACGAAGCGTACGAACAGTTTACCGCCATCGTCGCAAAAAGCCGGGGCATGAAAATCGGCGAAGTGAAAAAACTTGCCGACGGCCGCATCTATACCGCGTCCCAAGCGAAAAAAAACGGACTCGTCGATGAAATCGGGACATGGGAAGATGCACTCTCGTCTCTTCGAAAAGAACTCGATGACGATGAAAGCGTCGTAACGACGTATCGTTACGAAAAAAAGGATTCGCTTTTGGAAATGCTTTCGGAAGCGGTGAGCAAAGCGGGAAAAACCGACGCGCTCATTCCCGATGCGATCCGGAGCGAACTCATGCTCGGCATTTCATATCCGGCGTACATTTACCGAAAGTAAAAATTATTAAAGTTGAATGCGGCAAGGATTGGAGGGGCCGGCGTAAGCCGGTTCCGAAGCGAGCATAAAGCGAGCGCAGGAATGAAGCCGAAAGGCGGAACCCCGAAAAGCCTGTTTTTTGCGATGCAATCGCAAAAAGCCGCCCTTATGAAATTTATCAATCTTTGAATACGCGGTCGACCGCGTCGGCGAGCAATTCGAGTTTGAGCGGTTTGCGAAAAAAATTTTCGATGCCGAGATCGACGATGCGCTTTTCGTCTTCTTTATCTTCGAGCGCGGTTACGACGATGACGGCGGGCTTCCCGTATGAATTGTCGGCGTTGATTTTGCGGCAGAGTTCGAAGCCGTCAACACCCGGAAGATCGAGATCCAAAACGACGCAGCGCGGTTTTTTCGAAAAAAGCTGCACACCCGCTTCGAAACCGTCGAACGCTTGCATTATCTCAAGCTCCGGAAAACGTTCGCGAAGAAATCGTGCGACAAGCGTGTTAAAGGTTTTATCGTCGTCGATGACGAGCAGCGTCGAAGAATCGTATGCCGCCCGATTCGTACACGCACTCAAAAGTTTCATCGAAATGTGCATATTGCGTTCGCTCATAAAATCCGCAAGGTCGTCGGGATATACGCGATACTGACCGCCGGGCGTTTTAAAGGCTTTGAGATAGCCGCTGTTTATCCAGTTGATCGCAGTTTGATTTACGACGCCGCAGATATTCGCGACTTCAAGAGCGGAATATATCACCGGTTTTTCAATTTTTTTCGCCATAGACTCTGATCCGTATTTCGATGCAACTTGCAGTATAACGCATTGCGGAGGAAAGAGCAATCGGTGAAATCGACACGAATATCGCCTGAGTTACCATCGGTTGTATTGCACGCGATCGGGAGCGGCGGCAACGGATCGATATTGTCGAAACCGTGTTGTCGAAACCGTATCAATACAGGGTATGCACAAAAGCGCGCGTGTGTTATAATAAGCGTATGCAAATCATTCCCGTTGCGAGCGGAAAGGGCGGCGTCGGCAAAAGCCTTTTGGCGGCGAACCTTTCGATTGCGCTCGGTCAGGCCGGCAAAAAAACAGTGCTTGCGGATTTGGATTTAGGTGCATCGAATCTGCATCTCGCTATCGGTCAGCACGTGGATCCGGCGGCAAGTCTCGGCGCGTGGCTCACCGACAAAGGCGAATTCGAAGACATCATCGTACCGACCGATTATGAAAACGTGAGCTTTATCGCGGGCGACAGTCAAATCCCCGGACTTACCTCTCTCAAGCCTTTTCAAAAGACGAAGCTCGTGCGCAGTTTTCAAAGCATCGACGCCGATTACCTCATCCTCGACTTGGGAGCGGGAACGCACCAGATCATCCTCGATATGTTTTTGCTTTCCGCACAGGGTATCATCGTAACCGCTCCGACGGTCACCGCGACGCTCAACGGCTATCTCTTTCTCAAAAACGCCGTCTTCCGCCTCATGTACACGACGTTTAAAAAAGGGACTGCCGGATACGACAGGCTCGAAGCGCTGCGCAAAGATTCAACGTCGCTCCAGCGGCTCTATATCCCCAAATTGCTCGAAACCCTCGACAAAGCCGACCCGGAAAACACCGCGCTCTTTTTGTCGCGCATGAAATCGTTCCGCCCGCGCCTCATCATGAATCTCATCGACGATCCGAAAGATGCGGACAAAGCGCAGCGCATACGCCGTTCGTGCAATCAATATCTCGGACTCGATATCGAATATTTGGGAATCATGTACCGCGATTCGCTGCAGGAAAAAGCGCTCGAAGCGCAGCTGCCGATCATCATATATAAACCGCAGGCGGTACTTTCGCAGGCGATCTACCGTATCGCAGAAAAAGTGCTCGCATCGGAAGCGCACAGTTTCGACGACGCTTATGCAGCCGATACGGACGGAGGTGCGACATTCCAAATGGCGGAAGAAGAAGCGAACGAAGATTACGACTACAAACTGTCGGTCATCGACGACTTGGTCGGAAGCGGTACGCTCACGGTCGGAGAACTCGCCGAAACGATTAAAACGCAGCAGTTCGAACTGACGCAGCTGAAAAAAGAAAACATATTGTTAAAATCGAAATTGGTGCAGGCTGCAGCCCAAGGCTTTAAGGTATAAGCGATGTTTTTACCCTTGTATTGCAATTATCCGTCGTGGATCCATCCCGAAATTTTTCCGGGCGTTCCCGTGCTCGGTCTTTTACGCTGGTACGGGCTCATGTACATATTCGCGTTCGGCACGGCGTTTTTCGTGCTGAAAAAAGAGATGAAAGAAGGCGCGCTCGACGGCAAAAATTACAAAGCGACCGAAGACGACATATTCGGTTTTATCGCTACGGGAATCGTGTTTTTGCTCATCGGCGCGCGCATCTTTTCGACCCTCGTCTACGATACGAGCGGCATGTACCGCGAGCGGCCGTGGCTCATCTTTTGGCCATTCGACACGGTAACGCACAAATTCACGGGCCTTGCGGGCATGTCGTATCACGGAGGCCTTATCGGAGGCCTTATCGGTACGATCGTGTGGTGCAGGCGGCACAAAAAAAACACGCTTCAATGGATGGACGCGATAGCAGCCGCGATTCCAGCGGGCTACACGTTCGGCAGGCTCGGCAATTTTCTAAACGGCGAGCTGTACGGAAGGATCACGACAATGCCGTGGGGAATCGTCTTTCCGCAAGCGGAAAAATTTTCGGCGAGCTTAAAATGGGTGCAGGATTTTACGGCAAAGATCGGCATGGAAATTACGGGAGCCACCGTAAACCTTCCGCGCCATCCGAGCCAATTGTACGAAGCGTTTTTTGAAGGCATCGTGTTGTTCGGCATACTGCAGCTTATCAGAAAACGTAAAATATGGGACGGCATGCTTTCGGCTGCATACGTTTTCGCTTACGGCGCATTCCGCTTCGTCATCGAATATTTTCGGGAGCCGGATGCAGATTTGGGTTTCCGCATCGGAAAGGATACGGCATCTCCCGTCTATATGAACGCTTCGCTCCTCAATTTTTCAACGGGGCAAATCCTCTGCTTTTTGATGATGCTTTCAAGTATCGTCTTCGCCGTCGCTTCTTATTGTTACGCGAAAAAAAATCGGAAAGGATAAGATACCGTAAACGATAAGCTTCGTTTGCAAAATTTGCACCGGCAATAAGACGGAATGTTTGTTTTCAAACGCTTTCCACTTCTTCTTGAAAGAAATAGATCTTAAGAAGATAGTAGTATACACAGGGATTACGCATGAAAAATGTATACACAGAAAAGAGACATAATATAAAATAAAAAAGGCGGAACGCGAGGCAGCGGAACTGCCGCCGAGCCGTTCAGACCGATGGCAAGCGAACTTTTTGGTAAAAAAGTTCGCGCAGTCCGATTCCAATCACGGTCTGCCGCGGCGAACGGCAGGGCTGCTGCCGGGAGTGCAGCCGATTTTTTACGGTAATGGTTATTTTCTGAGGAATATAGATTCTCATGCGTAAGCCCTGGTAGTATACATATTTTTGCTTGTCAACATTTTCGAATCCGTATATACTCAAAGCGCGTGTATCGCGTTTATAAAAAATGCGTTTCAAAATCGAACATTTAAACGAGCCGCTGAAATGGCGCGGCTCGTTTAATATCGAGTTTTCTTTCAGAAAACTCGCGGATATACCTGTGCGCCGTTCGGAACTTCGCGCTTACGCGCTCGTTGCGAAGCCCGCGCACCAATGCGGCATTTTCGGAAGTTGATACTTCCTGCAATGTCGCATTTATAGGAAGGTTTTTATGAGAGTACGTTCCGTTTCCGCTTTTACAGCGGCACTGCTTTTGTCCGCCGCTTCCGCTTTCGCATCGACTGCCGATATCGACAAAGCGTTCGAATCGCTTAACGGTACATTAACGGAAGTAGTACCCGAAACAACGATCCAGCTCGGCGTCTGGTCGGACGCTTATATCGGAAAACTTTTTCCGTCTTTTCCGCCGCACTTCGGAGCGGGCGTCAGCGCGGGGGGAACATTTATCGAAACGAAAGCATTGTCAAATGCGATCGGAACGATTATCACCGAAATCAACAGTCATGCTGCCGGTGCAACAACAGATTTCAACTTTACGGTTCCGGATCAAATCCCCCTGCCCTCCGCTTCGGTGCATGTGCGCATCGGAGGCTTCATCCTCCCCTTCGACATAGGCGTATACGGAGCCTACTTCGATTTGAATACGTTGAAATTCGAAGATTTTACCGGAACCGTAAACTACTATACGATAGGAGGAGATATCCGCTATGCTATCATGAAAGGAAGTACGACGCTTCCGAAACTGTCCGTCGGCGCGGGCTATATCCGTACGCACTTGGCGTTCTCCATGACCGGCGCATCAACGTATAGCGGAACGGTCGGCTCAACACCTGCAAGCGTTACCGCGAACGCGGATACGAATACGAGCTTTGATTTGAATACGATCTTCGTGCAGGCGCAGATTTCGAAAAAGTTTTTAATTTTGACCCCGTATGCCGGGGTGCGCGCCTACGTTACCTCGTCGAAAAGTCATTACGATTATTCATACTCGTCGACGTACGAAATCGGCGGAGTACCGCAAGGCAATGTCCCCGGCGGGAACGGCTCCTCTTCACGAGATTACGGTACGGACGCTTTCAATTTCGACTGGAACAATATCCGTCCGCAGCTCTATGCGGGACTCGGTTTAAATCTGCTCTTTGTCAATTGTACCGTAGGCGGCTCGTGGAATATGCGAAACAATCTGCTGAGCGCAAACGTAAACGTATGCATTAAAATATAACGACGCCTCTCGCCTGCACCGTTTTCGACCGTTTCGATATTTCCGATTTATTAATTAATAAATTAATTAATAATTTTATAAAAAAAGGCACGGCCGTTTCGGCCGTGCCTTTTTTTAGCATCGGAAACTCCGCCCGTCACTTATCAGCGCTTGAGCGATAAAATCGTTTCAAGCATCGAATCGGTCGTTTGAATCGTCTTTGCGTTCGATTCGAAACCGCGCTGCGTAACGATCATATCGGTGAGCTGTTCGGCCAAATCGACGTTCGACATTTCGAGTGCTCCGGAAAGCAGTTTGCCCTTTCCGGCCACTCCGCTTTCGCCGATCATCGCCTGCCCCGAATTGTTCGATTCGGTGTACGTATTGTCGCCCGCCTTTTCCAATCCGCGATCGTTCGTAAAAGAGGCCATCGCGATCTGTCCGAGCGTACGCACACTGCCGTTCGAATACACGCCCGTTATGACACCGTTCGAATCGATTTTGAAATTATCGAGGTAGCCCAGCGTGTATCCGTCCTGTGAAAACGCCTTTGTCGTCGACCGGGATGCGTCCTGCGTGATCGTGTCGGTCATGCTGCCGATCGTACCGATGTTGATGTTGAGCGTTTGCCGGTACGGATTGCCGTCCGCGTCGGGATTCGATTCGGGAACGGTAAACGAGGTCTGCAGCAAAATCTGTCCGTCTTCGTTCGATGCGACTCCGGCAGAATCTTCGACGGAAAGCAGGCGTCCCATATTGTCGAAAGATACGATAAACGTATTTCCCATGCCGTCGGTCGTATTGAGTCCGACTCTCGTCTGCGTAAAGTCAGCGTTGTCCGCATCGACGTTTACCGTCGCCTGCCACTGATTGACCGAGCCGGGAACCCTCGTAAAAGACACGGATAAAAGATGTTTATTGCCGAAACTGTCGTAGATTTCTTGTTCCGTTCCCCACGTACCGCGGATGATATCTTCCGCGTTCGCCTGTTCGGGAATGAGCGGCGTATTTTTATCGAGGTTACAACGGAATAAAACATTTTGCGTCGCGCGCGGCGGATCTTTCGACCCGACGGGAATAACGATATCCGTCGGAGTGGCGGACGTCGAAACGATTTCGATGCCGTTTACTTCCTGCGCCATCCAACCCTGCACACGCATACCGTTTGCGGGATTGACAAAGGTACCGTCGCGGTCGAGTGAAAAATCTCCGTTCCGCGTATAGTAGGACTGCTCGCCGTCTTTTAAGATAAAAAAGCCGTTGCCTTCGATCGCGATGTCGGTCGTCACTCCTGTCGTCTGTAAATTGCCCTGCGTAAAGATATTATCGACGGATGCGATCGTCATGCCGAGTCCCACTTCTTTCGGATTGACGCCGCCGAGTTCGTCGTTCGGACGAGCCGGCCCCGAAAGCTGCTGGGAAATCATATCTTGAAAATTGACGCGGGCACGTTTAAAACCGAACGTATTTACATTCGCGATGTTGTTGCCGATGACGTCCATGCGCGTCTGGTGATTTTGCAATCCCGAAACGCCCGAATACAGTGATCTCATCATAGAGCTGCCCCCGTTTAATTTCCGTAAATCGCGCTGATCTGATCCATCGTGTAGTATCTGCCGCCTACCATGACGCGCGGATTTTCTTCACGCGTTGCAGCCTGCACGACGCCCGTCGCAGTGGTATCTCCGACGTTGAGTGTAACCGTCTTTCCGAGCATCGAAGACGCTTCGGAAACTCTGAACACGCCCGCAAGCTTTGCAAACTCCGCACTCATGTTCGTCATCTGTTCAAGCGATGAAAACTGCGCCATCTGAGCGATAAACTCGGTGTTTTCGATCGGACTTGTCGGATCCTGATTCGACAGCTGCGCTATCAGAAGTTTTAAAAAGTCATCCTTGCCCAACGAATGATTGACCGTACGTCCTTTTACGCCAAGTTCTTTGTTGTAGCCGTTTACGGCAAAATCGACCGCCGCTTTGTCGGCTGCGCTCATGGTGGTGTTGATTCCGTCCATCATCTACCTCTGTCTTATCAATTAATAATTAATAATTTATCATACGATTAACAATCTACACAACGACATTTACCGCGTGTTCGCCTGCAATATAGCTTTCGCCCGAAGCCGCACTTCCTTCCGACGCAAACGCGTCTTCGTATCGTCCCGCATGCCGCGCATCGGCAAAGCCCCCGCCCGTTTCGCTTCCCGAAAAACTGCCGCCCGTTCCGGCCGACGAATAGGCTACGGTAAAACCGCCCGCTTCAAAACCGCTTTGTGCAAACGCAGTTTTAAGCGCATCGGCGCTTTCCTTAAACGCATTGTACGCTTCTTCGGAATGCACCGTAATTTGTCCGCTAACTACCTTATCGGAAAGCTGCAAGCTGATCTTGACATTTCCGAGCGATTCCGGACGCAGTACGAGGTTGATCGTTCCCGCGTTGTTGTCGCGCAAAACGATCGAACCCGCTTTTACGAAGTCGGATGCGTTTTGCCGTATTTGATTTGCGAGCATCGTTTGAAAGTTCGAACTTGCCGCCTGCGTGCTTTGACCGTTTGCAGGGAAAACGTTTTGTCGAACGCTCTCCGAAACGAACATAGTCAGTTCGGACGTATCGCCGACTTGAGTATCGATTTTTATCGATTTTTCCGATTCGGGTTTTACTTCGGAAAGACTTTCCGCCGTTTCCGTTCGAAGATCGGTGACGAGGATTTTACCGTCGGCATCGAATGCGCGCTCTCGCTTTGAGAGGACAGCATCATCATTTATTTCAAATGAAAACGCTTTTTCGTCCGAAAATCCGTCATCCGAAAATTCGCCTCCTTCAGTTTCACCGTCCGACAAATCGGTCGTATGCACAACAGCGCTTCCTATTTGAAACGGGACGGCTTCTTCGGAAACGGATAGGCTTTCGGCAAAAAAATCGTCCGCATCGCTTTCGGCGGTTCCGCCGGCTTCGGCATTTCCGACGCGCACGATTTCAAAATCGCGAGAGCCGTCGACGAGATATGCAAAATCCTGCAAGAGCGCGGCGCGTGCGGCATCGGTACCATCGACTACTTCCGCCTTTTCAAGCATTTCGGCATCGCCCGTTTTTCCGCGGCTTTCATCCTGCGTGTACTCAAAAGATTTTTTTTCGTTGAAATCCGAAGAAGTGTCGTCGTGTTGTTTTTTTACAACATTTTTTGCAGCGTCGATCGTTTCTTTTTTTGAGATATCTTTTGCAGCGGCGGTTTTGCTTTCTTTTTTCGTATCGGCGGCATCGTTCCGCACCGGTTTCGTCTTCAACACGTCTTCCCGTCTGAGATTCGTGAAAGCGCGCTTGCTTTCGCGAAGTCCATTCGCTCCTAAAAGCATATCCGATTTCGCATCTCGAGCGGAAGAATGTTCCGCACTTCCGGCACGGATCTTTTCGAAAGCTCCTCCATGCGCAGCCTTTCCGCCTGAGCGCGAAAGAGATTCGGATTTTCCGCGCGCTGAAAGTCCCGCACCCGAAAACGCATCGGAAACTTGCGCTTCGATTTTTTTGCCCTGTGCGCGCACAAGGAGCTTTGCGAATGAATGCTCTTCGTTTTTCGTACGCGATAAAAGAATTTTTTTTGAAAGCTGCGATGGAAGTGAGTCGATTTTATCGATTGCGTTTACTTTCGGAACTGCGCTTAGTTTTGCAACAGGGCTTCCCTGCATCGCCATCCTCCATTCGTGCAAACAAAGAATGACCGCAGGGAAGTTCAGTCAAGCGATTTCGGCTTGCTCACCATCTTCCGTTGGACTGCCGCAGCCCGCTCCGCCGGCATGAGTGAAAGCCAGTACGATGTCATCGAATACTGCTTTTTCACCGTCGCCATTTCTTCTTCTTTGCGCAAAACGTCGATCACGAGCTGATCGTCCATCGCCACAAGTTCCTGAACGGCCGCGGCGGGCGGCATATTGTACAGACGCGTTGCGATCTGTTCTATGTTTACTTCTTTATCATCGTACTTTTTTTGCAAATTGTTGAATGTTTTTTCGCGTTCTTCGAGCGTTTTTTCGCGTTCGGCAAGTTCGGCCGCAATCCGCTCGTTTTGTTGTCCCGACGCGGTCAATTCGCTCTCTTTTTGATCGAGTTCTTCCTTATAAAGCCTGAGCGCTTCACGCTGTTTGTCTATGCGATCCTGATCGATATCGTTGTTGAGCGGGCGAACGGCCGTCGTCGACGTCTGCGGCTCCCTGCCCAGCATACGATACAGCGGCGTAAACAGCGCCTTTGCGTGAATGATTCCCAAATAATCGAACCACAACAAGCCGCCGAGACAGAGAATGATAATCAGAAAAAGAAGGACAATCGATTTGCCTAAGTTTTTCCCTTTTGCCATCGTAACCCACCCGTTTGTATATTTGGTTCAATTTCGAGTTTTCTAAAACTCGAAATTTTCCAACCGTTTCACGCATCGCCAAAATGGCGAGTTTGGAAAACGGATAAAATCATGCTTTCGGCGAGGTTCCGGCTGCGTGCCGCTTTGAGCGTTAAGCTTACGGAAGCCTGCCCCCAAAAGCTCAACCGCGGCATATACACTGCGAGTTTGCGATGCAAACTCGGTAGTGAGCGCAGCGAACGAAGTTCTCGCCGAAAACACAGCGTTATGGATTGATACTTTCCAAACTCGACATTTTACCTACTTCCTACATCGGCGCTAATCCGACCGATATTGAGCGTTATTTTGTTTAACTTTCGATAAGCCCCGCGATCGCCGCTCCGAGCGTTATATCGTTTTCCCGCGAAATTATCTCCCAATAGAGGTCTCTCTCTTTCGTGAGCGCTTCTTCGAGATAGCCGTGTACGCGCCGGGCGAGCATATGCGTTTTAAAATACGTGCTGCCGTTGCAGAGTATGCACACGGGGCGAGAAGCGTTTTTCCCCTCACCGCTTTGAATGACGCAGGCTGCGAGGATGGCTGCGGCATAGCGGGCGGAGCGCTCCATAACGGCATCGAGGATCTGAAATATGCGATCGTAATCTTCGTCTGAAGCGCTTTCGGCGGCAAGGGCTCCGAGGGAAGCGTTCGTGCTGTACGGCGCGTGTAAAAACGCGTCGGCTTCGACGAGGGACAAAGCGGACAATGAGAGGATGCGCTTTGCGCACGCTTTTCCGAAAAGTCCTTCTTCCGCCGCAGCTTTCAACGCTTCAAATGCTACGTCCCCGAGGTAGCCGCCCGAACACTGTTTTTCCGTGCGGTATTTTCCGGGACTCAGCGTTTTCGCGTCGAGCGCGTCATCGAAATCGGAGCAGACTATAGCGCCGAATTTTCCCGATTCGCACACGACGATCTGCTTGGTAAAATCTTTTACGTCCGGCATCTTCGGCTGAATATACGCGGCGTTCAATCCCGTGCCGAGTATAAGACCGATGTAAGACGAATACTTTTTCCCCGCATCCGGCGTCGCAGCTCCCGCAAGAAGCGCCGCCACCGTATCGTTTAAGAGCGTGACACGCCGCAGCTTTTTCCATCCGCGCGCTTCGAGCGTTTTTTTGAGCGTTTCCCCGATACGGCAGCCGACGACTTCGGGCGCGTTTACTTCCTTCGTAAACCTGATGAGGATGCCGTCTCCGTCGTCGGTGATCTCCATCGGATACGAAAAACAAAAACCGATCGATTCGGCTTTATCTTTTAAGTGGTCTATGTTCGACGCGATTTCATCGAAAAAATCCGCACGTGAAAGCACCTTCGCAACTCCGGGCATCTTCGTCTTTTCGAGAAAATCGATCGACGCTTTTCCCTGCTCGTTGAACGACACGAGGCATGAACGGAAATTCGTTCCGCCCGCATCGATAACGATGACGCTCTTATCCGAAGCGGGATTTTCCGGCGGATTGCTGTACGTGCGTATCATATCCTGATAAACTTTTTGCCCGTGAAGACCGGAATTCATATCGTACAAAAGCGCATCGATCACCGAGTCGATATCGATGTGACGGATAAAATTATGTTTTGCCAAAAACGCGCTGACTGCCCGATTCATAGGCTTTCAGTATACCACAACGCGGCGAAAATGTGAATGACGCGCTCGACATGACGCATTCGATCGGCGGCGTATAAAAAAAGCGCCGATTGCATACGACGGTCGCAGTAATCGGCGCTCTCTTATTTTATTTTAATTCGCGTTTAGAGATAAATGATTGAACACAAAGCGGTCGTAACGATCCAAAATAAAATCAAAAGCGGCGCACCGCATTTCAAATAGTCTTTCATCGTATATCCGCCGGCTTCCCAAACCAAAAGGTTCGGTCCCGTCCCGAACGGAGTCGTAAACACACCCGAAGCGCAAACGGAAACGGCCATCGCTCCCGCAAGAGGATTTATATTCGCCGCTTGACACACCAATATGGCGATCGGCAGCATCAATACCGTTGCCGACGAGTTCAGCAAAAATTGGGTGACGACAAGCATGATCAGCGATATGGCGGCTATTAAAAGTACCGGCGGTAAACCGTGCAGCGCAGGACTGAGCAGATCGACGATGTATTTTGCAGCTCCTGTTTTAACCAAAGCTTTGCTGAGCGGGAAAATTCCGCCGACCAAAAAGACGGTCGTGACGCTGAACGATTTGATCGCATCCTGAGCGGATATACAGCCGGTAAGTACGACGAGCAGCGCTCCGAAAACACCTGCTATGTGCATCGGTACGATCTTTGTAGCCATCGCTATAACGACCGCCAAAAAGATGAGCGCGACGGTTATCATTTTAGCAGGATTTTTTTCGCTCTTTCTTTCGCCTTCTTTCGATTCTATATCTTTTACCGGCAACAGTTTCGTTCCGATAAGCGCCATGTAAATCATGCCGACGATGAGGAGCGGCAGGCCGATCTTCGTATATTCGAAAAAACCGAACTCGCGCAAGCCCATATCTTTGAGCATACCGTTCGCGACGATGTGCGGAGTCGTTCCGATTAATGTTATCGTACCGCCGAGCGAAGCCGCATATGCGAGCGCCATGAGCAATTTCGATTTAGGTACATTCGCTTTTTCCGCCATCGATCCGACGATCGGCATTAAACAGGCGGTCGTGCCCGTGTCGTTCAAAAATGCGGAAAGCCCTCCGCCGACGATCGACGTTCCGAGTATCAAGCCCCTTTCGGTTTTGCCGATGAGCCCGATTATTTTCCCGCCTATGTAATCGGCCAGTCCCGTTTTAAAGAACGCCTCCCCGACCACGACGAGTCCCATAAAAAATACTACCGTCGTATTTCCGAATTCCGCATACGCCGTACCGCCGTCTATTATCTTGAAGGCGGCTAAAACGGCAGGAATTGCAGCACCGATCAAAATCGGATGCACCGGTTGCCATACGAGCAAAATTATAACAACAACAAAAATGATGCATGTTATTATTGCCGGCATTGTCATGTTAATTTTCCTCCTTTTTTATACATTAACACTATTTCTGAATGCCCTCAGTTCCGCATCGCTTGTATGTATTGAAACGGAACAATAGGGCGCTAAAATAAACGGAATATCTTTATTGTCTTGTATTTCTTTTTCGGCAAGCTCACCGATCTTTTTTTCGGCACCGGTTCCGAAAATCATTTCATCGACACCGCCCATCGGCACGATTTTTTTCAAAAACGTTTGAGACTCTTTTATGGACGGATTATCTTTGCCGCCCTGATCCCAATGCAAAATATCGATCGGATAATCGGAAAATCTCTGAGGATTGCTTTTGATGCCGCACGTATGATAGATGATCAATCCTCCGTCTTTTTTTACTTCGTTTAAGAATTTCAAATCGTATTTTTTTACATACGTTTCCCATTCGTCTTCGGTCATATATCCCGTTCTCGCCCACGAAATGCCCGCATAGAAAAAACCGTCTATACCCGTCTTTTTCAATTCTTTCCAGTAGGCGATATACGTATCGGTGATATTTTCCAAGGCAGCTTCCAATTCCTTGCCTCTGTTTTTTATGATGTCGAAAATTTTATTATCTTTTCTGTCGGCGGGAAAATGACGCCGAACGAAGGGACATTCGAACACATTCGTTACGACCGTCAGCGGCGTAAACAGCGTATGCACGGTCGGAATATCTTCTTCCGACTTTTCTTTAATGAGCCTTGCGGCTTCGACATGGTCTTTAAGCGTTTGATTGCTCATGTCTTTTTTATCGAAAACGGACAGATCGTCGAAGCTCGTCGCTCTTGCGATTTTTTTAGGAAATATTTCCTGCACGTAATTTTCGTAGTCGAAAACGTCACCCCATACTTCCTGCATAAAAACCGCCGAGGGATGGATTTTCATAATATCCCAGTCGTATTTTTTTTGCCAGTCCAACATAATGTCGGCCAATTCCGCAGGCTTTCTTTCCCGCTTCGGAAAATGCCTGTATGCGGTAACGGGCGGTCTGTCCAGCAGCTCGCCGTGCAATACGCATTCAAGTCTTTGTCGTTTTGAAAGTCCCATAATTTTTTACCCTCGATTTTTAAAACTCTCTGAAAAACCCGTTAGATATTTCCGGCCATTGTAACAGCACTTCTCCCCGTTGTCAAATGATTAAAAAAATTATTTAAAAAATTACTTGCATAAAGAGCGCTCCGAGTGTTACACTGTGCGCCATGCCCGAACTCGACATACATGCATTGAAAACGGAACTCAATCCCGAACAGCTGCGCGCCGTCACGACGATAACAGGTCCTATTTTGATTATCGCCGGAGCGGGAAGCGGCAAAACAAGAGTCATCACGTATCGCATTGCGCACATGCTCGATGAAGGCATTCCGCAAAGCGCGATCCTTGCGCTGACCTTTACGAATAAAGCCGCGCGCGAAATGGAAGAGCGTGTCAAATCGCTGACGGGCAAAAAGCTGCAAAACCTCACGGTGTCCACGTTTCACGCATTCGGCGTGCGCATTCTCAGACAGGACATCGCCAAACTGGGCTGGCGGGAAAATTTTTCGATTTACGACGAAACCGACAAAGCCTCCCTCATCAAAGAAAGCGCGCGGGAACTGCAGTTCACATCCGACGCGCTCGACTTATACAAAATCGCAAACCTTTTTTCAAACATAAAAACCGGGCGCAAAAATTGGGAAAGCGCAAACGATATGTACCGAGCGCTCTACGAATCGTACGAGCAGGGATTGAAGCTGTACAATGCGGTCGACTTCGACGATCTCATCATGCTGCCGATCCGCCTGTTCCGTGAACACCCCGACGTGCTTGCAAAATACCGTTCTCGCTACACGTACATCATGGTCGACGAATTTCAGGACACGAGCCGGCAGCAGTACGAGCTCATGCGTCTCCTTGCCGATAAAAACATCGCGGTCGTCGGAGACGACGATCAGTCGATCTACAGCTGGAGAGGCGCCGATTATCAAAACATCGTACAGTTCGAAAAAGATTTTCCGGGTGTGAAGGAAATCCGCCTCGAGCAAAACTACCGTTCGACCGAAACCATTTTAAGCGCGGCGAACGGCGTCATATCGCACAACACGAACCGCAAAGACAAAAAACTGTGGAGCGGCAACGGTTCGGGAAAGCCTATCGAACTGTTTATGCCGGAAAACGAAAGCGCCGAAGCGGATTTTATCGCCGAAAGCATTCAAGGCATCGCGATGGAAGAGAGGCGTACATACGACGATTTCGGCATACTCATGCGCGCAAACTCGCAGAGCCGCGCGATCGAAGAAGCCCTGCTTCAAGCGAACATTCCCTATACGATGAGCGGCGGTACGAGTTTTTTCGAACGGCTCGAAATAAAAGATATCGTAAGCTATCTGCGCGTCGCGGCAAATCAAAGCGACGACATCAATCTGCTTCGGATCATCAATACGCCGCGGCGGGGCATCGGGAGGAGTACGATTTCGGCGATAAACGAAACGGCAAAGCAAAATGCGAGCACGCTGTGGGATGCGATCCGCTATCTGCAAAAAGATCCCGCAGGAGCGCTTTCCGATTCGGCAAAAAAATCGCTCGGAGAATTTATCGATACGATCGAAGGCGCAAGGGCGAAGCTTTTCGGCGGTCGGGGGCTTGCAAACAAAGTGCGCGAACTCATCGACGAGGTACAGTACCGCGACTACATCATCGGCGAATTTCAAAAAAACGAAAAAGCGGTGCGCTTTAAATTGCAGAATATCGAAACGCTGCTCATGTCGATCGAAACGTGGGAAAACAATCCCGACAATTTCGATCCGAGTCTGTTCAATTATTTGAACCGCATTACGCTCTTGAGCCGCGACGACATCGAAGACGACGACGGCAAAGGCAAAGTCAATTTGATGACGATCCACGCGTCGAAGGGGCTCGAATTTCCCGTCGTGTTTATCGCCGGTGCGGAAGAAGGGCTTATGCCGCACGCGCGTTCCGTCGAAGAAACGGACGGAGACGTCGAAGAAGAGAGGCGCCTTTTTTACGTCGCGATCACGCGCGCACGGGACAAATTATTGATTACGTCGTGCCAAAAGCGGAGGCGCATGCAGGCGACGGTCGAATGCACGCCGTCGCGTTTTCTTGAAGAGATACCGGAAAACCTCGTCGAATATCACGAAGCGAAAAAAGCGGAGCCGGTGAGCGAAGATAAAGCACACGATTATTTTGCCGACATGCTGAAAAAACTCAAAAGCTGAAATCTCAGGCGGTGCAACGTCTGCAATGCACGGGAGCGAACCGGCGGGTGTGCGGTATGTACGCGCGCACAAACCGACGAGAATGCGTACGCTCGCGCGACTGCAACACACACGAGAACATGCGATTTGTATGAGCGGGAGTCCCTTGTGCAAAACGGTCGCTCACCGGCGGAAACTCCGTCGTTCGCCGCGGCACAGATCGCGCGCGGCTTTTAAAATTCGGACGGCGGTCTTATGCGGTAGAGTTCGATGTTCGCATCTTGAAAATTCGAAGAACACAGGTACTTGCCGTCGTTTGAAATGCCGAGTCCCGTCGGCTGATTGCCGCCTTCTATCTCCTGTACTATTTTCCACGAGTCGATATCGATGACGGAAAGCCTGCCGTTGACAGGACTGCGTTTCGTGTAATCTTCGGGATTGTTCGGTCCGCGGGAAGAAACGAAAAGATAGCTGCCGTAAAGGGCTATCGTATTCGGATTCGAAAAAACGCGTATCGAACGCGTAAACGTAAATTTTATTAAATCGATTTCATATACCGAACAGTGATACATATCGCTCACATAGGCTTTCGTCTCATCGGCATTTATAACGATATGGCGCATCGCAGCTTTTTCTTTTTCGATCGCTTGTATGAGAGAGCCCGATTCGGTATCGAATTTTTGGATGGAGCCGCCGCCGAAACACAAAACGATAAGAGAGATGCCGCCCGAAGTAAACGCCGTTCCGCGAGGCTCCTTTCCCGTCTTGAGCGTACGCACGAGGCTTCCCGTTTCGTAATCGATGAGGCTTACGGTATTCGACACCCAATTCGAAACGGCGAGCATATTTTTTTCGTTCGACCACGAAATGAATTTCGGCCAGACGCCGAACGTTTTTATTTCACGGCGGTACGTAAATCCGGGCCACACGTATTCGTAGATATAACCGGTCGTCATCTGCGAAATAAAAAACGCATTTTTTTCGGCGACGAACAGAGCTTCGGCAAAACCTTTTTGCGCCGAACGCGGAGGATACATCGCGCGCACACTTTGATCGCCGGTCTGTACAATTTGAAAGCCTGCGTCATCGAGGAGCGGCAGGGCTATGCAGCTTCCGTCGGGAGAAAAGACGACCTGCTTCGGCTGCTTTCCGCACGGAACGGTATGAAGCTTTGTGAGGATCGGAAAATCTTTCGGCTTTGCGCTTTCTCCTGAGACAAAAGACACGGCGCACAATAAAACCGAAAGCGAAAAAATCATCCGCACTTTTTTGGTCGCCATGTACCCTCGCTCACACGCGGTATTTGATTTTTTTGCCGGTGCCTTCGTAATATTTTTTTCGAAGCTCCGTCACCGTATCGTCTGCGATATAGTCGTCGAAGTTCATCATGCGGTCGATGACGCCGTTCGGCGTGATTTCGACGATGCGGTTTGCGATCGACGAAATGAATTCGTGATCGTGGCTGTTGAACAGCACGACGCCCGGAAAATCTTCAAGCGCGTTGTTGAGACTTTCGATCGCTTCCAAATCCAAATGATTGGTCGGATCGTCGAATATGAGCACGTTCGCATTCTGCAGCATCATCTTCGAAAGCATGCACCTCACTTTTTCGCCGCCGGAAAGCACTTTAACCGGCTTCAGCGATTCGTCGCCGCTGAAAAGCATCCTGCCTAAAAATCCGCGCACGTAAGCGTCGTCCTGTTCTTTCGAATACTGTTTAAGCCACTCGGTAATCGTCAAATCGTTTTCAAAATACTTGTTCGTGTCGCGCGGTAAGTAGGAATAACTCGTCGTCTGTCCCCAAAACACTTCACCCGAATCCGCCTTCTTTTCACCTGCGATGATGTCGAAAAACGCCGAAATGGAATTGTGTTCGATACCGACGAAGGCGACTTTATCGGTACGGTTTACGATGAGCGAAAAATCTTTCAAAAGCTCGACACCGTCCTGAGCGTAATTGAGCTTTTTCACTTCGAGCGTGTTGTTGCCGATGGCGCGCTCTTGAGCAAAGTGAATGTACGGAAATTTTCTGCTCGTGACGGGAAGCTCTTCGAGGGCAAGCTTATCGAGCACTTTTTTGCGGCTCGTCGCTTGCCGGCTTTTCGCCGCGTTCGACGCAAAGCGCTGGATAAATTCTCTCAAGTCGGCCATTTTGTCTTCGCGCCGTCTCGCCTGATCTTTCGCCTGCTTTTGCAGCATTTGGCTCATCTGATACCAAAAATCGTAATTGCCGGAAAACTGCGTGATCTTTCCGTAATCGATATCGCAGATGACCGTACACACCGTATTGAGAAAGTGGCGATCGTGACTGACGACGATGACGATGTTTTCAAAGTCGAGCAGAAAATTTTCGAGCCACGTAATCGATTCGATATCGAGACCGTTCGTCGGCTCGTCGAGCAGCAGTATGTCGGGATTTCCGAAAATCGCCTGCGCGAGGAGAACGCGCACTTTTTGACTTTCGTCCAAATCGCTCATCGCTTTGTCGTGATATTCTTCTTCGAGACCGAGGCCGGAAAGCATCTGCTCGATTTGATTTTCCGCTTCGTAGCCGCCGAGTTCGCCGAACTCCGCCTCGAGTTCCGACGCTTTGATGCCGTCTTCTTCGGAAAAATCCGCTTTCGCGTAAATTTCGTCCCGCGCCTTCGTGCATTCGTAGAGTTTCGGATAACCCATCATCACCGTTTCTTTGACGGAATAATCGTCGAACGCAAAGTGGTTTTGCTGCAAAACGGCCATACGCTTTCCCTGCGCCATAGCTATGGTGCCGGTATCGTGTTCGAGTTCTCCCGAAAGCACTTTCAAAAAAGTCGATTTTCCGGCTCCGTTCGCGCCGATAATGCCGTAGCAGTTGCCCGGCGTAAATTTCACATTGACGTCTTTAAACAGCGGCTTGTCGCCGAATTTGACACTGACATCGGATACGGTTATCACTCACAGCTCCCTTGATAATATAAATAAATTGAACGGCGAATTTTAAAAATATTAATTAATCAACACCCCCGACGCAAGCGTCGGGTACAGTGCTCAACGTTTCGCACTGTATGTTCTCATAAGGTGGTTGCAGTCGGCTTTAATACCCTTTGTTACGACGCAAGCGTCGGGATATTAAACCCTCCGCACGAATAAAAATACGCGGCGCTCTCCGTGTGCACGGACTTCGGCGCACACGCTCGCGCCTTATTTTTTTCCGAACAGCGATTTGATTTTATGCCACAAGCTCTGCGACTGCAAACCTTTTTTGCTTTCGTCGTAGCGCTGCACACCGCTCCTCTTTTTCGCAGCCGACGGTTTTTGCACGTCTTGTCTCCCCCTCTCGAAAGAAGAGCGGGAAGCACCCTGCCCTCCACCGTTTTTGCGGCCGGTTTTTGCGCGGTCTTTTTTAGAGAACGGCTTTGCGCCCTTCGATTCGGAAGAAGAGCCGCCTTTGCCGTCCGTAAGCGCCGAAGCGGACTTTGCGTATTTTTCTTTATAGAGCTTCATGCGCTCTTCGAAAGACATACTCTGAAGCTTTTCCGTGTCGTCTTCGGTAAAGCGCTCTTTTCGAAACGCCGGTCTCTCGGATGCGCTTCCCGTTTTCCGTCTGCCGCGGCTTCCGCTTCGCGCATCGCTTTTTTTCGAATCGCGTCTTCCGGAAAACTTTCCGCCGCCCGCACCGCCTCTCCGCGAAGAAGAGCGGCCTCCATCGTAATCTTCGCGCCAATTTTCCGTTCTGATATACACGCCTTCGCTCGCATCGTTTCCGAGCATCGATGCATCGGCGACGCGCGAGGGAATTTGCATTTCTATATAACGTTCGATAGCAGGAAGATTGTATACGTCCTGTTCGCTGCAAAACGTATACGCTTTGCCCGTCTTGCCTGCGCGGGCGGTGCGCCCGATGCGATGCACGTAGTTTTCCGATTCGTTCGGCAAATCGTAATTGACGACCATCGCCAAATCGTGCACGTCGATGCCGCGTGCGGCGACGTCGGTTGCGACGAGGATCGAAACGCTTCCGTCTTTAAATCGGTTCAGCACTTGCAGCCGTTTCGCCTGCGGCAAATCGCCGATGATGAATTCGCTTTTAAAACCGTTTTTGACAAGCCGCTTCGAAACGACTTCGCACGAACGTTTCGTATTGCAAAAGACGAGTACGCTTTCGGGTTTTTCTTTTGAGAGGATACCGACGAGCAGTTTCATCTTTGCATCGCTCGAAACGTGCAGCAGTTCCTGATCGATTTGTTCGACGGTGACAGTATCCGATTCGATCGTAATCTCTTTCGCATCCCGCGTGTATTCCCATGCGAGATTTTTTACGTATGAATTGAGCGTCGCGGAAAAAAGCATCGTTTGGCGGTCTTCCGCTTTCGGCAGCACTTTGAGCAGCGTGCGCAAGTCGGGGTAAAAACCCATATCGAACATACGGTCGGCTTCATCGACGACGAGAAAACCGACATTCGACAAGTCGAGCTGGCGGCTTTGCTGAAGATCGATCATGCGGCCGGGAGTACCGATAATGATATCCACTCCTTTTTTGAGTGCAGCGATCTGCCGCTCATAGCCGACGCCGCCGTAAAAACTGAACGCTTTCAGCTGCGTTCCGCTCGTCAATTTTTTCGCTTCTTCTTCAACCTGCACCGCAAGCTCGCGTGTCGGAAGCAGGATGAGCACTTTTTTGCCCGCATTATCCGGAGAGGCGAGGAGTTCCTGTAAAATGGAAACGAGGTACGCCGCCGTTTTTCCCGTTCCCGTTTGAGACTGAACATATAAATCGGATCCGTCGAGCGCCGTTTTGAGCACCGCTTCCTGAACCGGCGTGCACGTCACATAACCTGCCGTTTCGAGGCCATTGAGCAGGTTTTCGTGCAAATTAAATTCGGTAAAATCCATATCTTTTTACTATATACTTTTTCCTTCGTTATGTATAGTATTGCGCTTATGCCGACGGAATGCAAAGACGATTATCAAGCCCAACTGTTTTCAAACCGCCTCGCAAAGCGCTTGAAGCACCTTCGAAAATGGGCGCGCAAAAACGGTGTTACTTGCTATCGCGTGTACGACCGCGATATACCGGAAATCCCGATTTCGGTCGATCTCTACGAATTTTTGCCGGACGAAATCGGAGATAAAAAAAGCGCCGTCCGTTTTACCGCAGACGAATTCGCACACCTTTCTGAAAACGATGCCGGGATGCAGGCGGAAATCGCTTCGAGGAGCGCCCTCGTCATCTGTCTGTACGAACGCCCGTACGAAAAAGCGGAAGCCGAAGAGAGAGCATGGCTTTCCAAAATCGCACAGGCGGCAAGCGCCGTCGTCGGTACGGCGGAAAATCGCATCGTCGTCAAAACGAGAAAACGCGATAAGGGCGGAAGCCAATACGCGGAAGACGTAAACGACATACAAAGCGCAGATCATATTGAAGGGCTCATACAGGAGTGCGCGTCTCTTTTCCGCGTCTCTATAAGTTCCCGCATCGACAGCGGACTTTTTTTCGATCACCGCCCCCTCCGCGCAAAAGTCCGTGAAAACGCGAGCGGAAAATCGGTATTGAATCTCTTTTGCTATACAGGCTCTTTTTCCGTGTACGCCGCCGAAGGAAACGCGCGCCTCGTCGATTCGGTCGATTTGTCGAATACCTATATCGAGCGCGCAAAAGAAAATATGCGCTTAAACGGTTTTTCCGACGAAAAAAAATATCGCTTTATCCGCGCGGATGCCGCCGAATTCATCTTTCAAAAAAAAGCATCCGGTGAGCGATACGATATCATCATTCTCGATCCGCCGACGTTCAGCAATTCGAAGATGACGAATACCGTACTCGATCTTGTAAAAGATTGGCCGCGCTTCGTAAACGGCTGCATCGCCCTGCTTACAAAAGGAGGCGTGCTCTATTTTTCGACGAACGCCAAACGCTTACGCTTCGACGAAAGCCTTATCGAAATACCGGCGAACGGGAACGATGAGTATGGAAGGAATGCGGGCAAAAAAGACGCGACAGAGGGAAACAATTCGCACGGAAGCGGTGCAAGTGAAAACACAATCACCGTGCGCGACATCACCGCTTCGACGATCCCCGAAGACTTTTTGCAAAAAAAGCCGCACCGCGCGTGGGAAATCCGCAGGAAGTAAAATATAAAAAAACCGCCCCCTAAGGAGCGGATTTTTTATACGGCGGTCAGTTTGCCGCGTCTTCGGACTTGATGCCGTAGCGCTTGTTGAAGCGGTCGATGCGACCTGCGGTGTCGACGAGCTTTTGCTTACCCGTATAAAACGGATGGCACGCCGAACAGATTTCCACGCGGATGTTTTGAGCCGTCGATCGCGTTTCGATGACGTTTCCGCACGCGCACGTGATCTTTGTCAATTTGTATTCGGGATGAATTCCTTTTTTCATAATTGCTCCTTTCATTTTGCCCGGCTGCGCGGCACGGGTTTACGCGCTGAGCGCAGCCACAAAACGACGATGTTCTATCAATATAGTAAAAAAATACGCGCTTGTCAATTATCCGAAACGGCTGCCGTACCGGTGTTCATGGACGCAAGGAAGGCTTCGTTCGTCTTCGTCTTTCTCATGCGGTCGAGCAAAAGTTCGAGAATGTCCGCGTCTTCCATAGGATTGAGCACTTTGCGCAGCACCCACATCTTTTGCAGTTCGTTTTCGGACAAAAGCAGTTCTTCTTTGCGCGTCCCCGATTTTTTGATGTTGATCGCCGGGAAAAGCCTGCGTTCGGCAAGCTTTCTGTCGAGGTCGATTTCGCTGTTGCCGGTGCCTTTGAATTCTTCAAAGATGACTTCATCCATGCGGCTTCCCGTTTCGATGAGCGCCGTCGAAATGATCGTCAAACTGCCGCCCTCTTCCACGTTGCGCGCCGCGCCGAAAAAGCGCTTGGGCTTGTGAAGGGCGTTCGAGTCGACGCCGCCGGAAAGCACTTTGCCCGACGTCGGTACCGTTTGGTTGTATGCGCGCGCAAGACGCGTAATCGAATCGAGGAAGATGACGACGTCGCGCTTGTGTTCGACGAGTCGCTTCGCTTTTTCGAGTACCATTTCCGCAACCTGCACATGGCGAGTCGCCTGTTCGTCGAAAGTCGATGAGATGACTTCCGCTTGAATCGAGCGCTCCATTTCGGTCACTTCTTCGGGACGTTCGTCGATAAGCAAAACGATGAGGTACACTTCGGGATGATTTTTCGTGATCGCATTTGCGATCTTTTGCATGAGGATCGTTTTACCGGCTTTCGGCGGCGCGACGATCAGGAGACGCTGCCCCTTACCGATCGGATTGAAAAGATCGAGGATGCGCGTCGAAACTTCGGTCGAAACCGTTTCGAGATGCAGTTTGTGATTCGGATAGAGCGGCGTCAGATTTTCAAACGGAATTCTCGTCTGCGCGACGCGCGGTTCGTCGAAGTTCACCGACTCGATGCGCAGCAGCGCAAAAAAGCGCTCGCCCTCTTTCGGAGACCGCGTCTGCCCGTACACGGTATCGCCCGTCTTTAAATTGAAAAGCCTGATTTGGCTCGGCGAAATATAGATATCGTCGGGGCCGGGAAGATAGCTGTTTTGCGGAGAGCGCAAAAAGCCGTAACCGTCCGGCAGGATTTCGAGCGCGCCGGAGGCAAATATCGTGCCGCCGTGTTCGGTGTGCGCTTTTAAGATGACGAAGATGAGCTCCTGCTTTTTCATCGGCGCCAAATCGTCGCTCGAAAAACCGTACTTCATCGCAAGCTCTCGAAGCTGCGTCATACCCATGACGGTCAAATCGTTTATGACAAGCTTCGGTTTCGCCTCTTCGTCTCCGTCGCTCTCCATAGGAAGCGATGCCTGATTTTGGAGGGCGGCGTCGACTGCGGGACTGGAATATGCACGGTTTGAACCGTAGCGCGCAGGCTTTCGGTACGTTTGATTTGCGTTTCCGTTCCAGCGCGGACGCGATCGCCGATCCGCAAAGGATTCGTGCACTTCTTCCGTCTCCGTTTCCTGAGCCGCATCGGCTTCACTCGCTTCTTCTTCCGCCGCCTTATCGACTTTGATCACCGCGCGGCGCCGAGTTTTAACGGTGCGTACCGGACGCGATTTTCCGCCGTCGTCTTCGGCAGGCGCTTCATCGGAAATTTTTTCTTCGGTTTCACCGGAAGCGGATTCCGCCGACTCGTAAGAATCCGGTTGAGCTTCGGACTCGCTCTGTACTTTTTCCGTCTTTTCAACATCACCTGATGCGTCGGCAGTGCGGCGCTTTCGTATTGGTGCCATTAATAATTCTCCATTGCGTTATGATTTATAAAAAATGACATACTCGATTTTAGGATGAAAGTATTCCTTAGAAAAGGGATATCGAAACGATTATGCAGTATTTTATTATTAGCGCATTTTCGAACGGTTGTCAAGCGCTTTTGTCAATCGTCTTTTGTCAATCGGTCGAGGATTTTCAAAACGGTAAGCACTTGCTGCTTTGAAACGCGTTGACAATCCTCATCCCGTCTCAAGCATTCCGTAAATGCGGACAGCTCGTTGTAATACCAGCCGACCGACGAAATCAGACGGAGAGTGAAATGACAAGCAGCAATTCATTTGTCATAAATTAAAATAATATGCGGCATTACAGAACAGCCGGTCAGCGGATCGCGTCGGATTTCAAAACGAGCGCGTCTTTGTATTCGGAAGACGCGACGGAAAACAGATCGATATCCGGCTCTTTGTCGAGCATTGTAACCTGCCCTTCAAAATTGACGTCGCTTGCAATGCGAAGACGGGATGTCGTTATGTCGCCGGTAACGCTGCTGCCGCTGCATATTTCAACGCGCTCGGATGCTTCGAGGTTTCCGGTAACGCTTCCCGACACGATGATCGACCGCGCCGTAATCGCTTCTCCGGTGCACACCGCGTCCTTTGCGATTTCCAAGTCGCCGCTCGCTTTTATCTTTCCGTTGAATTTTCCGGTGATGATGAGTTTGTCCGAAAATTCGAGCTCTCCGTCGAACTCCGTTTCCGGTCCGAATACCGTCACATTAATTTTTTCGTCGTCGTGTTTTTCCGCCATACTATCCTACTTCCGTTTTCGATTCCGAACGATGCAAACGATGCTCATGAGCAAAGCCGCCGCGACAAAAAAAATCGCAAGCGCATCGCCTGTTTTATTATACAGCGTTTTTCCCGCAGTGTCATCCGCGACAGGCATCATGCCGGTTAAATAGGTTTCGGTAAAGGGTTCCGCTTCGCACAAAATCTTTCCGGTGCGGTCGACGATGCACGTTTGCCCCGAGGCTGTGCTCCGAACGGCGGGCACTCGATTTTCGGCGCATCGGAAAACCGCCATTGCAAGGTGCTGATTTTGGCAGCTCAGGCTTTTCGACCACGCATCGTTCGACATATTGACAAAAGCGCGCGCACCGTCTGCGACAAAGCGGCGGCAGTCGTCACCGAACGTATCTTCAAAGCAGATCGGCACGGAAAACGAAATTCCCGCAGCGTGAAAAACGGTGCGCTCTCTTCCTTTCGCCCATAAATGCGTGTCCGCTTTTTCAAGCGCGTCGTAGAGCCACGGAAGCCGCTTTGCAAACGGCACCGTTTCCGTAAACGGCACCAAGTGAATTTTTCGATAGATTTCGGGTTCGGGCGGCACGACGTTTTTTCCGGGCGTAAAAACGAAAGCGCTGTTGTAATCGTCGGTGTGAATGCCGCCCGTGTCGACGGAGTGAAAGTTTCCGATTACGAACACGGCTTTTTTTTCATCGATAAAATGCAGCACGGAATCGACAAGATCGAACCGTCTCCTGTCGAGCCGCTTGGTATAGTGCGTCAAAATCGACGGAACGACGGCCGTCTCCGGCCACACGACAAGCGCTATGTCGGGATTTTCCGAAAGCGCACGATCCGTAAGCTTCATAAGCGTTTTAACGTCTTTTTCGTACGACGCTATATCACCCTGCCACGGATCGGTATTGTGCTGTACCGCACAGACTTTAATAAATTTTCCGTTTTCGTTTTTTTGCGAAAGAAGAAAAGTGCCGTACACGATGAACGCGGCGAGTGCACACGCCCAGATCGCAATACCCCGCGCGCGGCAAAAAGCCGAAGCTTTAAAGCCTGCGATATCTTTTGTTTCCGCGCCGATATAGACGGCGTAGAACCATGCGGATGTAAAATCGATAAGAAAAGTAAGCGCCCACACGCCGAAAAGGGAAGCGCTTTGAATGAGGATAAGATTTTGCCACTGCGTATAACCTGCAACGCCGTAGGAAAATCCCGCGAAGCCCGTCGTTTTAAGGTATTCGTGCGAACAGAGGATGAGCCACTGGACGATCCACGCGCGGCGTCCGCAAAACCTGTCTGCGATCTTCAAACATAAAAAGAGCAGCGCATACGATATAAAATATTCGATACTTATCGCCGCGGCGGCGACGGCATGAAAGGTGACGAGCCACGAAACGTACAAACAATACGAAAGCGCTCCGTATACGCCGCCCCACAGCCACACCGTTTTAAAGGACGAACGGCGGACGAGCATAAAGGCGGGAAAATACATCACCCACGCGGCAAGCGGAACGCCTTTCGAAAAAATAAAACCGGGATTTGCGAGCGCAAACAAAACCGCTCCCGCAAGCGTAAAACCTATATTAATAAAAAAACGATTCCGGGCGGAATTATTTTCCGAATGCGTCATCGGTTCGTCCGCTCTTACTTGAGATTCCACAATGACTTTTTAAGCTCCTGTCCGGAACGAAACGCGGCGACGTAATGAGGATCGACGGAAAGCGTTTCGCCGGTTTTCGGATTACGCGCAACGGATCTTCCCTTCCGTAAACGGGGTTCAAAAGTTCCGAAGCCGCGCAGTTCGATCGTCGCCCCTTCGATAAGCGATTTTTTAATTTCCTCAAGAAAATTTTCCATAACCTGCTGAACGACGCGCCGTTCACAGTCGGATACGCGATATACCGATTCGACAAGATCGTATTTCGTTATTTTTTTCTGAGGCATATCATTCCCGGATAAAGACGAAAAAAATTCCGGCAGAAAGCGCACGTCCGCTCCCGCCGGATTTTAAAAAGATAAGCCGAAATTATTTTGCCGCAGCTTCTTGAGGCGCGGAAAAAGTCACATTGAAAAGTTTTCTCATGCGGGATTTTTTGCGTGCGGCGGTATTGCGTTTTAAAACGCCTTTACTGCGCGCGGAATCGAGTTCTTTTTGAACAAGATTGTACATTTCTTCCGCTTTCTGCTGCTCTTTGCTCTGTACGGCGGCAATGAAATGCTTTACGGCCGTTCTGCAGCGCGATTTGATCGCTTTATTATGAAGGCGGCGCGCTTCGCTCTGCTTAAATCGTTTTTGCGCAGATGTCTGTTTTTTTGCCAAAGGAAACCCCCAGTTACTAACAAAAAAAATTACTGATCGTATAGTATCGAAGCGTTCGGCTTTAGTCAAGCAGCCGCATTTCGATCCGCATTTCGGGCAGGGGCGGCAAGGCGGCGCTTCGGACGGATTTTTTCGTGAGTGAATACTGTGCGATTTACTGCAATATCATGCGGTCGCTCGTAAGCGCCTTTTTCTTTATGGAGCGGAAGCGCTGTACGATATCGTCCATCGTCAAATTCTTTTTTTCGTCTCCGGCTATGTCGAAAATGATTTCGCCTTTGTCCATCATGATGAGGCGGTTGCCGTAGTCGAGCGCGTGCTGCATATTGTGCGTCACCATCATCACGGTGAGATTGTAGGATTCCGCAAAGCGCTTCGTCAAATTCATAACGAGGGCGGCGTTCGAAGGATCGAGGGCGGCAGTATGTTCGTCGAGCAAAAGGAGAGCGGGACGCGACATAACCGCCATGAGCAGCGTCAGCGCCTGACGCTGTCCGCCGGAAAACTGTTCGACATTGTCGGAAAGGCGCTCTTCAAGTCCCATGTTCAGCTGTTTGAGTTCGCTTCGGAAATATGAACGCGTGCGGGCGTTCAAGCCGATCTTCAAACCCTTCCAGCCTTTTTTGCTGCATATCATCATATTGTCTTCAAGCGACATTTTCCCCGCAGTTCCGAGCAGCGGATTTTGAAAGATGCGCCCGATGTACAGTGCCCGTTTGTATTCTTCGTCTTTCGTGATGTCGCGCACGGAACCGTTCATCGAAAGCGAAATCGTTCCGGCAGTCGGAGAAAGCGTACCGGCGATGACATTGTACAGCGTCGACTTTCCCGCTCCGTTCGAGCCTATCACCGTGATAAAGTCGCCCTTATTAATCGTCAAATCGATATGTTTAAGCGCCGCATTTTCATCGGCAGTGCCGGGATTGAACGTTATCGCAATATTTTTCAATTCAATCATGCTTCGCCTCCCGCTTTCGCCGACCGTAAAAGATGCGATTTAAAATTCGCTTTACCTTTCAAATTGGATATGAAGAGGCACAGGATGATAAGCAAACCGGTGACGAGTTTCAGATCGTTGCTCGTCAAGCCGATCCGATAGCCGTAGCTTCTGCCTGCGAACATGAGCGCGCGGTATAAAATCGATCCGAGCAAAACGCGGAGCGTCTGCATCGAAATCTTATTTGAACGGATGATAAACTCTCCGAGCATGAGGGAGGCAAGCCCTCCGACGATGACGCCCGTACCGCTTCCCACATCCGCAAAGCCGTTGTACATTGCGGCAAAGGCACCTGAAAGAGAAGCAAGTCCGTCGCCGAAAGACACGCCGATGCCGCGGAGTATTTTCGGATCGACGCCCTGCGAAACGACCATCTGTTCGTTCGCTCCGAGCGCGCCCATCGTCAAGCCCATGTCGGTGTGAAAAAAGAGATCGAGGAGTCCTTTTAAGACGGCGACGAAAATTATTAAAAACAAAAGGATGCCCGATTCAGGAGGAAGTGCGGGAAAGACGCGCTCCGTCCAAGCGGCGCTCTTCGAAAGCACCGTTTCGATGCGCAAAAACGATATGTTTGCACGGTTCGACATGATGCGGAGATTGATCGAATAAAGCATCGTCATGACGAGGATGCCGGCGAGCAGATCGGGTATGCGAAAGCGCGTATAGATGAGCGTCGTAACGAGCCCCGCAAAAGCGCCGCCGAAAAATGCGAGCGAAAGCGCGAAAACGGGCGGTATGCCGTGCAGCAAACACGCGGCAAGGATGCAGCCGCCGAGCGGAAAAGCCCCGTCGACCGTCATATCGCAAAAATTGATAACGCGGAAAGACACGAAGACGCCGAGCACCATGATGCCGTATATCAAGCCTTCGATTAAAATACCGTAAATCATGCAGACTCCCTTGTAACTATTGATAGTAATATTTTTTTTCATTTATGTGAATAGGTGGTAAATCCGAAACGGCAAGCGCAGATGCGTATCCGTTTTAATACAATCGCCGCCGGTTGACAAAAGTTTTTATAGGGGTTTTTATGAAAACAAAACACATCGTGTATACTGCAGTGCTTGCGGCTCTTGTATTTGCAGGATGTCAAACCGCATCCCAAAAGGGAGCGGCTCCTTACAAAATGACGACGGTTTCCGAAAAAAACGCCGTCTTCGAAGCGGAAATCGCCTATCCTCAGTTTGCGGGATTCGACGATCTAAACGCTCTTATCAAATCGCGCACGCTCGGTGCGTACAACGATTTCAAATCGTCCGCACAAAAAACGAGAAAGGAAATCGAAAGCGCGAAGAGCGCTTCCGCCGAAAAAATTCCGCCGTTCGAATATAAAGCCGTATGCGATTCGATCATCGTAAGCGACAAGTATATTTCGATGCTCTTTACGGCGTACCGTTATGAAGGAGGCGCACACGGAGAAACGCTGCTCGATTCGATCACCTACGATAAAGCGCTGAAAAAAGAAGTGTCGATCACGGAAGCGTCCGGCTTATCGATTAAAGATATCGCAACGCAATGCAAAGATTATTTTATGACGCACTTAAACTACGGCGGAAACGGAGCGGAAGCGCAAAAAGCGCGCACGGACTGGATCGCCGAAGGCACCATACCTGAAGCGGGCAATTACCAGACCTTCACGTACGACGGCAAAAAGCTCACCGTTTATTTCGAGCCTTATACGGTTGCGCCGTATTCGGAAGGCGTACAAAAAGTCACGATCGCAGCGGTCCGGTAAAATTGTCCGGTACAATTTGTTAATTAATCAACACCCCCGACGAAAGCGTCGGGGTATGTTGTTCTCATAAGGTGGTTGCAGTCGGCTTTAATACCCTTTGTTACGACGCAAGCGTCGGGGTATTAAACCCTCCGCACGAATAAATAATTCAGACCGCCGCGCACTGCGGCGGTTTTCTATGGGGCTGTCCAAAAACTGAAGTTTTTGGACAGCTTCCTTGATTTTATATGCGATGTTTAAAATTAAGTCCTTGCAATATAAAGACTTAATTTTAAACTCGACGGGCTGTCGAAAAAGTAACCGACTTTTGAGACAGCCCCTTTCTATATGACGCGCTTTTGTTTCCATTTGCCGCTTCGGAAGCGATACACAAAACACGACGAGCGCACGATCCAATCGAGTATCATCGCAAACCAGACGCCGAGTGCGCCGAAGGAAAGCGGCCAGCCGAATTGTGCCGTAAGGCCGAACATATCCGTCCACTTGAGCACATAGCTCATGCCGATGCGTACGACCCACATCGAAATCATCGAAACGATCATCGTAAACACGGCGTCTCCGGCAGCGCGGAGCGAGTTCGGAAACGTAAACGATACCGGCCAAATGAGCATCGCGCATACGCCGTGCAAAAGCGTCATATACCACGCAAGGCGCGTCGTTTCGGGTGAAAGCGCATACAGGCGCAAAATAGAATGCGCGGACAGGAGGAACGGCACATTCAACACAGCCATCGAAGCGAATGCGAGCGCGAGCAGTTTTTTCGTATAATATTCCGCCTGTTCCGCCTCTCCCGCACCGATACACTGTCCGACGACTGTCAGCATGGCGAGGCTCATTGCAGAACCCGGCAGCGTGCCGAACGAAGCGAGTGTATTCGCCGCGGCGTTTGCGGCGATCGCCGTCGTACCGTACGTTGCGATAAGCGAAAGCACGAGGATCTTTCCGATTTGAAACATGCTGTTTTCAAGCCCGTTCGGAACTCCGATCGCGAGGATGCGCTTGACAATTCCGCCGTCGAATTCGAAACGGAATATGCCGCGTATGGAAATAGCCGGATGTCCGTTGTATTCGCCGCCTCTGTACAAAAGCGCGAGTAAAACGGCGGCCGCCGCAGTACGCGACACGAGCGTCGGAAACGCCACTCCTTCGACGCCGCAGCGAAAGCCGTAGAGCAGGATCGCATTGCCGCCGATATTCAAAACATTGATCAAGAGCGAGATGAGCATCGATACGCGGGAATTGCCCTGTGCGCGGAACAGCGCCGCGCACGCGTTGTATAAACCGATCGAAGGGAGCGCAAAGATCGTTATAAAAAAATACGTGCGCGAAGCGCTCATAACGCCGTCGTCGATGCTGCCGAATAAAAACGAAAGAAGTTGCCGGTTAAACGCGAGGCAGAGTACCAAAACGGCGAGAGAAGCGGCGACGATCGTGTAGAGAAGCTGCTTTGCGGTTTTCGACGCCATATCGTGCGCGCCGTGCCCGATGTATTGTGAGGCAACGACAGCGCCTCCCGTACCGAGGGCTGCAAAGAGCTGGACGAGCAATACGTTCAGGGAATCGACGAGCGAGACGCCCGACACCGCTTCTTCGCCGAGCGTCGACACCATAACGATATCGGCCATGCCGAGAAATATCGAAAGGAGCTGTTCGCCGATGAGCGGCAAAATGAGGCGCCGCAAATCCTTCGGCGAAAATAACAAAGACGTATCGGACATAGAATTAATAATTATTCGGACACCGCTGAAAATCCAACCGTTCTCTCAGAAGCGCCCGTTTACAAAACCGATTTTAAAAACTGCTGCAGGCGTTCGCACTTCGGCCGGTTGAAAATATCGTCCGGCGTTCCCGATTCCGCGATGACTCCTCCGTCCATAAAAAGCACGCGCGTGGCGACTTCCCGCGCAAAGCCCATTTCGTGCGAAACGACAACCATCGTCATACCTTCTTCGGCGAGCTCTTTCATGAGGTTGAGCACTTCGCCGACCATTTCGGGATCGAGCGCGCTTGTCGGTTCGTCAAAGAGCATCACGTCGGGGTTCATCGCGAGCGAGCGTACGATTGCGATGCGCTGCTTTTGTCCGCCGGATAATTTCGACGGATAAGTCGAAGCCTTATCCGCCAGTCCGATTCTTGCGAGGAGTTTCATCGCATTTGCTTCGGCATCGCTTTTTGTCTGCCGCTTGAGCGTGACGGGCGCAAGCGTGATATTCTGCAAAACGGTCAAGTGCGGAAAAAGATTGAAGTGCTGAAATACCATGCCCATCTTTGCGCGCAGTTCGTCGACGTTCGTCTTTTCGGCGGTTATATCGACTCCGTTAAAAAAAATGCTGCCGCCGTCCGGGCGTTCGAGGAGATTGAGGCAGCGCAAAAACGTACTCTTGCCCGCCCCCGAAGGCCCTATGACGACGATCTTTTCGCCTTTAACGATCGTTTCCGAGATATCGTTGAGAACGGCCTCTCCTCCGAATTTTTTTATTAAGTTTTTAACTTCGATCACTGCGCGCCATCCTTTTCTCAAAAATAGAAAACAGCTTTGTCAACCCGACCGTAAGGCAGAGATAGATCGCCGCACACGACAAAAGCGGAAGCCATGCGTTGTACGTAGCGTTGCGGATATTGTCGCAGGCTTTTTGCAGATCGACGACCGCGATAAAACTCGCGACCGACGTTTCTTTGATGAGCGCGATAAACTCGCTCGTATACGTCGGAATGATGACGCGGAACGCCTGCGGCATAACGATTTTAACAAGCGTCTGCCGCCATGAAAGACCGAGCGAGCGCCCCGCTTCCGTCTGTCCCGCATCGACGCCTTGAATGCCCGCACGGAAGATCTCCGTGCAGTAGGCGCCGGAGTTGATACCGAAGGCAATGATCGCGACGAGCACCGCATTGCTTATACCGATCGGAGAGAAGATTACAAAATAAAAAATCATCAGCTGCGTCGCCATCGGTATGCCGCGTATGACCGTCGTATAAATTTCGGAAATCTTTTGCAGCACTTTGTTTTTCGAAATCTTAAAAAGAGCGAATGTACAGCCGAGCACCGAACCGATGAGGACGGCGCAGATCGCAATGAGCAGCGTCGTGCCGAGCCCGTAAAATACGAGCTTCCAGCGCATATTCGCAATCATCGTGTCATAGAATATTTGAAACACAATCCGCTCCTCGTAAAGCGCTTCGAGCCGAACGCAGCGTCCGGCTCAAAACGTTGCAATTAATTATTTTCGAACGATGATGACCTGATTCGACGAATAATACGGTTCGGAAAAATCGACGTTTTTTCTGCGCTCGTCGGTCGCGGTCATGCCCGCCGCAATAAAATCGATGGCGTCAGACTGGAGAGCTGCGATCAATCCGTCGAAAGCCATATCGACGACTTGCAGCTTTTTCCCCAAGTCGCGCGCGATCATCTGACTCATCGCGACGTCAAAACCGACGGGTTCCGTGCCCTCGATGTATTCAAACGGGGGGAAGGCCGCATTGGTTCCCATTTTAATAATTTCACTTCCGTTCGACGGAACTGCTTCGGGAACGACGATGGCGCCGTCTACAGGCATAAACGCCTTTATGAGTTTTTCATAAGTTCCGTCAGCTTTCATCGCGGAAATCGTTTTGTTGATCGAATCGAGCAAAGCCGCATTTCCTTTTTTTACGGCAATCGCATATTCTTCCGTCGCAAAGCGGACGTCGAGCACTTTTAAATCGTTGTTTCGCTTTACGATTTCTTTTGCAGGCAGCTCGTCGAGCACGATTGCATCGATCGCGCCGTTTTTCAAATCGAGAGCCGCATCCATACCCGTCTTAAACGATTTCAACGTCGCGTCTTTTACGTTGTCCTGAACATAAATTTCACCCGTCGTTCCCGCCTGACATCCGATTTTTTTGCCGTTCAAATCTTCCGCCGAAGCGATGTTCACCTGTGCTTTTTTCGAACACGAAACTGTGCCGAATAAAGCCAATGCGGCAAAAACCGCAAACACGATTCTTTTCATATTGTTATTCCTCCAATAAAAACTTTTGCAGGTATTTGCAGCAAAGCTTCAAGCAAGCTGCAAAACAAAAAGGGACAAAAGACTGCACACGCAGCTTTGTCCGCATACAAAAGTATAAAATTTGGCATATAAAATGTCAACGTTTAAACGAGCCGCTGAAATAGCGCGTCTCGTTTAACTGCGAGTTTTCTTTTGAAAACTCGCGGATATACGGGTGCGCGTTCGCGCACTAATTATACAGCTCCTAAATCCGAAGATTTACTCGCTGTATAATTTTAAGGGAGGTTTAAACGAGACGCCTACGCCCGGCCGGAGCGGTGCCGCAGGCAGACACCGGAGCGAGCGCAAGCGAGCGAGGAGGCCGAGCGCGAGTGAGCCGCGGAGGGCGGGATCGCAGATAAGTGTCGTCCGTATTCCCCTGAGATCCTGTTTTATCGCTTTTCTTTCGGCCGAAAATCGAATTTCGTTTCGGCGAGGACGACGGCAAAAAAGATGAGAGTACAGCCTGCGATCATGCGCGAAGTCAAACGCTCATGCAAAAGGACGGTACTGAACAGCACGCCGAACACCGACTCGAACGAAAGGAGGAGAGCTGCAAAAGACGAGCGCACGTATTTTAAGCCGACGTTCTGCAGCGCAAAGGAAATCATCGTGCTGAAAAGACCGAGGTAGAGCATCGAAACGATAACGCGCGTATTTTTTACGGCCGCGACAGGAAAGGCGCCGTCAAAAAGAAAGGCTCCGATCCACGAAAAGACGGCGGCGAAAAAGAACTGCAAAACGGTAAGCACGATCGGATCGTGACGGACATTGCATTTGGCCGTATAGAGAATGTGCAGCGCGTAAAAAACGCCGCAGCCGAGCGTAAGGGCGTCGCCGAAATTGATCGAAAGGAGCGATGATTCGCTTTTTGAAAGCGCGAGCAAACCGATGCCCAAAAGCGAAATCGCGGCGGCGGCAAAGACGTGTCCGCCCGGAAATTTTTTATACAGCGGCCAGCCGAAAAGCGGCACGAGCATTACGTACACCGTCGTGAGAAATGCGTTTTTTCCGGCGGTCGTGTAATCGCAGCCGACCGTTTGCAGCGCGTAGGCAAAAAACAACAGCGCGCCGAGTATCGCCCCGCGCTTCCAATACGAAGCATTGAGCAATTTGAGAGAGCGCACAAAGATAAGGGCGAGAGCCGCCGCCGCAATCGAAAAACGGAAAGCGAGCATATAGATCGCGCCGATATAGTCGAGGCTGTCTTTTACGACGACGAACGCGAATCCCCAAATGCACGCGGCGGCAAGCAGCCCCGCTCCCGCAAAAAACGATACGCGCTTTTCGTTCATACGTCGGCAAGCGGCGTCACTTTTTTAAGGTGCCAAATATCTCGCACGTATTCTTCGATCGTACGGTCGGAAGAAAATTTTCCGCTGTTCGCAATGTTGATAAGCGCTTTCCGCGCCCACTCTTTCGTATTTTGATAAGCCGCTTCAACTTCTTCGTGAGCTTTGCAGTACGCATCGAAATCCGCGAGCACGTAGAACACGTCGGGACGCTGACCTTCGACGCCGTAGACAAGCGAATCGTAGAGCTCTTTGAATTCCTGATGCGTCGGATCGTAGGTACCGTCGACGAGCTGCTGTACGACGCGGGAAAGCTCGGTGTTTCGCCTCAAGTATTCCTGTGGGTTGTAGCTGTGTTCGGTTTCCATTTTAATAATTTCATCGGCGGAAAGCCCGAACACGAATGCGTTTTCTTTTCCGGCCTCATTGACAATTTCGATATTCGCGCCGTCCATCGTACCGAGCGTAAGCGCGCCGTTTACCATAAACTTCATATTGCTCGTACCGGACGCTTCAAAGCCCGCAGTCGATATCTGCTCGGAAACGTCGGCTGCCGGAAAGATTTTTTCCGCGACGCTGACGCGGTAGTTTTCGACGAATACGACGCGGATTTTTCCGTGCACGCGCCGGTCGTTATTGACGCGGTCGGCGACGGTGTTGATCAGTTTGATGATCGTTTTCGCCCTGCGGTAGCCCGACGCGGCTTTTGCACCGAAGATAAAGGTCTGCGGCGGCGGGTTGAAATCGGGATCGTCGATGATGCGGTTATACAGATACATGATGTGCAAAACATTCAAAAGCTGGCGTTTGTATTCGTGCAGGCGTTTTACCTGTACGTCGAAAATGCTGTCGGGGTCGAGGAATTCGTTTTGCGTATGCTTGAGATATTCGGCCAAGCGCTGTTTGTTCGATCTTTTGATCGCCGTAAGCTCCGCAAGAGAAGCTTCATCGCTTGAAAAACGCTCGAGGGCTTTGAGCTTCGTCAAATCTTTTTCCCAGCCTCCTCCGATGCGCGCCGTGATAAATTTCGCAAGAGAGGGATTCGCATTTAAAAGCCAGCGCCGCTGCGTGATGCCGTTCGTTTTATTGTTGAATTTTTCGGGATAGAGTTCGTACCACTCTTTCAGTTCCCGCGTTTTTAATAATTCCGTGTGGAGTTCGGCAACGCCGTTTACGCTGAAGCACGAATGGATCGCGAGCCACGCCATAAAGACGTGTCCGTTGTTGATGATCGACAGTTTTTGATGACGTTCGAAATCGTTCGGATATTTTTCGCGCAGCGAAATGAGCAGCCGCCGGTTGATTTCTTCGACGATTTGATACACGCGCGGAAGCAGGCCTTGAAAGATTTCGATCGGCCACTTTTCGAGCGCTTCGGCAAGGATCGTGTGATTCGTATACGCAAACGTGTGCGTTACGATGTTCCATGCGTCGTCCCAGCCGACGTTGTATTCGTCCATGAGGATGCGCATCAGTTCGGGAATCGCTACGACCGGATGCGTGTCGTTCAGCTGGATGACATGCAGTTCGGCGAATTTGCCGAAATCGGTACCGAAGCGCGAAACGTAGGCGCGAACCAGATCCTGCAGACTCGCCGACGAAAAAAAGTATTGCTGTTTGAGCCTGAGCGCTTTTCCGCTCGGGCCGCTGTCGTTCGGATAAAGCACGCGGCTGATGTTTTCGGCGCTGTTTTGTCTTTCGACCGCGCGGTTGTACTGCATATCGTTGAACAGCTGGAGGTCGAAACCGTTCGGAGAAGTCGCTTCCCACAATCTCAGCGTGTTCACCGTGTTCGTGTCGTAGCCGACGATCGGCGTGTCGTAGGGAGTAGCCGTCACTTCTTCCGCGTTTTGCAAAGAAAAGTGCATGCGGCCGTCGGGCGTTCTGTCATACACGATCGTACCGCCGAAACGGACGGTTACCGCCAAATCGCTTCGCTTTACTTCCCACGGATCGCGGTGCTTGAGCCAGCGGTCGGGGTATTCGACTTGCCAGCCGTTTTCGATCCGCTGTTCGAACATACCGTATTCGTAGCGGATGCCGTAGCCGTGACCAGGATAATCGAGGGTTGCGAGGCTGTCGAGGAAACACGCGGCAAGCCGGCCGAGTCCTCCGTTTCCGAGTCCCGCGTCGGGCTCTTTGTCTTCTATCATATCGTAATCGATGCTCATGTCTTTGAGCACTTCCTTTACCTGCTTTTCGATTCCCGCGTTGATGAGGTTGTTGCCGAGGGCTCGCCCCATCAAAAACTCTGCGGAAAAATAATAAAGCTGCCGTACCGGCTGTGCATCGTAGGCTTCTCTCGTCGCCATCCAATTTTTGACGATCGGATCGAGCACGGAGGCCGCGACCGCATCGAACAGATCGTATTTCGTCGCCTGTGCGATGTTTTTTCCGTATCGGTCGTGAAGCCGTTTTTCAAGATTCCGTTTGAACTCTTCAGCGCTGAATTGCATACGCCTGTCTCCTTACACTTACTTAAAAAATTGACGACACATCTGAAAATCGCTTCGATTTTCAGAGACTCCGTTTACTTATCAACAGTACGAGGCTGTCGGAAGGCAAAACGTAGCGGTACTGTTCCTTTAACAATTCTTCGTCTCCCCGCTTTCGAACGGCATCTTCTCCGTCGATCGACGTGTCGGCGATGCGGTACCACGCGTTCCCTCCAGCGGGAGAAGGCAGCGTAACAGTCAAATCGTAGATGTCGATATTTATCGCAAAGTAGATTTCGTTGACGCCGATGCCGTCGGCCGATTCGTCGACTTTGAATGCGAGAAAGCGGTCGAGCTTCGCCCAATCGGGATTTTTCCCGTTCGCATCGTACCACGTGATCTCCGACGAATCCATAAAAAACGTATTGCGCCGAAACAGCGTATACGCTTTGCGGAGTTCGATCAGCATTTTCGTATACAGCAATATGTCCCTGTTTTTATCGCAGCAGTGCCAATCAATCCACGACGTTTCGTTGTCCTGACAATACGCGTTGTTGTTGCCCTGCTGCGTTCTCATCATCTCATCACCCGCAAGGAGCATCGGCGTTCCCTGCGAAAGAAACAGACAGGTAAGGAAATTTTTTATTTTCCGGCGGCGAACCGACACGATTTTCGGATTCGTCGAATCGCCTTCGAAGCCGTTATTATAGCTGAAATTGTCGTCGCTGCCGTCGCGGTTTCCTTCTCCGTTTTCTTCGTTATGCTTTACGTTATAGCTCACCAAATCGTTCATCGTAAAACCGTCGTGCGAAGTGATGTAATTGATGGAATTGACCGGAGAACGTCCGTTCGCTTTATACAGATCCGAACTGCCGGTCATCCTCGTCGCAGCTTCCGTCGCGGAGCGGTCATCGCCTCTGATAAAGCGGCGCATATCGTCCCGGAATTTTCCGTTCCACTCGCACCACCTGCCGCCTGCAAAAGAGCCGAGCTGGTAGCCTCCGCCGGCATCCCACGGTTCGGCGATGATCTTCGTTTTTGCAAGCAGCGGGTCTTGTGCTATCACATAGGGCAGCTGCCCCGAAGAGATGAGATGCCCGAGTTCGGAACGGTTCAATATCGTCGCAAGGTCGAAACGGAATCCGTCGACGTGCATATCGACGACCCAATGCCTCAAACTCGCGAGGATGAATTCGATCACCGTCGGATGGTTCGCGTTCACCGTATTGCCGCAGCCCGAATAATCGACATAGTATTGCTTTTGATCCTGCGGCAGCATATAGTATATGTTGTTTTCGATCCCGCGAAACGAAAAGGTCGGCCCGTTTTCGTTCCCCTCCGCCGTGTGATTGTATACGACGTCGAGAATCACTTCGATCCCTGCACGGTGCAATTCCCGCACGAGTTCTTTGAACTCCCGCACCGCCCCTCCCGGAGACCTGTCCGCAGCATAGGACGTTTTCGGCGCAAAAAAACCGACGGTATCGTAGCCCCAGTAATTTGTCAATAATTGCCCCGTACGCGGGTTTATGCGTTCGTTTTCCGCTTCGTCGAATTCGAACATCGGCATGAGCTCGACGGCCGTAACGCCGAGGTAGGAGAGGTAGGGAATCTTTTCGATAAAGCCGCGGTACGTGCCGGGATTTTGCACGCCGGACGTCGGAGAACGGGTAAAGCCCTTGACGTGCACTTCGTAGATGATCGTATCGGAGAGCGAGCGCGCGAGCGGTTTATCGCCCTGCCAATCGAAATCGGCATCGTCGATAACGACGCATTTCGGAAAATCGGACAAATCGGAAAGGAGTCCGTTTTCGATACCCGCCTGTCCTTGTTCGCGCTGCGCACGATAGGAGCGGAATACGGAACCCGCCGTAAATGCTTTTGCGCACGGATCGAAAAGGTATTTATTGAAATTGAACCGATCGCCTGCAGGAGGATTGTACGGTCCGTCGATGCGATACAGATAGAGCGCTCCCGCTTTCAACCCCTTGATAAAGACGTGCCACACGTCGCCGGTTTTATTGATTTTCGGATCGAATTCGATTGTATCGCAAAACGTTTTTGCATCGGGCGAGTCGAAAAAATAGAGGGCGACGCGAGAGGCATTTTTGCTGAACAGCGAAAAGTTCACGCCGCCGTCCGCAATGACGGCGCCGCATTGCATCGGTCTGCCTGCAAGCACACGAGAAGCATCCATAAGCGCATTTTATCATAAGATAATAATAAAAAGCAACATTGCTCATTATGCGTTCGTGCATCGGCACCGCGCGTACATTGTACGTAAGCACATCGGCTGCGTACATTGCCGGCGTACAAGCGCCGAGTAGCCGCGCATACGCCATATCGCTATACTGTGATGCATACATGAACACGGAACACACGGCACAAAGCGGCGGGCGGAAAGCGGGCATCGTCGCGATCATCGGACGGCCTTCCGCCGGAAAATCGACCTTTCTCAATACGGCGTGCGGAGAGCTCGTGTCGATCGTATCGGAAATACCGCAGACGACGCGCGACGCGATCCGCGGTATCATCAATACGTCGCTCGGCCAGCTCGTATGTATAGACACGCCGGGCTATCACGCGAGCGAAAAAAAACTCAACCTGAAATTGAAATCGCTTGCGGCCGAACAGCTGAAAACGGCCGACGCCCTGCTCTACATCATCGACAGTACGAGAGCCGCGGGAGAAGAAGAAGCGCTCGTCGCCGAACTCGTCAAACCCTTTTCCGACCGTACCGTCGTCGCAGTCAACAAACGCGATGCGCCGAACGCAAAAACCGCCGATGCGATCGAATTTATTAAAAACGTGCTGCCTGAAATTCCCGAAAAGAGAATCATCGCCGTATCGGCAAAAAACGACGAAAACATCGACGACGTATTGAAAGCGCTGTACGAACTCGTGCCCGTCGCCCCCGAATTATACCCGAGAGAATATTACACCGATCAGGACGTCGGCTTTCGCATTGCGGAAATCATACGGGGCGAAGCGATCAACCGTCTCGAAGAAGAAGTGCCGCATTGCCTCTATGTCGACATCATGGATATGGAAATGAAAGACGGCGGCAAACGCCTCTGGGTGAGAGCGAGCATCTGCGTCGAACGCGAAAGCCAAAAAGGCATCGTCATCGGCAAGGGAGGAGCGATGATAAAAGCGATCCGTACGGCATCGATCAACAGATTCCGCAGCATTTTCGATTACGCGGTCGACCTCGACCTGCAGGTGAAAGTCGATAAAAACTGGCGGCAAAAAGACGCCGTGCTGAAAAAATTAATAAAATAATCGTACGGCGGAATTATCGCGGTATTGGGGTCAATTTCGAGTTTCCTAAAACTTGAAATTTTCCAACCGTTTCGCTCACCAATTGAGTGTCAAGTTTCGAAAGACAGCTGCTTGTCCAAAACCGGTATGCATGTGTGCGGCGTGCGTGTTCCCCGCTTCCCGCTTTTATGCTATACTCGAGTTATGGCAGGCAATACGTTCGGGACAATTTTCCGCATTACGACATTCGGTGAAAGTCACGGAAGCGCAATCGGAGTCGTCATAGACGGCTGTCCCGCAGGCATACGCATCGACATAAACGATATACAGCGCGCGCTCGACAGGCGAAAACCGGGAGCGGCAGACGGAAAACAAAATCCCGCCGTCACATCGAGAAATGAAAGCGATAAAGCGGAAATCCTTTCGGGCGTTTTCGAAGGCGTATCGGAAGGAACGCCTATCGCGATCGAAATACGAAACAATTCCCAAAAATCTGAAGACTATTCCGATCTCGCGCACATGTTCCGCCCCGGACACGCCGATTATACGTATTTCAAAAAATACGGCGTACGCGACTGGCGGGGCGGCGGACGCTCGTCCGGACGCGAAACGGCTTCGCGCGTCGCAGCGGGTGCCGTCGCAAACGCGGTGCTACAAACGGCGGGCATAAGCGTCAAAGCGTACACGATTTCCGCAGCCGGCATTTCATGTAAAGCGCGCGATATGGACGCGGTCGAACGCACTTCCTTCCGTGCATGCGATGAGAAAGCCGCAAAAGAGATGGAGGCGCGAGTCGCCCGCCTCCGCGCCGAAGGTGAAAGCGCGGGCGGCATCGTCGAATGCACGGCGCACGGCGTTCCCGCAGGACTCGGCGAAACCGTCTTCGACAAACTCGATGCGGAACTCGCGAAAGCCGTTCTGTCGATCGGCGGGGTAAAGGGCATCGAATTCGGTGCGGGATTCGGAGCGGCACTCCTCACGGGAAGCGAAAACAACGATGCGATGCGCACCGTTGACGGCGAAGCCGCATTTCTTTCGAACAACTCAGGCGGCATACTCGGCGGCATATCGAACGGCAACGATATCGTCTTCCGCGCGGCGATAAAACCCGTGCCGAGCATTTCACTTACACAGGAAACGGTGCGCGAAGAAGGCGGCGCCTATTTCGACAGCGACATATCCGTCGAAGGGCGGCACGACGCGTGCCTGTGTCCGAGGATCGTTCCCGTCATCGAAGCGATGACCGAAATCGTCCTCGCCGATATGCTCCTTCGAAATCGGAGTGCGCGGATTTGAATACCGAAGGGTGCGCGACCGCGCACTAACGCGGCATTTTCGAAAATCGACATTTTCTGCAATACCGCATTTATCAAGGAACGAAACGGCAAAAAGATGAGCGAACGAGACGACGACACGATAACAAAAAAACGGCAACAGTGCCGTACACGGAACGCCGACCGGAACGTCCCGCGCGCGACGCGCACGCAGACCGGCGATATCGACCGGCGCGTACGATTAATAATTATTATTTTTATTACGGTGTTCTGCGCTTCGTTTATCGGAACTGCGGGAATCCGTCTTTATCGATTCAAACAGGCGACACCGCCGAGAGAGCTCACCGAAGACGAACGAAAGCTGCTCGACGATGCGCTCGATAAAGCTTATCCCTCTCGAAACGATATTTTAAAACCGCTCCCCTACCCCGTCGTTCCGGCAAAACTGTCCGTCGAAGCGGGATCGGCCATCCTCATCGACGTTGCAAGCGGCAGCGTTCTCTACGAAAAAAAAGCTGACAGGATCATCCCGCCTGCATCGATGACGAAGATCGCCGTCATGTACGTCGTCATGCAGGAAATCGAGCGCGGGACTATTTCCTACGGCGATATCGTGCCGCTGCCGCCGGAAACGTGGGCGTGCAATATGCTGCCGCATTCGTCGCTCATGTTTTTAGGCAAAGGGCAAATCGTCACCGTCGAAGAATTATTAACAGGCCTCGACGTGTGCTCGGGAAACGACGCAGCCTTCGCGCTCGCTTATTATATCGCGGGAAGTATGGATGAGTTTGTCGAACGCATGAACCGCGAAATGCGGCTTTTGGGATTGACGAAAACTCATTTCGCCGAAGCATCCGGCTACAGCGCCGACAACGAAACGACCGCACGGGAAATGGCGATGCTCGCGCGCGTGTATATTACGCGTTTTCCGGACACACTCGTCAAATTCCACTCGCGGCTTTCGTTTACCTATCCCCAAATTCACAATCTCGCAGTCGAAGACCGAAGCAAACCGACCGCACAGGATTTTTCAAAGGGTTTGCCCGAAAAGATTACGATGGGTATTACGCAGGAAAACACGAACGCGCTGCTCGGAAAACTCGCAGGCTGCGACGGCTTAAAGACCGGCTACATCGATGAAAGCGGTTACAACCTCGCGCTCACCGCGCACCGCGGCGTAACGCGTTTTTTATCGGTAACGATGAACGGGCCGGGACGAAACAGAAGCGAGGGAGATGCGTATCGCGTACAAGACGGAACGACGCTCATGGAATGGGCGTTCGCGCGATTTGCCGATTGCAAAAAAACCGACGCCGTGCACCGCTATTTTATCCCCGTCACGGGCGCAAAAGCGCAGTGGACATATCTCACGCCCGCCTACGATTTTACCGCGCTCACCGTACCGTTTATACTGGGCACCTCGCCCGAAGACGCCGCCCGATCAGTGCGCGTCCTCGTAAACCTGCCGCGCTCGATAGACGGCGGAGTCCGTGCCGGAAGCGAATACGGCAGCATCGAATACGTACTCGACGGCAAAACGCTCGAAGCGATCCCCCTCGTCGCAGACCGCTCGATCGGAAAAGCAAACCCCTTCGTTTCGGCAAGCGACGTCATCGCACGAATACTGCTCGCGCACAGACAATAGCACCGAAACGGATGCCTTGTACGGTATGACTGCAATTCCTCGGAAAGTACGGCATCGTACATTATCACGAAAGAGACCATACCGCATAAAGTACGGCGCTCGTATCACTAGCAAATCCTGAACAAGAAACGCCGATGTAATTGCACGATCATTCAGGTTCGGTTTTTTCAAAGGGGGAAGTCTCCCCCTCGCTCCCGACCTTTTCACTCCGCAAGCGCCTCCGCTTGCTCCGTTCATACGGTCGTCCGCTGCCCCTTCCGGCGGGGACACCCCGCAACGCCCCGATAGCGGCACAAGAGCCGAAGATGAAAAATCCGCGCGACACACGGCACGGATGCCGTGTCGTACCTTTGCAAAACAGCTGCGCATTTTTGCAAAGCAAAAATGCGGTAGTGAGCGGTACACGGATGTACCGCGAACGAACACTGCTCGGAATCATCCTTGAAGTCGGGAGGCGAAAAACGGCCGAGCCGTTTTTCTTTTATTGGAGACGCTAGCGGATTCCTGCGCACTGCTCGGAATCCGCTAGCTCTTATGTCGTCTGTCGAGCTCTGCATAAACGTCACGCCAGGTAACGCCTTCGCGGTACATGAGCACGTTCATAAAATAAAACAGATCCGCGGCTTCCCACACGACATCCTGCTTCGTCTCGGCTTCGTTGCACAGCTCGTCGGCTTCTTCCAAAATCTTTTCGCGGACGCGCTTTCCGTCGAGCGTCGCCGTATAAGAGCCGGGCTTCGGATGCGCGAACCTGTCCGCAATGATATCGTATAATCTTCCGGCGGACGACGCTTCGTCTGCTTCGCCCGTAAAGCAGGTAAAGCTGCCCGTATGACACACGCCCCCGTGAGGGACGACCGTCGCAAGCACGGTATCCCGATCGCAGTCGGCGCGAAGTTTTTGCACCGAAAGCCAGTGTCCGCTGTGCTCACCCTTCGTCCACAGCATTCCCCGCGTACGGCTGAAAAAAGTCAGCTTGTTCGTCTCAAACGTTTTTTCAAACGCCGCGCGGTTCGCATAGCCGAGCATGAGCACGTCTCCGTTTACGCTCTGCGCGACGACCGGAATGAGATCGACTTTATCCCAATTCAAACAGCCGATAAACGCATCGGCAAGCGAAACCTTTCCGGTATAAAGCGCCATACCGAGCTGCACGTCGCATCCGAGCTTTTCAAGCTGCACGATTTCTTCCGTCGACGAAACGCCGCCCGCGGCGACGATGCGGCACTGCACCGCTTTTCTCAGTTTTTCGATCGCGCCCGTATCTGCGCCCTGCATACAGCCTTCTTTTTCAACGCAGGTAAATAAAATTTCGCTGCAGTATTTTTCCGCCAGCACGGCTCCTTCTATAAACGGCACGTCCGTCGTTTCAGTCCAGCCGTGCACTGCAACTTTTCCGCCTTTCGCATCGACGGCGACGATAACGCGCTGCCGGCCGATCGCCTGTACGAGAGAATCGAGGAATTCGACATCGAGCGGGCACTCCCCCGCTTTCGGATTTTTTTTCCACGCCGCCGAACCGATGATCACTTTTTCCGCGCCGAGCGACACGAGCTCTTTTGCGCGCTCGACGCTGCGTATGCCGCCGCCCGTGCGTACGTTACCCATGCGCAAAAGCCGTTTTAAAAGCGGCGTATTTTTCGTGTCACCGTGAGAGTCGACGTTTCCGAGCGCCGCATCCAAATCGATGACGGCGACTTCGCCGTACCTGTCGAATTCTTCGATGAGCGATTCCGCATCGTCGCGCGCGAGTACTGGATGTTCGCCGTTTTTCAGCTGCACGACGTGTCCGTCTTTTAAATCGATGGAAGATATGACCATAGGCGCAGTGTAGCAGAAAGAGAAAGGACTGACAACATAAAAAATTATTAAGAAACCGTCGGCATCGTTTCCCCGCCTGCCTTATCACTATACACGAGGCGGAATGCGGTCGAGGACTACCGTTTTTGAAATTGCTTTTCGAGTTTATGACGGCAGTGGATAAACGCGGGTATCAAAAAGCAGTCGGCTAAAAGCCATGCAAACGGAGAGGCGAAGCCTGCGCTCACAAAACCGAAATGCGGCACCATAAAGACGCCCATGAGCATACGCGCAACCATTTCGAATACGCCGGAAAAAATCGCAAAGCGCGAAAACCCCATGCCTTGAATCATAAAACGGAAAATATTTACGACCGACAAAAGGATGTACGCGGAACCGTTTTGCAGTAAAAAGAGTTTCGCATTTTTAATAATTTCCGTCTGCCCTCCGTTCATAAAGAGCATGACGAGGTAATCACCGAGCACAAAGTAGATGAGCATCGCAAGCACGGAATACACAGCGGCGATGATCATGCTGTCGCGCACGCCAGCGCCGAGCCGGTCGATTTTGCCGGCACCCGTATTTTGTCCGCCGTAGGTTGCCATCGTCGTACCGAGAGAATCGAAGACCGTACAGAAAAATTGGCTCACGCGGGTCGCTGCGGTAACTGCGGCGACGGCGGCGGAACCGAGTCCGTTTACCGATGCCTGCAGGATAACGCTTCCGATCGCCGTTATGGAATATTGCAGTCCCATCGGCACGCCGACACCGCACAGCACGCTGCAGTATTTTTTATTAAATTTTCGCTCGTCGCCTTTCGGCTTGATGATATCGAACTTCTTGAGCATATAAAAAAGACACGCGATGCCGGCAACTCCCTGAGAGATGACCGTCGCGAGAGCCGCCCCCTGCACGTCCCAGTGAAACACAAGGATAAAGATCAAATCGAGAGCGATATTGAGCACCGACGAAAGCACGAGAAAAAATACCGGCGTTTTACTGTCGCCGAGTGCACGGATCAAACCGGATGTTATATTGTATAAAAACGTAAGCGGAATGCCTGCAAAGATTATCCTGATATAGCCGCCCGCCCGCTCGAGAATGTCTTCCGGCGTTTCCATAGCGAGCATGAGCGGATCGCAAAAGATAACCGTGCCGACGGCCATGACGACGGAAAATGCGATGACGAGATATACGATATTTGCGACGTACTTCCGCATGAGTGAAAAATCTTTTGCACCGAAACGCTGCGATACGGGGATCGTAAAACCGTTGCATACGCCCATGACGAATCCGATTATTAAAAAATTCACGGCGCCGGTCGAGCCGACGGCTGCGAGCGCTTGAACGCCGAGCGATTTTCCGACGATAACCGTGTCGGTGAGGTTGTAAAACTGCTGGAACAGATAGCCGAGCAGTACCGGAATCGAAAATTCGAGGATGAGAGGGAACGGTTTTCCCTGTGTCAAATCTTTTGTCATAGAACCACCCGTAAAGATATGCGGAAAGTCGGCCGCATTGTGAAAACCGACGAATTCGCGATTATCACTGTAGCGAATTTTATTTGCTTTTACAACAAGAAAAGACTATATTTAAATAAATACAATTTTATAATAAATAACATACCGGAGGCAATTATGGAACTCACGCTTACTGCGGAGAATTTTAAAAGTGAAGTGCTCGAATCCGATCTTCCCGTACTCGTCGATTTTTGGGCGTCGTGGTGCGGTCCGTGCCGCATGATGGGGCCGGTCGTTTCGGAAATCGCCGAAGAAAAAAAAGGCGTGCTGAAAGTCGGCAAAGTCAACGTCGACGAACAGGAAAGCCTTGCCGCACAGTTCAGCGTCATGAGCATCCCGACGTTCATCCTGTTTAAAAACGGCAAAGCCGCCGCACGGCAAACGGGCGCGATGAGCAAAGCCGATTTATTAAAATCGCTCGGCGTATGAGCGATCGCTGCTGGCGCTGTTTCCGGCCGGTGCGCTTCTGTCTCTGCAAATACGCGGAGCCGGTCGACGCAGGTGTCAAATTCGTGCTGCTCATGCATCCGAAAGAAGCGAAGCGTGAGCGCACGGGAACAGGCCGCATCGCACATGTGTCGCTCGTCGATTCGGAGATTCTCGTCGGAATCGATTTTTCAAAAAATGCGCGGCTGCACGAACTGCTCGCCGATCCGCGTTATTTTCCCGTGCTGCTCTATCCGGGAAAGGATGCGCACACGGTGCGTACCGAAGGATTCGCCGATCTCGTCGGAGACAAAACGCTTCTCGTGATCGTCATCGACGCGACGTGGTTTTGTTCGCGCAAAGTGATCGAGCACAGCGCTTTTTTGCTTGATCTTCCGCGTCTCTCGTTTGCAGGCAGTTACCGCTCCGAGTTTACGTTCAAGCGCGAACCTTTTCCCGATTATATCTCGACGATCGAATCCTGTTATTATCTCATAAAAGAGCTGCAGTCAGCGCACCTTGCAAACGAAAATGCAAACCCCGAACCGCTTATGACGGCTTTCCGAAAACTCATTCGCGATCAGCTGCAGGCGCAAAACGACCGCATCGACGGCAAGCTGCCCGACACGCACAGTTACAATTGGAAATACACGAAAAAAGTTAATATTCCGAAAACTTGATTAAAACGAATATTCGATATACAGTAGCGTGTATGTCGAAAAACACTCTGACACTTGAGATAAAAAATGAAAAAGGCGAAGTGCTTGCACGGCAAATCGGGGAAGATTTCGTGCACTTGGTATATGAACACGAATACCGCGTGGGCGACCGTATCGTATTTTCCGTGTCGAAAAGCAATTGTTTTTTTATAATTCAGTTCGATACGGTTTTAAATCCCGCTTTTGTCTACATGAAAGGACCGGTCTTCACATATGAAATTCCGTTCGGAGAAAAAAAGTTTTCTTACGATCCGAAAACTTTTTCGGGAACCTTGCATTTACTCAAAGCGCGCGTCGCATACGAAGAAGAAATCGATGCATATAAAAATCTCGCACTGAACGATCACGATACGCATACGAACGACGTTTGCTTTCCTCATGCAAAAGCAAATATCGAAACCAGAGGCGAATCCGTTTTCGCCGCACGCAATGCGATCAACGGCAACTGTGAAAATCGCTCGCACGGCAAATGGCCGTATGAATCGTGGGGTATCAATCGGGATCCCCAAGCGTTGCTTACGCTTGATTTCGGACGAAACATATATACGGATAAAATCATACTGATATGCCGCGCCGATTTTCCTCACGATAATTATTGGAAACAAATAGAAATCGGTTTTTCCGACGGCAGCGTACAAGTATTTTCTCTAAAGAAAAGCGCGGCACCCCATGTATTCAAAATCGTTCCGAAAAAAACGACATACATAACTTTAGGCAAATTGCTGAAAGATGAAACACTCGACTCGCCGTTTCCGGCGCTGACACAAATAGAAGTATACGGCAGAGAAGCGGACACGAAAAAAATTACAATCCCGAAATATTAATAATTTTCCCGGCGATGCAAAAAGGCGGCAGCGGCGCGCAAAAAGGCGGCAGCGGCGTTCGGGTTAAAAGCGCGCGACGTCATTCGGCAAGTTCGTTGATTGAAAGCGCGCGAAAGCCGCACGCAAAATCGGTACAAACGCTTTACGGTTTAAACGGCAAAGTGCCTTGGGCTTCGTATTCGCCTGCGAGCGCGCCGAACATCGCATCGAACGTATACGACGACCAGCTGTATCCCATAACGACGGAATCCGCCCAGCTGAAATCGAGTGAGTATTCGGGCGACATGATCGAAAAGATCACGATTCTCTTCCCGCTTCCTTTGAGCGTGCGGGCGATACGCGCGGACTGGGCATTCGAAACACAGCATATGACCGTATTGTAGGCGGCAGCGCTTTCAAGGATATGATCGCACATATACTGCGTTTCGTTCGGTCCGGGCTCCGAAGAAAACCGATAATCGCCGGAAGAGGCATAGCGCCGCTTTCCTTCGCTGAAAAATCGAGAAAGAGAGCCGACAAAGAGCACACGGCCGGCATCACGGCTCGAAAGCGGCAGCGTACCTTTTTTGTACAGCGTAATCGACCGGCACGCCTGTTCTAAAAAAAACTTTTCGCCTTCTTTATCGGGAATATACTTTCCGATCGAAGCGGCATCGGGATAAAGAGGTGCCGCATTTCCGCTTTTAAAATAATCGAGCTTTGCTTTTAAGACGCGATACGCCGCATCTTTTACGCGGTCGCGGAATGAAGCGTCCGTTTTCATGCGATCAAGGTTTACCGTCCACAACGGTTCGTTTAAGCGCGCCGTCGTCGAAGAGATGAGGATATCGTTGCCGGCCGCTATCGCAAGGTAAAACGCGTTCGTCAACGAACCCGCGTAGAGCGTATCGCCGTTCATCATCATATCGTCGGTAATGATCAAGCCGTCAAAGCCGAGCTTCGTGCGCAGCAAATCGGTGAGGAAATATTTTGAAAGGGAAGCGGGCGCACCGCTTGCATCGATTTTCGGAAAACTCAAATGCCCCGACATGATCGCGGGGATTTTTTGCCTGACGAGGTATTCGAACGGAACGAGTTCTCGATGCATGAACGTCTTTTCGTCGATATCGATTTCGGGAAGCCTTACGTGCGAGTCGCCGTCGGTGTCTCCGTGTCCCGGAAAATGCTTTGCCGTCGGGATAACGCCCGCCGCAATGCTCCCTGCGGAAAAAGCCGCACCGAGAATGCCCGCGTGTTCGGGATTGTCTCCGAAGGAGCGCGGTCCGATGATCGTGGAAGTGCGATCGGTAAAGAGATCGACCGACGGTGCAAAATTCATATTGATGCCGAGCGCTTTTATTTCGCGCGAAATATAATACGCGCTGTACCACGCGTCGACGGGGTAGCCTGCAGCTCCGATCGCCATATTGCCCGGCGTGATCGACGTTTCGCCTTTGACGTGGCGGATCCAACCGCCCTCCTGATCGGTCGCGACGAACAGCGGTATTTTAAATCTCGTTTGCGACGCGCTCCGCTGCAACGAAAAAACGGAACTCGCAACGAGGCGTATATCCCCCGTGTTCCATCCGAACACTTTTACGCTGCCGAGCCCGCGCGAAACCCAATCATACAAAAGCTGATCCGGCTCGGCGCCCGCCCAGCCGAACATAAATATCTGCGAAAGGCATTCCGCATCGCTCATGCGTTCGACGATCGTGCGTGCGAGCGTTTCTGCCGGATAATCGCTCCAAAACGTGACGCCTTTCGGAAGCGATTCGGAGCTCGTTTCGCTCTGCGCAAAAAGCCGCGGCGAAACGGCGATCGCCATATTAATAATTAATAATATTGATTTTGTAAAACGATTCATGCTCGTTCTCCGGCCGGCAAAACCCGCTTTACGTATTCGGCAGCTTCGTGTGCCGCGATCGCGCCGTCTGAAACCGCGGTGACGATTTGGCGGAACGGTTTTGCACGTACATCGCCTGCGCAGTACAGACCCTGCATAATCGTTTCCATCTTTTCGTTCGTCACGATATAACCCGCCCCGTCTTTCGGCAGCGTATCGAAGAGTTCCGTGCGCGCTTTCATGCCGACGAAGATGAATACGGCATCGGCAGGCAGTTCAGCTTCGTCTCCCGTTTCCGTATCTTCGAGCAGTACGGATTGTACCCGTCCGTTCCCTCGGATTTCTTTTACAAGCGTATTGTATTTGATATGTATGTTTTTATCGTTTTTCACTTTTTCGACAATAGAATATTCCGCACGGAACTGCGCTTTACGATGGACGAGCGTAACGTGCGGAGAAAGCGTTGCAAGGTAGAGAGACTCGGTACATGCCGAATCGCCGCCTCCGACTACGACAATCGCTTTGTTGCGAAAAAAAGGCCCGTCACAGGTCGCGCAGTACGAAACACCTCTTCCGGTCAATTCTTTTTCACCGGGAACGCCGAGCATCCGGTGTTCGGCACCCGTCGCAATAAGGAGCGCAAAAGAGCTGTATTCGCCGCTTTCGGTATGAACGTAAAACGTATTTTTAATTTTATCGATCGAAGCGATCTTCGCCTGCGCAATCCGCGCACCGAAAGATTCCGCCTGCTTTTTCATCGTACCGATAAAATCGATTCCCGTAACGGCCGGAAAGACGCCCGGATAATTTTCAAGCTCGACGATCTGCAGCGCCTGTCCGCCCGGCTCGAACGGATCGAAGACGATCGTGCGCAAACCCGCGCGCGCGGCATATTGCGCCGAGGCAAGCCCCGCGCTGCCGGCACCGACAATGATGTAATCGCACGAAATGGTTTCCATAAGCCGCCTCGATGAAAAAAAGCCGGAACATCATGCGATATTCCGGCCCAAGGCGTCGAGCGGAATTGAACCGCTGCATAAGGGTTTTGCAGACCCGTCCCTTACCACTTGGGTACGACGCCGAAATCATTATAACAAAAAATATCGCAGCATGTCAACGCAATTTTTTCACGCAATTTTTGCAAGTCTTATCGATTGCGGAAATTTTCATTTTCGTAACAAGCCGCAGTTTTTAAAACTTTCCGACAATCTGTTGTGCTGCTCACAGCATCAGGTCTCCGTTTCGCAAAACCGTCCGCACGGAGCCGTCTTCATACGTTATTTCGATCGTCGGTTCGCGGACGACGCCGTCAAGGTGAATCAGAGCGGGCGCATCGCTGTCGTAATTTTCACCGATCGCAAAGTGACACGTTCGGAACGCTTTTTCGTCTTCGAGCATGTTTCCCGTAATGACGGCGGCGGGATTCAAGCCGATACCGAGCTCTCCGATATTGCGCGCATTTCTGCGATACACGCTCCCTTCCCCTTCGGGCAGCTTTCCTTCCTTTTCCATCGCAAGCGATTTCGCTTCCGCGTCGGCGATCGTTTTTTTCAAGCGCGCGGCTTCCTCTCCGCCCTCTATGTCGGTTACAAAACCGTCGGCAACCTGCACGACTATCGGCGTTTCAAGAAGGGCATCTCCGTCACCGAACGTCATCGAACCGTCGAATACGATTTTCCCGTTTGTGCCGGATGCACCCGGCGCGTTTTTTTCTTCGGCGTGCCTGCCGTCCCCTTGCGCACCCGCTCCTTCCGCACTGCCTTGAACGCCGTCCGCGTCTTCGGCATCGCTTTGAGCACCGATCTTCTGTTTGATCTTATCGATGAGATTCCCCTCGTCCTGCACGTTTCCCGTACCGACGACGGGACTGATAAACACTTCTCCCGCGGGGATGTTTCCGCCCGAACCGGGCTTCGAAAAATCTCCGTCGTCTTCGAAGGCTTTGCGTCCCGCGACCGGCACGACGACATCCGTTCCGCCGGGAGAAGTAACGTGAACGGAGACGGCTTTTTCATACGCTTTTTTTAACACCGCACAGCGAGAGGCGAGCTCTTTGTAATCGATCTGAACCGCACGTTCGTACATCTCCTGCGTGATGCCCGGCATCCACACGGCGCGCATCGATTTTTTGCCGTTCAGTAAAAAGTCGAAGATATGCATGAATTTCGTGCCCTTTGCGTCGACATAGGGATGCGCCGCCGCGCCGGGATCTTTTCCGAGCTTTGACGACGACACGGAAAAGCACAGGTCGGGATTCGTCGCGATAGAAGCGAGCACTTCGGGCGATGCGTTGTCGAACGAATTTTTTATGGTTTGAAACATAAGCACCGGCACACCGCCCGCCTTTTTTACCGCTTCGAATAAATCCTGCGCAATCATATTCGTTTCGGGATTTGCGACGATGAGCACACGCTCGCCTTTTTTTACGCGGCACACATCGCGTACGATGATCTCCGCCGGCACTATGTCTTTCATATTCGATTTCCTCACATATCCGCTTTCTGATCCTGAACGAACAGAGAAGCGATTTCTTCAGCGTAGATTTCACCGATCCTGAAACGCATGATTTCCTGTTTCGCCGAAAGTTCGACGCCGACTTCAAATGGCTTTGTGATCAGTGCGAATTTATTGATCCGCTCGAACATCTTAAACCCGTTTTTCGAATTGATGAGGCCGTTGATTTCGCTCGCATACAGCGTTTGAATATATTCGGATGCGAGCAGATTTTCGTAGGTATCGTATTGGATGCCGTTTTCGGCCGCATAGCCTTTTACTTCGTCTTCATCGACGAGAATGAGCGCGCCGAGATAGCGTTCGTCCTGACCGACAACGACGGCCGCTTTGATAAAGCGCGACTCCTGCAGCTTTTGCTCGATCGGAAGCGGTTCGATATTTTCGCCGCCGCGGAGCACTATCGTATCTTTCATGCGGCCTTTTAAAACGATTTCGTCGTGAATCGAAAGGATGCCGATATCGCCCGTGTCGAACCAGCCGTCGACGGTCATCACTTTTGCCGTCAAATCGGGACGCTTGTAATATCCCTTCATCACCGTGCCGCCCTTTACCTGCACGACGCCCTGTTTGCAGCGTCCGAGCACATAGCCGTCCTGATCGACGATACGCACTTTGACGCCGCGGATGGGAGAGCCGACATTGCCGAACACGGGATCGGCTATCGGCCGTACGGAAACGACGGGAGCGGTTTCGGTGAGGCCGTAGCCTTCGACGACCTTTACGCCGATCGCCCAAAAGAACTCGTCGATGTTGTGCGGATAGGCGCCGCCGCCGGAAACGCCCGCGCGGAAGTTTTTCCCGAGCATCGCTTTGATTTTTCGAAACACGAGCGCATCCCCGAGCAATTTGAGAGGATAGAGCAAAAGCCACGGGATGACGAGCAGCGCCCACAGCGCACCGATGTAGTCCGGTCCGAAGCGCACGTTTTTGCGGAAGAGGAGCCTGTCGATCCGCGAATGCAAAATCGCAACTCCGACGAAAAATCGGAACAGCATGTAAACGAAACCGCCCGTTTTGCGCATCTTGCGGTTGATACCGTCGTAGATCGCTTCGTACACGCGGGGAACGGCGGGCATGAGGTGAGGATTGATCTTTTGAAAATCGGCGAGGAGGATACTTCCGACCGGCTTCGAATAACAGAGCGCGGCACCTTGAATCAAAATGACATATTCGCACAGCCGCTGAAACACGTGCCACACCGGAAGCACGCACAGCGCGCGGTCGCCGGGATTCAAATAAATTCGCTCCTGCAGTTCGTCGAGCTGCGTCAAAAAATTGCCGTGCGAAAGTTCGACACCCTTGGGCATACCCGTCGTACCCGACGTAAAGATGATACACGCGGTATCGTTCCACTCTCCCTTTTCGAGTTCGGCTTCGATTTCAGCCCTGTGTTCGATATTGTACTTTTTACCTTCGTTCAATAAATTATTAAAAAATAATAAATCGATCCCGGATTTTTTTACGTCCGTTTTTATATCGTCGCCGACGTCTTCAAACGAAATGAGCGTTTTCAGATGCGGCAGTTCGCTCTTTACGGAAACGATCTTTTTAATCTGCGCGGCATTTTCCGCAATGACGACGGCGCATTCCGTAAACGACAAAATTTGCTGCAAGTCGATAAGCGTCGCATCGCAGCCGCGGGGAACATCGACGGCACCGAGCGCCATAATCCCCATATCGGCCTGTTCCCACTCTTTACGGTTGTCGGAGATGAGACCGACAGGCTCGCCGCGCACTACGCCGAGCTGTTTTAAAGCAGCGGCAAAATCGAGGGAAGTTTCATACAGTTCTCGATACGATGTCGGTTCGAAAACACCTTCGGCATTTTTCGAATACTGCGCCGCGATTTCGGGAAAATCGACAGCGGTTTTTTTCAGCATTTTCGGGAGCGTTTGTTCCATAACTGAAAAGTATAACTGTAAAAAACAAAGCTCGTCAATCGGCGGGTGCGAAAGCTTTCCACGCGGCGTTCACTTCGCGGATGTAAGATTTTTTTGCAGTCTCTGAGAGGAAAGACGCGTTGAAGCCGTTGCAGATGAGGCGCTTGATTTCGGGAAGCGTAAAGTGCAGCTTTTTGTAGCACTTCCAATATTCTTCGATGAGATTCGTTTTGAAAAAGAGCGGATCGTCGGTGTTTACGGTGACGAAGATGTTTTCGTCGTACATGCGGCGAATCGGATGGTTTTCGACGGTATCGATAAAACGCTTCGTAAACACGTTGCTCGTAATGCACACTTCGAGCGGCAGCTGCGTTTCGGCGAGGTAGCTCATGAGTTCGGGATCCTGCACCGATGTGATGCCGTGACCGATTCGTTCGGCGCGGAGGAATTTGATCGTGTCCCACACGGATTCGGGTCCGACGTCTTCGCCCGCGTGTGCGACTGCATGAAAGCCGTCCGCGTGCGCACGCGAAAATACGGGTTCGAAATTTTTTGCGGGTCCCTTTTGTTCGGCTCCTCCGAGTCCGATGCCGATGATGTCTTTACACGGGTATTGCTTGAGCAGTTCGTAATTTTTCATCGCATTGTCGCAGCCGAATGTCCGCGATACGTCGAGCAGGAGTTTTATGACGATATTGTATTTTTCTTTGATCTCCGCGATCTTTTCGGAAAAGAGCGAAATCATTTCGCCGTAGTCGAATCCTTTTTTTAAAAAAGCGGAAGGCGCGAAAAAGGCTTCGCAATAGACGATATTGTTTTTGGCAAGATATTTTCCGAAATCGTCGAAAACGTATTTGAAATCGGAAACCGATTGAAAAAGATCCTGTACGGCGAGAAAGGCTTTGATAAAGCCGTTGAGATTATCGTATGAAAAGAGTTCGGCTTCGTCCGCAGCGCTCATCTTTTTACCGAAGCGCCGCTCGTACAATTTTTCGATCGTACGAAACGACATGACGGCTTCGATGTGGATGTGTATTTCCGCTTTCGGTATCTTTGCCAAAAAAGAGTTAAACTCGGTTTCTTTCAATTATAATCTCCGTAAGATTTTCCGCAAAAAATCCGACTTTATATATATCGGCACATTTTCGCTAAATCTTAAGCAGGGCCGAAAGCTCTTTTACGATGCGCGCGAATACGGCGCACGCGTCTTCGATCGGCTTGCTTTCGCTCATGTCGACGCCTGCGATTTTGAGCGATTCGATCGGGTAGCGGGAACCTCCCGATTTCAAAAAACCGAAATAATCGTCGCGTTCGGTTTTGCCTCCGTTCAATACGCGCTCGGCAAGCGCAAGAGACGCCGAAATCCCCGTTGCGTATTTGTATACGTAAAACGCGCTGTAAAAATGCGGGATACGCAAGCCTTCCATATCGCTGTTTGTTTCAAAATGCATTTCGCTTCCGAAATACTTTTCGAGAAGCGATCGATAGGTTTTACGAAGCAGTTCCGCCGAAAGCGGCTCTCCCGCCTCGACGAATTCGTGCGCTTTCAATTCGTATTCGGCGAACATCGTCTGGCGGTACAGCGTCGCGAGTATGTCGCCCGCATGAGTTGCGAGGAGATAGGCTTTCATATCGTCGGTTTCCGCTCGTTTTAAAAGATAGCGGAACACGAGTTCTTCGTTGAACGTCGATGCGACTTCGGCTTCGAAAATCGTGTAGTTGTACTGCATATAGGGATTCGCGTGCACCGAATACCACGTGTGCATCGAATGCCCGCCTTCATGCGCCATCGTAAACACGTCGCGGATGACGTCGTCTTTGTAGTTGAGCAGGATAAACGGATTTCCCGTGTATACGCCGCTTGAAAACGCGCCGCTTCTCTTTCCTTTGTTTTCATAGCGGTCGACCCAGCCGCCGAGAAGTCCGCTGCAGAGCCGGTCGGTATATTCGCTTCCGAGAGGAGAAAGCGCTTCGCGGCATATTTCGACCGCTTTTTCGTAACTCGTGTTCGTGCGCACGTTTTTGACGAGCGGCACGTATACGTCCCAGTGGCGCAGTTCGGAAAGATGAAGCGCTTTTTTTCTGAGCGCGTAATACTCGTGAAGTGCGGGAAGATTTTTATGTACGGTATCGATGAGATTGCGGTAGACGCTTACGGGCACATTGTCGGGATAGAGCGCTTTTTCGAGGCAGGACGCATAGCCTCGCGCTCGCATCGAAAACACGTCCTGATTGACGCTTCCCGAATAGAGGGATGCGAGCGTGTGCTCGTAAGCTTCGAAAGTGCCGTAGAATTTTTTATATGCGTTTTCGCGGACGCTCCGATCGGGATTGTCCATAAACACGCTCCACGTCGATTGCGTCAAAGGTTTTTCTGCTCCGCCGACCGTCACCGTGCCGAAGCGCAGATCGGCATCGGTAAACACGGTAAAAGCTTTGTGTGCGGCGGATGCGCTTTCGCTTTGCAGCGACATGATGCGCTCTTCTTTTTCGCTTAAAACAAAACGCTTCATACGGAGCAGTTTCGACAAAAAGACGCGGTAATCGCGGAAGGCGTCTTCTTCCATCCAAGCCCGTATCTTTTCATCCGGTATCGATTGAAGTTCGGGATTGAAAAAACTCGTTGCCGCGAGGTATTTCGTGTACGCCATGCGCGCGCGCCCTTCTTTGTTTTGAGCGGCGGAGTCGGTTTCATCCGCGGTCAGCTGCAAACTCGCGTAATTGAAAACGGCTTCGAGTTTTTTGTCGGCGGCTTCGTACGCTTTGAGCGCCGAAAGCAGCGTTTTATCGGATTCGGAAAGCCTGCCTTTGTACGCGGCGGCTTTTTCGGTGAGCGTTTCGATTTCCGAAAGCGCTTTTTCCCAATCGCCGTCCGATGCGAACAGCGACGATAAATCCCATTTGTCCGAAAAAGGAACGTCTTTTCGAAGCGGAACTGAATGCTGTGTCATACCGTCATTATAGCGTATATCGAACGTTCTCACAATAAAAAGCGCACAGCAGCCAGGGATTACGCATGAAAAATGTATACACAGAAAAGAGACATAATATAAAATAAAAAAGGCGGAACGCGAGGCAGCGGCAATGCCGCCGAGCCGCTCAGACCGATGGCAAGCGAACTTTTTGGTAAAAAAGTTCGCGCAGTCCGATTCCAATCACGGTCTGCCGCGGCGAACGGCAGGGCTGCTGCCGGGAGTGCAGCCGATTTTTTACGGTAATGGTTATTTTTTGAGGAATATAGATTCTCATGCGTAAGCCCTGCACAGCAGCCGGGGCTTCAGCATAAAAAAAGTATTTCAGCTCTGAAGTCGTCATCGTAGATACAAGCACGGCGCTTTTCGATATAATGACGGCATGGCAAAAAAACGGATCGACCGCGATAAAATACTACAAGCCTTTCTCACGTGTGCGTTCGAAAAAAGCGCGGGTGCCGTCTCCCTCGCCGACATCGCCTCTCTCCTCGGCGTAAACAAAGCCTCTCTCTACAATCACTTTTCGAGCAGAGATGCGATCTGTGAAGCCGCGATCGATTTTTGCGCGGACTATATGAGCGGCGTCCGCTTTATTCCCGAAACTGCGGATTCACTCGCCCCGCTTTCGTTTTCCGACGCGCTCGCAAAAATCGTCAAACAGTATTTCCGTTCGTACGAAATCGAACCGCTCTTTCAAATGTATGCGTTTATCCATTCGAGCAAATTTTTTTCATCCGAAGCCGCACGCGCGGCCGAACGCGAAACGCAAAAGATCGCGGACGATACGGCATCTTTTATCGCGCGATTCGCCGCGGAGGGAAAACTGCCGAGCACGGAAAGTAAAGCGGAACAAACGAGCCCGCTCGATGCGGGAAGCGCAGGGAATGTAAACCGTACGGGAGATATGCGGCAGACGGACGGCACGCCCGACGCCGGAAGCGCGGGAGACGCACCGCAAACGCTGCAAACAGCGGCATCCGATGCGCTCAAAGAACGCGCCCTCTTTTTTGCACGGGAGTTGAGCGCGGAGTTGAGCGCGTACATCGTCGAAAAAAAAGAAACGCTTCGGCAAAATCCCGAAAGCGGCGCGGGGAGTCTTTTTGCCCTTCCTTCGGACGATTCGGCGCTTGCAAAAATCATCGCGAGAGCCGAAGCGTATTGGAAAGGCTGACGATCGCAAAAACCGCAGCCGAACGCCGCATTGCAATTTTAACAAACCGTCCCGCTTCGGCATACGCATAGCGGTGCTGTATGCAAGCGAGACTCTATTCGAACTTTACGGCAGGCGCTTCGAGCGAACCTTCAAGCGCTTTCGATGCGCTTACGCTTCCGTCTTCTTCGATAAATATGCCGAGCACTTGCGCGTGAAGCCCCGGAATCTCGGCAAGAGGCGTACCGGCCGACGACTGTATCCTGTGCAGCAGATCCATGCCGCCTTCTTTACCGAGCACGAAAACGCTCGTCGAAAGCGCGTCGGCCGCCATGCTCGATTCGCACACGATCGTCGAAGAAAGCAAACCGCTGGCTGCAGGATATCCCGTCTTTACGTCAAGTATGTGATGATAGCGTACGCCGTTTTCCGTAAAAAAACGCTCGTAGACGCCGCTCGTCACGATCGTCGAATTTGCCACATTCAAAACGATAGCCGGCACGCCTTCGGGATCGTTCGGATCTTTAATGCCGACACGCCACGGAGAGCCGTCCTTTTTTTTGCCGTACACGAAGATGTTGCCGCCCAAATCGACGATGGCGCGGCGTACTTTTCGCGCTTTTAAAATTTTCGTCAATTCGTCTGCAGCGTAGCCTTTGACGATGCCGCCCAAGTCGAGCGCCATACCGCGCCGCTTGAGCATGACGGTATTGTCGTCTGCTGCGGAAACATCGCGCCAGTTTATCAAGGGCAGCACCGCATCGATTTCGCTCTGTGCGGGTACGCGCGCGTGATCGGTATTGATGCCCCACAGCTTTACGAGCGGGCCGACGGTCGGGTCGAAGGCGCCGCCGGTGAGTTCCGCAAAGGCGAGAGCAGATCTAACGACGTAGGCCGTATCGGAAGAAACGGAAACGCTTCGTTCACCGGCAGCTTTATTTATTGCGGAGATTTCCGAAGAGTCGATAGTGACGCTGAAAGTCTCATCGATTTCATGCAGCCGTGCGAAGAGTTCGTCGTACAGCGATTTCGTGCCGTCGTCGTACGCGTTCACCGTGCACACCGTTCCCATGAGGGCTTCGGTACGCGGATCCGCAGTACGCTCGCAGGAAGCAAAGCAAATAGAAAAAATAATAATTAATAAGGCGAATATCGAGTTTTGAAAATATTGTCTGAACAAAGGCACTCCGAAACAGCGTTTTATTAAAGCGCGACCCCTCTCGATTTTATTAAATTCATTAAAACCGAAAACGTTTTTCATACGTCTTTTGCATCTTCCTTTTCGGTTACCGCGATGTGCAGTTCATCGAGCTGTATCCGCTCCACTTCGCTCGGACTCTCGTCCATCGGAGAAGCGGCCAAATTATTTTTCGGAAAGGCGATCACTTCGTGGATGCTCTCTTCCCCTTCCATGAGCATGATAAGGCGGTCGAGACCCGGTGCGATGCCGCCGTGCGGAGGAGCTCCGAATTGAAATGCGCGCACGAGAAAACCGAACGCTTTTTGCGCGCGCTCTTCGCTGTAGCCGACGATTTTAAAAATGCGTTTTTGCAGTTCGGGATCGTTGATACGCATGGAACCGGATGCAAGCTCGTAGCCGTTGAGTACCAAATCGTAGAGATCGCCTTTGACGGCACCCGGATCGCGCTCGAGCGTATCCCAATATTTTTTTTGCGGAAGCGTAAACATGTGGTGTTCCGTTTCCCACTTGCTCTCGTCTTCGTTCCACGCAAAATACGGAAAGTCGATAATCCACACAAAGTGAAACCGATCACGGGGATCATAGAGATCGAGTTCTTTACCGAGCTGCTTGCGCACGGCACCGAGTGCGACGCAGGCGGTCTGCCATCTTTCGTCGCTCACAAACAAAAGCAAATCGTTTTTTTCGGCGCCGAGCTTTTCGCAAATCTCTTTTTCTTTGCCCGCATAGAATTTAGAGATGCCGCCTTCGAACGCGCCCTCACCGTCGACTTTCATCCACGCGAGCCCCTTCGCTTTATACGTCTTTGCAGCCGCTTCGAGCGCTTCGATCATTTTCCGGCTGTACTTGTCGGCGACGTTTTTGACGACGAGCGCTTTTATCGCCGAGCGTTTGTGCCGTTCGATATCGCGCCCTGCGTTTGCAGCTCCCGCTTTGAACGCGTTGAAATCCGAGAGTTCTGCCATAAAAGCCGCGTCCTGCATTTTCAAATCGAAGCGGAGATCGGGTTTATCCGAACCGTACAAATCGAACGCGTCCTCCCACGAAAGCCGGTCGAAGCGCAGAGGCAAATCGAAGTTCATCGTCTTTTTAAAAACCCAGCCCATCATGCCTTCGGTTACGCCGAGCACTTCTTCGCGGTCGGTAAAGCTCATCTCCATATCGATCTGCGTAAACTCAGGCTGCCGGTCGCCGCGCGCATCTTCGTCGCGGTAACATCGGGCGATTTGAAAATATTTATCGAAACCCGAAACCATCAAAAGCTGTTTGTACAGCTGCGGGCTTTGCGGCAGCGAATAAAATTTCCCCGCATGCACGCGCGAAGGCACGAGATAATCGCGCGCACCTTCCGGCGTCGATTTAATAAAAGTCGGCGTTTCGATTTCAAGAAAGCCCTGCTGCGTAAGATATTCGCGGACGGCGAAAGTCACTTGAGAGCGCAATATGATATGATGCTGCATCGGAGCACGGCGCAGATCGAGATAGCGGTATTTTAAACGGAGATCTTCATTCGGCAATACGACAGTTCCGTCCTTTTGGCGCACTTCGTCGATCGCAAAGGGCAGCGGATCGGAAGCCGTAAAGATTTCGATATCGCAGGCCGCCACTTCGATTTCACCCGTCGGCATATCGGCGTTGACGTCTTTATCGCCCCGCGCGGAAACGGTGCCGCGCACTGCAATGCAGTATTCGCTTTTGAGCGAAGCCGCGGTTTTTTTGACGCTTTGTGCCGCATCGGGTCCGACGAGCACTTGCGTTATGCCGTAGCGGTCGCGCAGACTGATAAAAAAGATACCGCCCAAATCGCGCGTGCGGTGCACCCAGCCGTTTAAGACGACGGTTTTACCGACATCGCTTTTTCGGAGTTCTCCGCAGGTAACGCTTCGTTTTAAATTTTCCATAATGTCGCATTGTAATACATTGCGCTTGAAGTGGGAAGAGAACGGATGAAAGGATTTTTTTACATACGTATCGCAGTGGAATCAGGACTAATTTTCAGGATACCCATTTAAATCAACCGGTCTTTTCAACCGGTTGATTTTCCGATTTTTTTATGTTATCTTATATGCAGCGGAGGTACGTGTATGCAGGGTACAATCGAAGTCGGTGCATTCGACGCGAAAACACATTTTTCCGAACTGCTCCGTAAAATCGAAAAAGGCATTACGGTTACCGTAACGAAAAACGGCCGCCCCGTCGCGACGCTTACAAAAGCAACCGCCGATACGACACGCGCGCGCGATGCCTGCCGCCGTATCGAAGCACGGGCAAAACTCATCGCTTCGCGCGGCAAGCCCGTCAGTCTGAAAGAAATAAACAAGTGGAAAACCGATGGAAGAGCGTAACACTCCGGCAGCCGTCGTTGATGCATCGTTTATGGCAGCGTATTTTCTCGGGCTTTTTACGGGAAAAGAAACTTCGCGCGAACAGGGATTTTCAAAAGCGCGTGAGGCGATTTCTGCAATCGTTTCGCAAAACGGGCAATTTTTTGTGCCGAATATATTTTTTTATGAAATGGGCAATATCCTGTACATTGCGGCGCACAAACGCATTACAAAAACGGAGCGGCATGAAATCGAATACGATTTGTTCGAACTTCCGATCGTCATCGACGGAAACTGCGATGCTGCACTCATGATGCGAATCCAAGAATTCGCCGATAAGCACTCGCTTTCGTTTTACGACGCATCCTATCTCGAACTTTCCGGGCGGCTGCAGCTGCCGCTGCTCACGTTCGATTCGGCGCTCGAAAACGCATCTCGTACCGAAGGCGTACGAAAGTACACATCTCGAAAAAATTAAAAGACGCTCATGCTCTGCGCTCGTATTCGATTCACACGCAAGTGCATATCGCACAAATACGACGCGTTTAAATACACGCCTTGCTCTTCGGCGTCAAGCGTGATACAGTGATCTCATGTTGCCCGTAATTCTTTCAGGCGGTGCGGGCTCGCGCCTGTGGCCGCTTTCGACACCCGACGTACCCAAGCAATTTCTCCCGCTCACGGATGCAAAACGAACGATGATTCAGCAGACGGCCATGCGGCTCGACGGTCTCGATTTTATATCGTCTCCGCTCGTAATCTGCAACGAACACCATATCGCTCTTGTCCGCTCGCAGCTTTCGGATATCGGTAAGCTGGAGCGCCCCGTCATGCTCGAACCGGTCGCGCGAAATACCGCACCGGCGATTGCAGCAGCGGCGCTGTACTGCAGAGAGCACGAAGGCGACGGTCTCATGCTCGTCCTTCCCTCCGACGCGACGATTTTAAACGTGCCCTCCTTTCAAAAAGCGGTCGTAAAAGCGCATAAAGCCGCACTGAAAAATAAATACGCGCTGTTCGGTATCGTGCCGACGAGGGCGGAAACCGGATACGGCTACATCGAAACCGAAGCGGGTACGCTCGAAGATGTACGTCCGGTCAAAGCGTTCAAAGAAAAGCCGGATGAAGCGACCGCCCGGCGATACGCCGCGGAAGGAAATTATTTTTGGAACAGCGGTATGTTTGTAATCCCCGCCGAACTGTACCTCGCGGAAATGAAAGCATTCGTACCGGAAATGCTTGCGCACGTAAAAGATGCGTACAAAAACGCCGAACGAACGGATACCGCCGTTAAACTCAATAAAAACGATTTTGAAGCCGTACAGGGCAATTCGATCGACTACGCCGTCATGGAACGCACGAAAAACGCCGTCGTTATTCCGCTCGATGCGGGCTGGAGCGACGTCGGCTCTTGGAACATAGTGTGGGAGCTTTCCGAAAAAGACGAAAGCGGCAACGCGGCAAACGGCATCGCATTTTTCAAAGATGCATCCGGCAATCTCATTCACACGGAAGACGGAAAAGCGGTCGCACTGCTCGGTATAAAAAACTGCGTCGTCATCGAGTCGAAAGACGGACTTCTTATCGCCGATATGCAGTACGTGCAGGAAGTGAAAAAAGCGGCCGAACAATTTTTAAAATAATACGGAATTATCAAAGGTATGGAAATCGCACACCTTTTATTCGATTTGGACAGCACGCTCTATGCACCGGAGTCCGATATGACGAAGGGCTTTTTGGAGCGCACGATTACGCTCGTTGCGGATTTTTTTCACATCAGCCGCGAAGAGGCGGCTGAAAGACGCCTTTCCAATCTGCCGCATTATTCGACGACGCTCGAATGGATGCGCCACGAAGGCCTTACGGACATTGAACGCTATTTGGCATACATACATCCCGAAAGCGAAGCGGATGAACTCGATGCCGATGAAAACCTGCGCCCGCTCCTTACATCGATCGATATGCCGAAATCGATTTTAACAAATTCGCCGAGAGAACACGCCGAGCGCGTACTTGAAAAACTGAACGTCGCCGACGAGTTCGAATCGATTTGCGACATACGCGACTGCGCTTTCAAAGGCAAACCCTACGAAAGCGCTTATCGTCGGGCGCTCGAAAAATGCGGAGGCACGATCGGCGACACGCTCTTTTTGGACGATCAACGCAAATATATCGACGGCTATACGGCGCTCGGAGGAAATGCCGTACTCGTCGGTGCGGCAGGTGAAAGTTCGGCTTCAAATGCCGCACGTGAATCGGACTTTGCGCAGGGACGCGTTTTTCGCATACCGAATATTTACGCGCTGCCTGCCCTCTTGCAACAAATTATCGATTTGTAGTATAATATCGAAATACGGGGATATAGCTCAGTTGGTAGAGCGATAGGTTCGCAATCTATAGGTCACCGGTTCGATCCCGGCTATCTCCACTCTTAATTCTTTGCATTATATATAATTGCAAGCCTTGTATTTTTTAGTCTACAGCAAAAATGTCAATAAAATATCAATAAAAATATCGGTTAAAAAAACGCCGCCGAAGTGCGTATATATAAAACGCGCATGGGCGGCATTTCCGCGGCAGTCCAAAAACTGAAGTTTTTGGACTGTTTCCTTGATGTACTATGCGATGTTTAAAATTGAGTCATTATAATATAAAAACTTAATTTTAAACTCGACAGGTTGTCGAAAAAGTAACCGACTTTTGAGACAGCCCCATACAGCGGTTAAAGATACTGAGCCGAACGGATACCGCGCTTGCAGGATTCCGTTCGGTATTCGCTTAACTTTCCGCGGTCGCTTCGGCGGGAGCTTCGTTCGCTTCCGCTGCGGGAGCGGCCGCCGGTTCTTTTGCAGGCGCTTCTTTCCGCGCTTTGTTTTTCATCGCCGCGTTGCAGAATTTGCACACTTTTATTTTTTGTCCGTCGATTTCAACTTCGTACAAAACTTTGATATTGGTTTTATGACAGACGGGGCACTCGTCTCTTCCGTGAGACGGCAAAGAGCGCAGACCCGTTCCTCGATGATTTTTAGACATACTTAACTCCCATGCGTAAGTCGGAAAACGTCGGTTTTCCGCAAACGTTTTAAAGTGCTGTCCGAAAACTTTGGTTTCCGGACAGTTTCCTGATTTACTCTGCGATATTATTTTTTAGCATCGGCTTTATCGGCCTTTGCCGACTTTTTTGCGTTGTCCGATTTCTTTTCAGCGCTCTTTTTTTCGGAAGCCGATTTCTTTTCCGCATCCTTTTTTTCGGGAGCCGATTTCTTTTCAGTGTTCTTTTTTTCCGCCGACTTCGCAGCTTTCTTTTCGGCCTTTTCCTCTTCGCTCGACGTATCAAGTTTATAGTCGACGAGTTCGAGGATGACGATATCGGCGGCATCGCCGCAGCGGAACCCGAGCTTCAAAATGCGAGTATAGCCGCCGGCACGCTCTTTCATGCGCGGCCCGATTTCCGTAAAAAGTTTATTTAAGATTTTTTCATCGGAAATAAACTTTGCCGCTTCTCTGCGGTTGTGTACGGAATCCTCTTTTGCGCGTGTAATCAGTTTTTCCGCAGATCTGCGCACTTCTTTCGCTTTCGATTGCGTCGTCGTAATGCGTTCGAATCGAAAAAGAGACGTTACCATATTCCGCGACATAGCTCTGCGATGTGCCGGTGTGCGTGAAAGCGGATTAAATCCCATCTTATGATTCATCTGTTTCTTCCTTCTTTGTGATATTCAAATTCTTCAGATGACTGTAATCGGTCATGCCGAGCGTCAAACCCCATTCCTGAAGCTTTTCTTTAATTTCCGTAAGACTCTTTTTGCCGAAGTTTCGCGTTTTCGTGATATCGTCTTCGGTTTTTTTCGTAAGTTCGCCGATCGTGCGGATATTCGCATTTTTCAGACAGTTCGACGAACGCACCGAAAGTTCAAGTTCGTCTACGGGCGTATTGAGGATTTCGCGGATGTGCTTGTCCCCTTCATCGCCGTCGTCTCCGCCGGAAATCGCACTGTCGTCGAAGTTGATAAAAATTCTGAAATGCTCTTCGGCGATTTTTGCCGCTTCCGCGAGCGCGTCTTCGGGAGAAATCGTTCCGTCCGTCCAGATTTCGAGCACGAGCTTGTCGTAATCGTTTCTTTGTCCGACGCGGCACGGTTCGATCGCGTACTTTACTTTGACGATCGGAGTAAAAATCGCATCCATCGGAATCGTACCGACGATTTCGATATAGTGCTCGTTTACTTCGGCCGGAACATAGCCCCTGCCCAAATCGACTTGAATTTCGATATCGACCCGTGCTCCGTCCGTCATCGTAAAGATGAGGGCATCCTTCGTCATGATTTCAAGTTCGCCCTCTTTGGCAAAGTCGTCGCTTTTGACCGTGCCGGGTCCCTTGAACTCATACAAAATCGTGTCCTGCTCGGTATCGCCGGGCAATCGCAAACGTATCTGTTTTAAGCTGTTGATAACTTCCAGCGTGTCTTCCGCAATATTCGGAATCGCTTCGAATTCGCTTGAAATAACGTGCGGAACACCGTCAGCACCGTACGATGTAATTCTGACGGACGTGACCGCATAGCCCTGAATCGAAGAAAGCAGGACACGGCGGAGCGTATTGCCGATCGTCGTCCCGAATCCCGTTTCAAAAGGATACGCCGTAAACTTTCCGTAATTCGGATTCGTTTCGAGCGGAGTGTAAGTAATGCCTTTCGGCTTTTTAAAACCTTTGAGCAGATTTTTGCGAGCCATCCGAACTCCTTATGTAGAATAGAGCTCAAATACGAGCCGTTCTTCGCTATCAGCCAAATCGGCAACTTCGATGCGATACGCCCGCCTTTTGCAGCGGCAGCTCTCATCGCCGTTCCCGACTAATAAATTTCTATGAACCGTTCCGCACGGTACAAGCCGTTTTTGCATACGCCGGAAAACGGCTATACCGCAACGCAGTTTTACATGCTGCGCGTTTTGCGCGGGCGGCATCCGTTATGGGGAATCGGTGTAACGTCGGAAATCGATTTTACTTTAAGTCCCATACTGCCGATGGAGCGGATCGCGTTTTCACGTCCCATTCCCGGCCCCTTAACGTACACGTGGACTTCGCGCAAGCCGTAACTCGCGGCTTTTTGAACGGCGGATTCCGCAACCGACTGAGCGGCAAACGGAGTCGATTTTTTCGCTCCGCGGAAGCCGAGCCCGCCGGAAGACGCCCATGCAATCGTATTGCCCTGCAAGTCGGTAATCGTAACGATCGTATTATTGAATGTAGCTTGAATGTATACGTTGCCTTCGTATACGCTCTTTTTTTCTTTTCGCTTTTTAACCGTAGCCATTGTATCTCCCAAAAACGCCGCATCGGACGGCGCCGTATCTTTTGCCGCAAAACGCATCCGCACTTTTTATGCCGCACAAAACGGCCGAGCGCGGACAAAGGTTCCGCTTACGCCTTTTTCTTGTTGGCGACCGTCTTCTTTTTGCCTTTGCGTGTGCGCGCATTCGTGCGCGTGCGCTGTCCGCGTACCGGAAGCCCGCGCCTGTGACGCAGTCCGCGGTAGCAGCCGATATCCATAAGCCGCTTTAAGTTCAAACCGATTTCCGTACGGAGCCGGCCTTCGACTTTGTAATTTTTGTCGATCGCTTCGCGCACACGGGCAAGCTCTTCTTCCGTAAGATCGTTTGCCAATTTTTGCGGATCTACTTTAGCCTTTTCGCAGATATCGCGCGCCGCGGGGCGGCCGATACCGTAGATATACGTCAATGCAATGCTTATGTGTTTGTTCGGGATATCCACACCCTCAATTCGAGCCATACAGTTTCTCCTTAGCCCTGTTTCTGCTTATGCTTCGGATTCGTGCAAATGATGCGGATAATGCCGCCCCGTTTGATGACCTTGCAGTTTGCGCAGATCGGTTTTACGCTGGTTCGTACTTTCATACTGTTCTCCCATGCAATGTTTCAGTTATACGCAAAGCCTAGAGGCTCCGCGACCTCCTGATTCTGCCCTTCGTCGTCAATCCGTCGTGATGGTGCATTTTGAGAAGGGCTTCAACCTGACTCATCGTATCCAAATCGACACCGACCATAATGATCAACGACGTTCCGCCCATCAGCATAGCGATCGACTGCGGAAACCTGAAAATCGTTTGAATAAAGGTCGGCAATATCGCGATAGCGCACAAAAAAATCGCGCCGGGCAATATGAGCCGATTCAATATCCGCTGCAGATATTCTTCCGTTTTATCCGTACGCACGCCGGGAATGGAACCTCCGTTTTCCCTGATGTTTTTTGCAATTTCCGTGGGGTTCAGCGTTACCTGAGTGTAGAAGTATGCAAAAAAGACGATGAGGATGACGAGCAGAATATTATACCATACTCCGTTCGGTGTGAGGAACGATGCGAGGCGCGACACCCACCGTGCGGAATTCCGATTGCTTCCGAACATTTGAATAAGCTGGATCGGGAACGTCAAAAGAGAAGACGCGAAGATGAGCGGGATGACGTTCGACGGATTGATCTTAAACGGGATATACGTGTTTTGCCCGCCGTACATTTTCCGTCCGACAACGCGCTTGGCGTAGTGTACGGGTATCTTCCGTTCGCCCGATTCTTCGTATACGACGAGCGCGATGATGCCGATAAACATGACAAGCACGATGATCGCAAACACGAGCTGTACGTCGCCCGCAACGATTTTCCGTCCGAGTTCCACGACCGCGCTCGGAAGACGCGCGACGATACCGGCAAAGATCATCATCGAAATGCCGTTGCCGATACCGCGCGACGTAATTTGGTCTCCGAGCCAAATCGTCACCATGGAACCGGTCGTAACGGTTATCATCGCGAGCATACGGAACGCGATCCTGTTTTCGATGATGATCGAATTCGGGATGCTCGACGCATAGACCGTCACCGCATAGGACTGGAGCAGACACACGAATATCGTGCCGACCCGCGTCCACATCGCGATTTTACGTTGCCCGCCGTCTTCTTCGGCGACTCGCTTCAGTGACGGAAAAATGATCACCGCAAGCTGCATGATGATCTGCGTCGAAATGTACGGCATAACGCCGAGCATGAAAATGGAAAAATTCGAAAAAGCGCCGCCGACGAAAAAGTCCATATAGCTCGCAAACGCGTTTTTGTTTTGACGCGCAAGCTCGTCGAAGTAGGACAAAAGCACGTTCGCATCGATACCCGGTATGGTCAGGACGCTTCCCATACGGAAAACGGCCAAAATCAACAGGGTAAAGAGCAGACGACTGCGGAGCTCTTTGATTTTAAACATATTCACGATAGAATTGCCTGCCATAATTCAACTCCGCGTTATTTTTTCTTGTCGCCGGCCGGTTTTGCCGCCGCTTCTTTTTTCGCGTCTCGCGCTTTCGCATACGCGATATTGCGCTCTTTTCTGTTTTGTCCGACGGAGGCTTGAACGGTTCCCCCCGCCTTTTCGATTTTCTCTTTTGCGGACGCGGAGATCTTATCGACCGTTACCGAAAACTTTTTCGTCACATCTCCGTCGCCGAGAATTTTGATCTTCGCATTGCGTTTCGACGGCATAAGTCCCTTTGCGACGAGGGAAGCGCGGTCGACGGTTTCTCCGTCCGCGAATTTCGCTTCGAGATCGGAAACGTTAAAATAGAGAACGTCTTCTTTAAAACGCGCGTTCGAAAAACCGCGCTGTGCGACGCGGCGGTACAGCGGCATCTGACCGCCTTCGAATCCGACGTAGGGATTGCCGCCGCCCGATCGCGACTGCTGGCCTTTATTGCCCCTTCCCGCCGTCGTTCCGAGTCCCGATGAGGAACCGCGGCCGACGCGCTTGGGTTTTTTATTTGCGCCTTCGGGCGCGTGAAGTACGGGATTGTAATCCGACATTATTTCGCCTCCTCGACTGCAAGAAGGTGAGAACACCTTGCAATCATTCCGCGAATAGAAGCGTTATCGTCGTGTACGACCGACGAATTGAGCTTTCCCAGACCGAGCGAGCGCACGGTCGCTTTTACATCCGACTTCTGTCTGATCGTACTTTTTTTCAGCGTAATTTTGAGTTTACCTGCCATAGATTAACCCCACAACTCGTCGAGCGTTTTGCCTCTGCCCGCAGCAACGGCCTTTGCATCGAGCAAATGCCCGATCGCATCGAAAGTCGCACGTACGACATTGACGGACGCGCTCGCGCCGAGCGATTTCGAAATAATATCCGTCGCTCCCGCAGCGTCCATAATCGCACGGACGGCACCTCCGGCGATGATACCGGTACCCGGACAGGCCGGTTTGATAAGCACTTCGGAGCTTTTATACTTGCCGATCATCTCGTGCGGAATCGTTCCGTTTTTTACCGGCAAAACGATGAGACTGCGCTTTGCGCGGTCGATGCTTTTTTTGATAGCTTCGGTTACGTCGTTCGCTTTTCCGAACCCGTAGCCGACGCGGCCCTTTTTATCGCCGACGACCGTAAGCGCCGCAAACGAAAAGCGGCGGCCGCCCTTTACGACTTTTGCCGTGCGGTTGAGCATGACGAGCTTTTCAACGAATTCTTTTTCTTCATCGCTTCTGCGCTCGCCGCGGTCTCTGCCCCTGCCTCGCCGTTCCCGTCCGCCTTCACGGGCGTTGTCTCTTGAAGTTTCCGCGCGGGGCGTGTCCTTCGGATCGGCTGCAGTTTTAACTTCTTTTACTTCTTTATTTTCCTGCTCTGCCATACATACTCCCTTAGAATACGATTCCCGCTTTGCGGGCTCCGTCGGCAAGTGCTTTAACGACGCCGTGATAGAGATACCCGTTGCGGTCGAACACGACAGTCGTAATCTGCTTGTCTTTCAGACGCGCGCCGAGCGCTTCGCCGAGCTTTGCAGCGTCGGCAACGGTCGGCTTCAGGTTTGCAAATTCTTTTTCAAGCGTCGAAATACAGGCGAGCGTTTTACCTTCATCGTCGTTGACGATCTGCACCGACAGATTTTTATTGCTCCGCGTCACCGTCATGCGGGGACGGGAAGCCGTTCCGTAGACCGTTTTGCGGATATGGAATTTTCTGTGCAGACGGCGTCTGTTTTTATCGTCCATCTTTTTAATCATAACACTTCACCTTATTTTACACCGGTTTTACCGACTTTGCGTCTGATGACTTCGGTTTCATAGCGGATACCCTTACCCTTATAAGGTTCGGGTTTGCGCAAACTGCGGATTTCCGCGCAAAACTGACCGACTTGCTGTTTACTGATACCGGACACCGTAACTTTGCCGTTCGCATCGGCTGCGACCGTAAGACCGTCGGGGATCAGCGCGATAAAATCGTTCGAATAACCGAGGTTCATCACCAGCTCTTTGCCTTTGACTTCGGCACGAAAACCGACGCCCGTGATGATGAGCGATTTCGAAAAACCGGTTGTCACTCCGATTACCATATCTTTGATAAGGCTGCGGTACAAACCGTGATCCGCATTCGCCTGTTTCGATGTATTGTTCGGCGTTACGGAAATGTTTCCGTCTTCGAACGAAACCTTTACATTGTTTCCGTAATGCTGATGCAGTTCGCCTTTCGGCCCCTTTACGGAAATCGAATCGGGATTTACCGTTACCGTGACGCCCGCCGGAACAGCGACGGGAAGTTTACCTAGTTTTGACATAACACTCTCCCCTTACCATACCGTGCAGATCAATTCGCCGCCGACCATTTTTTCGGTCGCCTTTTTTCCGGTCGTCACGCCCGCCGACGTCGAAACGATAAGCGTTCCGTAGCCGTTATACACACGCGGCAAATCTTTAAAGCCAGAATACACGCGGCGTCCGGGCGTCGAAATTCTTTTCAGCCCGTGAATGACCGAATTGTTTTGACCGTCGTATTTCAAAAAGATACGGATAACGTTTTTCCCTTCTTCTTGAACCTTTTTAAAGTTTTTGATATACCCTTCGGTTTTCAAAATCTTGACAATTTCCAGCTTCAGCTTCGAAGTCGGAACGTCGACTTTTTCGTGGCGGACAGCAACCGCATTCCGAACCTTGGTGAGCATATCCGCTACGGGATCCGATGCACTCATTTTACACTCCTGCCGCTACCAACTCGATTTCGTGACGCCCGGGAGCAGGCCTTCACTTGCCAATTTACGGAAGCACAAACGGCACATTTTAAATTTCCGTAAATATCCACGCGGGCGTCCGCAAATCTGACAGCGGTTGTATTCCCGTGTCGGATATTTTTGCTTGCGGGCGGCTTTAATAACCATCGATTTCTTAGCCATAGATCCTCACTTATTTCCGGAACGGCATATTGAACTTGGCAAGCAAAGCGCGGGCTTCGTTGTCCGTCTTTGCGCTCGTTACGATCGCGATATTCATGCCGGATATCCGCGCGATTTTATCGAAATCGATTTCCGGGAAAATAATCTGTTCCGTAATGCCGAGAGAAAAATTTCCGTGTCCGTCAAATCCGGTCGATTTGATACCGCGGAAATCCTTAACGCGCGGAAGGGCGACATTGACGAGGCGGTCCAAAAATTCATACATCATTGTTCCGCGCAGCGTTACCCGTGCGCCCACTTCATTGCCCTCACGAAGTTTGAAATTGGCTATGCTTTTGCGAGCCTTTGTCTTGACCGCGTGCTGTCCCGTAATCTGCGCCAGATCTTCGACAGCGGCATCAAGAAGTTTCTTGTTGGTGAGCGCTTCGCCCACGCCCATGCTCACGACAATCTTTTTGATTGCGGGAACCTGCATCGGCGTCGTATAGCCGAACTCTTTTATGAGAGCGGGAGCGATAGTTTCCTTGTAGACTTTCTTAAGCCGAGGTACGTAATTGTCCATTACAGTGTTTCTCCACATTTACGGCAGACACGAACTTTTTTATCGCCGTCAATTTTATAACCGATCTTTACCGGGCGTCCGCATTTTTTGCACACGACGCCGACGTTGGAAATGTGCAGCGGCGCTTCGACTTCGACGATGCCGCCCTGATCCTGCTGGCTTCTGCGCTTCATCGCCTTTTTGACGATATTGACGCCGGAAACGATCACTTTGTCTTTTTTCGGAATGATGCGCACGACAGAGCCGCGTTTTCCCTTATCTTTGCCGGCAAGCACTTCCACATTATCGTTCTTTTTAATTTTAAATTTCTTTTGCATACGAAATGCTCCTTACAATACTTCCGGCGCAAGCGAAACGATTTTCATAAAATCCATATCGCGCAGTTCGCGGGCAACCGGCCCGAACACGCGTTTGCCTTTCGGATTTTTACTGTCGTCGACGATGACGCACGCGTTGTCGTCGAAGCGGATATAGGTTCCGTCCGGACGACGGTATTCTTTCGACTGGCGCACGATAACGGCTTTTTCGACCGCACCCTTTTTGATCGTCGACGTCGGGATCGCGTCTTTGACGGCTACGACGACGATATCGCCGATACCGGCATAGCGGCGGTGCGTGCCGCCGAGCACTTTGATACACTGAACCGTTTTTGCGCCGGAGTTATCCGCAACGGTAAGCATGGACTGCATTTGAATCATACTGCTGCTCCTGCGTTATTTTGCACGTTCGATAATTTCGACAAGCCGCCAACGTTTGTGCCGGCTGAGCGGTCTGCACTCCACGATGCGCACGGTGTCTCCGATATGAGCGTCGTTTTTTTCATCGTGAGCCATATACTTCTTTGTCCGTTTGACGTATTTTTTATAAAGCCTGTCCATCTTCCTTGTGGCAACGGAGACGACGATCGATTTTTCCATTTTATCGCTCGTCACGAGACCGACAAACGAACGGTGATTCGGCTTTTTTACCTGAACAGTCTGCTCTTCCACGGTTCAGCTCCTATTTATTTGCTTCGGCGGTTTTTTGTGCCGCGGGGCACTTTTGCCGAATGAACGTATTTAAGCGGGCGATTTCGCGGCGCATCGTACGTTTTTGAAGCGGATTATCTACATGGGAGATTACCATCTTAAAACGTAAATCCATGTACTCTTTTTTCATCTTGTCGCGCTTTGCAACGAGTTCTTCATAAGACAGTTCTTTATCTTTGATATTTTTATCGGCCATCTTATCCTCCCGTTACGCCGTAACCGGCTTGTACGCGATTTTCGTCAAAATAGGCAGTTTGCTTTGCGCAAGTTCGAGCGCGCGGTGCGCCTGCTTTACGTCGACACCGCCGATTTCGAATAAAATCATACCCGGCTTGATAACGGCCGCCCAGAATTCGGGCGCACCTTTTCCCTTACCCATGCGGACTTCGGCCGGCTTTTTTGAAATGGGCTTGTCGGGGAATACGCGGATCCACACTTTGCCTTTGCGGTTGAGTTCGCGGTTGATCGCAACGCGGCACGCTTCGATAACCGTCGCTTTGAGCCACGTCGGCTCCGTCGCGACGAGCGCTATGTCGCCGAAATCTATATGATTGTCGCGCGTTGCGTTTCCTTTTTCTCTACCGCGCTGCACTTTACGGTGCAATACTCTTTTCGGACTGAGCGGCATACCTTAACTCCTTGCCTGTTTTTCGGACTGCGCCGGAGCGCGTTCGCGGCGGCCTTTGCGCACAAGCTGGCCGGCGTCTTCGTTTTGTTCGACACCGTAATTCATACCGTTGTACACCCAGACTTTGACGCCGATTTTGCCGTACGTCGTCTGCGCTTCATACGTGCCGTAGTCGATATCGGCTCTCAGCGTATGGAGCGGAACGCGGCCCTCTTTGTGCTCTTCGGTGCGCTTCATGTCCGCGCCTCCGAGACGGCCGGCGAGACGGATTTTAATACCCTGAGCGCCGGCGCGAACCGCGTTGTTGATCGCCTGTTTTAAAGCGCGGCGGTACGAACCGTGACCCGCAAGCTGACGTCCGACGTTTTCGGCGATGAGCGTCGCGTTCAAATCGGCACGCTTGATCTCTTTGATTTTGATCTGCACCTTTTTCGGTTCAAGCTGCTTTTGAATCTGTGCACTGATCGTTTCGATCGTCGCGCCTTTGACGCCGATAATGACGCCCGGACGCGCCGTATGGATTACGATCGTCACGCGCTGCGGATGACGGACGATTTCGATCTCCGCTATGTCGGCGTTTTTGCATTCGGGAAGATTTGCAATCATTTTGCGGATTTTCAAATCTTCGAGGACGAGACCGGCATATTCGCGGGGATCCGCATACCAGCGAGACTGCCATGTTTTGTTTACGCCGAGACGCAAACCGATAGGATTAACTTTCTGACCCACTTTATTTTCCCGCCTTTTCGTCAACGACGACAGTAATATGACACATACGCTTTAAAAGCTGATCCGCACGTCCGCGTGCGCGGAACCAAATCCGTTTGAGCCGCGGACCCTCGTCGATTTTGATCTCTTTGACGTACAGCATATCTTCATCGAGCTTGCTGTTCGCGTTGAGCGCGTTCGACACGGCCGACTTGAGCGTTTTGCCGATAAGGCGCGCGCCTTTTTGCGGCATATTTTCGAGAATGACCGCAGCTTCGGAACAGCGCTTTTGATGTATCACACGGGCGACGGGGCGAACCTTCGTCGGCGATGCGAACAGAAATTTCGATACAGCTCTATATCCTTTGTTTTCAGCCATAGTTTTCACCCTTATTTAGCGGCGGCCGGAGCGGCTGCGGGAGCCGCCTTCGGTGCGGCCGCGGCCGTCTTTGCAGCGGACTTGTCGGATCCGCCGTGCGCGCGGAACACGCGGGTCGGAGAAAATTCTCCGAGCTTATGCCCGACGAGGTTTTCCGTGATATACACGGGAATCCACGACTTACCGTTATATACGGAAATCGTATTTCCGACCATTTCAGGGATGATCGTCGAACAGCGGGAATACGTCTTTATCATCTTCCTGTCCGATTCTTTGTTCATCGCCTGTACTTTCTTATAGAGGCTCTTTTCCACAAAAGGGCCTTTTTTAACCGATCTTGACACTGTCAGCTCCTCCGTACTTACTTCTTACGGCGCGAAATAATAAATTTGCTCGACGTCTTCCGCTTGTTGCGGGTTTTGTAGCCTTTGCACGGCTGTCCCCACGGAGTAACGGGATTGCGTCCCTTTCCGGCGCCTTCGCCGCCGCCGAGCGGGTGATCGACCGGGTTCATCGCCATACCGCGAACCGTCGGGCGTACGCCCATCCAGCGTCTGCGGCCCGCTTTTCCGAGCCGCACGTTCATATGATCTTCGTTTCCGACAACGCCGATCGTCGCATAACATTTGCTGTTGACTCTGCGCATTTCGCTCGACGGCAAACGGATGATGACATAGTCGCCTTCGTTGCCGGCGATCATCGCACTCGTACCGGCCGAACGCGCGAGCTGTCCGCCGCGCCCCAGCTGCAGTTCGATATTGTGCACCGTAAAACCGACGGGAATGAGACCGAGCGGCAGCGCGTTGCCGACCGTCGGAGCCGCCGTTTCGCCGGCCATGATCTTCTGTCCGACCTGCAAACCCTTCGGCGCGATGATATAGCGCTTGTCGCCGTCGGCATAATACACGAGCGCGATATTTGCGCTGCGGTTCGGATCGTATTCGATCGTCTTCACCGTACCGGGAATACCGTGTTTATTGCGTTTAAAATCGATGTCTCGATACTTCCGTTTGTGTCCGCCGCCCTGATGGCGCACGGAAATCCGTCCGCCGCCTCCGCGGCCCGCGTGAGACACCATACCTGACGTAAGTGTTTTTTCGGGTTTCTTTGCCGTCAAGTGATTTCGCACCAAGTCCACGCGTCCGCGCGTACCCGGCGTTATCGGCTTAAATATCTTAAGAGCCATTGTAAATCCCCTTAATCCTTAAAAAGCTTACACGCCTTCAAACGCCTGGATCTTTTCACCAGGGGCGACGCGCACAATCGCTTTTTTATACGAAGCGGTCATACCGGGAATACCCCGCGTGCGCCGCATCTTTCCGCCAATATTCATCGTCGTGCAGCCGATAACTTTTACGTTAAAGAGCTTTCGAACGGCGTCTTTGATCTGTATTTTGCTCGCATCTTTGTGAACGATGAAAACGTATTTATCCTGCTCGCGCAGCATATTCGCTTTTTCCGAAATAACCGGCCTGATAAGAATATCCGTGATATCCATTATTCAGCCTCCTTTTCTTTCGCCGCGTAAAACGAAGAAAGATTTTTTACCGCGCTTTCGAGAGCGATGATCTTCCGTCCGTAAAACAGCGCGTGTGCGCTCAAGCGGTTGTACGACAAAAACTGCAGCGACGGGATATTGCGCGCGGCCTGTTTGATTTTCGCATCGTCGTCTTTCAAGATAAGCACAGTGCGCTCGCCCTTGGTAAAATTGTCGAGAATCTTTACCAAGTCTTTCGTTTTGCCGCTGTCGATCGTAAAATCTTCGACGACGGTAAAACGGTCGCTCTGTGCCTGCATACTCAAAATCGATTTCATTGCCAGGCGTTTTTCCTTTTTCGGTATCGCATAGCTGAAGTCGCGCGGTTTCGGTCCGAAAATCGTACCGCCGCCTGTGAGAAGCGGAGATTTTTTATCACCGCGGCGCGCGTGCCCCGTACCCTTTTGTTTATACGGCTTCGCGTTGCTGCCGTGCACTTCGGAACGACCTTTTGTACAAGCGGTTCCGACGCGCCTGTTTGCCAATTCATTCGTGACGGCATAGTAAATGACATCTTCATTTACCGGAAGACCGAATACGGCGTCGTCAAGCGAAATCGTACGCAGCTCTTTACCGTCGACCGAAAAGACTTTCTTTTCCATAATGAGTCACCTTCCGTCGTTATTTTTTCACCGCGGACTTGACGATCAGCGTGCAGTCTTTATTCCCGGGGACGGCCCCGCGAACCATAATCACTTTCAGATCCGCATCGGTTTTGACGACCTGCAGATTTTGAATCGTAACCTTTTTCGAACCCATACGGCCGGGCATTTTAATATTTTTGAACGTATGACCCGGAGTCGTCGACTGTCCCGTGCCGCCGGCTTCGCGGTGAAATTTCGAACCGTGCGAAGCGCGTCCGCCGTGAAAGCCCCAGCGTTTCATAACGCCCTGAAAGCCCTTACCCTTCGACGTCGACGTAACGTCGAGAAAGCGCGTACCGTCGAAGAGTTCCATGCCGATTTGATCGCCGACTTTCACTTCTTTTTCGAAATCGCGGAATTCTTTCAATGTCCGCTTCGGCGCGATGTTTTCCGCAAATTGATTTTTATACGCTTTCGTCACTCTCGATTCTTTTACATCGTCGATTCCGAGGACGACCGCGTCGTAACCGTTACGCTCTTTTGTTCTCGTGGCGATGACGGTATTGGGATCGATGCGGATCACGGTTACCGGAACAAGGTTTCCGCTTTCATCGAATACCTGCGTCATCCCCACTTTTTTTGCAATCAGACCTTTCATTCTGATACTCCTGTAAAATTTGCAAAACCTGCGCGGCATTCCGTACAAGTTTTGCCGTAAAACGTTCGCCTGAAAGCGAAAACGCTTCGGCTCGGCCGTCATCCCGGATCCTCGGGAGCGTACCGTTTACAGCGGATTTCCGAACGGAAATCACTGTTTTACTTTCACTTCAACACCGGCAGGCAGTTCCAGCTTCATAAGCGAATCCATCACGTCCGAAGTCGGATTCAGTATGTCGATAAGGCGCTTATGCGTGCGCATCTCAAACTGTTCGCGCGACTTTTTGTTTACATGCGGCGAACGGAGCACCGTTATCTTATTGATCCTTGTCGGAAGCGGAATAGGACCTGAAACACGGGCACCCGCTTTTTGAACGGTCTGCACGATGGATTTTGCACTCTGATCGATCACTTCCACATCGTAAGCACGGAGCGTGACGCGAATCTTACCACTTGCCATTATTCCTCCAATCGATGCGAACGGCGCTGCAAAGAGCGCCGCCCGTTTCGAAAACTACTCGATAATCTTCGTAACCTGTCCCGACGCGATCGTATGACCGCCTTCGCGGATAGCAAGCTTCAGACCTTCATCCATAGCGATCGGGTGAATGAGTTCGCCGATGATCTTGACGTTGTCGCCCGGTTTTACCATCTGAACGTTCGCTTCGAGTTCGATCGTTCCGGTGATATCCGTCGTGCGGAAATAGAACTGCGGGCGGTAGCCGGAGAAGAACGGTTTTTTGCGGCCGCCTTCGGCTTCCGTGAGGACGTAGATCTGCGCTTCGAATTTCGTGTGCGGGTGAATGGTGCCCGGCTTTGCGAGAACCTGACCGCGCTCGACGTCTTTCTTTTCGATACCGCGCAAAAGGATACCGACGTTATCGCCGGCCATACCCTGATCGAGGGTCTTTTGGAACATTTCGATACCGGTGACCGTCGATTTCTGCGTCGGGCGAATACCGACGATTTCGACTTCGTCGTTCATATTGACGACGCCGCGTTCGATACGGCCGGTTACAACCGTACCGCGTCCGGTGATCGTAAAGATATCTTCGATCGGCATGAGGAAGGGCTTGTCTTCGTCGCGGACGGGATCGTCAAACCACGTATCCATAGCCGTGAGCAGCTCTTCGATGCACTTCGTATTTGCGGGATCTTCGGGCTGGTTCAGCGCTTTAAATGCCGAACCCTTGATGATCGGCGTATCGGGAGAAAAGCCGTATTTTGCGATGGTGTCTTTGACGTCTTCGACGGCCATTTCGATCATATCGTCGGCTTCAGCCGCATCGAACTGATCGCATTTATTGAGGAAGACGATGATCTTCGGAACGCCGACCTGACGGGCGAGCAGCAAGTGCTCTTTCGTCTGGGGCATACAGCCGTCCGGAGCGGAAACGACGAGGATGGAACCGTCCATCTGCGCCGCACCGGTGATCATGTTTTTGATATAGTCGGCGTGTCCCGGGCAGTCGATGTGCGCATAGTGGCGTTTATCGGACTGGTACTCAAGGTGACGGGTATTGATTGTGATACCGCGGGCCTTTTCTTCAGGAGCATTGTCGATTTCGTCATACTTGAGCGCGTGGTCACCGAATTTTCTTGCACAATATTGGGTGATAGCAGCCGACAGCGTAGTCTTACCATGGTCTACGTGACCGATGGTTCCAACGTTCATGTGGGGTTTAGTTCTGACGAACTTTTCCTTTGCCATGATTTTCTCCTTGCCGGATTTCCTAGTCCGACATTGCATAATGGTATGTGTTGCACTTTAAGCCAGAACGGGACAATTTCCAACAGAAAACGCCGCATTCGCATACACACTGTTATATTGTGAGAATGATATGATGAACGTAATTTGACGGACAAGAATTTGTATTCATACGAAATGCTCCATACTTTCGGAACATTCTTGGCCGACACCACCGATCATCATCAAACTCGCTTTGACAACTGGTTTGGCATCTTCGAGCCTCAGTCTGTTATGACCGGTCAAAAACCCGAAATGCTTCTATAAATAAACTCCCGCTGCCGACGACAGCGGAATCCGCACTCAGGGCCGTATCCTCCTGAAAACCGAAATCGGTTGACTTTACGGGGATACCGGACTTACTCCGCTTGACTCTCAAAGAACCCTTTTACGCGTAAAAATGACGCGTTCTCCAGTTATACACTATTTGCAAAAAAGATGCAAGAGGAAAACGAAAAATTTTATAAAAAAAATTCGAATACCGATATAGCATTAAAAGTTTTTATGGAAGCGAATAATGCCCCGACCGACACATACGGCGGAACGCTTACAGCGGCAGCTCACCGCGGCGGCGCGTCATTCGCTCATGACCGCTTTTGCCAGCTGATCGGCGCAGCTCGTCTTTTTAAATCCGCACGTATTGCCGGCAAGTTTTGCCGCAATCTCTTCGGCGGTCATACCCTCGCAGAGTTTTGCAATCGCTTTTAAATTGCCGTTGCAGCCGCCTGAAAACGCGATGTCCGTTATGCGCCCGTCATCGCTTTTGGTAAAGCGGATCGTCCTCGCGCATGAACCCTGTGTTTTAAATACGATCTCTTTCATATATCGTTTATATCGCTGACAAAAAAATCAGCGTCCGGCGTTTTTGATTCGTTCCCGTGCCGCGCTTACGTCTTCCGCATCGAGGCGGATCGCGTATTTGTCGATAAAACCGCCGTACAGCGACTCTCCGCAGATGAGAGCGATAACCGCATGCTCTTTGCGGATGGCCGCCGCTCTGCCGCGGGGATTCGCCGCGATGAGCGAACGGTACGAATCGTAGACATCGATTACGGAAAGTTCTATATCGCGCCGATCGATCGCTTTGTCGGGCTTTGACGGCACGATGAGTTCGCGCGCCGCACCGGGATTGTCGGGATCGGGATAGCGCAGCATATTCGCGCTGAAAATATAGGGCCAGAGATTCCGCTCGCCGTACTCCGCCTGCGCAAGAGCGGCATAAAGATTGTCATCCGCCGCAATTTCAAGCGAAACGATTCGGCTTTCCGGCACTTGTTCTACGACGACCGTTTTCGGTTCGGGAGCCGCGGTTTTTACAAGCTTGGCTTCGGGCGTACGATGCGAAAACACATACACGAGGGCGCCGATCATCAAAGCGGTAAGAACGACTGCCACACCGGCAAAAAACCAGCAGCGGCTTATATAGCGTTGGATTCCTTCTTCGTAATCGTCGCCGTCATAATCGGGATCGAATACGTCTTCTTCCGTTTCGCGAGCATCCTCGGCGTGCCGGTCTTGAACGACGCGCTGCCGGACGATCTGCCGCTCGATAATTTGCTGCTGTATGACCGCGTGCCGGACCGTTTGATTTTCTACGGCCGAACCGCCGGCAGGAGACGGCGTTTCATAAGGCACGGAACGAGGCGCTTCATAAATTGCAGAGCGAACCGATTTTTGCGCCGCTTGAGTCCCCTCCGGCGGTCTTCTTTGCGCTTCCGTTTGAGGAGCATTTGAAGGGGAAACGTCGGAATCAAAATCCGAATCGAAAGCGTCGGTCCCGTCATTTCCATCGAACCCGTCGATTTCGGCGAAAGCATCGCGGAGCGATTCGGATTCTTTTTGATTTTTGGAAAAATCGTCCGATACTTTATTCGGTTCGATTTTCGCTTCTTCTTCGGCGGGCGCTTCTTCGATGACTTCCGGCTGCAAATGCTCGTAGGGTTTATTGATACGTTTTGCGAGCGCCGACACCGGAACGAATTTAATTTTATACTGTCCGGGCGTAATAATCGTTTCACCTGTGGAAGGATCCGTACGCTCTTTTTCGTCGACGAGCATCCGGTCGAAAGTACCGAAGCCGAGGAGTTTAAATGAACCGTTATCGAGGATGTCCCTCCTGACCGCGTCGAAAAACGAATTGATAACCTGTTTAATTTTATTGTCGTCGAGAGATTTGTCCGCAAGGCGCGATTTGATGCGTTCGGCGAGTACGGAAACCGTTACCGATTCCGAAGCATTCGCCGCGTTTTTGAGAGTCGTCTTTTTATTCGGCATTCAGCGTATCCTTTAAAATTTTTGCCGGTTTAAAACGTACGGTGCGCTTTTCGGGATAGCGCATTTTTTGTTTTGTAAAAGGATTGCGCCGAACCTTCCCTTTGTGTACTTGGGTATCGAAAACACCGAAGCCCGACTGCGTATATTTGCCGCCGTTTTCCAAAACCGTGTATATCTCTTCGAGCATTGCCGAAACGACTTCTCCGCATATTCTCTTATCGAGTTCGACCGCCGCGCTGATCGATTTTATCAAATCCGAACGTACCATATTAATTATTATAACGGTAATGCCGGTTTTTGTATAGAAGGGAAAACAATGGATAATGGGTAATGGGGCTGTCTCAAAAGTCGGTTACCGGAAAAGTCGGTTACTTTTTCGACAGCCTGTCGAATTACTGTTTTACCGACTGAACGACGTCTTTGCAAAAGTCCGACATGGATTTTACATAATTGGCTCCTATCCAATTATGTATCCCTATAGTATGCGCCTGCTTTCCCTTCGCTTTCGGAGAGACTTTCAGAAGCGGTTCGGAAAGCCATATCGGTTCACCGAGGAAATAATATGTTTTTTCCGTTTCGCGTTCTTCTTCGTCAAGACAGAGTCCGTATTCCCATTTCATAACGAGGGCGCTGCCGAACATTTCTTCCAAAGCTTTTCGCCGTTCTGCAAAAAGCTTTTTCGTATTGCCGCCCGTATCGCGAAAAAAAGCAGGACGGGTGCATAGCAATAAATACCGTTTTTACCGATCACCTTTTTTGTATCGCGCGTAAAATACGGTGCGAAAAAGTCGATGTCGATGTTTGTCTTGGTCTTGTCCTTGGAAGGGGGCGGATCTTTGCGTTTATATATATTATGTCCGAAAAACCGCTGCAATTCGATTATATATTTTAAATCCTGAATCAAAATCCTCTTTCTCTCAAGCGAAGCGAATAAGTCCATACCGTAAAACTCCTGCGACATTTCGCCACGTTCCATACTTACTTCCGTGCGTGCACGAGCCGTACGGAAGCTCATGTACGCACTACCAACGCTCACGTTAAAAGCCGGCTATACAACACACATCGTAATCGTAGTACTTGTAGCTGTAGTAAAAGGTGCCGCTACCGAATTCCGCAAGCCACGCATAGTAATTGTTGTTGGAAAACTGCGACGACGACCAGAACCACCCCGTTTCGAGATTTGCATCCGCATAGGCGCCGTTAATCCCCTTGATTTTCAAAAGACTTGCATTTACCGTATCCTTATTTTTATACACTTCCGAGAGTTCGGCTATGCTCGGCATATACCATGCGGGACGGGCTGCCCCGAGCTTGGATTTGTACGTCTCATTGTACGTATTCACCCAGTCGAAGGCGGGGTAGTTTACGGCGGCATTCGCCGCTCCTACGGGGTCTACGGAACATATATAATCCCAGTTGTCGCTTCCGCCCGTATCGCCCGTAAAAGTCGCCCAAGCGGCAGCTCCGCTTGTATGCGATCTACTCGGCGTGCAGATGATCCCTTCGAATTTCGTGTTATAGCCTCTCGTATCCCTTTTTGCCCACGGCAAATGTGACCTGTGCAGCGCAACGCCGATCGCACCCCCATATGCGTTCGTTTTGTAAACGACTGCGACTGGCGGATTTGCCGAATCTATTGCCGTATAGCCGTCTTTATCGACTACCGTATTATCCGCAAGTACGATTTTTCCGGGATCCCAACCGGTGTAGTCCTTGACGGAAAGCATTCCCGTTTTGCTCGCGCCTTTACAGTGTACCGTAACAATATGCTCGCCTGCCGTATTCGGACAGCTTACTTCCGCAGTCGCTTTTACATCGCTTATAACTTTGAAATTTGAAAAGGTTGCACCCGTACCGCTGAAATCGGCCGCGCTTATGCCGGGAGCGGTAAAGTTTTTTCCGACAATCGTTACGGGGAGCACATTTCCCCCATAGCTTATGCCCGCACGGGGGATCGCAATCTTTGTAATGACGGGGTCGTCATAGAGCTTTTTCACAGCGCCCGCGCTTTTGTTGAGCGACGTATCAACGGTTTTTACCGTAAAGATGTAGTTCGTGTCGGCTCTTAAACCGTCCGCACTGTAGCTTACATCTTTTCCCTTTTCCGCCGCAAGGTATATGGCGTTTTTAAGCGAGCCGTGAGCGGGGTTTGCCGTGATCTCTACCTGATAGAGGTCGTCGTCGGCCGGGTTTTTCCAGCTTAAAATGACGACGCTTGCACTTCCGGGCGTCGCCGTAAAGTTTGCAACTTCGGCAGGTGCTGTCGTGTCCTTCGGCGGCTGTGCCGGCGTTTCGGCATTTTGCTGACAGCCTGCAAGCAAAAATACTGCGGCAAGCGCCGCAGCCGTAAACGATTTTTTGTGTATCATAATTCCTCCTAAACCTGTTTGATATATGCGCTGCTTTGAAGCCGACAATCAACCGCATGGAAAACAAAGCCGTGCAGGCGTTTCTTTCGCTGCGTTCCGTGACAAAGAGCTGCGGCGCGCGAAAGATACCCTTCGTGCACCGCCGAGAGAGATGATCGTATGTTTTGGATTTCGGGCGGAATTCGCCCTATGCCGTGAAGCCGTGAAGCCGTGAAGCCGTGAAGCCGTGAAGCCGTGAAGCCGTGAAGCCGTGAAGCCGTGAAGCCGTGAAGCCGTGAAGCCGTGAAGCCGTGAAGCCGTGAAGCCGTGAATTTTGCGCGATGCGCGTATGCGTGTCAAGTACCCCGTACGACAGTATCCCGTACGACATATACGCTGCAAATACGTTTTTCATCGTCTACAGTATATGCCGTATGCGCGGAAAAGTAAAGGCGTTAATAATGGGTAATCAGGGATTACGCATGAGAATCTATATTCCCCAAAAAACAACCATTACCGTACAAAATCGGCTGCACTCCCGGCAGCAGCCCTGCCGTTTGCGCGGGGAACTTCGCGCTTCGCGCTCGTTGCAAGTGCCGCAGCAGACCGTGATTGGAATCGGACTGCGCGAACTTTTTTGCCAAAAAGTTCGCTTGCCATTCTCTGAAGTGCGGCATTACAGAAAATGTCGATTTTCGAAAATGCCGCACTCGTGCGCGAAAGCGCACACGTATATAAACAAGTTTGCGGAGCAAACTTGCACTTAAACGGGAGGCGCTATTTTAGCATCCCGTTTAAACTCGGTCTGAGCGGCTCGGCGGCATTGCCGCTGCCTCGCGTTCCGCTTTTTTTTATTTTATATTATGTCTCTTTTCTGTGTATACATTTTTCATGCGTAATCCCTGAATTGGTAATTGGATAGATGCGGGACGGGAGAAATTGATAATCGATAACGGCGAAATACGAAACGGAACGTCGGAACATATACCGTTCAAACGTAAAAAACAGGCGGCGCTCCCGATGCGTTGGTCTCTGATGTTCCCGCCGCGAAAACCGCACACCTGATGCGACGACTTTCCCTTACGAGGGAAATCATCTATACTGACGGTATGGCAGATTATCCCAAATTCCCCGAAGCGCCGGAAGGCACCCCCCCTTCGCAGTTCGTGCATCTTCACGTGCACTCCGATTATTCGCTGCTCGACGGCGCGGCAAAAATAGAATCGCTCGTAAAGCGCGCAAAAGAGTTCAATATGAAAGCGCTCGCGCTCACCGATCACGGCACTATGTTCGGCGTACTCAATTTCGAAAAACTCTGCCATACGAACGGCATCAATCCGATCGTCGGCGAAGAATTCTACGTCGCGGAAAACGACTGCCGCGTACAGGAAAAGACGCGCTACGGCGGAAAATACTATCACCTTATTTTGCTGTGCGAAAACGAAAAAGGCTACCGCAATATGTCGTGGCTTTCGAGCATCGCGTATACGGAAGGCTTTTACTATAAACCGCGTATCGATTTCAAACTGCTCGAAAAATATCACGAAGGGCTTATCTGTCTGTCGGCCTGTCTGCAGGGCGAAGTGCCGCAGGCGCTGCTCCACGGAGACGAAGCGCATGCGGAAGAAACCGCAAGGCGCTATGCCGAACTTTTCGGCCCCGACCGCTACTATATCGAAGTGCAGGATCACGGAGTCGAAGAGCAAAAGCGCGTTGCCCCGCGCCTCATCGCACTCGCAAAAAAGCTCAATATACCGGCGGTGCTGACGAACGACGTACACTATTGCATGAAAGAAGACGCCGAAGCGCAAGACGTGCTGCGCTGCATCGGCTTTCAGACAAAGCTTTCCGAACCGCACCAGACGATGGGAGACGGCAGAGCAGAGTGGTATTTTAAAAGCGAGGGGGAAATGCGATCCCTTTTTCCCGATTACCCCGAACTCATGGCGAACACGCTCAAAATCGCCGATATGTGCAACCTGACGATTCACCAATACGATACGGCCGAACTTCGTACCTGTCTGCCGCACGTGCATATTCCCGAACCGTTTAAAAGCGAAGACGAATACGTGCGCCACTTAGTCGAAACGGGTTTGCGAAAACGCTATAAAACGATAACGCCGGAAATGACCGAACGCGCCGAACACGAACTTTCCATCATCTTTAAGATGGGCTTTTCCGGCTACTTTCTCGTCGTATGGGAATTCATCAACTGGTCGAAAAAAAACAATATACCGATCGGGCCTGGCCGCGGTTCGGGCGCCGGCTCCCTCGTCGCATACGCGATGGAAATTACCGACATCGATCCGTTCCGCTTTAAGCTGCTGTTCGAGCGTTTTTTAAATCCCGAACGCATTTCGATGCCGGACTTCGACGTGGACATGGATTACGATTTTCGGCAGGAAGTTATCCGGCACACGCGGGAAGTTTACGGAGATCCGCAAGTCGGACACATCGTCACTTTCGGTACGCTGAAAGCGAAAGCCGTCATCAAAGACGTCGGACGCGTGCTCGGCGTTCCGCTTGCGGAAGTGACGGCGCTTACGAAGTGCATTCCGAACAATCCGAAGTTCCGTTTAAAAGACGCGTTCACGCCTCCCGATGAAAGCCATCCCGAAAACGGGCAGCTCATCCGATTCAAAGACGATCCGCGCTACGAAAAGCTTTTCGAGCTGTGTTTTAAACTTGAAAATATGAACCGCAACACGAGTCTTCACGCATCGGGCATGGTGATTTCGCTGACGCCGCTTCCCGACTGGGCGCCGGTTTTCAAAGATCCGAAAACGGGCGAAGTCGGCGTGCAGTATACGATGGATATCATCGAACCCTGCGGCTTGGTCAAAATGGATTACCTCGGATTGAAGACGCTTTCGCTTATCCGCTATGCCGAGACGATCATCAACAAGCATCGAAAACCCGGAGAGAGCGAGTTCCGCACGGAAAGCGTCGATGAAGCCGATAAAAAAACCTACGAGCTCTTTCAGCGGGGCGATACCGCGGCGATTTTTCAATTCGAATCGCCGGGTATGCAAAAGGTTTTGCGTCAAGCGCAGCCGACAAAACTCGAAGATCTCGTCGCATTGAACGCGCTCTATCGGCCGGGTCCCATGCAGTTTATCCCGCAATTTATCCAAGGCCGCTTTCATCCGGAAACGATCACCTATCCCGACGACTGCCTGAAAGACATTCTCGAAGAAACCTACGGCGTCATGGTGTATCAGGAACAGGTTATGCAGGTTGCGCAGCGGATCGCGGGCTTTACGCTCGGACAGGCGGACATGCTGCGCCGCGCCATGGGCAAAAAGAAAAAAGACGTCCTCATGGCACAAAAAGAAAAATTCATCGCAGGCGCCGTCAAAAACGGATTTTCCGAACAAAAAGCCGACCGCATATTCGAAATCATGGTGCCCTTCGCCGGCTACGGTTTTAACAAATCGCATGCGGCCGCGTATTCGGTAGTCGCATACCGCACGGGCTGGCTCAAGTGCCACTACCCCGCGGAATTCATGGCGGCGAATTTGACGAACGAAATCACATCGACCGACAAACTGCCCGAATACATCGAAGAGGCGCGGCACATGGGCATCGCGGTCGACGCGCCCGACGTCAACCGCTCGGACATCGTGTTCGACGTCGTGGACGGACACATCGTATTCGGACTGAAAGGCATCAAAGGTATGGGAGAAGCGGCGGCACAGTGCATCGTCGATGAACGAAATAAAAACGGTGCGTATAAAAACTTTATCGATTTTCTCGACCGCGTCGATCTCCGCACGGTAAACAAACGCGCACTCGAAGCGCTTATCAAAACGGGCGCTTTCGATAAACTCGGTCAAAACAGGCCGACGCTGTTGAAAAATCTTGAAAACGCCGTATCGTATGCGGAAGCGAAAAAGAGGGATGCGGCAAACGGACAGGAAGATTTATTCGGCAGTACCGACGAAAAAGTCTTCGCCGATTTCGTATTCGAAAAAGTCGAAGACATGTCGAAAACCGAAAAGCTCAACGAAGAAAAGCAGCTCATCGGAAGCTATGTAAGCGGTCATCCGCTCGACGATTATAAAACCGCGGTAAAAAACGCGGTGACGCTCAATTCGCAAAATATCGAACGGGAAGCGAAAGATGTGCAGGCTATAAAAACCGCCCGCATCGCAAACGGAGCGCCGTCGTGGCAAACGCGGAACTCCGGACGGGAGCACGTCGCGCTCGGTATGCTCACCGATATACGAATCATCCGCACGAAAAAAGGCGACGAAATGGCCTTTGCAAAGCTGCAGGATTACGGAGGCGCGATCGACATTACGATATTTCCGCGCACGTGGGAAACGGTAAAATCGCGGATTTTCGAAGACGGTATCTATGCGTTCCGAGGCAAAGTCGATGTGAATAACGACGCGGCATCCTTTATCGTCGATTCGCTTGAAGATCCCGCCTCTCTCGAAGCGCACGCGGTCAGCGAAGTGCACATCGCCGTCGAAGACGGTTTTGCGGATGCCGCAGAAATCAACCCGCTGAAAGATTTTTTATTTGGCAAATCGGGTCAATGTTTTGTATATTTTCATATAGATACCGGTAAAGGCCCGTACATCGTCAAAGCCAATTCGCAGCTCACCGTACCGTCGGATTCCGCCCTTATCGCCGAATTGAAAGAGCTGCCCTTCGTCAAAGACGTATGGACTGCATAAAAATTGTAAGAGGATGCACATGGTAAGGTATGTTATCGCGACGCTCATACGGCTCATCAATATCTATTCGTTTTTGTGTTTTATACGGATAATCCTCACGTGGATTCCGGGCGCACAGTATTCGGCGCCGGGCAGGATTTTGTCTGCGCTGTGCGATCCGTTTTTAAATATATTCCGCGGTACGAGATGGATGCAGATCGGCTCACTCGATTTTTCTCCCGCCGTTTCGATCGGACTTTTGTATGCGCTTTCGTATATTTTACAGAATATTTTGATGACGGGGCGCATATATTTCGGTGCCGTTCTCGCGATCATCATCGGTATGGCATGGTCTATCGTCAATTCGCTCGCATTGTTTTTGCTCGTTTTGCTCGTCATCAGATTTATCGTCATCCTTTCGCAAAAGCGGGCGAACTACTACGGCTCGCTTTGGTCGCAGCTCGATTACGCGCTCGAACCCTTTGTACACCGCATCTCCCGCATATTTACGGGAAACAAATTCGTCGGCTATAAAACCTCTCTCGGCATCACGATCGCCGTCATGATCGGAGCTCTCGCGGGCGGCCATTACCTTTTCAAATGGCTTATAAAAATCGTACAGCAGCTGCCGTTTTAAATAATGAAACTCGGCGATATACGCAATTCGATAACGACTCTTCCGGGCGTCGGGCCGGCGGCGGCAAAGCTGTTCGCAAAGCTCAACGTATTTTCCGTAGCCGATTTGCTCACGCTGTATCCGAAACAATACGACGACCGCACGAAACGTATAGGGCTTTCCGCATTCCGCTCATCGAAAGTGCACTGCGCCGCCATCGTCACTTCCCACGAATGGTTCGGCTACGGCAGGATGAAAACGCTGAAGCTCATCATCTGTGACGGAGAAGCGGAAGCGGAACTCGTCGCCTTCAATCGGCCGTTTTTGGAAAAACAGTTTCCCGTCGGAACGATCATATCCGTAACGGGCGCCTTCGATATAAAATACGGCAAACTCCAAAGCACTTCATTCGAAATTATTAAATTGAGCGAAAGCGGCGATCTTGCCGATTATGAAAAGATGACGCTTCCCGACTCCCGCGTCCTCCCCGTCTATCCGCTCACCGAAGGACTCAATCAAAAAAACGTACGGAAAACGATCTTCGCCGCTCTTCGAGAATACAGCGCGGGAATCGAAAATGAACTGCCCGATTACATCATGGAAAAACACAAACTCCTTTCAAAGCGCGATGCGATCCGGGCGGTGCACGCGCCCGAAAGCCTTTTGCAGGCCGAAAAAGCGCGGCGAACGCTCATCTACGAAGAGCTCTTTCATTTTCAATGCGTCATAGCAAAGCGCGCGTGGGAACACAGGGGCACAGTCCCCGACGCATCGCTTTCGCTCTCTCCGTTTGAAAGTACGGAAGAGCGCGGAGCGAAAAGCGGAGGCGGCAAAAGCCCTGCCGCCGGCACGGATGAAAGCGGCGCGGCGAACGGAAGATCGCAAGGTGCCGTCGCCCAAAGCGGCGCACACGACGGTGCAGACGGCGGCGTATACGACGCGACACGGCAGATATTCATCGATTCGCTTTCTCCGCTCCAAAGAGCGCTTTACGACCGCCTCCCGTTCCGTCTCACGCTCGATCAGATGAACGTCGTCATGGAAATGGATGACGACCTCGACAGGGGCTATCGGGAGCGCGAACTCGTCGCAAACGATGAAAAAAAGGATCCGGCGGAATGTACGAGAAACGCAAGTCCTGAACATACGGACGACGGAAAAACAGGCATAAAAACCGAACGCGCTGAAAACGAGCGGCCTCCGGTGTTTACGATGGCGCGGCTTTTGCAGGGAGACGTCGGCTCGGGCAAAACGCTCGCCGCTTTTTTCGCATGTCTCCGCGTCATCAGCTGGAAAGGACAGTGTGCGTTTATGGCTCCGACGGAACTGCTCGCCAGGCAGCACGCGGAAAACGCTTCGCGCATGCTCGCGCCGATCGGCATACGCGTCGCATTTCTCACCGGAAACGTAAAAGCGGGCGGCAGGGCGGAATTGTTAAAACAGCTTAAAGCGGGCAATATCGACATCGTAATCGGTACGCACGCGCTTTTTTCCGAAGCCGTGCAATACAACGACCTCGAGCTCGCCGTCATAGACGAACAGCACCGCTTCGGTGTTTTGCAGCGTCAGGCGATAATCGAAAAAGGCAGAAAGATTGCAGGTACTTCGTCCTACACGCTCCATCTTTTGATGATGAGCGCAACGCCGATTCCGCAGACGCTCGCACTCACCGCTTTCGGCGACTTGGACGTTTCGCTTTTGCGCACGCAGCCCGAAGGAAGAAAGGCGGTGAAAACCTATCTCGTGCGGGAAGGAAACGAAGCGAACGCGTACGAAGCGGTGCGTAAAGAACTCGAAGCGGGACATCAGGCGTATTTCGTCTATCCCGCAATAGAAGGCGACGGCCGGCAAACGGACGGAGAAGACGAAAACGGCGACGACACGGAATCCGCCGAAGCGGCGCATGTGGGATCGGGGGCGGAGGCAGCAGGCGCAAAGCGGACGCGGAACGCGCAGTTTCCGCTTTTGTATGGGAAAGAAAAATCCGCGGCAAAGGCGGCGGAAGAGATGTTCGCGTTTTTATCCGAGCGCGTGTATCCGGAATTTTCCTGCGCGCTCATCCATTCGCGCGTCGATGAAGACGAACAAGTGCGCATTCTCCACGATTTTCAAAGCGGGCGCATACAAGTGCTCGCCGCGACGACCGTCATCGAAGTCGGAGTGGACGTACCGAATGCGACGTGCATCGTCATCGAACAGGCCGACCGCTTCGGACTCGCGCAGCTGCACCAGCTGAGGGGCAGAGTCGGACGCGGAAATGCCCAGTCGTATTGCTTTTTGATCTACGGAAAAAACATCACGGAAACGGGGATCGAGCGGATGAAAGTTCTGCGCGAAAGCACCGACGGATTTTTTATTGCGGAGCAGGATTTAAAACTGCGCGGCCCCGGCGAAGTGACCGGAACCGCACAATCGGGAGAGCTCGAACTCGGCATCGCGGACATCCGCCGCGACGGGAAAATCCTCGTCGAAGCGAGAAAGGACGCGTTCGAATATATGCGAAGCGTTTTGCGCTGACGCCTTAAGCTTACCGTGCAAGCGGGAAAAATGCCGGCCGCGCATCGAACGAAACGCCGGCACGATTCAGGCAAAACGCCTATGCGATGTAAGCTTCGAGACGCTGCATACGTCTCGGATGGCGCATGCGCACGATAGCGTGCTTTTCGATTTGACGGATGCGCTCTTTGGTAAGATTGCACGTATCGCCGACTTCTTTAAGCGACATCGGGCGGGTGCCGTTCAGCCCGTAGCGCAGCGACAGTACTTTCGCTTCGTTCGGTTTCAGCGTGTTCAACACTTTTCCGATATCGCGCTTCATCGCATTCGAAATCGCTTCTTCGTCGGGATTGTCGTAGCGCTCGTCTTCGATAAAATCGCTGACGGACGTGCGGTCGTTGTCGCTCGAAGCGACCTGCGCGTCGAGGGAAATCATATCGCGGGAAATGTTCACCATTTCACGCACGTGCTGCTTGTCCATCTTCAACATACGCGCAACTTCGGCGAATTCCTGTTCTTCGGTTTTATCGCCCGTCATAAGCTTTCGCGCGTGTTCGATCTGAACGAGTTCGTTCGCGCGGTTGAGCGGCAGCCGAATGGCGCGGCTCTTTTCGCAGATCGCTTTTAAAATCGCCTGACGGATCCACCACACCGCGTATGAAATAAAGTGATAGCCCTTCGATACGTCGAACCTGTCGACCGCCGTCAAAAGGCCGATATTGCCTTCGCTGATCAAATCGGGCAAATCGAGTCCGTGATTTTGATACTTTTTCGCGACGTTGACGACAAAGCGCAGATTCGCGTTGACGATTTTGTCTTTTGCCGCCTTGTCGCCCGCTTTCGCTTTCAGCGCCAAATCGGTTTCCTCGTCGCGAGAAAGCAAAGAAACTTTATTGATATCTTTCAAATACATTGAAAGGATGTTTTCGTCGTTTGTCATAGGTAAACCTCCAAGCCGGCACAAACCGTATACGTAAATTATTGCAATATCTATGCCAACAAATGCCGCCGAAGGAAAATCGTTACGATAATATTCTGTTAGATCTGCGCATTATTTATATTTCATTATAATACAATAAAATAAAAAATCGATGATTTTTTGCGCCGCCGATTGCGATTCGATTTTTCTTGACTTTCGCCCGGATTTTGAGTAAATTTATGTCAAATCTACTCACCCTCATAAAAACGCGTTGAAATCGCATCGTTTTGACACAAATTCTTTATTGTCCTGCCGTTTTCGGCCGTACAAATGCAATTTCAAATACCGCATAGAAAAAAACCGCCCAAAAACTTCCGTTTTCGGGCAACGGCACTTGAAAAAATCAGTATTAACGCTTTATGGACAAAGCGGGGGTTGCTTGCACGATCGATCGCCGATTATTCGCCGCGTTTATATCTTGAACTTTCTCACTTCAGCGGCCAAATTGTCGATACTGTATTTATTCTTTTGCGTCAACGTGTTCACTTCTTGAACGGATTTATTGATTTCAGCCGCACCCGACGCCATTTCATTCATACTGTCGGTGATGATGCGCGTCAGATCGTCGAGCCTGCGCATTTCCCGCGCAACGCTCTCGCCGCCCTTAAGCATTTCTTCAGAACCCGTCTGTACTTCCGTCGTTACCGAATTGATGTCTCTCATCGCGGAGAGCACCTCTTTACTGCCGTTTTCCTGTTCTTTCATCGCTTCGGTAAGGCGGCCGCTCATCTCTTTTACCTGTTCGGTGAGATTGAAAATTGCGGTGAAATTTTCTCCGACGGTTCCGGAAGAAACCGAAAGCGTTTCGATTTCGGCGGAAAGCGCTTTCAACGTCGATGTAATCGATTTACCCTGCGTCGCGGAATCTTCGGCGAGTTTACGGATTTCGTCGGCAACGACGGCAAAACCTTTACCCGCTTCGCCGGCGTGAGCGGCTTCGATTGCGGCGTTCATGGCGAGAAGGTTCGTTTGACTTGCGATACGCTGGATAACGCTCGACGCTTCCATAAGAGAACCCGATTCTTCGGTAATTTTCTGTGCAACTTCGTTTGCAGTTATAAGCGTATTTTTGCCTTCATCGGTCGCAGATGCAAGTTTTTTGATCGCTTCATCGGCTTTGTCAAGCGTATGACCGACAGCCATGATATTCGAAACCATCTCTTCGACGGAAGCCGACGATTGCGTAACGCTTGCCGCCTGATTTTGAATGCTGTTGTTCAGCTGTCTGATCGTGCGGATAATCTCTTCGATAGTCGCCGAAGTTTCGGTAACGCTTGTACTTTGCGTCATCGCCTGCTCTTTGACGCCTTCGATATTTGCGCTGATTTGATGAACGGAACTCGCGGTTTGTGTCGTATTCGACGCAAGGTCGTTTCCTATGTCGGTCATCGTATAGCTGTTTTTATCGACGGTGCGTATGGACGCGGCGATTTTTTCGATCGTTTTATTAAAATATTCGCAGACATCGGTCACTTCGTCGTTCCCGTTTTCCGGAAGACGCACGGTCAAATCGCCCTCACCCTGTGCAATATCTTTCAAAGCGCTTGTCGCAAGACGAACCGGCTTTACCATCTGCGTGGTGATAAAATAGACGATGACAAAGACCGCAATTAAGATGAGAATACCGATGACAAACAGCGAAATGCTGAGATTTTTCACTTCGTCCATGAATTCGCCGTAGGGAGCGTTGATGACGACCGTCCAATCGGCCGAACGCATCTTTGCCGCAGCTGCAACTTTCGAAACGCCTTCGTATGTATACGAACCGATAACAGGGACATTCGATGCTATGGCATTATGTTCAAACGTGCCGATTGAAACCATGGAAGGATCGGTTTTTGATTCTTCAAAGGCATTGGACATAGTCAGTACCAGTTCGGCATCCACGTCCGCAATCGACGTACCCGTCGGCCCTATAATATAGCAGTTTCCCGTTTTTCCGATTACGATATCTTTAACATTTTCGCGCAGCTGGAGACCGGGAATATCGGCGGACAAAACCCCGCAAATGCGGTTATTCGCATCGTAAACGGGAACGGCGAGCGTTACGACAAGCGTATGGTTTGCACGTTCGATATACGGCTCGGAAATAAAGTTCTTTCCGGAAAGCGCGGTTTGAAACCACTTTCTGTCGGCTACCTGAACGGTGCCTCCGTCATAATAGAATGTTCCCCGCGTATCGCTTATATCGAGCTCACGGATGGAAGCGTTTTGCGCGGCTTCGCTTTTCAGCAGCGCGACGCGCTGTGCATACGAATACGAAGAATCATACAAAACGGGTATACGTGCAATACCTTCGAGAAATTGGAAGTGCGTGTTTATCCTTCCGTCGATAATTTCCGCCGTATCTACGGCTTTATCGCGCAAGTGTGCTTCGAGTTTTTCGATGACTGCCCTGCGCGCCAAGCCGATTACCAAAACGCTTTCGATGAGTATCGCTGCGGCAATCAGACTTCCGAAAACAATAATTACTTTTTTACGGATTGAAAATAGCTTTTTTCCGGTTGCACTGTTTATATTTTTTTTAAGGAATGCGGTATTCTTTTCCATAAATATAACGAAGCTCCTTTTCTATGCAGCTGTCGGAATAGACTTCAACTCGTTTTCAGTATATACGTTTTAACCGATTGCGTCCACTGTTTATTCGTGCGTTTATTCGTGTGTTCAAGCCGCCTCCGCATTTCAGACATACGATTTTTCAAGAGCACGCCTCACCGGTAATTTACAATGTCTACGGCTTATACTGCCGAAAGCGCACGGTCGACATCGGCGATGATGTCTTCGACGTTTTCAAGGCCGCAGCTGAAGCGTACCATGCCGCCGTCGATCCCCGCCGCCGCAAGCTGTCGATCGGTGAGCTGCCGGTGCGTCGAAGATGCCGGATGAAGCACACAGGTGCGGATATCGGCGACGTGGACTTCATCGGTTGCAAGCGAAAGAGCATCCACAAAACGCACCGCAGCCGCCCGACCGCCTTTGATACCGAGCGCGATGACGCCGCTCGTTCCGTCGGGTAAATATTTTTTTGCAAGCTCATGATTCGCGTCACCCGCGAGTGCGGGATAGGTCACCGATGCGATTTTATCGCTTTTTTGAAAATGCTCTGCAAGCGTGAGCGCGTTTTTGCAATATTGCCTCATCCGAAGCGGCATCGTTTCAAGCCCCAAATTCAATAAAAATGCCGAATGCGCCGACGGGTAGCAGCCGAAATCGCGCATAAGCTGCGTCCGCGCTTTGATGATATAGGCAGCTTTTCCGAATTCCTTCGTATAGGTGAGCCCGTGATAGCTCGGATCGGGTTCGCAAAAATCCGCAAAAAAACCGTTCGCTTTGTGTGCCGCTTCCCAATCGAAATTGCCGCCGTCTACGATAACACCGCCGCACTGGACTGCATGACCGTCCATGTATTTTGTCGTCGAGTGAACGACGATGTCCGCTCCCCATTCGAAAGGACGGCAGAGTATCGGCGTCGCAAAAGTATTGTCGATGATGAGCGGTACGTTCCGCGCGTGAGCGGCTTTCGCCCACGTTTCGAAATCGAATACCGCAAGCGAAGGATTGGCGAGCGTTTCTCCGAACACCGCTTTCGTATTCGGTTTAAACGCTTTGAGAATCGTATCGTAATCGGCGACGGCGGAAACTTGAATACATTCGATGCCGAGCTTTTTGAGCGTAAAGCAAAAGAGGTTCGTCGAACCGCCGTAAATCGCCGAACTCGCGATAAAGCTGTCGCCCGCCGAACACAGGTTTAAAATCGAAAGCAGGGAAGCCGCCTGCCCGCTCGATGTCAGCATCGAAGCGACGCCGCCTTCAAGATCCGCAATCTTTTTTTCAACGGCATCACAGGTCGGATTCGCCATCCGCGAATATATGTATTCCGTCGGTTTGTCGAAAAGAGCGGCAACGTGATCGCACGAATCGAATTTATACGTCGTGCTTTGTACGATCGGCATAACGCAGGGCTCTCCGTTTTTCGGCTCATATCCCGAATGCAGACATTTCGTTTCGATCTTCATAATTTGCTCCTTGGCATTGACGGATACCGTTCCGCATCGCTATTGTGCGGAAATGCATTCGCATCCGGTAAGACTTTTCATCGCGTCTTCAAGTTCCTGCTTGCCGAGCGGCCGCATGATCTTTATATCGTTGTCGTCCGTCTGAAGCGTTTTCGGAGAGCCGTCCGCATCTTTTTTCCCGAGCAGCTGTACGATCGGATTTTTCGGATTGTCGGGATTCACATCGATAACCTGCGCGGTTTCTCCGTTTGAAAGATACACATACGTACCGATCGGATAAAGCGATATGCTGTACAACAGCGCTTTGATAACGGTTTCGTCGTATTGGCGGTTTTCGTTTTTGAGCATTTCGACCATCGCGGCAAAAGTGCTGCGTTCCGTTTTATATTGACGCGGAGCGACGATCGATTCGAACGAACACACGACTGCAATTATCTTCGCGTAGAAAGAAATTTTATCGCCCGTAAGATTTCTCGGATATCCCGTACCGTTTTCGCGCTCATGGTGTTCGAGAATACCGAACTGCACTTCTACCGGAAAATTGAGATTTTTTGCGATTTCAAATCCGATGATCGGATGCTTCGATATCTCATCCCGCTCGGCCGACGACAATTGCTTTGTCGAAAGATACAGCTGCGGAGGCAGACGCAGCATACCGATTTCATGAAGCATACATGCGGAACCGAGTTCGACAAGCTTCGATAGGCTCATGTGCAGCTGCAGTCCGACCGCAATCGCGAGCACCGTCGAACGCATCGAATGCGTAACGATAAAATTTTTTTTGGCGGAATCGTCAGACGATGTGATTCTCAACACATAACCGCGGTTTTCACGGATAAAAATGCACAAGCTCCGCACCGTTTCCGCCAAACTCGCGTAATCGATTTGTTTATGCGTCGCATAGTGCGTGTACACATAATCGATATAATTCATGTATTCGTCGTATACATTTTGCACCGCTGCAAGCCGTGCCTGTTCGCTGTTTTCGAGCGTACGCATACGGCGAACATCTTCGAGAGAACGCTTTATACCGCTGCTGAGCACCGACTCAGACGTCTTCGATCTTTCCGTTCCGGCCTTTATGTGCGTCGCTATAAAATCATCGACGTTTACATTGCCTTCGCTGATAACTTCATTGAACTCCCAATCGGCAAGGGCCGTAATCACCGCTTGGGAAATCGAAACTCCTGCCGGCTCGACGACAAACAGCATATCGAGAAGCAAGTCCTTATCGAATGAAACACCGTCCTTTATAAGGCTCAATTCAAATGTATTCATACTACTCTCTATCCGTATATTGTAACGCGTTCCGTCCGTTTTGCAAGCTGAAAATACGAAAAGAGCAAAAAAAAAGTTGAAAAACCTCACACGTTTTTCAACTTTTATAAACACGGAAATCGGCATTGCAGGCGCCCGGATGTCGAATCGCCCGCGTTATCCGACATTTTTATTATCGGGGGAAAAAACGGAAAACTTTAATGAAACGATTGGAAATATTTTTCGCATTCGGATGCGGCGCGCTCGAGTTCTTCGTAGACGAGGTGCGAGCGCAAAAGACTTTTCCGAAACGCATCTTTTGTTTTATCGTCGCTTTCGCCAAGACCGGCAAAGCATCTCCCTTTCTGCAAGGCAAGAGAAACCGCGTCCTTTACGCCGCTTTTGAGGATCGCCGTATCGATGTCTGCGAGGGCGCGGAGCGTCGTTTGCCGTACACCGCCGTCCGCGAGCGCGTTTTCGCATATCCGCTTTCCTTCTTCTGCGGTTTTTCGAAAAGACGCGACTTCGTGCAAAAATTCGGAGAGAGCGGCTTCGAAGCGCGCTTTATCCGGAGGAGAGGCTTTTTTCGATGCTTCGCTTTTTTTAATAAATTTTTCTTTTTGTACCGTAATGTCGGGCTTTTCCAAAAACGAGCACACATCGACGGGCGCAATGCCGGGAATCGCGATCCCGCATCGCGCGAACGTATAGGTTTTCGCATCGGGACAGGAAGCAAGTCTGCTTTCAAACCACCACGCGAACATTTTCATGCGCGAATCGGTCGGCACGGGCTTTTCGTCGTAATCGCACGCCTCCTCCGCGCCTGCCGAAAAAAGGAGCGGCAAGTTTTGCGTTTCCGCAGGAAGGGTTCGCACCGAAGTTTCATGCGTTCCCTCTTCGAACATACTGCCTCTGATGTGCGTCTTTTTTCCGGGAAAAGCGAAATCGAGTCCGCAGCAGTAGATTTCGGACGCACCCGCCGCATACGCGAAATTCCACGCCGCCGATGCGACCGAACCGCCTGCGCCCAAATCGCCTTTTTCGCCGAGCCGCCGTTCGAACCATTTACCGATCGGAAAGAGAGACGACGAAAGCGCAAAGCTCCTGCACGGAAAAGAAAAGACCGAGGGGTACACTGCGATTTCCGCAATGAGCACGCTCGACTTCGATGCCAATCCCGCTATGTGGCGATACGCGTAGTACTGCGGATCTCCGATGACGATAAAATCCGGTTCGACGCCCGCTCTGAGGCAGGCGCGGAGTGCCGTGTCCACACACACGACGACGCTGCGCTTTTTGATTTCCGGAAGATAGGAGAGCGTACTTTCCAGAGAAGGGCCTGCCGCGACGATCGTAAACGGAATACCGCGCGCGTTGCCCGCATAGGCCGACACTCCGCGCCTCAGCGCATAATTGTTAAGATTTTTGCAGCTGTTTTTAAGCCAGCGTTTTGCAAAGCGTTCGAGGGTTGCGGCGTTGATATCGTCTTTGCGTCTGTTCCGTTCGACGAGGGTTCGAAGCGTATCGAAATAATCGGATGCGTGAGAAGTTTGCGAAGGCACCGAAAAAAACGCACAGCGGGAAACACCGTACTTTTCGATAAATGCAACGACGGTGTGCGGCGGACAGGCAAGGGCTGCGATACATTCTTTACTTGCGAAAACCGCCGTCCAATCGATGAGCGCGAGGGACGCGAAAAAGCGATCGGCGTCCGGCTCGACGATGATAATCGCTCTGTCCGGAAAGCGGGAAGCATAGGCTTCTACCGCATAGCCGAGCCCGAAGCCGAAAAACACGGCGGCGCGGCATTCGTCGAAATCGGAGTTTGCAACCGCCTGTTCGGCTTCCCGTTTCGGATTGTACGCCGAATGGAGCAGCGCGCCGCCTTCGTACGCGCTTACGCTTCCGTCTTTTGCCGAAACGATATTCCAAAACGGAAAGGGCCGGCCGATTGCCGCAGGCTCGTTGTTCAAACCGCCGCACGGAATTGAGCTGTCGTGCGTATCGCTTGCGGACCTGTCCGACAAAAACGTCGAGCTGCGCTCGGCCGTGTCGGTACACACCGCGTCGACTCGGGCGATTTCGGATGCGAACATTTTTGCGAGGGAAGGAAAACGGGATGCGAATGCGGCGCGGTTTTTATTCCAGATTGAGTTCAATGACCATATTCTCCGTGACGGGCGTTCCCGCCGGCGGCGTTTGGCTTGTGACCCAGCCGTTTCCGTGTATCGTGACGCGGAAGTTTCCGCCGTCGAACAGCGGCAAAAGATCGCGCTTCGACATATTCGTAAAGTCGGGAAGGAGGCTTCCGACGGCGAGCGTTTTGCCTGCGGGGATCACGATGCGTCCCGAATGCAAAAGCGATTCCGCGCCTCCGCGGCTCATGCCGAGGTGATTGATGATCGCGTCGGCGGCTTCGGCGATAACCGGAGCGACGATGCGCCCCGCATAGGTTTCGCCCTTCGCCTTTTCGATAACGATGTAGAGGATAATTTCGGGATCTTCGATCGGAAAGACCGCGATACAGTTCGATAAAAAATCGGTACTGCTGTATCCGCCGGATTTGTCCGCCATCTGTGCGGTTCCGGTTTTTACGCCGATGGATATATCGCCGAGCCTCGCACGCGAGCCGGTCCCCGTCGTCGCCGTCGTTTCCATGCAGCTCAAAAGATAACGCGCCGTCGCTTCGCTCAATGTCCGCTCACCTCGTTCGGCTTTATGCTCGTAATACGTCGATCCGTCTTTATTCGTAATCCGCTTGATCGTCGTAAGCTTTACGGGAATGCCGCCCGAAGCGATGGATGTTGCCGCATACATCATCTGCAGCGCGGACACGCTTATCTCCTGCCCGATTGCGATCGTCGGTTTCGAGCGCGCCGACCACGAGCGGGAGTTCGGATCTTTGACCGAGCCCGCCGTTTCGCCCGGAAGCTCTATGCCGGTTCGCTTTCCGAATCCGAGCGCGCGTATCTTTTCGATAAACTCATCTTCATCGATGCGGTCGCTCATTTGGCCGAGCGCGGCGTTGCACGAAAGACGAAGCGCATCGCGCGGCGTTACCCATCCGTGCGTGCCGAGACATTTGATGCGGATCGTTTCTCCGCTGCGCGTTTTTCTTTCGTACATGCCGTTACAAAAAAAGCTGTCGCCGCTGTGTATGAGCCCCGCGTCGTACAGGATCGCGACCGTAAATATTTTGAAAACGGAACCCGGCTCGTACGCCGTCATCGCAGGTCTGTCTATCGTCTCTTCGACGGTCGCTCTGCCGTATTCGTTTAAATTGACCGACGGCAGGCTGATGTACGACAGAATTTCCCCCGTCTTCGCTTCGGCCGCGACGAGCATCATGCTTTCCGCCTGCGTATTTTTCATCGCGTTTGAAGCGATCTGTTCGAGCTTGTACTGCAGATTCGCGTCGATCGTCAAATATACGTTTTTGCCCGGCTCTATCTGCGCGGAGTCCGAGCTTACGGAAGGGGCGAGCACGGACTGCATCGAATATTCGGTACCCGAAAGCCCGTTTCCGTCGTCTCCCATATAACCGACAAGCTGGGATGCGAGGGAGTTTTCCGGATAGACGCGGCCGGGAATCCTGTCGCAGCGCACGAAGGTGTAACCCTTCGTATCGATAATCTGCTTGAGTTCATCGTATGCGGTCTGCCCTATCTTTTTTTTAAGGTAGACGAAGTGCGCACCTTTTGCTTTTTCGATAATCGCCGCGACCTCACTTTCTTTCATACCGAGAATCGATGCGACGTCTTTTGCAAATGAAGCGGCGTCCGCGACCATCTTCGGCGTTACGCCGACGTGATAAAAATTCGTCTGCACGGCAAGCGGTTTTCCCGAACGGTCGACAATCGCACCGCGTTCCATGACGGGCGTACGCGGAGTGATTTCGGCGACAGGCGTGAGCGCGAGGCGGACATAGCGGAGCGTAATATAGGCGGCGGCGATAAAAACGAAAACGGCAAGGACTATGATCCGCTTCGTGTGAAAAAAATCGTTCATTTATTAATAATCCTGCCGACGACGTTTTTGACGGAAACGAAACCGTAGTTCCTCGAATCGATCGATTCGGCATAGTTGTCGCCGAGGGCGAGGATGTATCCGTCCGGTACGCGGGAAGAAGCGCGCATCAATTCATACTGTTCTTTCGTCAGCTCGATTTTCAAATCTCCCACAAAAAGACTATATCCCGAATTCGACGAATATTCCAGATGCGCGCCTGCGACGGCGGCACAGCGCTTGACGACGATGCGGTTCGCGTGCAGGTAGATTACGATATCGCCCGCCTTCGGCTCCGCCCACGAAACGAAAAATCCCGCGCTTCCGGGCTTTACGAGGCCGTAGGCGAGTTTGTTGACGAGTACCGTTTCCCCGTCTTTGATCGCGGGTTCCATCGAGCGTCCGGAAATATGCAAAAAATCGATGACGAAGAGTTTAACGACGATGCCGATACACAGACCGATGAGCAGCGGAACGATAAAATGCCGCGCTTTTTTTTCAGCTTTTTGCATGGCTTTATTCTAATATGAGTGCGTTTTTATGTCGATAGAAATAATATGGAAATAATCAATTATGTCGGTTTTGAAGGAAGCCGGACGAAGCCGTCCGTAAAATTGCCGTTTTTTTTCGGAGAACGCAAAAACAATATCTCGTACGCTCTTACGCACTCCCCTCTAACGCATTCGTTTGCAGCCGCCGCCGTGCGCCCGAATTTTTCGCTGCGCTCGTTTTTGATTTCGCTCGGCCGCTTTTCCGAAAGCGTACTTTCGCATTGGAAAGCGGGAGTTGCAGTGATCGCCGTATTCGCTTTTCTTTCGGGCGCCAAAGCGACGCTTTCGTATGCGGCAAGCCACACCGGCCCGCTTGCGCTTAAAGACAGCGGAAAAGCGGAACTCGAAACGCTCGATAAAGTGATGGCGGCCTTTGTCGCCGATGCGTCCGTAAGTTATACCGACAGCGGCGATATCGTCGGAAGCGGAAAATCGCGCGCGGAACTCGCCGCATTGTTTAAAAAGCCCGTTTCGTATCAAACCTATACGGTCAGATCCGGCGATACGCTCGGCGGCATCACAAAGCGTTTCGGCTTAACGAACCTTTCGACGCTCATCGATGTGAACGGCATTACAAACGCGCGTTCTCTGCACGAAGGGCAAAAGCTCCGCATCCCGTCGGTCGACGGCCTTATGTATACGGTGTCGAAAGGCAATTCGCTTACAGGCCTTTCCGCAAAATTCAACGTGCCGCTTGAAGATCTCCTCGACGTAAACGACCTTGCAAGCCAAACCCTCACCGTCGGGCAGCAGTTGTTTATCCCCGGCGCGAAGATGGATGCGGCGAAACTGCACGAAGTGCTCGGCGATTTGTTTAAAATCCCGATTACTGCGGCATACCGCATTTCATCGAAATTCGGCTGGCGTCCCGATCCCTTTACCGGCGTGCGCTCATATCACACGGGAATCGATTTGGCCTGTCCCGAAGGCACTCCGATCCGCGCGGCGATGAACGGAACCGTCGCCTTTGTCGGCTGGTCGAACGTGTTCGGAAACTACATCATCGTAAATCACCCGAACGGGTATCAAACGCTCTACGGTCACATGTCCGCATCGCGCGTAAAAAAAGGACAGGGCGTAACGCAGGCGACGGTCATAGGGCTCGTCGGCTCGACCGGTTATTCGACGGGGTCGCATCTGCATTTTACCGTGTATAAAAACGGCCGGCTCGTCAATCCGTCTTCCGTGCTGAAGTAATCGGTTCCGCGGAGAATTGTCCGAAACGGTTTTGCAAAATATTACGATATGGTTTATACTTACAACGACGGAGGTCACCGTATGAAGCCGGTAACTGTGTGCCGCGGATGCGGGCGCACGATCGATAACGATTTTATCTATTGCCCGTGGTGCGGCTATTCGCGCGTCGCTTCCGACGACAGCGCATCGCTCGAAGCGGTGTTCAATCAGCTCGAACAGCTGCAAAACGATTCGCGCAACCGGCAGATAAGCGAAATGGAAAAGCAGCTCGACGATCTCGTGCACGAACTCGACACGATCGTTTTGAGTGCGGAGCTGCATAAATGACGAAGCTCTGCGCCCTGTGCTGCATCTTCGCTTCGTTTGCCGTGCTGCCGCTCGGAGCGGGCGTTTCCTTCGGCAACGCCGATCTGAACGACAAAGACGAAATCCTTTTTACGGTGCGCCGCGATTTTCCCGGAACTCCGTCCTACCGCTCGCTCTTTTACGCAAAGCTTGTAAACGGCGCTCCCGCAGAAAGCCCTCGAGCGCTTACCTGCTATCCCGAGCGGATGGAACTGCTTTCGGGCGGAAGCGTATTGCAAATACGGAACCGCTGCGGTACGGCGCGCTATTCCTTCGAAACGGGCACGCTCGAATGGACAGAACAAGCCGATACGATTCCCCTCGATTCGATGCCGCTTTTTCCCCGCGCGGTAAGTCCCGACGGAGCATGGAGCTGCTTTGTCGTCAAAACGGGATTCGCCGAAGGCATTTTGACGTTCGAAAATTCCGCGACGGGCAGGCGCACGGCGCTCGATCCGCACGCATCCGTCAGTTACGATTCTCTTCCGGTTAAGTGGGCGCCCGACAGCTCCCTCGTGCTCTACGCTAAAGACGGAAAAGTGTGTTTTTGCAGTCCCGACGCGCTTTTCCGCGGCGTCGAAATCGACGAAGCCTACCGCGAAATCGGACCGGGTTCGATCGATTCGGTGTGCTGGGCGGGCGGCAGCGTTTTTTACATCGACGGCGACATGCTCTATAAAATCAACGTAAAGGAATTGTATACGACGGGTTTGTATTCTGCCGTCATCGGCAGAGGAACGCCTGTCGGTCGTCTGCCCGAGGCCTTCGATCCTTCGCGCGATGTGTTCAGCGTCGACAAAAACGGCACCTCTCTCTTTTTAATAAAATCGGGAAAGCTGTTTTCGCGCTATCTCCTGAGAGGTAATTCGGCGGACTATCTTCCCGTCGTTTTTTCCCGCCCTTACGTGAGCGATTCCGCTTCCCTCATCGATGCTGCCGTCCTGTGGGATTCCGACGGAACGCCCTATGCGTGGATGCGCGTCATGCCGTATTCGGGAGGCAAACCGATGGCCGCCGTATACCGCGCGTCCGATTCCCTTTCGCCCCTTCTCTCCGCAGAAAATTCCTGTCGTCCGGTGATTTCTCCCGACGGAAGCCGCGCGGCTTTTTTTTCCGGCAGCACCGTCTATGTGTACGACATTTCGTCGTGGAAGCGCATCGGCGAACTTGCAGGGGAAAATACGGTGAGCGCGGTTTGGAACGGAAACGACACGCTCTATGTCGGAGGAGACCGATCGGTGCGCCGCTGGAACGTCGCTTCGGGCACGAGCAGCGCTCTCTTCCTTTCATCCGCTTCATCCTGTTCGTGGGATCGCGAAACGAGACGCGCGACGGTGACGACGGGAGGTAAAACTTTTTCACTCGACGCATCGCTGAAAAAGTGGACCGAACTGCCCTCCCCCCGCGAAAATACCGTTTCTATGCAAAACGGCCGCTACCGCGTATTTTTCGGAACGACGCCGTCCCCGTACTATGAAAACGCGCTGTACGTGCGCACGCTTTCGGGCAAAGCGGTTACGCGCGCGGTGTTTCCCGAAAGCGCACAAAAAACTCCGCCTCGAAAAAAAGCCGCGCTCGCTTTCGACGCATACGACAGCGCTGACGGGCTTCCGCTCATTCTCTCCGCACTCGACACGTACAACATACGCGGAACCTTCTTTTTCAACGGCGAATTTATCAGGCGCTATCCGAAAGAGACAAAACAGATTTCGCTCACCGGCAACACCTGCGCCTCTCTGTTTTTTTCGGAACTGGATTTTATGCGGAGCCCCTTCGTCATCGATGAAGACTTTATCCGACGCGGACTTGCACGAAACGAAGATGAGTTTTTCAGATGCACGGGAAAAGAACTTTCGCTTTTGTGGCACGCGCCGTTTTACCGTGCAACCGACGCCGCACGAAAAGCGGGGAAAAAAGCGGGTTATGCTTATGCCGAATCCGTAATCGGCGATATGCGAAACGGAGCGAATACAAGATACAATCCGAGCGCGTACACCGAATACCGGAATGCTGCCGATTTTATCGAAAGCTGTCTTGCATCTCTGAGTGAAAACGGAGGCGGTATCGTACCCGTAAGCGTCGGCTCTTCGCGCGATCCGACAAACGAGCGCGTTTATCGAAAACTCGATCTGCTCATAAGCGCGATCCTCGATGCCGGTTTCGATATCGTCGGCGCGGACGAACTCGCCGAATAACGCTGCAGCGGAAACGCGGCACCGCTGTTTAGAAGCTGTACTCTATTGATCAAATCGATGACTGCAATGTCGCGGAGCTTTCCTTTTGAAGCATATGGAAACTTTTATAAAAAGCCGATTTATTATGAGAAGATCGACTTGTTGGAGAAATGATCGGTGAAAAACAATATTAACGATTGTTTAAATTATATAGTAAGATTTTCCAACAAAATAACGGCAATACAATTATTCTTGTTTTTTTTTATTTATTTTTATTTTGGGTTGATTGATAGGCGTTTATTGCGTATATTTGTCGGTTGGTTATTAAGAATAAAATTTATAGGTAATATAAATGATTTGAAATTAAAAGCAACAATTTGTGTCGGAATATGGGGTTTGTTGTTATTAATAATATTTAAATTATTAATTGTACTTATTGGTATAACAGTCTATTTACATAAACGGCGATGATAAATACCTTACTTTTTTGTATCAATTTTCCATTGTATTCTGTTTTTCTGTTTATTAAGTATTTTTTATTTGTTAAGATTAATAATACAGGAATGATTATTGAAGGATATTTTATGGTGAATTTGTTTTTTGGAATAATGATCTTTCCTGTTTATATTCTCCATAGGCATACAAAGAATATTTATTTTTTTATTAATCTCAGTAAGTTTTCCAAATATATAAAAATTCCATTGTTATTGCTTGGACTTATTTCTACTGCAGTAATTTTTAAATTACCTCTTTTTCAAATCGAGGTCTCTCAACGCACGATAGCAATTGTCCCGGCTTTGGGTTATACTTGTTCATGTCTGTAATTCCTTATGTGATATTGTTTTGTGTGCTAACTTAACTATATCACGAATTACAGACTTTAAATAGTATCTAATTTATCTTGGACAGTAGTGATGACGCATCCAAATAAAAAAATATTCATAGCATTCTTTTTTCTAATATTTAATATTATATTTTGTAATTCGTTAAGTTTTAACTCTAAAAGAATTTCCAATTCGGATTCAAAGGAGATCGAAGAATTGCTAGGGGTAATCTATAGGAATTTTGAAGATAATGATTGGAGAGAGATAGAGAATTTGTTCTATAAAAACAAATTAAATATTTGCATAGAATCTAATCAAATAATCGAAAATTACAATAATTATAATTACCTTGGAAAAATTCATAATATAAATGAAATTCAATTATATCAGGCTTATAGAAATAAAGCAGGAAAAATTATAAAGAAAATGGAAGTGAGTAAAGATTTTGATTCACAGCCATATGATTATCCAATCGGTAATATTTATTATATAAAGATAAATGTTGAATATGAAAATGTAAAAACTAATGAATATTTTTTTATAGTAAAAACTGAAGAAAAATTCAAAATTTATGAATTGAAAATAGTACTTTTATAAATAAGAATTGCGGTAGTATTTTATGTTATAATTCGGATAAGAAAGATTGTCTTAATATATTGTTCCTCCAATTAAAATTAGATTTGATATAAATGGACTATATTTTGGCAAACGAAAATAATAATTTTTCGGTAGATGCATATTTTACTCCCCCCCTACACCGGATTGCTTCCCCGCGCAATATTCCCGTCGCGAGCGAAAGCTCACCAAGCGACATACACGGCAAGTCTGCGGAGCAAACTCGGCAGCGATCGAAGTCATCGATTGCATAAGGCGCGTGAAAATCATATTATAACGATATGAACTACATCAAAAAAAATTCACTGGAAGAAAAAGAATTGCTCGAACGTTTTTTGCGCTATGTAAAAACGTATTCCGAAAGCGATTCGAATAAAGCCGACGAAGGGATCATGCCCTCAACTCCGCAGCAAAGGGATTTTGCAAATATGATTGCCGAAGAGATGAAGGCTGCGAGTTTGGAAAACGTGCACGTCACCGAGTTTTGCTATGCGTACGGCGTTCTCCCCGCTTCCGAGGGTTTTGAAAACGTGCCGCCTTTTTGTCTCCTTGCACACATGGACACGGTCGACGAAGTGAGCGGAAAAAACGTCAATCCCGTCGTACATGAAAACTACGACGGCGCTCTCATCGAACTTGCGGAAACGAATCCTCTCGATGCGGCTTCGGACGAAGCGCTCGCAGAGGCGGCACGCGAGCGCGATACGATTATCACGACGGACGGGCATACGCTCCTCGGTGCGGACGATAAGGCGGGCATCGCGGCGATCATGACGGCGATTTCGTACCTTAAAGCGCACGAAGAGATCAGGCACGGAAAAATCGAAGTGATCTTTTCGCCCGACGAAGAGACAGGGCACGGCATGGATAAAGTGCCGCTCGAATCGATTCAATCGAAACGCGCATACACTGTCGACGGCGGACATATCGGCGAGCTTGAAACGGGATGCTTCAATGCGGTCGGGACGACGGTCGTCTTTACGGGCAAAGCGACGCACACGGGGACGGCACGGAAAGCGGGCATGATAAACGCGATCGCTATGGCATCGCATTTTGTGTCCTCGCTCCCCATTACCGAGCGTCCCGAAACGTCGGACGGTACGGCAGGCTTTTACGCGCCCATCGAATTTACGGGAACGATCGAAAAATCGACGGTGTATCTTTTGCTGCGCGACTTTGACGGCGAAAATATGAAAATGCGGCAAAAAACCGTCGAAGCGCTCGCCGAAGCTGCCGCACTTTCTTTCGGCGGCAATGCAAAAGTGACGCATAAAACGCAGTATTTCAATATGAAGCAAAAGCTCGACGAACATCCCGAAGTCGTGCGCGATTTGAAAGCGGCATACCGAGCGGCGGGCGTGGAACCCGTCTTTACGCCGATCAGAGGCGGTACCGACGGTTCGCGGCTCACCGAAATGGGCATCCCTACGCCGAACATCTTTACCGGCGGACACAATTATCATTCGCGTATGGAGTGGGCTTCGCTTAACCAAATGTGTAAAGCTGCCGATATTTTAATAAACCTCGCAGGCATTATCGGTACGGCAAATTAACCCCCGATATACCTGCGTGTTAAACGCACTATGAAAACGGGAGGCTGCAATGCACGAATACATAATCGACGGCGGATATCCTATCAGGGGAAGCATCACTGCGGGCGGCAATAAAAACGCGGCGCTGCCGTGCATTGCAGCGGCTTTGCTCACGGAAGAAAGCGTTACGCTGCACAATATTCCGGACATAGAAGACACGCGCGTTATGCTCGACATTGCCCGATCCTTCGGCGCCGACGTCGAGTGCGTAAAAAATCACAGCTGGAAAATCACCGCCAAGCGATTTGCAAACACGATGATTCCGCCGGATCTTTCAAAAAAGATACGCGCATCGATTTTGTTTGCGGGTCCCCTCCTCGCCCGAACGGGAAGAGCGGAAATGCTGCCGCCGGGCGGAGACGTTATCGGCAGGAGAAGACTCGACACGCACTTTCTCGCGCTCACCGAACTCGGCGCACGCGTAGACATAAACGGTAAATTCGTGTTTTACGCGGACGCGCTCAAAGGCGCCGACATCTTTCTCGACGAAATGTCGGTAACAGCGACGGAAAACGCCGTCATGGCGGCGGTGCTCGCAAAGGGAGAAACGATCATTTCGAATGCCGCAAGCGAACCACACGTGCAAACCTTGTGTACCATGCTCGTGAATATGGGCGCGAAAATCAGCGGCATCGGAAGCAATATTTTGCGCATAGAAGGAGTCGACTCCCTGCACGGCTGCGAATGCACGATAGGCCCGGACTATATGGAAATCGGTTCGTTTATCGGACTCGCGGCGGCCACTCGCGGTTCGCTCACGATCGAAGGCGTCAATCCTCAGGATATGCGGCCGCTCAGGCTCGGTTTCAGCAAACTCGGCATCGCGTGGAATATCGACGGCACTACGCTCACCGTCCCCGAACGGCAGGAACTTAAAGTAAACGGCGATATCGGAAACTCGACGCCGAAAATCGACGATGCTCCGTGGCCGGGTTTTCCGCCCGATTTGACGAGCATTATGACGGTCGTCGCAACGCAAGTCGAAGGCACCGTGCTCATCTTTGAAAAAATGTTCGAATCGCGTATGTTTTTCGTCGATAAACTGATAAACATGGGTGCCTGCATCACGCTCTGCGATCCGCACCGCGCCGTCGTGTCCGGTCCGCGCATCCTCCACGGCGACCACCTCGTTTCACCCGACGTGCGCGCAGGCATGGCGATGGTGATCGCGGCGATGACGGCGCACGGACAAAGCAGAATTTCAAACGTGTATCAGATCGAACGCGGCTACGAACACTTGGTCGAACGGCTTCAGTCGGTCGGAGCGCACATCACGACGGTCGACGTCGAGTAAAAGCGCGGGGCTTGCGGCAGCGGAAGTCCCTTCGTGCGAAAGAGTCGGCGATTTTTTATGCGAATATGCGGACGGCTTATTCTTTACAGAATAAATAAAACTCTCCCCAAGGCGTTGTTAAAATACATGATTATCGAATTCTCACTTTTAACGATTTACAAGACAGTCTGAAATTTCTTCGTAATTCTTCGCCGAAATATGCAGGCCTACCCCCGTTTCGGTATTTTTGATTACGGTTCCCGAAAGTTTTCGTTTATCACCCGCTTCAGAATTAATAATGCGTATGCAAAAATATCCGTTCCGGAATAATGTTTGTGATGTGATTTTATTTTATTACTCCAAAATCCTTAAAATAATCATCTCGTTTTGATACATACTCTCCGAATATCCAGCATATAGGATATCCTTCCAGTTGTATTTGATACCAGTAATTATGTTTACCATCAGCTTCATAATGCTCTGATTGTTTCAATATTTTTACATTATCTCCGGTTTGAAGTTTTCCCAGAATGATTCCTTTTGTATTTGGTTCAAGTCTTATTTTGACATTTAAATTGTTTACTACTCCATCTTCCATTTTAATATTTGAATTTTTTGCATAATTCTTTCTATACAAAGTCTTTCTGTATATACCAAGTGGAGGATTTACTAAAATCAGGGTATTTTCATTTTGAATATAAACCGTACATATATTCGGTTCACTCAGTTTTACAGGTTTTTCATTTGAATCGGAGGAAGAAGGATAATAGCCATATTCGAAAACAAACATATTATCTTCTTTTTTTGATACGGAATAAATAGCTCCAACGCCACCTATTCCCGATATTCTGTAATATCCCCAATCTTTATAATTAACCGAATTATTTTTTTTAGGAAAACTAAAACTAACAATATCATATTTATCTAAAATAGGCTTCTGATAATTAATAATATATTCTACAGATATATTATCGAGCCATTCACAATTTGAAAAATCTTCAATTTCATATGCAAATATTTTTGAAAAAAATAAAAACACTACAATTACAAAATAAAATCTTTTCTTCATTTTTTTCTCCTGTCGCTCCAGTGCGGGCACCACTCCCGCAACGATTTTCGCCGCGCGCTATCCTTCGCTGCGCGCCAAAAACACGAGCGACACGATGAGCAATATGACGGCATACACAAGTGCTCCGAGCGGGAGACAGTACGTACCTGCAATACCGATGAATACGTAATTAATAATTTTAAAGAGCCACATGAGCGCGCGGTATAAAATGTGCGCGAGTACGGAAAAAAACGGAAAGGCGAAAATCCACGACATTTTAAACAAACTCGTTTCACCGATCCGGTAATTCCACGCGAATGTCGCAAACCAGATAAAGAGGATCAGCATAAACAGCGGATACAGGATGCGGTTCAAAAGCACTTGGGCGAACACTTCGTCGGCATAACCGAAACGCGCACCTTTTCCGACAAAGCGGAAAAGCGAAATCATATTCATGTATTCGGCGCCGCGGGAAACTTCGGTGAGCAGCAAAAGGTCTTCGTATGACAGCGGCAGCACGATCCGATCGCTCCCGCCTTTTTTATCGGAAGCGGCATAGCGGTAGAGCGGTCCCTCCGTAACTCCTTCGGTATCTCTGTCGATCGAGCGGAGCAGAACGTACGGAACGAAGTGCGCGCCGTCGGGTACGCCGAGAGAGCGCTTTGTATCCGCGTCGAAATCTGCGGCAGAAACTTGGCGCATTTTCGCATAGGGCACGTAGACGCTGTCGGTGTATGCTCCGTTTGCATCGATCGAAAAAATCGAAAGAGCGCGGAGGTATTGCACGATGCCTCCGGATCCTTTTACCGGAGTGATGCCTTTGATATAGACGATCGATGTCGCACCGTCGTCTTTTTTAAGCGAAAAATACACATCGCTTGCGGTTTCGAATTCCTTCGCATCGATTATCTCGTCGATAAAAAAATACTCGGCGTCGAGCCGCGCATGTGCGATCGCAAGATAGCGCACGATATCGGGATCGTTCGCGTTTTCGCGCGATGCAAGCGAAAGCGTGCGGAAAATATAATACGCTTTGAGATTGTCGCCTTCGATGAGCGCGGTATAGCCGGAAAGTTTTCGCGCATAATTTTTTTGTGCGTCGGTTACGGCGGGTAAATCCGCGGCGGAAAGCGCGTTCCACGCATCCGCGGCTATGCGCTGCACTTCCGCGTAATTCGTATCGCGCCTCGTCGTAATCGACACGGCGCTTTGCGCCCAGTAGTGCGCGTCGAAGTATTTTTTTTCGGCGTACGCTTTTTCGGCACGCGCGCGGAGTTCCCGCACCGTATAGCCTTCTTCACTCACGGGTTCGCTCGCCGCCTTCGAAACCGTTTTGCGTACGGCATTGTGCGCTTCGCGCGAAGCGATTTCGGTATCGCGGAAAAGGGAGAGCGCGTCGGGAGAAGAAGGATCGATTTTCAGCGCAAGCTGGGCGTAGCGGTACGCGAGAGCTCCCCTGCCCGACCGTTCAACCTGTCGTCCGACACGGACGTACTCCTGTACGAGAAGCGGCATCCGTTCCAATTGCTTTTGCCTGGCGGATAAAATCGGCGTTCCGATTTCCGCCGCCGCAGTCAAAACGAAAGACAGAACGAGGGATGTGACGACGACGCTGCGGTAGCGGCGGAACATCGCTTGGGAAAATCGCCGAGCGCTGCCGTCGGGATTTCGTCCGAACGAAAGGGCATAGCCGATGACGAAGCCCGTCACGGACAGAGCGGGAAGGATGCGGCAAAACAGTTCAAGTCCGCTGTAAATCCGATAGAGTGTTTCGGTTTTCGCAATAAGCGGCGGCAAAGTACCTGCAAACAAACGAAACGCCATGCACGCGCAAAAAGCGAAGAGAAGGTAGCTTATTAAAATCTGAAGGACGCGTTTCATAAGCGCTTATCTCGTCCTCTTAATCCGCTTTGCGCGGACGACTGCGGCGAGACATCCGACCGCAACGCACAGAACGGCAATACCTGCGTTGATGCAGATAAGGAGCGGATCGCCCGAGAGGGCAAAAAACGGAAACGCATTTGCGAGCGGCGCGCCCGCTTCACGCAATCGCTTAAAATATTCCGAATAATACAAAAGATTGAACGACAGCACGCCTGCGTCCATTATGAGAAGGTACAGAGTTCCGACAAGGCGCCAATCGCTGCAAAACGAAACGGCGTATGTCGCGCAGAGCGCAAGCGCAAACGACAAAAAACCGAGCCATGCAAAATGCCCGCTTTTCCACGCCTGCTCGGCATGCATTTCGATCGTATCGATGCCGCTTTTAATCCACACGGGAAAAGAGGGAACCGTTTCACGGATGAGGATGTCGGCAAAAGGCGAACTTTCCGCTTCCATAATGTTTGTATCGACCTGCGCGAGACTCACCGCGTTTTCATCGCCCGCACTTTTGAGCACGACGGCCGGGGTTTCGGGTGCGGAAGCATCGCGTAACAGATAAGCGGCTTTCCCGGCATACGGGCGGAAATATCCCGCCGTGAGCGCGCTTTTCGGAGCGGGAGGTAAGGATTGCTCGGTTTTCCATTTGAATTCGATAAAGCGCGGAAAAAGCACAACCCACATCACCGCACATAAAAGGATGTAAACGATAACGGGTAAAAATCCGCCGCCGGAGTGGCGAATACGATACAGACTGAAAAAAAGCGGCGACAAAACGATAAAAGCGGGCACGACGATAAAAAAACCGCGGACAAACACATATGCGTTGAACAATTCAAGCGGACGGCCGGCGACGAGATGCACCGTATTGCAATACATCATATATGCGAGTTCGCCGACGACGATACAGCACGCCGTAATCCCGATATACGCGGGAATGAGCAAAATGGATTTTTTTACCGATTCGGCCATACTGCTTCCGCCTGCTCCGAAAGAGGCATCCGATTCCGAAATGGAAACTCCCGAACGCACTGCTCCGGCTTTTACGGTTCAATTTCGAGTTTAATAAAACTCGAAATTTTCCAACCGTTTCGCTCTCCAACCGAATGGTAAGTTTCGAAAGCAAATAAAATTGCGCGAAAGGCAAGGTTCCGGCTGCGTGCCGTTTCGAGCGTTAGGCTTGCGGAAGCCTGCCTTAAAAAGCTCGACCGCGGCTAAGCGGACGGATTCTTGCCGAAAGCACAACTTTATCGGATCATACTTTCTAAACTCGACATTCGGCCTTTTATGATTATCGGCAAAAACCGATTATTTCGATATATCTCCGATTTTATAAGGTACGAAAAAGAACAAACGGAAGCGTACGCGGAAATTTCGCCGACTTTCTTCCGTTCGGGTTTTCCACCCGATCGTACACAGGCTTTCCACAATTTATCCACAGGGAAAAAACGGAAAACTTCGGTAACGCTATTTTTCTATAATACCGATAAATAGCCCTTTGTACACGATAGTATATAATTTGTTGTATTACAAAGATTTACAAAATATTTTGACAGCAGTGCCGAAGTTTTTCAGTTTAGGGGAGATTTTTCCGCAATCCGCTGCGGTATTCTGCATTTTCTCCACATTTTTCCACAACTTATCCACAAACAAAAAACTCGGCAGACGATGCCGGTTCCGTACGCTTATCCGAGCGAAATCGCTCCCTCTCCGTCGATTGCGAGAATGGATTTGCATTCCGAACAGCGGAAACGCCCTGCACGCGTCGCTCTGAGGCGTTTCGTACACACGGGACACGCGAAAACTTTCGGGAAAACGCTGCTTGCAACGGGTGCGCCGTTTTTGAAAAACGCAACCGCATTTTCGATCGTATCTTTGATATTGAAAAACTGTGAAAATCCGAGCAGCTGAAACACTTCGGATACTCTCGGCTGAATGTCAAGCAGGACGATATCGCCGCCTTTCGGTTTTACCATTTTCAAAAATGCGGTAAACGATCCGATACCGGTCGATGAAACATAATTAAGCGAAGAACAATTAAAAATCAAATTGATATACCCGGAATCGACAATTTTTTGAATTTTTTTCTGAAAAAAATTTGAATTGTACGTATCGATATAACCGTTCAAATATATGCACAAACCGCCTTTTACCGTGTCGATTCTTTCAAGCGAAATCTTCAAACTGTCGTCTTTTTCATCGTTAAAACCCGAAACCAAATTATTATTATTTATCATAACCTTTTCATTATCTCCAAAATACACCGTTCAACTTTATACTCTATATATAACAATACACTAAAATCACCATAATGTCAAATATATTAACTATTGAAAATAAATCAAATTTACGTTTTTTCATCGCGATATTTTCCTTACTTTCATTAAAGAACACTGCCGTCAACGCCCCCGGTTGACATAAACGTTTTTACAAATATCGCTCCGGCGAAAACCCGACGCCTATAAAACTATCGGCACATCTGGCGTACAATAATAAAAATAAGTATAGTATATTTTATGGATTTAGGGAAGATATGTATCGTCCTCGTGCGCCCCGAAGAAAGCCGGAACATAGGAGCGGCGTGCAGGGCTTTGGCGAACAACGATATCGCCGATCTGCGCATCGTCGGGGAAAAAAGCGATTACGAAGACGGCGCGGTACGGACGCTCGCACTCCACGCGGCGGACATTTGGGAGAGCGCACGTTTTTTCCGTTCGATAACCGATGCGACGGCGGACTGTACGCTTTCGGCCGGTACGACGAGACGACGCGGTAAAAACAGAAAAGGCAAACTTTTATTGCCCGAAGAATTCGCCGCAAAAGCTGCCGATATCTGCAATGCACAGGGCACCGTCGCGGCCGTGTTCGGCAACGAGCGCACGGGTCTCACCGATGAAGAACTTGCCGAATGCACGCTCGGCGTTACGATACCGTCGAGCGAACGCTTCGCCTCGCTCAACCTTTCGCACGCCGTGCAGATAATCTGCTATGCGCTCTTTCGAAAAAAACACTGCGGCATCACGGGGTACACGCCGCTTCCGCTTTCGCGCATCGATGAAACCGTTTCGATCATCGCGGACAATCTGCAAAAAATCGGATTTTTCAGCGTGACGGGACGGCGCGATATGGAAAATTTTTGGAGGGCAATCCTTTCGCGCGCCTCTCTTTCCGAAGGCGAAGCGCAATACTTGGAAAAAATATTTACCAAAGCGGCGGGACTGGCTTCACGAAATAAAATTAATAATTAAAAATTGATATCCTCCGGATAAATCATTTCACCTTTTGAAAACATACACGCCCTCTTCAAACAGTTGATAAGCTGACGCACATTGCCCGGCCAATCGTAACTCATGAGTTTTTCACGCGCCCTGTCGGACAGCGCGATGTTACGCTCTTCCAAAAAAGAAGAAGCGATTTCGTCGATATCTTCGAGGTGCCGGCGAAGGGGCGGAAAGGTTATCGTGCAGCCGGCAATCCGATAGTACAGATCGCTTCGGAATCTTCCCTTCTGCATCATCTTTTGCAAATCGGCGTTTGTCGCGCATATCAGACGGATATCGATACGGCGTTCGACATCGGAGCCGACGCTGCGGTAAGTTCCCGTGTCCAATACGCGCAAAAGTTTTGCCTGCAAAAAAAGCGGAACATCGCCGATTTCATCGAGAAAAAGAGTTCCGCCGTTCGCTTTCGCAAAACGTCCCGATCGCTTGACCGCACCGGTATACGCGCCCGGAACCGTACCGAACAGTTCGCTTTCGGCAAGACTTTCGCTGACGGACGACATCTCTACGGAAACGAAAGATTTATCTTTTCGGGATGAATTATCGTGCAGCAATTTCGCCGCAAAAGTTTTTCCCGTTCCGCTTTCGCCGAGAAAGAGTACGGACAAGTCTTTCGGCGCGACTTCGGCAAGACGCCGTTTCAAATCCGTGACAATTTTTGAAGACCCCGCGAATTTTCGAAAACCGCTTATGTCGACCGTACGGGAAAAAGAGCGCACCGGTTTTTTAAATATCCGATCGATATCGTTTGTTTTGGGCAAATGCCGTTTGACGACGGTGCGCAGCAAATCGGAATCGCACGGGAACGGAATACACGTTTTATAATGACGCCGTACGTAAGAAAGCGGAAGCGTATCGTCCGATTTAACAAGAAACAACGCATATCCGCGGCGGGCGATATTCGTAAACATTTTTTCGGTTTGCCCGTTGAACAGCGACGCATCGATGAGTACGAGCTTTTGAAACGCGGCAAGCGCACACGAATAGGATTGCAGAGAATCGACGACTTTGACGGAAAAAACAGGCTCCAGCGCGTGACGGCACCAATCGATCACTTTTCTATCCGAGGATATTAAAACAACGGTGTTTAAATTCGGGAATACCTCCATTTCGCGTCCCCGTTTTTAAGCGGCATGAACATTCACGTTTCCGCCGCACACACGATGTCCCGCCTCTTATTTTGTCAAAAACCGCCACACGTCTTTTATGTATTTTTGAAAAGACGATACCCTATCAACAACAGTATATACCATAAGTAGGGAAAAAGCAAAAATATTTTCAAAGGGTTATGAAGAATTTCCGCATAGATTTCGTGACCGCGCGCAAACGTTTTTTCATCGACGCGCTTAATGCGTTCGGCAAAGATATCGAATACGTCTTTATAATAAATAAAAATACTCGACGCAAAGCGGTTCCGTCTGCGGTACACCCATACGTCTTTTTCTTTGATGCCGTCGCTTACGAGCACGAGCGAGGGAGAGGATTTGTAAATCGCTTCGATGACGGCCGCTTCCGCGTTTTTCGAATAATGGCCGATATAGCGTCCGACGATCTGTAAATTCGGAAAGGTATCGCGCACGTTCGATTCGGCTTTTTGCAGCGTCGCCCGCCGGGAACCGAGCAGAAAAATCGATTTGTAATGACGCTCAAGCACCGACAACACTTCGATTACCGCATCGAAAGGATTGTAGCGTACCGGTATCGATTTTTTGAGAAATTTTGCGCCCCGGATAATGCTCTTTGAAACGGGCAAAATCAAATCGGCGCTGCGCACGCATTCGGCGTATTCGCTCTTTCCGCGCGCACGAAGCAGATCCCACACCGACAAAAATACGATCTGTTTCGTTCCGGGCTTTGCAAGGAGCTCAAGCACTGCGGATTCCATGTCTTCCGCACGGCAAATATCGACATTTACGCCTGCGACGCTTATCCTTTGAATACTCATACCGCTTTTATTTTAATTTACCGTACAAAATTATGCAAGGCAAGCGGCGGAGGTTTTACTATCCCCTCTCCGAACCCGAATACGTCGATTTATTTTCGGACGGCACCTATGTGCAATCCCGCCCTCCGTGTAATACCGCGGATTTTCTACAACCGCGATAACCGCGGATTTTCTCCTTGACAAGAAACCAATCTCGTCATACACTGTCAGTATGGACTTAAGAACAGTATTAACGACCGATACCGTAGATCTCCATCTCAAGGGAACGACAAAGGAAGCGATCATCGACGAAATGCTCGACTTGCTCGTAAAGGCCGGTAAAGTTACGGATAAAGCGGCCGCCCGCGAATGCGTGCTCGACCGCGAGCGCAAGATGTCTACCGGCATGAAGCACGGTATCGCGATTCCTCACGGCAAAACGGACACGGTGAGCGATCTCGTCGCGTGCATCGGCATTTCCGACAACCCCGTCGATTTCGATTCTCTCGATCAGGAGCCGTGCCGTATCTTTATCATGACGCTCTCTCCGGTAAACAAAACCGGTCCGCATCTTCAGTTCCTCGCGGAAGTAAGTCTCCTGTTTAAGAGCCCCGAAAAACGGCAGCTCATCCTCGAAACGCAGGATAAAGCGGAAGTCATCAGAATCCTCACCGAATAGTATTTTCGTTTTTTATAGTTTTTGAAAACGCTCAAAGGCGGTCTTTACGTATTGCATGAAGACCGTTTTTATTTTAAACTCACACTATGAAACTCGATGCGCGCTTCGAATCGAAAAACGGAAAACTCTATGCGCTCAAAACGGGCGCGGAAGCCGATACGGGCGCTTTGATCCCGTTCGACTCGGGCGTCCTTTCAGGCGCTTCGTCCGAAATTGCGGAAACGGAAGCGCAAAGGTTTTCGGATAGCAGCGGCAAAATACTTGCCGTATACGTTCCGCACCGTGCCGTAGAAATTTCGGAAAATATGTACGATGAAATGTATCTTGCAGCTCTCCGCGTGTTTTTAAAAAGCATCGAAGCATACGGCGCGTATGCGATCGTCGTACCGATTTCGGACTGCGGTGCTGAACGGTTAACACAGGCGATGTGCCATACGGCGCGGCGAATTAAAGACTGTGCGTCCGTCATCGGTTTTGCTCTTCCCGATGCACTGACGGAAAGCGAAGCGACAACGTTTACGGACGCGATGAGCGCAAAGCACGCGCATTACGTCTATTTTTCGAATCGGTATGCGGGTTCATCCTTTGTCACGTACGCCGTCGAAAGCGGACGCGGACAATCGTAAGCTTTCGTCGCAGGCGAAAATGACGCAAGCGTATGCACAACAATTATCGGTATAACAAAAATGAAATATAAACCCGACGGAAAAAATTTTGCAAAGACACAGCGAAGCGCACTCATCTTTATAAGCGTGTTGGGCGCATTGTCGCTGTCGATCTTTTTTATATTTCCCGAACAAAAAGTTACCCCGTTTGACATTCCCGTTGCGAAAAACGAAAGGCCGAAAATACAGGCGGAATTCAATACACCGTTATCCGACAAGCCCGCTGCCGTGCGGCACGGAGACGAAGGACTCACGCTCTACCGTCAGCCGTATTACCGGCTCGCCGTCGAAGATTTTTATATCAGTGAAACGAACAACCGCAGCATTACGCTGGCGATCCTCGAATTCGCCGACAAAAACGACATTCCGCTGTCACTCGCGTTTTCGCTTGCGTATACGGAAAGCCGCTACAATATACGCGCAGTCAACTACAATACGAACAGTTCGATCGACCGCGGTCTCTTCCAGCTCAATGACCGCTCGTTCCCGCAGCTCGACGAAAAAGATTTTTTTAACCCCGCAGTCAGTGCGCGCTACGGAATGGCGCACTTGCGCTTTTGCCTCAATATCGCCGGAAACATCATCCCCGCGCTCGCAATGTACAACGCGGGCGCCAACCGAGTGCGCTCAAACAGCACGCCGCAGTCGACGCTGAACTATATCGGCAATATCATGACGCACAAGCAGATGATCGATAAACGCTTTGCCGAAGAAGTCATGGCATATATCGATTATAACAATCCGCTCGATGCGAACGTATCGGTCGCGATGGGCGGAAAACGCTAAACATACGCCGTCGAAAATTTTTAAAACCGCACCGAACGCAAATTTTCCGTCCCGTGTGCATCGTTTCGAACCGCGCACGGGCAGCCGCCGAAGGGTACGCTTTTTCCCAAGCAAAACTACGCCCACACGAACCACAGAGCCAGAGCTGCGGCGGCTGTCGTTAAAATCGTAAACGGTGCGCCGATTTTCAGCCAGCCCGCAAAATTGACGGGGCGGCCTTCTTTTTTGAGTATACCCATCGCGACGACGTTTGCACTCGCTCCGAAAGGCGTCAAATTTCCGCCGAGACAGGAACCGATAAGAAGCGCGAACATGTAGAGTTCGGCGGCGAGATTCATCCTGACGGCGAGCGTTTTCGCAATCGGCAGCATGACGATAATATACGGCACGTTGTCGACAAAGCCCGAAATGACAACGGATACGACGAGGATCAGCATAAAACCCGCGAACACATTGCCGCCGGTAATGCGCGCAAGGATATGAGCAAAATCGGAGAGCAGTCCCGTTTCAGAAATCGCGCCGACGACGATAAATATGCCGATCAAAAACGCAATCGTTTCCCAATCGAGCCCTTTGATAAGCAGCTGCGTTTCTCGCAGCGATCGGCGCCGTACAAATCGGAACCACAGCACGCCCGCAATACCGAGAAAAAGCACGTACAGTCCCGATAAAAATTCGCAATCGAAATGAAAAAACGAAATCGCCGCAAGCCCGAAAATCATCGCGAGCAGGAGCAGAAGCGGTACCGAAGAAATCACTTCGGTTTTATCGAAATCGGGTTTTTCTTTTTGCTTTGCAAAAAACAAATAAAAATACAGGCAGCCCGCAAGCATACCTGTTTGAATGAAGAAAAAAATCGACGGTTTGGCGGCATGTACGAAAAAATCGTTGAACGTATAGCCCGCGAAGCTTGCAAAAATCATCGACGGCGGATCTCCGACGAGCGTCGCGGTTCCTTCGAGATTCGACATGACGGCAAGTCCTATCATAAAATACGTCGGATCGATTTTAAGCTTTTTGCACAGCGCAAGCGCTATCGGCGCCATGACGAGCACTGTCGCGACGTTTTCAACGAAGATCGAAATAATCCCCGTCATCGCGAGGATGAGCACGATTGCGATTCCCGTATTCGGAGCTTTTTCGACGATTTTATCCGCAATGAACGCGGGCATCTGCGAATAGATAAAGAGCGCGGCTATTATCATGCTTCCGACGTAAATCATGAGCACGTTCCAGTTGACAAGGGATGTGAACGCGTGCACGAAAGGATATATGCGAAGCGGAACGCCGCCCGCAGACAAAAAAATGCTTTCCGGAAATATCGCGCCCAACAACAGGATAATGAGCGCCGCAGCGGATGTAAATACGATTTTTTTATGCTGCACGACGATGACGAGCGCATACATCGAGGCGGCGAGTGCAAGCACGACCCATTTCATTTCCATAGTTAAAAAGTATACAGAAAAAAAAGCCGCAGGTAAATCACACGATTGTATTGCGAGCCTACGTGCCGTAAATTTATCGACTTTATGCTTTATAATTTTCATAATTTTTTCTTCGGTTGTAACCATTTTCCGCATCCGTCGTTTATAGAGTGTAAGCATTATATGCAAACGCAAAGGTCACTGTTTTTCCTCCTTTTAACAGTGACCTTATTTTTTTTAACCGCGCACTTACTACCGTTCTTTTTCCGTGATATAATAGCCGCCGTATGAAAGATTCTTTTAAAGACGTGAGATGCTGTCCCGAACGCAAAAATTGGGCGGAATGCATAAAGCGCGAAGTACCGCTGTACGGCAGAGGCAACGAAATCAGATCCGACTTCGAGCGCGATTATACGCGGCTTTTGCACTGCCGCGCATTCAGCCGCTTAAAGCATAAAACGCAGGTTTTTTTTGCGCCGCACAACGATCATACGTGTACGCGCATGGAACACGTACTGCACGTCGCTTCGGTCGCATCCGAAATCGCAAAATATCTCGGCTTGAACGAAAGGCTTGCCGCTGCAATCGCGATCGGGCACGATATCGGTCACGCGCCTTTCGGTCACCACGGAGAAAACTGTCTCAACTCGCTCCTTGAACAAAAAACGGGCGTCAATGCACCGAAAAAATTCTGGCACGAACGCAACAGCCTTTTTTTTGCAGACTATATCGAAACGCTTGCCGATCCCGATGGTATCGAACAGCCGCTCAATTTGACGTATGCGGTGCGAGACGGGCTTATCTGCCACTGCGGCGAAATCGATCAGCAGGGTATCATGCCGCGGACTGAAGCGATCGATCTCTATTCGATAAAGCGGCCGGGTATCGTACAGCCGTACACGTGGGAAGGCTGCGTCGTAAAGATCGCCGATAAAATCGCGTACTTGGGACGGGACATCGAAGACGCGCGGGCATACCACATGCTCGATATGACGTCGTACCGCGAACTGCGCGAAATCGTTGCGACGACGCTCGGCATCGACGGCAAAGCGAAGGGTGCGTTTCGAAGCGGCAAAGCGGTCAACACGACCGTTTTGATAAACGATTTAATCGTCGACTTGTGCACGCAGTCGAGTCCCGAAAACGGATTGCGCTTTTCGGACGAGTATTTTCGTTTTATTATCGAACTGAAAAAATTCAATTATCGGCGGATCTATGCGCACTGGCGCATAGAAGAATTCATGCACTACGCGTCGGATATCATCAAAACGCTGTACGAAGTGCTCATGCGCGTGCAGCCCTACGCGCAAAACGGACGCGCCCGGCAGGCGCTGCGCTATTATCCCTCTCTGTGCGCGACCTATGAAGACTGGCTCGTCAAATACGCAAACTACGCGCCGCTCGGGCAGGAAGACCGCAAAAAAATCCTCCGCTGCAACACGGCCGAAGTGTTCGATATAAACGACAACGAGTCGTACCAAAAATGCGTCATCGAATATATTTCCGGTATGACCGATCAGTTCGCAATTCAAGTGTATGAAGAGATCATCACGTTTTAACATACTAAAAGGTTCAATTTTGAGTTTTTTAAAACTCGCAGGACTGTCGAAAAAGTAATCGCTTTTGAGACAGTCCCTTTTCCATCAGTTTCGTGTAACGTCGGAATGGCGAGTTTTGAAAACGAATAAAAGTGTGCAAAGGCGAGGTTCCGGCTGTATGACAAAATCGCGGAAGCGTACGTGATGCGGCGCAGCAGCGGGAGACCCGCGTGTGACTTTGTGCGTTCAGCTTGCGGAAGCCTCGCTTAAAAGCACAACCGGAGCGTAAGCGGGGAACCCGCTGTGAGAGCCGCGATTGTGTACGATTACGAAAAATTGTATCGTAGCCGTTCTCGCCGAAAGCATAGCTTTATTCACGCATACTTTCAAATCTCGACATTCGACAAAATATTTGACACACAACAAAAATCCGTAGTACAATGAAATATTGTCGGCTGAACGATAATTTCAGCCCGTCACATAAAAAAATCAAATCGTTATGAAATTTGTTTGGAGGATTCTATGAAAAAAATGCTGACCGGAATCGTTTTATGCGCATCGCTGTGCGTACTCGCTTCCTGTTCAAAAAATGCGCAAAAGATGAACGTCAGGCAAACGATCGACGCGGCAAAAAATATGTCGCACGATGAACTCGTCGCAAAAGCGAAAGAAGAAGCGGCGGCGGCAAAATCGGCCGGTACCGTATTCAAAGCGTACGGAACGAGTTCACGCATCGCGAGCGCAGCAAAGGCATTTACCGAATTATACGGCATCGACGTCGAAACGACGAATGTCAAAGACAGCGAAATCTATACGAAACTGCAGGCGGAAATCAGCGGAAAGATCGACGGCGCGGATGTCGTACTGACGCAAAACGGCGCGGTGATGAAAGTGCAGATGGTCGATACGGGAAATCTCATAAACTACGTTCCGGCATCCGTCGCGTCGAACATCGACGGCGCGGACAAAGTGCCGCTCGTGCAGCAATATATCGACAAGCTTTTTATCTTCAATACGGTCGGTTCGAATGTCCCTGCGATCACGAACGTGTGGCAGCTGACCGAACCCGCGATGAAAGGCAGAGTGTTTTTCAAAAGCCCCGAAACGGAAAAGGTAAACGAAAACTTCCTCATCATGCTGACGAATAAAACGTGGGCGGATAAGCTCGCAAAAGCGTATAAAAACTTGTACGGAAAAGACATTCAGCTCGGCAGTTACAAAAATGCCGGCTATAAATGGATTGCGGAATTCCTGCACAACTGCTCGTTCGGCAATACCGACACGACGATAGCGGAACAGATTTCCAATGCCGAAGCGTCCGGAAAAATCGGTCTCTTCGTGTTGAGTAAACTCCGCTCGAAGACGGTGCGTACCGAAAATCTTGAAATCGCTTCGTACTATGCGGACGGCAAAAATACGACGGTTGACCCCTTTGCGGGCTTTATGTATCCGCTCTATGTCCAGATCGTCAAAACGACGACGATGCCCTACACGTCCATGCTCTTTGTCGAACATTTGGTAACGGCGGCGGGATACGCTCCGTGGGCAAAAAACATCGGTGCGTATTCTTCGAACGCGAGCATTCCGGTAAATAAAGGCGACCAGCCGCTTTCGTATTGGAAAACGCGCCTCGTCATGGAAGATCCCGAATACATCAATGAAGCGTACGCGGACGTTTTCGAATTCATTTCAAAAAATCTGACCAAATAGCCTGATGGGAGCTGTCATGTCAAAAAAAGCGGCGAATCGCATTAAGACGTTTTTGCAAAATCCCGCAAATGTCATCCTTGTCGTATTTTTCGTTTTGCTCGCGGCGTTGACGCTGTATCCGCTGCTTTCGCTCGTATTGGAAACCTACAGCGTTCACCCGATGGAAATGCAGCTCATACGCAAGCCGACCGGCGCGCTCACGCCGTACCACTGGAAGAGACTGCTCGCAGGCGGCGAATATTCCGTTAATAATTTTTACCGTCCGCTGCTGAATACGGTTCTCATGGCGATCGTCGCGTCCGTCATCGCGATTTTTTTCGGCGGGGCGGTCGCGTGGCTCATTACGAGATCGAATCTCAAATACAAAAAATTTATTTCGTTCGTATTCGTCTTTCCGTATATCATGCCGTCGTGGACGCTCGCGATGTTTTGGACGAACTTTTTCAGAAATACGAACGTCGGTATGGGCATCACGGGCATCTTTACGGCGCTCACGGGCATCGCAATGCCTGAATGGTTCGTCTACGGACTTTTCCCCTGCTCCGTCGTGCTCGGACTCCACTATTCGCCGTTCGCCTACATCCTCATCGGCGGCATCCTGCGCAATATGGATGCGAACCTCGAAGAAGCTGCGACGATTTTAAAAGCGAGCCGCGCAAAGATCATGCGGAAAATCACGCTGCCGATCGTCATGCCCGCCCTTCTTTCGACTTTTCTGCTCGTGTTCGCCTCCGCGATGAGCGCATACGCCGTTCCGGTTTTTCTCGGATCGCCCGTGCGCTTTTGGGTGCTCACGACAAAGATGTACACGATGATGAACGGCAACTTCCAAGGCCAGGGATACATCATCGCGTTTACGATGATTTTATTCGGCATCGGCATACTCGGATTGAATCAATGGTTTACCGGCAGGCGAAAATCGTTTACGACGATCACCGGAAAATCTTCGCAGATTTCGCTCGTGAACCTTCGCGGCGCACGGACACCGCTTTCGGCCTTCCTCGTCGTCCTCCTGTGCTTTATCGCGATCGTACCGCTCATCACCTTTGCCCTTGAATCGGTGCTGCTCCTGCCCGGCGATTATTCGCTGAAAAATTTTACGCTCGACTTTTGGATCGGACGCGGCGAATCCGCCCTCGAAAACGGCATGGACGCGGGCATCCTCATGAGCGCCGACGTATGGCGCACGCTGTGGAACAGTCTCCGCCTGTCGGTCGTGTGTTCCGTCGTCGCCGGCACGAGCGGCATCCTTATCGGCTATGCGATCGGAAAACGGCGCGGGTCGAAATTGGCAACCTTCGTCAACAATCTCGCGTTTTTCCCGTACCTCATGCCGTCGATGGCGTTCGGCGCGATCTACCTTTCGATTGCGACGAAGATACCGTTTTTATACGGTTCGTTTTTTATCCTCGCGCTCATCGGCTCGGTAAAATATCTTCCTTTCGCATCGCGCAGCGGCGTCAACGCCATGCTGCAGCTTTCAAACGAAATCGAAGAAGCCGCCGTCATCGTCGGCGTGCCGTGGATAAAGCGCATGTCGCACATCATCGTTCCGATTCAAAAGGCGACGTTTCTGTCGGGATTTTTGCTGCCGTTTATTTCGTGCATGAGAGAGCTTTCGCTGTTCGCACTCCTCGTCACACCGCAAAACAAAGTGCTTACGACGATGCTCATGCAGTTCAACGAAAAAGGCTATACGCAGTACGGCAACGCGATCAACCTTATGATCATCGTACTCGTATTGCTTATCAATTTTACCGTAAATAAAGCGACCGGCGCTTCGATCGACAAGGGTGTCGGCGGCGCGTAAATCAATTCGAAAAATCGTTTGTACGGGCGGACGGGCTGTGCGCACTATGGAATCGCGCGGTTCGAATCGCCCGTATTTTTTTATCGGAAAACGAATACGCTTTTATCACCCCAATACGACGCGGCGTAAAATCCGCCGGCGCCTGCGATCAAATCCGATGCATTGCGGAAAACACTTTTTCGCTCATGATGTTGATTTCGACGCCCATAGCGTCTGCGGTTTTATTCATTTCAGCGCGGAGATCTTCGATCGAAATATCGGCGCCGTCGAGATCTACCATCATCATCATAACGAATTTTCCGGAAAGGATCGTCTGCGAAATATCGGCTATATTGACTTTGTGTTCGGCGAGAAAACCGCTCACTTTTGCGATGATGCCGACCTTATCCGAGCCGACGACGGTGATAATTGCATTCATAAAACGAGTGTAGCGCATTATTTGATATCTCGCAAGCCGGCGCGGAAAAATTGCAAGCGTCTCCGATAAAAAACGCGCTGAGCGTTTTCGGCTTACGGCTTCATCAGTGCGATTTCGGCAAAAACTTTGTGCAAGTCACCTGAAAGTTTTTGCGGCAAGAGTTCGCTTTCCATGCGCAAAAACGCCGTGCGGCTTATATTGCGGCCGCCGTATCGTGCGATATTTTCCGTATACACTTGCGAATCGATCAAAACGCCGCCGCATCTTTCAAACGCTTTTGCAAAAAGCATAAACGCGCTTTTGCCCGCGTTCGATTCAAGCGTAAACATCGACTCGCCGCAAAACACTTTTCCGATGAGCACTCCGTAAAGTCCGCCCGCAAGCTCGTCTCCGTGCCACGCTTCGACAGAATGCGCGATACCGCGTTCATGCAGCGCGCAGTAGATATCGATCATGCGCTCCCCTATCCACGTGCCGTCCTGACCGGCGCGATGCACGTGCGCGCAATTTTCGATGACGCGGGAAAAAGCTGCATCGATGGTATACGTATACGGGCTGTGTTTTAAAAATTTTACGGCACTGCGCGGAAAGCGGATTTCATTTACGGGAAGCACGAAACGCGGATCGGGACTCCACCACAAAACGGGATCGCCCGAGCTTTCGTCATACCACGGGAAAATCCCCTGCAAATATGCGGAAAATACGAGATGGGGCGTCAGAATTTCCGTATAGCCGAGCAAACCGTTTCGGCTGAGGTCGCGTATAAAAAAATGCGTGTATTCAAAATCGCTTCCGAAACGTTCGGTACCGAGCTCTTCCCGCCAATCAACGCTTTCCATAATCGAAAGTCAATGTTTCCGTGCCGTCGCTTCCGCGCGATACGTCGACGCGCACTTCACCGCCCGCGGAAAGTTTTCCGAACAGCACTTCGTCGGTAAGCGGAGATGCGATCTTTTCTTCGACGGTGCGAGCCATATTCCGCGCTCCGAATTCGCGCGAATAGCCTTTTTCCGAAAGATAGGCGATCGCACGCGGGGTCGTTTCGAGTTTGACTTTTTTTTGCGCGAGGCGGGATGCGAGTTTTGCGACTTCTTTTTTTGCAATGTCGTCGACGATCTCCTTTCCCAAATGAGAAAACGCGATAACGCCGTCGAGCCGGTTGCGAAATTCCGGTGAAAAAGCTTTTTCGACCGCTTCGCGAAGAGAACCGTTTTCATCCGCAGCGTCTCCGGCACCGAAACCGACTTTGCTCTTTTCCATGTCGCGTGCGCCGGCATTGCTCGTCATGATGATGATACAGTTTCGAAAATCCGCTTTACGCCCCTGATTGTCGGTGAGAAATCCGTAGTCCATAACTTGGAGCAGCACGTTGTAAATTTTCGGATGCGCTTTTTCGATTTCGTCGAAGAGCACGATCGAATGCGGATTTTTGCGCACGTCTTCGGTAAGCTGCCCGCCCTCTTCATAGCCGACGTAACCGGGCGCCGAACCGATGAGTCGGCTCACCGTATACTCTTCCTGATATTCGCTCATGTCATAACGCAAGAGCGTTTCACCGAGCGTACGGGAAAGCGAGCGCGCAAGCTCCGTTTTGCCGACGCCCGTCGGACCGACGAATAAAAAACTCGCTTCAGGCCGTTCGGGATTGTTAAATCCCGCGCGCGCCCTTTTTACCGCTTTTGTCACCGCAGCGACCGCTTCATCCTGTCCGAAGATTTCCGAGCGTATCGTGTCGGCGAGGTCGCGGAGCTTTTCTTTTTCTCCGCTCGTCACCGATTCAAGCGGCACTCGCGCCATCTTTGCCGTCACCATTTTAATAACAGAAGTCGAGACGACGGGCTTTTTCGAAAGCGCATTTGTACGCACGACTTCCTGCGTATGCGCGGTATCGCTTTCAGGCGCGGAAGCTTCGCGCATGCGGGCAAATCCCCCCTTCGCTTTGATTTTCATGTACGAACCAGCTTCGTCGATAATGTCGATCGCTTTGTCGGGAAGGCGCCTGTCCGGCAGATACTGCACCGACAGATCGACCGCAGCTTTGAGCGCCGTATCGCTGTATGTCACTCCGTGGTAGCTTTCGTACCTTTCGCGGAGCCCTTTTAAAATCGACAGCGTATCTTCGGGAGACGGTTCTTTGATATCGATCTTTTGAAAGCGGCGCGCGAGCGCTCTGTCTTTTTCGAAATTTTTCGCATATTCTTCGTGCGTCGTCGAACCGATGCAGCGGATTTTCCCCGACGACAAAACCGGCTTTAATAAATTCGCCGCATCCATCGTACTGTTGCCGCTCGTACCGGCACCCATGATCATATGGATCTCATCGATAAATAAAATCGCATGCTTTTTTTTCATCAGTTCGTCGGTGATCTTTCTGAGACGGTCTTCAAAATCGCCGCGGAATTTCGTACCGGCGAGCAGCAAACCCATATCGAGGCTGTAGATTGAAAAATTATTAATCGCATCCGGTACTTTATTTTGCGCAATCTTGAGCGCGAGTCCGTTCGCGATCGCCGTCTTTCCGACGCCCGCATCTCCGACGTAAAGCGGATTGTTTTTCGTACGGCGGCACAGAATCTGAATCGTGCGGTCGATTTCCTCCGTCCGTCCGATAAGCGAATCGATTTTGCCCCGCCTCGCTTCGTCGGTCAAATCGACGCAAAATTTTTCTAACGCCGTCGGTTTTGTTCCCCGGGGACTTTCCTGCCGCGCATCGTCGGCTGTTTGCATACCCGGCATGAATTTCTGCTGCGCATCGCCGGGATCGGAAAAAAATTGATTTTCATCGGTAAGTTTCGCTTCTCCGATCGCTTCGATAAGACGGAGCGTATCGACGCCGCCCATGCGCAGCGAATACGCACAGTAATTGCGTTTTTCTTCCGTCATACTGACAAGCACATCGGTGATATCGAGAATCTGTTTGTCGCTCGACGCGCAGTGAAACACGGCGCGGTTCATCACTTCCTGAAAACCCTGCGTTTCGACGGGTTCGGCGCTCTGCCCGTTCCCCTGCACTGCGGACACGGGCACGTTTTTTTTGATGTATTCGTTGACGTAATCACGGATCGTCGCGACGTCCGCACCGCACGATTCGAGCAGATCGCGTACCGAATCGAAGGCGAGCGCGGAGCTGAGTAAATGCTCCGGCGTAAAAAATTCGTGGCGGGCGTATTTCGCATCGGAAAACGAAACCGATAATATCTTTCGCAGCTGCGGACTTATTTCCATATCTTTCCACTTCCCACCCGCCACCATGCACGGCGAGTTCCGGGATCGAACAAAAACCGCACCTGTGTGCAATTTTCATCGATCGCTATAAAGTCGGTTATCGATTATATTTCGTTTCGGTTAATCGATGCCGCCTACACTTCCTGCACTTCGACTTTCAGCGGGAAGCCCTGTTCACGCGCACGCCGCACCGTTATCGCAGCCCGCGTTGCCGCTATATCGAACGCGTACACTCCGACAATACCGGAACCCGTTTTGTGTACGGATTCCATAATGACGCACGCGTCGTGTTCCGATTTATGAAAGACGGACATGAGCACGTCGACAACAAAATCCTTCGTCGTATAGTCGTCGTTAAAAAATACGACGCGGCCGTTCGGCGGAATATCGTAATCGACGGCATCGACCGCTTCGATCGAAAACTCGCCGCTTCCGAACGTATCGCTGCCAGCCATGCTTATAATATACAAAATTTTCGCCGTTAATCCAATAGCTTTTATCTAATATCTTTAATAAATTTAAAAAATCAATAAGACAAACGAATACGCGTGACTTTGAAAATCTTCATGCGCTTTCGATTGAATTTTTATTTACAAACCGCATATACGCAAAAATCGCTTGAGGCGCGGCGTTCGTTTTATTATACTGTCACCATGCAGGAACATACCGAAGTACGCTCGAAAATCCGCGTAACCTACAACGCGCCCGTTACGCTTACCTTTGTCGCCGTCTGTACCCTAATCATGCTGCTCGATACCTATGTATTCGATCGGCACCTTGCGGCGGCACTCTTTATCATACCGGGCGGAAAATACAGCAGTCACCCGTTCGATTGGAGAGCACCGCTCGATTATTTTCGCCTCTTTTCGCATGTGTTCGGACACGCCGATTGGCAGCACCTCATTGCGAATATGTCGCTCGTTTTGCTGCTCGGCCCGATCATCGAAAGCCGCTACGGATCGCGTGTCCTCGCACTCGTCATAACGATAACCGCACTCGTCACCGGCGTCATCAACGCGTGTTTGATCACGCATCCGGAAATGGGTGCAAGCGACGTCGTGTTTATGATGATCATGCTTGCATCGTTCACGTCGTTCGCAAAAAACGAAATACCGCTGTCGTTTATACTCGTGTTTATTTTGTATATCGGCGGGCAGTTTTTTAATTTCGGTACGCTGCAGCATAACGGTATTTCGGTCATCGCTCACATAGCCGGAGGATTATGCGGAAGTCTCTTCGCGTTTTTGCTCACACCGCAAAAATTTCCGGCAGGCGCGCAGAATGAAAATTCCGCAAAGCAAAACGGTTCGGAGAGAGCGCAAAACGCTGCTTCAGAGTCGGCCGGCGAACGCGATGTAAAAATCGGTGCAAAAAAATCGGCATTTAAAAAACATACGAAGGGCAGAAAAAAACGATAGAGAGCCTCTAAAAATTGCAGTCTTTAATTGCAGTTTTCAGAGGTACCTTTAAAAATACTTTTGTATTCGATGCGCCGAAAATCAAACGGGGCGTTGCGGGGTGTCCCCGCTTGAGGGGGCAGCGCGCAACGAAGTGCGCGCGAGGGGGAGACTTCCCCCCCTTAATAATTTTTTTTGCAAAGAAACCGGCTCACCCTGCAATCGCGCGCACGTGCGTGACGTTTTCCATTGCGGAAAGTTTTGCAAGCGTATCGTCGCTCACTTTGTCTTCGACGTCGATGATATTGTAGGCAATGTTGCCGCTGTTTTGGTTTATCATGCCCGCGATATTGAGTGAAGCTTCGCCCAAAATCGTCGAAAACTTCGATACCATGCCGGGAATGTTTTTGTTCGAAATGCAAAGGCGCGTACCGCCCGGAGGGATTTCGTTTTCGGTAACGATTTTCGGAAAGTTGACCGAATTGGTTATAGTGCCGCGTTCGAGAAATTCGCGAAGCTCTGCGACTGCCATGACGGCGCAATTTTCTTCGGCTTCGGGCGTCGATGCGCCGAGGTGCGGAAAACAGATGACTTTCGGATTTGCAAGCAGTTCTTCCGCCGCAAAATCGGTGACGAACATGGAAACCTTTCCGTTCGCAATCGCCTGAAGCATGTCGGCATTGTTGACCAATCCTCCGCGCGCAAAGTTTACGATGCGCACGCCGGTTTTCATCGCGTTCAATCTGTCGGCATTGATAAAGCCTTTCGTGTCGTTTGTCTGCGGCATGTGGATCGTGATGTAATCGGATTTTGAAAGCAGGGCGTCGAGGGTTTCCGCCTGTCTGATGTGCGTGTCGAGCTGCCATGCGTGTTTGACGGAGATAAAGGGATCGTATCCGATAACGGTCATCCCCAAACCGACGGCCGCGTTTGCGACGAGGGCTCCGACGGCACCGAGACCGATGACGCCGAGCGTTTTGCCCTGCAGTTCGGGCCCGACGAATTGGGATTTGCCTTTTTCCGCAAGGTCGGGAATCTCATCGCCTTTGCCCGCAAGACTTTTTACCCACTCGGCGGCGGCGATCGCGGGGCGATTTGCGATGAGCATACCGAGTATGACGAGTTCTTTAACCGCGTTCGCATTCGCGCCGGGCGTATTGAACACGACGATGCCCCGCTCGGTCAACTCCTGCACGGGGATATTGTTGACGCCCGCACCCGCTCGTGCGACGGCTTTTACCGTATCGGGAATCGTCATGCCGTGCATATCTTGAGAGCGCACGAGGATGGCGTCGGGATCGTTGATCGAAGATGCGATTTCGTAATCGTCGCGGGGAAATCGTTCAAGCCCCGCAGAAGATATTTTGTTGAGCGTTTGAATTTTAAACATATTGCCTCTCAATTTTAATAATTATTAATATGGATGCCGCGTTTCGAAAGCCGCATCGAAACGATATGCTTTCGGCGGGCATTCGTCCGCTTAAAAATTTTCAACGGCAAACGTATCCATAAATTCGATAAGACGTTCGACGCCTTCGATCGGCATGGCGTTGTATATGGACGCGCGCATACCGCCGACGGTACGGTGCCCCGCAAGGTTTACGAGCCCCGCTTTCGCCGCTTCGGCTGTGAATTTTTTGTTGATCGCGTCGGCCTTCGCTTCGTCTTTCTCTTTTGTCAAAAACGGCACGTTCATGATCGAACGGCTGTCTTTGTCGGCGGTTGCACGATAGACGGCGCTCGAATCGAGGTAGTCGTACAGGCGCCCGGCCTTTGCATAATTGCGCGCTTTCATGCCTTCCGCGCCGCCGTTTTTTTCTATCCAATGAAGCACTTTACCGACGACGTAGATCGCATAGCACGGCGGCGTATTGTACAAAGAATCTTCATCGGTATGCGTTTTATACGTGAGCATCGTCGGCGTACCTTTTTGCGGAGAATCGGTGATGAGGTCGTCCCTGATAATGACGAGCGTAACGCCCGCAGGCCCGAGATTTTTTTGCGCACCTGCAAAAACGAGACCGAAAGCGCTCACATCGAGCGGCTCGGACAGGATACACGAAGAGATGTCGGCGACGAGCGGAATGCCGCCCGTATCGGGAATGTAATTCCAGTGCGTGCCCTTGATCGTGTTGTTGAGGCAGATATACGCGTAATCGTAATCGCCCGTGATTTTATCGATTTTCGGAATATAGCAAAAATTGCGGTCTTTCGACGACGCGGCGACATCGACGGAAACGTATTTTTTCGCTTCTTTGATCGCTTTACCCGACCACACGCCGGTATCGACGTAGGCCGCTTTGCCCGAACGTATGCCGAGGTTTTGCGGCACCATCGCAAACTGAGTCGAACCGCCGCCCTGCAAAAACACGATTTTGTAGTTGTCGGGCACGCGCATGAGTTTTCTCACCATAGCTTCCGCGTCCTCAACGATCGGCTTGAATACCGACGAACGATGGCTCATCTCCATAACCGACTGCCCCGTGCCTTTGTAGTCGAGCATTTCATCGGCACACTCTTTCAACACTTCTTCCGGCAAACACGACGGTCCCGCCGAAAAATTGTACACACGTCCCATAAGTGACTCCTATAAAAAATTTTGCAGGAAGTTAGAGCCTACGGCTCGTTCTGCAAAGAACCGATTCTACGTGTCCGTTTTCGCGGTCTTCGAATCAACTTCCGAAAAAGTTTTTAGCCGTGCGCATGCTTCGCAACGAACGCGTAAGCGCGAAGTTTCGAACTGCGCACATATTAGATATTCGAGTTTGAAAAATAATTATACACCATGTTTAAATGAATAATACCAGCAATATTTTAATTCGTCGTTTTCAATATAATAAATTCCAATCCCCGTAATACCATAACCAAAATTTGCAAAGGCAAAACAAGAATTATCATAGCTGTTTTTATAATCTTTAAGTTTTTGTTTCACTTCTGTTACGGTGATGGTTTCAACCTTATTATGCTGGCTGTTCGGATCTGAATAGGTTATAAAAGTCGATGAATATGTCAGAACTTTAAGTTTCGGCCTCACATCCCAATTTTTACCGACATTTGTATATTGGTTAATAACGTATTTATTATACGCATTGATCAAATCGTCTTTATTTTTATAAAAAGACATTTTTTGAGTCGATGTAAAATTTCCCTTAAAAGAAATTGAGGACAATATCTCCGGCTCAAATTTTTCCCATCCTTTTTTTTCAGGTTCAAAAAAATTACATGAACTGAAAACCATCATTGGAATCAGTACCGACAAAAATAAAACTCTTTTCATAAAATCCTCCTATGATTTTATTTTTACGGACTTTGCTTATTTAAAGAGCCGTCCGTCTATCATTGTTTTAACCCGCACATTGCATCAGCAACCTGTCGGCTATAATTTTTTTTAGGTGTTCTTTATTATTGATTTCCCCAAGTTTTATTATATTCATGTATAAACTCCTGATTCTCTAACTTAATTCCCATTTTTATAAGATTAGTCCATAAAACAGTAGTATCTTTAATCGGCAAATTTTTTATCATTGATGTAACAAATGAAAAACGTAATGCATTCATTGCCGGTTCATCAAAACTGCTAAATCTCATTTTTTCCATGGCAACATTTCTCCAGAAATTCGAATTTGTGAATGCCGGTAATAATGTAACTTCAGAGCCTTTAATCTCCAATAACAAGGAATCTTCTTTTATATCTAAGATTTTATAAATTTCTTTTTCAACAGGACCTTTATATTCCTCATCGCCATACGATACACTTAACGTTATAGTTTTATTTTTTATTGATACTGAATATTTTCCACTCCCTCCCCTACCCGACTCTAAAAGACCAAAGAAGTATTTTCCTTCGGGAAAAAATCTTCTATACTCTCTATTATCCGAAACCCATGAAAATCTGCTTAAATATCTTTGTAAGTCAGCATCAGACCATTTTTCAGTTGAAAATGGAAATAATTTTTCAGTTAAGTAACCGCCAAATACCCATCCGTATACATTACTTCCCGTATTAATCGTTTCAATAGGAAGGAGAATTTGTACCCAATTAGATTTTATTCCATCTATCTCCGCTTCATTTCCAATTGAAACGACTTTTACAACCATTCTATCAAATAAAGTTCCAATTTTTTTTGAATACAATGAAGCACTATCTCTAACACGCAAACCTTCTGTTGCATTTACATAAAGAATATCAATATTTTTATTTTTGTTAAAATAATCATTACTTTCCCCAAACAATGAACCGGTGATTAATCCAAGCATAACTGCTAAAATAATTTTTTTCATTTTTACTCCTGTACTCGAAGCAGCGGGCAATCCGTATCATTGTTTTAAACCGCAAATTGCCTCAGTAATCTGTCGGCGACGAAAACCGTGTTATACGTTTTTATTTTAATTTTCGTACTAATTCATCGGGAAGTTTTATCATTCCTTTTGATGGTTCATGGATAACTTTGTAAAATTGTTTACCGTCAAACCAATATATCGTATCCGTAATGCTTCCCGGACCTTGTTGATACATATAATTTACCAATCCGATCATTTGCACGATATCATTATTCAAAGTTTCTTTATTAATATTCTTTAGAACTATGCCATATCTGTTCGGAACAGCTACAAAGGCACCGTATTCGGAAAGAGACTTATATTTTTTATTTAAATCGTAAATGGAAGAAGTAACAAAGATGTTTGTATCGGAAAACATTATAGAAACCGAAAAAGTATCCGATATTTTATATGCTTCAAATTCTTCAGTATTGTTTTTAAGCGTATTTTCTTTTGCAATTTTTAAGATTTCTTTTTCACCGATTGACCATTTTTTTATGTATTCATTTGATAAAGCTTTTACTGCACTGGGAAAATCTATAACAACAACACCGATATAATCATCCGTCGAACAATCCGTTATTGAAGATTGTGAAATTTGTTTTTTATAATCAATCGGATATAGGCGAATTCTCAAATATTCTTTAGCCGTTTCTATTTTTTCCAATTTAGGAAGAATTTCTTTTTCTTCCGCTCTTCCTTTTTTGCTTTGAGAAAAATAATCTTTAATTATACTTTTCCATTGTGATTTATCATTTTGTACACAGACACTATATAAATTTGTTAATCCGACTTCCGTACCGACATCAAAATAATCGTTTTTTTCTTTGATAATAAAATACTGTTCATTGAAGTGTTCTTCATAATTTTGTATACGGATTTCTTTTAATTCTTTTTTGACAATATTTACAAAAATAGTATAATCTTCAGCAGATTGAGCAGCTATTGAAAACAAAACAAATAAACACAATATCGCTATGAACAATCTTTTTTTCATTTTTACTCCTGTACCCGAAGCAGCGGGCATCCGTATCATTATTTTAAACCGCACATTGCATCAGCACCTGTCGGCGACGAAAACCGTGTTATACATTCTTTTGCAAATTCTTTTTCATAATTTTGTAAATACACAAACCTACAAACTTTTTGTGTAATCATAAAGATTTCCAATATCGCCGGTAATTTTTTGTTTTATCAGTTCGAAGGGATAAATTACTTCTCCCTTTTTTACGAGTTGCGGAATTAAATCTTTTGTGAAATTCCATTTATAGTGCTTTTTGTTACATAAAATTTCACCATAAAAACTTCCCAGTTTCATAAGTAAATCATTATCAGCAAGTATATCTTCGGTTCTATATATACCCCTTTTTTTCTCAATATAATCGTCAAGTGTTGTGATAGAATTTAGCGTGCCTAATCTCCATTCTTCACCAGTTTGCATAAACTCAACCATTAATTCGGCAGCTTTATCTAAGGCTTGTTGTCTCGGTTTAGATTTTCCACTTCGTTTTTTAACTTTCATAATTTGTCCAAAAATAATCAAATAAAAGAAAATTGCTATAATTGTAAGCGCACTTATTATTATTACGTCATTAAAAAAATCATTCATTTCTTAACCACACAAAATCTATTTAACCGTATTAACAAGCATCGAACGTCGCGTTTCTTTTTACTTCCTCCGCTTCCGGCGCGATTCCCGAAACGCGGGCGGAAAGCGTTCGGAGGAGCGTCACCGGAGATGCGTTTTCCACCCGAGCCGATACGGTCGATCCCAGCACGGCATCGGTATAATTGACGATACCGCGTATGCCGCAAGAGACAAGGCGCGCAGCAAGGGATGCGGCATCTTCGTTTTTCGACGCGAGGATCGCATATTCGATGCGCTCCGAGGCGACGACCGTTTCGATCCGCGATGCCGGATAGAGCGGAAACGCCGATCGGAGGATTTCTGTCCGGTTTACGTTCGGATCGAATCCCGCGACGATTTTATAGCCCGTACCGTCGAATATCGCTTCGTCAAGGAGGGCGGTGCCGAGCCTGCCCAAACCGACAATGCAGCACTTCTTTTCGCTCGACGCGGGAGCGATTTCGAAAAAACGCAAAATCGCATCGCAGAGGCGGCGCACGTCGTAGCCGTTTGAAACGCCGCCGCAAAAACCGATCGACGCTATATCGTGCCTGATGAGCGCGGAACTCCAATGCACGAAAGATGCGAGCTCGACCGACGTAATGCGCGTTTTGTCCGTACGCGAAAGAAATTCCGCCAAGAGCACGAGCCGCCGCTTCGACGGTTCGGAAACGCGCTTTTGCGGCGCGGCAAGCATTTCGTTCATTGCAATCCTCCCGATAGTAACGGATGTCAGGTTTTCCGGTCAAGGAAAAATTCGGCCTTTTCCCCTGATTTGAAGCCGAAAAATCGAAAAAAAACGGAAAATCCGCATTTACTGTGAAATTTTTAACAGTAATTTAAAAAAAAGTAAAGCCAGGCAGCGGTAGAGATAAAGGAAGGCGACGGAAGGATGGGGCAATTCGAAAACGGATATGATGTATGAAAACAAAAAAGCGGGAGCGCACACAATGCCGCCCCCGCTTTCCGCTTTACAGGATATTGTCCGAACGATGCTTTTTATGATCGCATTTAATTCAGATAGCTGCCTTCAAACTTCAATGTGTAAGACCGGGCTGCACCGCCGTCTATGCCTATGTCCGCAGTCATCGTACCGGCGGAGGGAACGGTTATATTCGTTATAACAACGGAAATAGAACCTTCTGAACCGGTGAGCGTTATCGGTGTTCCTTCATTGAACGGAACACCCATACCGGCGGTATAATAAACTTTGTAGTCGTTTTTGGTAAGATACAAATACAACAATATTCCCGAATCGATTTTATAACCATGAAGTTCAATCCTTTTAATCGCTTCGGTGTCATTCTCATAATTATAGCTGCCCTTTTGCTCATACCAGCTTTTGCCGCCGGCATACATCGCTGCTGCGGAAAAAGTATAGGTGCCGTCGGATTGCTTCGTAAGTTCATATCGATAAAACGCGGGAGAAAATTGTGTACTTATCAAAGCTTTTTGCATAAGGAACCCACCTTCAAAAACTGAAATACACGCTTTAAGCTTTGCAGTCTTTTCCGCTTCCGATAATCCGTCGAAATCGGTTTTATTTCCTAAGGCACCGATCACGCTGAGAAATCCAAAGATATCGTCATCTGTAGGGTTTTCTTTACTGCCCGGCATCATCGAATAAAACGTTTTAAAATCTCCGAGCGTAAGCGGATTTTTATTTTTGAGTCTATTCAGTTCGGCTGATCCTTGATTCAGTAAAGATTCAAAATCCTGCTTTGCCATCCACTTTCCGTTCAAGTATAATGCGGTTTTTATAAATACGGCTTTTTTCAATTCCGAATCTACCTCTGAATATCCGTATTTATAACCGGAAGTTATTTCCTTACTAACCTTATCAACTCTGGTGTATATAAATTCCGTACCGGTAAACTCGTATTTATCAATTGAATGGGATGTTTCGGAACTTATCTCTTCGATATGGCTTACGTTCACATCAAATTCTTTTATCGCCGTCGCGCTTTTATATTCCACTTTCGCCGTAAGCTTCACTTTTCTGTCGACAATATCTTTTGTGATGACGCCTTTTTCAGCGCTTCCGTTGTCTTCGATTTTAATAATATTTTCGTCGGCGCTTGTCCATGTTACGACCGCAGCGGCATAACCGTCTACCGTTTTCGGCAGCGTCATATCGCTTGAAACGGAAGACGGGATCGTTAAAGAATCGGCAAAATCTCGTGCCGAAGGCTCGGTATTTTCGGCGCAAACGGTAATCGTAAAAGTTTTTGTTCCGGTCTCACCGTCTTTTACAGCCGTCGCGGTCAGCGTAATGTTTTTATCTTCCGTATCGCGCTTTTTGATTTTACCTATGTCGGTTCCTGCCGTTTCGATATAGCCTTCCGGGATTGCCGCCCATGTAATCGTGACACCCGACACGCTTGTCGTCGTCGGGAGCGTAACTTTGTCCGTCAGTTTAAAAACTTTTTCAGGACTGACCGAAAGTTCTTTGAGCGCTTTTTCAACAGGTGTTTCCTGAGGTGTAATACCTCCGTTTTCGGAACCGCTTCCGATGTTCGAACAGGATATAAGCATAATCGCCGGAACGATAACGCTTAAGCCGATAATTTTTTTGATGAGCCGTTTCATCCGAACCTCCTTTGCGCAGTTTTCAAGCTGCCTTTGTGCGATAAAATAAAAAAAGACGCTTTGCTGCATCCGAAAACGCTGCAAAGCGATCTTTGTATGAGAAAAAAAATAAATACGTGCGCGTCAGTAAATTTTGTGTATATATGGGGGGGGGGGTATAATAAATGCACAAACCCGCTTTGTCAAGCGGCAATTTTCAGCATACGCACGGAACGTGTTTTTCGAAAACGTCAACCCCATGTCGATAATCATATATTAATAATTTATTTTGTCAAGCGATCGGATTTTGTCGTTGCACAATCGTACTTTCCCCTTCCTTGCCACGCACCGTCCTTTTCCGTACAATAGCGCCTATATGGAATTTACTCAAGACACAATGGACGCGCTCGCAATCGACGAAGCGCTCATCGTACAAAAAATCGCGGCGGAAATCGGCATCCGCGAAATGCAGGTGCGCGCCGTCATCGATCTCGTAAACGAAGGCTGCACGGTTCCCTTTATCGCGCGCTATCGAAAAGAAAAGCACGGTTCGCTCGACGAAATGCAGATACGCGACTGCGACCGTCTGTTCAAATCGCATAAAAATCTCGAAGAGCGGCGTCTCGAAATCGCGAGGGGTATTTTTGCTCAAGGGAAGCTCACCGAATCTCTGTACGACGCGGTAATGAGCGCGCTCACGCTTACGGCGCTTGAAGACTTATGGGCGCCGTTTAAAAAGAAAAAGAAAACGCGCGGCATGATCGCGATCGAACGCGGGCTCGAAGCGCTTGCGGATGCGATGCTCACGCTCGACGATACTGCATTCGAAAAAAAGGCGGAAGAATTTATTAAAATAAACGACGACAACCCCGAACTTTCGGTTCCGACTGCAGAGGATGCGATCGCGGGTGCGAAAGACATCATCGCGGAAAGGACGGCTCAGGACAGCGCAAACCGCAAAGCGGTGTACGACCTCTATATGGCGACCGGATCGATCGTTTCAAAAGGTATAGGAGACGAAGAAAAGCAAAAAACGTCGACATATCAAATGTATTGGGATTATACGGAGCCGCTCAATCAGATAAAGCCGCACCGCATTCTCGCGATAAACCGCGGAGAACGGGAAGAAGCGCTCGAAATTACCGTAAACGTGGACGTCGATGCGGCCGTAGATATGCTGCAAAAGCGCCAAACGATCAACAACGCGTATCACGCGGATGCGATCAAAGACGGCGTCGTGAGACTCCTTTCACCGGCTGTCGTGCGCGAAATCCGCAGCGACGAAACGGACAAAGCGGACGAACACGGTATCGGCATATTCAGCGAAAACCTCAGAAACCTTTTGATGACGCAGCCGATCAAAGGCAGCCGCGTGCTCGGCGTCGATCCGGGCATACGAACCGGAACGAAGTGCGCCGCTCTCGACGAAACGGGAAAATATCTCGGAAGCTTTTTAATAAAGCAAGTCGCCGACGTTTCGGGTTCCTACGAAACGCTTAAAGCTGCGATCAAAAAATACGATATTCAAGTCGTCGCCGTCGGAAACGGAACGGGAAGTCCCGAAGTGCGCGAACTCGTAAGCCGCGTCATAAGCGAAAACTATCCCGACGTGCGCTACACGGTCGTAGACGAAAGCGGTGCGTCGGTGTACTCCGCAAGCGACATCGCGCGCGAAGAGTTTCCCGACTTGGATTTGACGATACGCGGAGCGGTGAGCATGGGGCGGCGCCTGCAGGATCCGCTTGCCGAACTCGTCAAAATCGATCCGAAAGCGATCGGCGTCGGACTCTATCAGCACGACGTCAATCAAAAAAAACTTTCCGACATGCTCGACGAAGTGGTCGGTTCCGTCGTAAACAAAGTCGGCGTCAATTTGAATACGGCGAGCAGTTCGCTTTTAAAATACGTTTCGGGCATTACGCCCGCAACGGCGAAAAAGATCGTCGCATACCGCGATGTGAACGGAAAGATTACAAGCCGCGACGATTTGAAAAAAGTGAGCGGCCTCGGTCCGAAAACTTTCGAGCAGTGCGCGGGATTTTTAAAAATTCCCGAAAGCGGAGAGCCGCTCGACAACACGTGGGTGCATCCCGAAAACTACGAAGCGGCGCGCGAGCTTTTTGCCGTCATCAAATCGGGCGGCGAAGTTTCCGGAGAATTGAAAAAGGAACTCGAAGAAAAATACGGCATCGGGGAAACGACGATTTCGGATATCGCAGAAGAATTGAAAAAGCCGAACCGCGATCCGCGCGACGACTACCCCGCTCCGATCATGCAAAAAGGCGTCGTGCAGTTCGAAGATTTGAAGCCGGGTATGAAAGTTACCGGAAAAATCAAAAATGTCGTCGACTTCGGCGCTTTCGTCGACCTCGGTTTGCACGAAACGGGACTCATCCACATCAGCGAGCTTTCGGACAATTTCGTCAAAGAGCCGATGGAAGTCGTCAAAGTCGGCGACGTCAAAGAATTTACAATTCTCGCGCTCGATCCCGACAGAAAACGCATCAGCCTGTCGCTGAAAAGCGACGCCGCCTCTCGCGCGCTCAATCCGACGGAAGCGAAATCCGGCGACAAGGGAAACGGAAAAACACCGCATGAAAAAAAACCGAACGGGGGCGCAAAGAGAGCGATCGTCGTAAAAGCGCTTTCGAAAAATGCGGACGGCACGCGGCAGAAGAACGACGGCAAAAACCGTCAAAGCTCAGGCGCAAAAACGGGCGGCATGCGGAACGACGGTATGACGTACAACCCCTTTGCGGATCTGCTGAAAAATCGCTGAATCGGAGTGTCGGAGCTGTGGAATATCGGCGCAGACAAGACTTCGGGGTACGGAATACTTACAGCTGTTCGACGTCCGCTTTCGTGAGACCGGTTATTTTGCAAATGTCTTCAAGCGGATAGTGCATAGCGAGCATGGTTTTTGCCGTTTCAAGCTTAGCTTGGTATGAGCCTTCGGAAAAACCTTTTACTTCGCCTTGCGCAATGCCTTCCTGCAGAGCGATTTCCCGCTCTTCTTCCCGCTGCACGGCGATGTCCACATCGTAATCGTATTCGGCTATGAGCATATTCATCACCTCCTTCGACTTCCGCTGTAAATACTCCCGCAGGATGTCGTTTCGTATGCACTCTTTGATCGCGTTCTTAAAGCCGTTTTCACTGTCGAGCTTGGTATGTTTCCGCACCGCTTCGATGAACAGCGTATATTCTTTCAGCGGTTTGCACGTATGCAGGATTTTGTTATCTTTATTATAATTGATATTCGTCACGCTGACAACGAGTTCGAGGCTCTGTTTTTCGGGTATCGTCATAAAGGCATCGGAAAGACGGAGGGTCGTGCTTTCAGGGTAATCTTCTTCTCCGTTATAGAACATGTAAAACTCAGGTGTAGGGATTTTTTTCAGGCGCCTGAGATAACGGTCGCGCGGGTTTTGGATGCGCTCATAGAGGCGCGCGGCATACTGCAGAAATCGCAACGGCATATTCGCGTTGATTGTGGATTGATGTTCTGTCAGGGCGATGATTTTGCCGTCTATGAGATAGGCGACGTCGTTCCGAAAAGCCATATACATGACCTGTTCAAGGCGGAGCGCCTTGAGCTCCGTAGGTGCGTCAAGGTGAGTATCGTGGAGCGCGTTGTAGAGTGAGAGAAAGTTCGCTTTTGCATTTTTATCTTCGCCGAAAAAGTCGACGAAAACCGAATCTTTGTACCGACGATTGTGTTTTGTCATAAGACCTTCCTTAAAATGCGGCATTGCAGGAAGTATTAACTTCCGAAGATGCCGCATCCGTGCGCGTAAGCACACATATTTGCTATATAAATCGCGGAAATGTTACGATTTCGGAGTTTTTTCGGAGAAATTTTTGTGACGGTATACAGCCGTACGGCGGACGGGGCGTTGCGGGGTGTCCCCGCCGGAAGGGGCAGCGCGCAACGGAGTGCGCGCGAGGGGAAGGCTTTCCCCCTTAAATCCCGAAAAGATCTTACTCGATAAATAATTTTTAAAAACTTTAATTCGATTTACTTTTTTTCCCCTTTCCTATACAATAACGGATATCTATTCTATCGAAGGTATGCTATGTTCAAAATTCTTGAAAAGAGAGAAATTTCCGCCGGCGTCTACTACATGAAATTCGAAGCTCCCGAAATTGCGCGCAACCGCAAAGCGGGGCAATTCGTCATCGTGCAGCTCGACGAGGATTACGGAGAACGCGTTCCGCTGACGATCGCGGATGCGAATGCGGAAGAAGGCTGGGTCGTGCTCGTCTTTCAGGCGGTCGGAGCGACGACGTATAAACTCGCGCAAAAAAAGACGGGGGATTCCATCGCTGCGGTGCTGGGCCCGCTCGGAAATCCGTCGGTTATCGAAAAGCGCGACGGGCCGGTCGTCGTCGTAGGCGGCGGTTTCGGAGTCGCACCGTGTTATCCGATCGTGCAGGCGCTGAAAGCGGTCGGCAATAAAGTGATTATGATCATCGGCGCGAGAAACAAGGATTTGCTCATCTTCGTCGATGAGATGAAAAAGGTTGCGGACGAAGTTATCGTCATGACCGACGACGGAAGCGCGGGCAGGCAGGGGCTCGTCACGGTGCCGCTCGATGAGCTCTGCAAATCCCAAACGCCGCCTGCGGAAGTCATCGCTATCGGGCCTCCCATCATGATGAAGTTCGCTGCAAAGACGACGGAAAAATACAATATTCCGACGGTGGTGTCGCTCAATACGATTATGATCGACGGTACCGGTATGTGCGGCGGCTGCCGCGTTACGGTCGGCGACGAAACGAAATTCGTGTGCGTCGACGGACCGGATTTCGATGCGCATAAAGTCGATTGGGACAATATGATGATGCGCATGGGCACGTTCAAAACGCAGGAACAGGAAGAGTTCCATAAATGCAAACTGGAAAGCGTGCTCGAGCAAAAAGCGCAAGCATAATTTTAACAGGGCGAAATTGAATCTGATAACTTCCTGCAAAAGTTTTATAGAGGACAATATTACAAAGGACGATAATCATGACGGAATATATTTCAGCAAATGAATTGGAAGCGCAGGCGAAAAAGGAATTCGACGAAATCGAACGGAAGATAAAAACCGCTCCGCTTTCTCCGAAAGACCGCATGGCGATCCCGCTTCAGGAAATGCCGGTCGCGGATCCGAAAAAACGTGCGCACGAAATGGGCGAAGTCGCGCTCGGCTATACGAAAGAGATGGCGATCAACGAAGCGAACCGCTGTCTCCAATGCAAAAACGAACCCTGTGTCGCAGGCTGCCCCGTCGGCATCGCGATTCCGCAGTTCATCGCGGAAATCCAAAAGGGGGACTTCAAATCGGCGATCGACACGATTAAACTGACGAACCTTTTGCCGGCGATCTGCGGCCGCGTGTGCCCGCAGGAAAAGCAGTGTCAACAGGAATGTACGGTCGGAAAGATTCACAAAACGGTCGATAAAGCGGTTTCGATCGGACGGCTCGAACGATTCGTCGCGGATTGGGAACGCACGAACAATAAAACGACGCTGCCGACGGTCGCAAAAGCGACGGGTAAAAAAGTCGCCGTCGTCGGATCTGGGCCTGCAGGGCTCACGGTCGCGGCCGACTGCGCGAGAGCGGGTCACGACGTTACCGTATTCGACGCGTTCCACAAAGCCGGCGGCGTCATGCTTTACGGTATTCCCGAATTCCGTCTTCCGAAAGACATCGTCGCAAAGGAAGTCGACAATCTGAAAAAGATGGGCGTCAAATTCGAAATGAACTTTCTCGTCGGACGCACCGACACACTCGATCAGCTTTTGACGGAAAAGGGCTTCGACGCCGCCTTTATCGGCACGGGCGCGGGACTTCCGAAATTCCTCAATATTCCGGGAGAAAATCTCATCGGCGTATTCAGCGCGAACGAATACCTTTCGCGTGCCAATTTGATGAAAGCGTATATGAAGGGTACTGCCGACACGCCGTATTACGAAGCGAAAAACGTCATCGTCGTGGGCGGCGGAAACGTCGCGATGGACGCCGCGCGCATGGCGCTCCGGCTCGGCGCGGAACACGTCAGCATCGTGTACCGCAGAACGCGCGATGAAATGCCCGCGCGAAAAGAAGAAGTCGGCCACGCGGAAGAAGAGGGCGTCGAATTCCGCTTCCTCGAAAACCCGATCGAAGTGCTCGGCATCGAAAGCGAAGACAGAGCGCTGAACGGCCGCGTGCGCGGCATCAAAGCGCTGCGATACGAACTCGGCGAACCCGACGCATCGGGCAGGCGGAGACCCGTCGCGATTCCCGGAAGCGAACACGAAATCCCGTGCGATGCGGTCATCGTCGCCCTCGGTAACGGCAGCAATCCCCTGCTCGTTCGGACGACGCCCGGCCTCGATGCGGATAAACACGGTCACATCGTCGTCGACGATAAACAGGCTACGAGCAAAACGAAAGTGTGGGCGGGCGGCGACATCGTGCTCGGAGCGGCGACGGTCATCCTCGCCATGGGCGAAGGCAGAAAAGCGGCGGCGAGCATAAACGAATATTTGGCCGGCTGACGAATCACACGAAACGGCAGGGCTGCTGCCGGGAGAACTGCCGTTTCTTTTCATTAGGGAACCTCTAAAAACCGCACTTTTTGGAGGTACCTTTAAAAATGCGATATTTTCAGCGAATATAGTTTCGGTACGGTTGCCCTGCATTCGCCCTAATAGGTTAAAATTCGAGTTTTCTAAAACTCGAATTTTTCCAACCGTTTCGTGCATCAATTGGATGGCAAGTTTTGAAAACGAATAACAGTATACGAAGGCGAGGTTTCGGCTGCGTGCCGAAACGGCTGCAAGCGTACACGATGCGGCGCAACAGCGGGAGACCCGCGTGCGACTTTGTGCGTTCAGCTTGCGGAAGCCTCGCTTAAAAGCACAACCGGAGCGTAAGCGGGGCGTCCGCTGTGAGAGCCGCACTTGTACACGCTTACGGACAATTGTACCGTAGCCGTCCTCGCCGGAAACATAGCGTTATCCGCTGATAGTTTCGAAACTTGACATTCGCCCTAATAGTGCGGGCAAATGCTACCGATACTGTAGATATGGCTGAACGGAATACAAAAAAGAAGAATACGGGATTTGCATTTGCGTGCTGGCTCCTCGTCGCGCTCATTCTGCTCGTATTCTTTTTTGTTAAAAAAGATACCATACTTTCAAATCTGCAAAACACCGATTTTTTCGGCCGCGTGTTCGGAAAGACTCCTGAGTTCGTCCAAAACCACGAACAAAAACAAAATCCGAAAAGCGGTGACGACGCATTTCAAATAGATATTTTACCCGAAGCGAATTCGACAGAGTCGTCCGTCACCGAAAATAACCGGTCGAGCGTTACAAAGCAAAACGAAAACATTGCACAAAAACCGACTTCAATACCCGACGCGCAAAAACCTGCCGATCGGTCGAATGCCGAAAAAAACGGTGAAACAAAACCTGCTGAAAAGCCGAAAACTGACACTCGGGGCACCGAAGCGAAGCCTGCAGAAAAACCGAAAACGGATACACGGCACACCGACAAAACGCAAAGTCCGAAAAGCGCACCCCAGCCTGCGACGACGATAAACGTGCCGCTCTGCTTCGTCGTCATCGGATCCGACGGATCGGTGAGCCGCCAAATCGTAACGCGCAAACTGCCGAAGTCGGATTCTCCGCTCACCGATACGCTGAACTCACTTTTAGCCGGCCCGAGCGCGGAAGAAAGAGCGCGCAACACGATGACGTTGATCCCTTCAGGCACACGGCTTCTCGGTGCTTCGGTAAAAAACGGTATCGCAACGCTCAATTTCAACGAAGCCTTTTCGTTCAACAGCGTCGGCGTGCAGGGCTACCTCGCACAGCTCATGCAGATTGTCTACACGGCGACTTCGTTCAGCACCGTCAACAGCGTGCAGTTTATCATCGAAGGACAGCGCGAAGATTATCTCGGAAGCGAAGGCACGTGGATAGGCTCTCCGCTGTCGCGTTCGAGCTTTCAATAAAATTATTAATCAGCCTGAATGCCGAGTTCTGAAAGCATTTCAAAATAAAAGTATGCTTTCGGCAAGAACCCGTCTGCTTAGCCGCAGTCGAGCTTTTAAGTCAGGCTTCCGTGAGCCTAACGCTCGAAACGGCACGCAGCCGGAACCTTGCCTCCGCATCATTTTATTTGTTTTCGAACTCAGCATGCATTGATGTACGAAACGGTTGGAAAATTTCGAGTTCTGGCAAACTCGAAATTCGGGTTAATCAGCCTGAATGCCGAGTTCTGAAAGCATTTCAAAATAAAAGTATGCTTTCGGCAAGAACCCGTCTGCTTAGCCGCAGTCGAGCTTTTAAGACAGGCTTCCGTGAGCCTAACGCTCGAAACGGCACGCAGCCGGAACCTTGCCTCCGCATCATTTTATTTGTTTTCGAACTCAACATGCATTGATGTACGAAACGGTTGGAAAATTTCGAGTTCTGGCAAACTCGAAATTCGGGTTAATCAGCCTGAATGCCGAATTTCAAAATCGGACATTCAGGCGATACAATCACTGTACGGCGGTATAAGAACCGGCGATGCCCTCGAAATACGATTTGTTCGCCGCGTACGCGTCTTCGAAAACGCTCATCGTAAAAAACGCGTACGAACCGTCGGCTTTTTTTGTCAATTTTCTGACGATGCGCGTCGCCCGTTTTTTTTCGGCATCGTAAAAGACCGCGCCGAGCGTATAGCTTCCCGCAGCGTTCCGCACGGAAGCGCGTCTCCAATCGGCATAAGACGTACCGTTTCCTTCGAGCAGGCGCCGGATCATGAGAGCTTCCGCACGATGCGAAGTTTCCGCAAGTTTCGGAAGAGATGCCATGGAAATGACCGCATCGTTTCCGAGCATCCACATATTGTCCATCTTTTGCACCCAGTCTTCGTCGGCGTCAAGTTTTTGCCCGTCAAACGAGAGCGTCGTTTTTTTTACCGCGGTTTTTTTTCGCGGCGCGGACTTTTTTTTATCCGCGTAGGATTCGGGAAAGCCCGTAAAATTCGAAAACGCCGCATCGCTCGAAGACGCAAGCTTTCCGACGCTTACGACGTCGAAGAGGATCGACATATCGCTTCCCTTTGCGATGCGCGCGACATTGAAAAGCGGAATGAGGTAATCGTATTCGACGACGACATCGCCGCCGAACTGCATAATGTCGTCGGGTACGATCCGCTCGCGTTCACGAACGATGCTGCCGGCTTTGATACGGTGTGCATTCAGCGTATACATCATATCTTCAAGATAATTGACGATTTCGCCGTCGCGCGGAGAACCGGATGCGATCTGCTTTTCGCCGGTAATCTCCATGTGATCGGATGCGGGATCGAGCGTTACAAAAATCGTTACGGAAAGCGGCGCGTCTTTATCCGTTTTCGGCGCATAATAGCGCGCAGCGTACGTCGCTTCGTCGTAGCGGAGAAAGCCGACGTAAGATTTCCGCGTAAAAGTTTTATCTTCGTAATACACGTATTCGCCCGACGCGTCTTCGATGTACGGCGTAAACCCCGGAAGCGCGTTCGCCGCTCTCATACACAAAAAAAGCGCCGCACAGGCGATCGCCTTATAATGATTATTAATTTTTTTTATCGGTTGCATTACGGTCATCCCTCCCCTTTTATACCCTACGGATTTTATATTGAATTTTAAGCATTGAGCGCACTGAGCGCATCCCGCACGATCTTTTCCGCCTGCTTCGCCGCATCGCCGGCGGGAACGAGGGACGCTTCACTCGCCGAGCGTTCTTTTATCTCCACATTCGGAAGATTTTTTTCACCGACGACGATACGCACCGGTATGCCGATCAAATCCATATCGGCGAATTTGACGCCCGGCCGTTCGTTCCTGTCGTCGAGCAGCACTTCGACGCCCGCTTTCATAAGCGCATCGTAAATGCCGTCGGACACTTCTTTCATGCGGCCTTCGTATTTTATCGGCACGATCGCGACGTGGTAAGGCGCGGTGCTCATCGTCCAGATGATGCCTTTATCGTCGTGGTGCTCTTCGATGATCGACGCGAGTGTGCGGTCGACGCCGATGCCGTAGCAGCCCATGAGCGGCGTACACGCTTTGCCGTTTACGTCGAGATATGAAACGTTCATCGCCTTCGTGTATTTTGCGCCGAGCTTAAAGATATGGCCGAGCTCGTTGCCCTTTTTCGTATAGAGCGATTGCCCGCAGACGGCACACGCATCGCCTTCTTTTACGGTACGCACGTCGGCCGTCATAAACGGCGTAAAATCGCGCAGCGGTTCGACGTGCATATTGTCGATGTCTTTTTCGCCGCCGCCGGTTACCGTATCGTGGACGCGAACCTCGTACGAACCGTCGTCCTTTTTTACCATAACGCTTTCGTCCGCAACGAGCGGCACTTTCGTCAATCCGACAGGCCCGACAAATCCGTGCGGCGCACCCGAATACTTTATGACGTCTTCTTCTCCCGCGAGTTCTGCACCGCTCGCTTTAAGCGCGGCTGCAAGTTTCGTTTCGTTTACGTCGAGGTCGCCGCGGATTGCGACTGCAAAAAAACTTTCCGGATAATATTCGTTTCCGCCTTCGTCTTTTTCGCGCTTGAACGCGGCTCCTCCGGGCGCATCCGTCAAATCGAGAGAGGAATTATATACTTTGTAGATGAGCACTTTGATAAACTGCGAAGCGCTCATTTTGAAAAACGTTTCCATCTTGGCAATGGTTTCGACTCCGGGACACGGAACTTTTTCGATCGGTTTGTCTGCCGCAACCTGCACCTTGCCTGCAGCGTCGAGAGCGGTATCGGCTTTGCACGAAGCTTTTTCGACGTTCGCCGCGTAGCCGCACGAAGGACAGAGCACGAGCGTATTGTCGCCGACCGAACTTTCGACCATAAACTCTTCCGACCCGTCTCCGCCCATAGCGCCCGTATCGGCTCTTACGGGAATCACGTTGATGCCCATGCGTTTGAAAATACGGCGGTATGCGCGCGAACATTTTTCATAGCTTTCGTCGAGCGAACGGGCATCCGCATCGAACGAATACGCATCCATCATGATAAATTCGCGGCCGCGCATGACGCCGTAGCGAGGTCTGATTTCGTCGCGGTATTTCGTATTGATTTGATAGATAAAGATCGGCAGCTGTTTATAAGAGGTAAGACCGTCGCGCACGAGAGCCGTAAACGCTTCTTCCGCAGTCGGGCTCACGATCATATCCTGTCCGCCTCTCGTTTTGGCGCGCAGCATTTCCGGTCCCATCGTCTGCCATCTCCCGCTCTCTTTCCACAAATCGCCCGGCTGAATGACCGGCGGTTTTATTTCAAGGATGCCCGCAGCATCGAGCTCTTCGCGGATAATCGTTTCCGCTTTTCGCAGCGCACGCAAACCGAGCGGCATATACGCGTACAATCCGTTTGCCAATTTTCTGATAAGGCCTGCGCGCATCATAAGCTTGTGGCTTTCGATGACGGCATCCGCAGGAGAATCCCGCAGCGTCGAAATAATCGTTTGAGAAGCTTTCATAGCGTTCTATTGTAACGTAAAGCGCGATGCGATTGCAAGCAAACGCAAGGCTTGCAAAATGCAACATCTGCAGCTGTCAAAACGCGATCGCCGGCGATCGCTATTTCCCCGTCATTACAAAAACGCCTTTCCATTCCCGTTTCGGCGGAGATGCCTGATAGCGTTCAATTCTTTTCAAAAATACTTTTGACGGCGCATCGTTGTATTTTTCCACGTTTTCGGAAAAATATTTTTTAGCATAATGCCATTTTCTCTTTCGATAATACGACAAACCGGTTTCGAACGTCCGTTTTAAGTCGATAATTTTATCGGTCGCAGCTTCTTTCGCCTGCAGCACTTCATAAATGCGCACGGGTTTTGTTTTCCCTTTGACCGTTATATAGTCGAGCTCGCGGCACACAAAACCTTTTCCGAGCTTTTCATAAACCGCTCTTGAGATAATCGATTTGGAACCGTATTCCTTATTCGCGCTTTCAAGCCGCGCTGCAAGGTTTACGGTATCTCCGATCGACGTAAAATCTTTGCGAGTTTCCGAACCGACCGAGCCGAATACGACGGAACCGGAATTGATGCCGATACCGACGGCGATAGCGGCCGCCCCTTTTTCCAACGCGAGCTGTTTTTCGCGGTACATCGCTTTTCGGATTTCCATCGCGGCTTTGCAGGCATTGATTTCCTTTTTCGGCCCGGAAAAAAACGCCATTATTTCATCGCCGACGTATTTGTCGACATCACCGCCGTTATCGAAAATAATTTTCGTTTCGATATCGAGATAATGATTTAAAAGCCGTATGACTTCTTTCGGCGGTACTTTTTCACAAAGGCTCGTAAAGCCGCGGATATCGGTAAACAAAAAACACAGTTCCCGCGTCGCGCTCAACCGGCCGGTGTTTTTTTCCGCGTTCTGCACCGTATGAAAGGACACGTAAGGAAGCATACCGCGTACAAGCGCTACGATATTTTTTATTTCGACGGAGAGATTTTTTATCTCGTCGTTCGTATTGACGGTTTCTTCAAAAATCAATTTGCCCGATTCGATCTTTGCATTTCCGGCGAGCATATCGCTGAGGCTGTTCGCCGTTCTTCTGATATTGCCGCAAAGGAAGAGAACGGGATTTACTATAAAGTCCGCAAGGAACAGCGTGACGATTATGGAAACATAGAAAAAAATCACCGAAATCGAAAGGATAAAAACTTTCGCCTGAAAATACGGCCGATTTAGAATTTCTTTCAAATAGGTAACGACCGAAAATCCCACAAGCTTTTGCCCTTCTTTGCGCGAAAAAGTTACGGGGTACACGTAAACGCACGTGTTCTTTCCCGGCTCGCAAATCGGTTTGCCTCTCGTGTTGATATTTTGAAAATGGACGATGTACTGAATGGCTTCCGACGGCAAAATCCTTTTTTCTTCCGCAGGAATCTCATGTATCTCTACGGAAGCCGTCGTATATGAAAAAACGTCGAATTCCGGCAGCTCCGTCGAATAATCGATTTCGTCGAGCAAAATATTCGTTTTAGCGCTCGTCGTAATGATGTCCGCCCGTTGACACGGAAAGGGAGAAGACGCGTTTGTTTTTTTAATGCCTTCGAGAAAAGCGCTTATCTTCGTATGCAGTCCGTCGGAAAAATCGTAAATCGCGGCAACCTGCTCCGCAAGATTTTTACCCGTATTGTCGGCAGTCTGTGAAACAAGAGCTTTATAATTATTCAGATCGGTATAAATAAACGTCGAAAGAATGATAAGGATCGTCAAAAGGATAACGACGGTTATTTTCGTCTTTATGTGCGTTTTGATTTTGATTGTCCTCACCCTATACGCCCATTCTCTCATCGCAGCTTTTACGACGGTAAAATTTTTACCGGTACCGGCTTCGGCCTTACTCCGCCTTTTCAATCTTTCCGCCGCCTTTTTCCGAATGACGGCTTCTTTTTTTTCTTCCGTTTTTAATAATTCTTTATATTCGACATAGGACTCGTTTTGCGCTTTTATGGAAATTATTCCGACGGTGATGAGCCACGAATGCAAAATAAACGCCGAAAAAAACGCAATATATGCGAGCGGACTCAGCGAAGAAAACCAGCGGGCGGTATTCGCAAATAAAATGATTCCGCAAACCGATGCCGCCAAGTAAAACGTCAGAGAAATAAGCAAACACAGATACACGATGAGTTTGGTTATTTCTTTTCGAAAAAACGACAGTACGATGACGATAAACGTTATCGGCAAAAGAAAAAACGAAAGACAGCAAATATAAAAAAAGTTAAAACCTCTCGTTACCGCCCCCGACCGCAATACGGTGAACGGGAAAAGCAGGCGGGAAGTTTGTTCGGGATTGAACAAATCCATACCGGTCATACTGAACGGGAGCAGCATAAGTTCGACCAACACGACGAGGTACAACACGTTTAATGTCAGAGGAGAAGCGGCAATCTTTCTCACACCTTTTTTAATTTTTTCAAACACGATCTTCATCATAGCTATTTGTAATATATAGTATGCTTCGGCATATAAAAAATCAAGAGCACAGGATTGCGAGCAGTGCGCAACAATCCTGTGCGTCTCCAACAAAAGAAAAACGGCTCGGCCGTTTTTCGACTCCCGACTTCCTATAAGATTCCGAGCAGTGCGCGACTTGCAACGAGCGCGGAGCGCGAAGTTCCCCGCGCGACTTGCAACGAGCGCGAAGCGCGAAGTTCCCCGCGCAGGAATTGCCGAGCGTCTCCAATAAAAGAAAAACGGCTCGGCCGTTTTTCGACTCTCGACTTCCTATAAGATTCCGAGCAGTGGCCGTTCGCGCTGCATCCGTGCACCGCTCACTACCGTATTTTTGCATAGCAAAAATACGCAGCCGTTTTGCCAAGATACGACACGGCATCCGTGCCGTGCATTGAACGAGCGCGGAGCGCGAAGTTCCCCGCGCGACTTGCAACGAGCGCGGAGCGCGAAGTTCCCCGCGCAGGAATTGCCGAGCGTCTATCACAAAGCGAGCATAAATGCCGCGCTTTGTGTCCTCATAAGGAATTGCAGTCGGAAGCTGTCCAAAAACTTCAGTTTTTGGACAGCTTCCTTGATTTTATGTGCGACGTTTAAAATTAAGTCATTATAATATAAAGACTTAATTTTAAACTCGACAGGCTGTCGAGAAAGTAACCGACTTTTGAGACAGCCCCCTCCGCGCGGATAAAAGCAAACGCTCAGCGATTTTTTTTCGCATGCGCGATTTTGTCGAATTCTTTCATCACCGCATGCATATCGTCCGGCGTCAGTTCGATACATTTCGCCTTCATGTCTTCGGGGATACCGTAAAACGCTTCGGCCATACTTCCGGCAATAGCGGTAAGCGTATCGCAGTCGCCGCCGAGAGAAACCGCGGTTCTGATAACGTCTTCAAAGTCACACCCTTCCAAAAATGCGGTCATCGCTTCGGGCACGGTTCTTTGACAGGATGCTTCGTAAACATAGAAGGGGCGGATTTCGTCACACGTGCGTGAAAGATCATAGCCGAATTCTTTTTCGACATAGGTTTTGATTTCGGTTTTTGCGTACCCGTTCCGCGAAAGCCAAATCGCCGCTGCAACCGACTCTGCGCCTTTGACTCCTTCGGGATGATCGTGCGTGATCTCGGCGCTCCATGCAGCGACCTGCCGCGTCCGCGAAAGCGTTTTAAAAAGCCAGCCGACCGAAGACACCCGCATCGCCGATCCGTTTCCGAAACTGCCGTACGGTTTCGGGTCGGCACTGTGCAGCCAACGGTAAAATCTTTCACCGTAACCCGCGCTCGGATAGTTTCGTCCCCAGTGCAGCATACTTACCGTCAAAGCCGCTTTCATCGTCCGCTCATCCGCGCGGAGACCCGCCGCCGAAATTCCTTCGCACACGGCGATCGTCATCACGGAATCGTCCGTAAACCGAGGCTCGGCGCAAAACAGCGGAAAATCCTTTGTCTTCGGATTGCCTCCCGCCTCATAAGGCTCGCCGATTATGTCTCCCAAAATCGCCCCGTACACAAAGCGCATCCTTGGAAATTATTAATTTTTCACGGCATAATTTTCGGCGCGCTAAAATTTAAAGTGATTCGTCTTGTCTTTTTTTCCGGACGAAGTCTCTTTATCCTTTTCGCGGATTTCGACACGGCGAATTTTACCGCTGATCGTCTTCGGCAATTCCTTTACGAATTCAACGATGCGCGGGTGCTTATAGCTCGCCGTCTGATGTTTTACGTAATCCTGCAGTTCGAGTTCAAGCGCTTTGCACGGCTCGAAACCGGCATTGAGCACGATCGTCGCTTTGACGAGCTGACCCCGCCGCTTGTCTTCGACGCCCGTCACTGCGCATTCGAGTACCGCCGGATGTTTCATCAGCACGCTTTCGACTTCGAACGGACTGATGCGGTAACCGGAACTTTTAATAATATCGTCGTTGCGCCCGATAAACCACAAATAGCCGTCGCTGTCGTAATACGCGGTATCGCCGGTATGATAGAGTCCGCTGTCGAAGGCCGCAGCCGTCAGAGAAAAATCGCGGTAATAACCGGAAAACAAACCGAAGGGACGCTCTTTGTCGACATGGATGACGATTTCACCGGCTTCTCCCGCTTTACATTTCATGCCGTTCGGCGCGATGATGTCGACGTCGTAACCCGGCGCGGGCTTTCCCATAGAACCGGGCTTCGGTTCCATACCCGGAAAATTGCCGATAATGACGGTCGCTTCCGTCTGCCCGTACGCTTCGAACATTTTAATGCCCGTCTGCTCGTAAAATTTATTGTATACTTCCGCGTTGAGCGCTTCGCCCGCCGTCACGCAATAGCGCAGATTCGACAGGTCGTATTTTTTCAAATCCTGCCGGATAAGATAACGGTACACGGTCGGAGGTGCGCAAAAGGTAGTCACTTTATAATGTGCAATCTTTTGCAGCATTCTGTCCGGCTTAAAGCTCGTCATATCGTACGAAAAGACCGCCGAACCCGCAAGCCACTGACCGTAGAGTTTTCCCCACACCGCTTTCGCCCAGCCCGTTTCGGCTATCGTCAAATGCAAACCGTTGTCCACGACATTTTGCCAATACTTCGCCGTAACGATGTGTCCGAGAGGATATACGAAATTGTGCTGAACCATTTTCGGATAACCCGACGTACCCGACGTAAAATACAGCAGCATGATATCTTCATTGCACGTCGCTTTGTCGCCCGTCGGCCGGTCAAAGCGCGCATCGTATTTTTCAATCTCTTTATGAAAGTTCACCCATACGCCGCGCTCCTTTCCGACGGTTACGAGCGTCTTTACCGACGGAGAAGCTGCAAGCGATTTTTCGATCTCTTCCTGCACTTTCGGTTCGTCGAATGAAATGATCATCTTCACTTCGGCGGCTTTATTGCGGTATTCGATATCTTTTTCGAGCAGCTGATCCGTCGCAGGGATGCCGATCGCGCCGATACGGTGCAGCGCAATGATAAACCACCAAAACTCATACCGCCTGCGCAAGATGAGCATGACGGAATCGCCCTTTCCGATGCCGTACGCCGACAGAAAATTGGCAGTGCGCTTCGACATCTCCGAAATATCGGCGAACGTAAATATATGTTCTTCGTCCGAATCGTCGCACCACACGAGCGCCCGCTTTTGAGGATCTTCGGCCGCATAGCGGTCTACGACATCGTATGCAAAATTAAAATTATCGGGAATTTTAATTTTAAAATTCTTTTTCAAATCTTCATAGGACAGATAGTCCCTGTCGTTTTCAATAAATTCTTTATACAGCACCATATAACAATTCCTCTTCAAGTTAACCCGCACAGTATAATCGATACCGCCGAACAATGCTAGACGGTACGGTAATCGATATTCGCCGCCGCAAAAATTTTCTCGGCGTTTTTTTGCAAAATCGATTCCGCCTCCGTATCTTCGATCCCCTTCGCTTCCGCGATATCGCGCACTACGCGCTTTATCAAAAGCGGCGACGAATCCTCGCCTCCGAGCCACACTTCTCCCGTCGGATTATCCGTTTCGGAAAGCAAAAACTCAAGAGGCGTCCGAGCGAGCAGCGCTTTGATATGATCGGAATAGCGCACTTCGCAGCCGAAAGTTTGCATATACCCGCGCGATAAAAAAACATCGTACGGCAAGTCCGCCCCGTCATACCAGTGGATGACGGGCTTTGCATGCGGGAAATCCGCAAGGATGTCTGCGATGCGCGATTCGGCGCCCTTCGTATGCACGACGCAATATTTTTCCGTACGTTCGCAATGGTCGAGTATACAACGGAACACGCGTTCCTGCGTTTCGTGCGATATCTTTTTTTCCCAATAAAAATCGAGTCCGATTTCTCCGATGATCGGCGATGCACACAGATACGGCTCAAGCAGATCGGCAAGTTCTCTTTCGCTTTCCGGCAAACCGGCGCAATACGACGGATGAATACCGAAGGTCGGAATTATTAATTTTTTCCCGTGCAAAGCAAAGGAGCGAGCTTCCGAAAGCGTTTCGTTCCATGTCGCCCTGTCCACGGAGGATGCGACCGTGAGGATTGCATTTTGCCGAATGCATTCGAGCGCCGCATCCCGCTCATCTCCGCGCCGGTATGCATGCAAATGCGTATGAAAATCGACAAGCATACGGTGCGCTCACACGCCGCCGCGCGGCACCGCTTCTATAAAACTCATGCTACGGAAAAGAAAAGCGAAGCGTACAAGTACAGCGTCCCTAAAAGCATAACGGCGTTCCCTGCGGCAGGCATATATTTGATTTTGTGCAGCAAAAAAAATACACAGCCTAAACTGTACAAAAGCCCCGAAATGATGAGATAGACGAAACTGCGTATGGCGTGTCCGAGATAAAATTGCCGAACGAGAAAAAGTCCAGCCCAGCCGATGACGAAATAAAATACGGTATTGGTTATCTTCAGTTCGCTTCCCCATACCGCGTACAGCACGATACCGACGACGGCGCTTGTCCACACGAGACCGAAAAGCACCCAGCCTCCGACGCCGCGTGCAAAAATCAATATAAACGACGTATACGCGCTGCCCAGCACTAAAAAGACAAAACAATGAGCGAGCCTGCCGAACACTTCTTTTGCGTTTTCGGACACAAGCGCGTGATGCAGCGTCGACATGATGTACATGACGATCATCAATCCCGTACTGCATACGAATGTGGAAACGTACAATACGCGAAGCGCACCGTCGGCATGCTGAAGGGCGCGGTCGGCAAGAACGGCGGTCGCCGCAACGGACAAAAGCACACCGAGCCCCTGCACGATTGCGCTGAAAATCTCTTCGCCGAGAGAAAGACGCCTTTCTTTGCTTTGCATTTCAATACGCCGCTGTTCGTGTTCGATCCTTCGTTCGGCGCGGCGCTTTGCCCGCTCGCTTTTCGCATAATCGTCGGCGGCGTATTTGGCACGCAGACGTTCGGGATCTTTCGCGTATTTGATATTTATTTCGCGGATTTCCGAATCGTAATTCGCTTTTATCTGTTTGAGACGTTCTTTCTTTTTCGCTTTAATCGATTTAAGCGTCGAGCGGCGCACCGCACGCGTCGCAGCATTATCTTCCCGTGTCATAAAATCATTATAGCAAAGGTCACGGCGGTGCGCAACGCCGCGAGCACGAAACGACATACGGAAAAGCGGATACCGTTCGGACGGCGGTAAAAGTTCCATTTGCCGAATATCCGTTTTTTCGTTTCGGTATACCGTTACACAGGACGTATAACGGTATACCGATTAATACCGCCGCACTGCCCGATACGAGAGTCTCGAGCAAGGCGGCTCGTATCGCAGCGTTAGATCTCAGAAAAATTCCCGCTTCCATTCAACTTATACATCTCCCACTTCTTTACCGTTTTTGCATTATTAAAGGCATCCGCTAAATCCGACGGGGCGCTAAAGTACGTATGATTGCCTTCGGTATCGCCGGTTTGTTCGGTGTAAAGATAACAACTTGCATTATCACTATCCGCCCGAACCGGTAAATCGTCAAAGAGCTTTTTAAATGCGTCTGCTGTAAGCCGATTGCCGTAGCACCACAGCCTTTGCAAAGCGGTTAAGCTCTGCACATTAAGTGCGGTGAGCTGATTCAAGTGGCAGTCCAGACTTTGCAAAGCGGTTAAGCCCTGCACGTTAAGTGCGGTGAGCTGATTGGCGAAGCAGGACAGCCCTTGCAAAGCGGTCAAGCCCTGCACGTTAAGTTCGGTAAGCCGATTGCCCCAGCAGTTCAGCCCTTGCAAAGCGGTTAAGCCCTGCACGTCAAGTGCGGTAAGCTGATTGCCCCAGCAGTTCAGCCCTTGCAAAGCGGTTAAGCCCTGCACGTTAAGGGCAGTTAGCTGATTGCGGTTGCAGTCCAGCTCAGTGATCTTGCCTTTTAGAATTACTTTTGTGCTTTTTGCATGCAGCACGGTTGCGGTGCCGCTTATAAGCGTTGTTTCGGTACAGCCTTCAACTGAAACAGAGGTGCCGTCGGCGGTTGTTCCCTTAACTGTGATGTCGAGCTTATCGGGGCTTAAGATGAGGGAGGCACCGCCTTCGACAAAGGGGGCAGGCAGTACAAACTTCACTCTTATGAACGCATTTGCCGTTACGGTGTGGGTGTAGGTCTTGTCCGTGCCTGCTTCGTCAATGACCGTACCGCCGTTTGTCCACTGTCCCACCTCATAGCCGGAATCGGGTTCTGCGGTAAAGACAATAGACTTACCCTGTTCGACTGAATCGCCGGTATGGATTTCCTTGCCGTCAACTGCCGCTTTAAACGTGCCGAGTCCGCTTCTGACACTGAAGTGTATCGTATACTTAGGCGTCGAAGTGCCGGCGGAATTCCCGCCCGCATCGGGTTGCGCCGCATTTGAGCACGCGGTCATACCGAACAGCGCAATGAGCGCCAAAACTGCGGCTGTAACGATTGCCGCGGCTCCTTTCGTTTTGTAAGTTTTAGATTTTGTCATATATTCCTCCTCATCAAAGTTTTTTTAATCGGTAATTACCAATTATTCATTTTTCTTCCGTAGTTTATTTTACTGTTTTTTTAGACACCCTTTGTCGTTAACAGACCAATTTCGACCGGATGCCCGCGTTACGGTGAACTTGGTGTAGTTATTGTAGTCCTTCATAGCGCCCGTAAGCACTTGCACTTGCGGAGTTTCGCTGTAGGTTTCAGGCGTAATACGCGCCGCCGTTCCGCCTGTGGGGTTAAGCTTACCGTTAACGGTTATCGTCTTTCCGCTTTTCAAATACACGTCGTTTTTGCCCGGTTTGTCTATATCGCTTCCGACAGAGGGTGTCACGGTTGCGCTGCCGGACATAGTCATTGTGCCGTCTACATACACGCCGCCGCCGTTTTCCTTTGCCGTGTTGCCCGTAAGGGTGCAGTTTGTTATGACGGCGATTCCTTTCTCGATATTCAAGCCGCCGCCGTTATTTACTGCCGTGTTGCCCGTAAGAGTACATCGCGTCATGGTGAGCGTTCCCCCATGAGTATACACGCCCCCGCCACCGCCCAAGTTGGAGTTGTCTGTCGCCTTATTGCCGCTGATGGTGCAGTTTTCCATGGTAACGGTTGAGTTGTTTGCACGCACGCCGCCGGCTCTTCCCGCCTCGTTGCCGATAATCCGTACACCATGCTTGACGCCGCCGTCGTCTGTGTACTCGTTAAGCGTCAAGATACAGCCATCATTTACATAGATGCCGCCGCCGAATCCCCACATATCGGTAACCTTGTTTGCGTCCGCACCCGTGCCGCCGATAGTGCCGCCGCTGATTGTTACGGAGGAGGCAACGGTGCCGTTTTTTTGTGCAAAGATTGCACCTCCTGCGCCAGTGGTGCCTGCCGCCGTGTTGCTCGTAAAAGTGCAGTTTGTCATATCGACGGTTGCGCCGCTTGCAAAGATTGCACCGCCGTAGCCGTTGGTGCCGCCTGCCGCCGTGTTACCTGTAAGGGTACAGGTTGTCATGTTGACGGTTCCGCCTTTTGTGTACACTGCCCCGCCGTAACCTTCCTCGTCTGTTCCTGTCGCCATCCCGTTCTTAAGCGTCAGGTTTTCAAGCGTGAGCATCTTGCCGTTTTGCACTTTGAAAATGCGGCACTTAGTATCGGCGTTCAAAACGGCAGAACTTGCGCTCTCCTCTTTCTTTATCGTGAGGTTTTTGTCGATGACGATTTCACCGCTGTCATCGCCGGAAGTTGCCGTAAATGTCCCGTTGAGGATCAAAGTCCCGTTATCGGATAGGCTTTGTACGATTTCTCTAAGCGCTTTCCAGCTTCCTGCAGTCGGAGCAGTCAGCACAGTACTCTTCCTTTGAAGCTGCAATTCATTATTATGTGTAATTCCGCCAACAGTTTCAGACAATTCCCATGTTTCTCCGGTCGGCATATTCGTTAAATGAAACTTATCTTTTTTCTGCTTTATACCTTTTCCCCTGATCAACCACTGATTGCTTTGCTTTATATAGTCTTCGGGTTCAATGTTGATATGAGAGGAATCGCTCAAGTCGGCGGATGTTGCCGAAACAAAAGCGGTGTGTATTGTACTGCCGATTTCGACATAGCCCAAACACACGGTATTTGAATTCGGATCGCTTGTTCCTATCTGCACATTGTCTTTGAGCGTAAGGGTCGGCGTGTCGGAGGCTGTCTTTGCCAAATAGACGGCCGAGCCTTTACCCTTATTCGGCGAACCGTTTTTTACCGTGTTACTCTGCAGCGTCACACCGTCGAGCTCACACGTTCCCTTCTCTATGTATATACCGCCGCCCTTTCCTTCGCCCGTTCCGATACCACCGTCGGCGTAATTATTCAGTATCTTGGTTTCGGTAAGGGTACAGCTGCCCTCTTTGACATAGATGCCGCCCCCGTCTTTTGCCTGATTGCCTTCCCAAGAGCCCGTTCCGCTGATCGAACCGCGCGTCAAACTGAGCGTGCCTTTCGTATACACGGCTCCTCCTTCTCCGCTTTTGTTCACACAGTCTATAATGCGGCAATCGGTAAGAGATGCGGCAGCGCCGGAATCAACGAAGATACCGGCGGCGCCGCCGCCGGTAGGTCTCATGCCACCTTTCAGCGTCAGGTTTTTAAGCGTGAGCGTTTTGCCGCTTTCTACCTTGAAGATGCGGTCTTTATTTCCGTTCGAAAGATTGTTTTTATTTGCGTTTATAACGGCAGAAGTTGCTCCGTCTGCTTTTTCTATGGTAAGGCTTTTACCAATGGTGATTTCACCATTATTGCCGCCAGCGTCCGTCGCTTTTATTTCTCCGTTTACAACGACCGTACCGCCCGCACTTGTCTCGTCAATTGCTTTTTTCAATATGTGCCACATCGGCAAAGTACTGCTGACCGCCTTTACTTCCCTGCGCACTTTGTAATACAGCGTGCGTTCAATACTGTCGTCAAAGCCTTCTCCCGTTGCCTTAACGGTAACTTTGTACACGGCTTCACCGCCTCCGTCCTTCGGAGAAGGAAGCTTAATGAAATCAGACTTAACATCTATGGAGCCGTTCAAGCCGGAACCCGATACCAGTTGAACACCCTGTCTTAGGATAACGCCTGCAGGATAGGGATTACCGTCATCTTTTTTAACCAAGAGTTTTACCGCATTCCCGTATGCGCTGTACACGGGTATGGGATCGGTTACGCTGCCGCTATGAGCCGCGCTGTTTGTCGCGTTGAGGTCTTCGTTGCCGGAGGCATTCGTTGCGCCTTTTTCCGTATATACGCCCGAAACCGCCGTAGTATCCATATCCGCATGGGCAAATACCTTAGGAGCGGGAAGCTCGCGCTTACCTATGCTTTGTTCCGCACGCGCGGAATAGAGCTTTCCGTCAAAGAGCCGTATGCCGTATTTTGCCGCAGCCTCACCTACCGGAACGTTCGTTTTAAGATAGAGCACCCACGGACCTGAAGGAACGATGCCCGGCTGCGGGCTGCCTGAAAAAACCGCCGCTTCCGCGGGATCTAATGAATCGACATCCGAGTACGCGATAAAGGCGGTGTTGGAAGTGTCCGATATATCGAAGTCGGTATGTCCTGTAGTAAGCGTAACGGGATATGCCGTTTCAGTGCCGCCGTTTTTACTCACGTACACGTGTGAAAGATCACTGTGCAGCGGAACGCCTGCCGGCATGTTTTCGCCGGGTAAGTCGTCCGCCTTAAAGCACAGAACGTAATAGTGTTTGCCCTGCGAATCGGCCGTATATGTTTTAAAAAGCGCAATTTTACCGGCCGCTGCCTCAACGGGCGCGGGATCCGGCGGCGGCGTATTCGCTTCCAAATCGAACTTATAGGTTTGATTGAACTTTCTGCCGTCGGTACTGTACAGCTTTATTGAAGCACCGATATTTGCATCGCTCCACTCGTTTGCTTTTAAAAAGGCGGACGTATACGTCAGCTCGAGCGCTTTGCCGTCCGAAGTCGGCACAAGCGTATAATCGGCGCCGTAGACTGGCTTAGCGCCGCCCGAACCTTTTACCTTGTCGTCCCCGAAGCTTACGATATCCGTCGGCGCTCCGGGAGAATTCGGCATTATAAACGAAAAGTTTTTGGGATTGTGCACTTCCATCGTAACCGTTACGGGGCCTGCAGACGGTACGCAGAGAACACGGTTATTATTTTGTTGCGTTTTTACCGACGGATCTATTTTAAAACCGGTGATGACGGGCTCCGCCGCCCAATACGAAAAATCTTCTTCTATATCCGCGGAAAACTGTTTGCAGGCGGTTATCGCGAGCAGTGCCGCAACCGAAGCGGCGCCGATAAGCAGCGTGACGGTCTTACGCATAACAACTCCCCTTAAAACATCCAGCCGACCGAAACTTCCGGCTGAACAATGTACTTCGGCATACCTTTTCTGAACACGATAAAGTGTTCGACGCCGGCTTCGACATACATCTTTTTGAATACATTTAAAAGCTGCAGCGAGGTTCCGGCACCGATACCCGGCCCCCAATACCAGTACGCGGGACTTTTTACGTCGCCCGAACCCTCAAACACGAAGCGGCTGTTTACCAAAAAGGCGGCGCCGAAACCCGCGTGCACGTCAAGGTTTAAGCGGTGTTTTATAAGCGGATATATGTACACCGCATTCAGCTGTGCGGTCATGAGCGTACCGTTCAGCGTGTAATAATCGCGTTTTGCGTTCATCATTGCGGCCGAATAGGTCAGGTTAAAGCCGAAGTGACCGTAGGTTCTTTTTATCGGCAGAAGCGAAAAGCGGAACATACCGCCCAAGGGGGCGACGTTCCTGTTATAGAACGTTTGAAAGACGCTTTCTCCGGCAAAGCCGGTAAACGCATAGCCTGCCGACACATAGGCGTCCACGGGCTTTTGGAATTTGAAAGTTACGGTTTTGCTTTTGTCGGTTAAGCCGCTTATGTCGCGTACGGTAAAGGTATAGACGCCCGGATTGAACTTGTTTAAGTTCAATTCAAAGCGGACTTTTTTTCCGTCTTTGGAAAGCTCGGTCGGCACAAGCGGAATCGGAGCGCCCCCTTGTTTGCTCAGAGAAAATACGGTGTGGCGCAAAAAGTACGCACCGGATGCGGCAAAGATGCCGTCGAAAAATTCATCCAAATAGATGAGCTGCGGCGATACGGAGTCGACTTCCGGCTGGTGCGCGATCAAAATTTCAAAATTGCGGTAAGCGCTGGACGCTTCGGCCTGTCCGAGCAGATTGATGACGGTTATTTTATAGCGGTAAGTTCCCGGCGGCAGCGACACATCGGTAAAGTTGTCTTTTACCGGTTTTTTATCGATTCTGCGCCAGTTGCCGTTATCGTCTTCTTTTTCGAGTTCGAACTCGTAGCCAAAAATATCTTCAACCGCCTGCCATGAAAGCCGCTGATATAAAATCGCACCTCGGTCGCTTTCCTCGATAAAATAGTGCGTCGTCTCCCCTGTCTTTTCGTCGGCCATTCCTTCCGTAGCGGGATTTTTGCCCGTTTGCTCTTGGGCGGGATTGCTCGTACCGGCAGGCGTCTGCGCCTGTGCGAACGGCGGACATACAAAAAAGACGAGCGCACACAAAGCTGCAAAAAATCGTTTATCGTCCATACAAAACCCCCGTATCGTCGGTTTCGATCTTTTGCGTTTGCGGCAAATCGATGACAAAGTGCCGCACCGAAGCGTTCCCGTCTTGGAATAATAAGCCGTTTTTTAGGCGCCGTTGGGCGCGTATGTCGGCATAAAACGTTCCGCGCGATAATTTGGCAAGATCGGTAAATGTAAAGACGCATTCGTCCGCCTTGCTCGGCACGGAAGCTTCGTTTGCGTCTATGTTGCGCTCGAAAATCTTTTGATTTTTAGCGTTGTATAATTTGATTGAATAATGCGTAGCTTCCGCGTTCTTTTTCCAGCGGAACACGATACTGCGGTTCGTTTTGAAAAAGTTTGCACCGAAGGTTTCGTTTTCCGCCGGAGAAAAAACGGCCGGTTTTGCAAGCGGAGGTATGGGTAAAACGGTAAATATCCCGTCCCGTACCGACGAAATGTCCAAGCCGTCTTCGGTTGTCGCGCTGACCCGCCAGCGGTAGGTTCCGGCTTCAAGCGGCGGAAGGGCTACCGTATAATCGGGATTCGAAGCCGAAATTAAACTGCCTGCTTTGCCTATCTTTTCAAGTACGAGGCGGCTTTTTACGGGTTTTTCGACCGAACTCCATTGCAAACTGCCCGGTTTGAGCGCCGCATCGACGCCGCTTATTCTTGCACCGCGCACAGGAGACACGAGTTCGACGGGGCGAAGATGCTTTAAGTCGAAGGTTTTATCGGCGGCATAGCTGTAACGCCTGCTCGACGTTACAGTCGCCGCGGCAAAACCCTGCACGTGTATAACGTACCGCCCCTCTCGTATCGACTGTAAAGCCATTTTTACTTCGGTGTCGGTAATGTACAGATTTTCGTATAAGGGCTGCGAATCCAAGCCCGGCTCGGTGATTTTTACCTGATAATAATCGGCAAGCGGAACGGCCGTCCACGCAAAGGTCGTTTTCGCATCGGGGCGGACAACGACCGAATCACCTATGCCGATAAGTTCCGGCCGATTGAGCGCGGGGGCGATGTTCAGCTTTTTAGCCGGCGTATGAAAGGTTTCGTCTTCGCTTTTTACCGCCACTCGCCAATAACAGTCGCCCCGCTCGAGCATGAGACCTTCGATGCCGGAGCCCTGCGCTTTTACGTCGAGGACGGGAGATGCAAAATCGGGCGACAAAGACACTTGAAAGCGCTGCTCGCCTTCCAAATTCGTCTTCCACGTAAAGCGCGTATCGAGGCACAAGGTGTCGGCCAACACGTAATTGTCCGGCGGAAAAAGCGAACGAAGGATAACTTCGCTGTCGCGCGTTTTAAAAGAGGAAGCCGCACTCGAAGTCAATCGCTCGCCGTTTTTATCGAGCCCTTCGACCGTCCAATAATAAGTGCCGTTCGGGAGCGCTTTTGCAGCGTTTTTCAGCTCGTAATAATTGATGTCGGAAGAACGCTCCAAAACGGGATTGTTCATCGCTTCGGTTTTTGCAACGCGCACAAGGTATTTTTTTACTTCCCTTACGTTCTTCCACGAAAAGGTTACGCTTTTGCCTTCGGCCGTATCGGCGATTTTTCCGGGCGCAAACTGTTCTATGGGTGCAAAGGTTTTTTGTTTTTCGATATGAAAAACCGATGCGGGAGTCGGCGTGCGGCTCGCTTCGTCTTCCGCCGCATAAATCGGCGTTAAACGCCAGTACCATGTTCCGTCGCGGGGAAGCACGAACGAAACCGATTCGCCGCTCACCTGCTTTGTAACGGCGGGATTTTTCATGTCGGGATCGGAAGCCGCTTCGAGTACGTATGACGAACACACATCGTTGCCCTTCCACAAAAAGCGCACGGCAGGAAGCGCTTCTTTATACGCATAGCGCCTGTCGCCCGCAGGTTCAAGAAGCGCAGGCGGGGGCGCGGCCAAGACGGTAAATTTTCCCGAATCGGAAGAAGCGTCTCCCGCTCCTTTTTCGGCGGCGTACAGTCTCCAATAAACGGTACCGGAACCCTCATCGACCGTCAGCTCTTTTAAGCCGGTAACCGACACGCGGCGCACGTTTTGCGTAAAATCGCGGCTGCGGGACCTTTCAAAAATCAATTCGCTGTTATCGGCAAAAGAGCTGTACCATTTAAACGGAACCGCAGCCGCTTTACCGGCGGCATTTTTGTTCAATATTTTCATTTCGGGAGCGGGACTTATAACCGAAACAAAGGGGCGATTTTCGGTGCCTGCGGTATCGGACGTTCCCGCCTCGGAACCGAAAGCGGCATTCACAACCGTCCCTTCGGTTAAGATTTCACCTTGCGACGCAGAATCCGCTTCGGTAAAACCGCCGTCCGTTTTGACGAGCGCAGCCCTTCCCCTTTCGACGCTCAAACGCAATACACCGCCCGAAGCACCGGAGGCATCTTCGCCTTCAAGCTTTTGCATGTGCAAAACCGAATCTTTTTCCACATTGACCGATGCGTTATCCGAGCGCACGGCTATCGCCGAACCTGCCGTCTGCACCGAAATTTTTCCTTCGTCAACCTGCACGGCCGTTTCGTCTTTTTGCGCCTGTTTGAAAATCTGGATCATCGTGTTCGCGCCGACATTTATCACATTTTGATCGGGAAAGTTAATCGTCGCTTCCGATGAAGGCGCGGTACGGATAATGTCACCGTTATATACGGGCGAATACTGCACGGGTCTGTCCCATACGGAGCGGTCGAGGAATTTTCGCTGCACGCTTTTGTATTTATACGAAACGGTTGCGACCGGCACCTTATCGTTCCGCTCGATCGTTTTATTTACATTATTAAAAAGTAAAAACGCGGTACAGCCGATGACGGCCAGAGAAAAGAGTACAACGAAGATATCCTGCAATACGCCCGATACGAAGTCAGGACTGTATTTTGTACTTTTTTCGTCTTCATTGAGATTTACCTTTGCGAAATCGGGAGTCGGGATTCCGAGCACTTGCCTGATCTGCGCAAGCGACTTCGGACCTTTCGCACCTGCGCCGGGGATGTCGTTTTCGGCAGGCATATTGACGACGGCGAACATACGAAGCGGCTTTTCTTTGCCTTTGACGGTAACGGACGGCATCTCTTCGACGAGTACGTGGTCGCGTACAAGCGCATACGTGTACTCGGTAATAAGGATATCCGTTCCCATCGGCTTGTTCAAAGCTTCCGTACGCGATGCGAGGTTTACGGCATCTCCGATAACCGTGTACTCCATTCGTTTTACCGAACCGATTTGACCTGCTACGACGGGACCGGAATTGATACCGCAGCCTATGCGGATAACGGGCTTTTTATCGCCGCCGCGGCCGCGGTTAAAGATTATGAGCGCAGCCCTCATGCGAAGCGCCGCGCGGATGCAGTTGAGCGCATCTTCTTTCGGACTTCCCGCCGAAGTCGGTGCGCCCCACACGCTCATAACCGCATCTCCGATAAATTTGTCGACGACGCCGTGCGTCGCGTTCACGCATTCGACCATCGCCGTCATATATTCATTTAAAAATTCGACGACTTCCGCCGGCGTAAGTTTTTCGGAAATCGCCGTAAACGAGCGGATGTCGGAAAAGAAAACCGTTACGTCTTTCGTTTCCCCTCCGAGCGCAAGCTCGCCGCGCGCGGCAAGCTCTGCGATTTCTTTATTGATAAAACGGCCGAAAGAATCTTTAAGCCGCTCGCGCTCGGCAAGCCCCTTGCCCATCTTTACGAAGCTCGACGTCAAAAGACCGATTTCGTCTTTCGTTTTCGGCTTCAAATCGAGTTCGTATTCGCCCTGCTCTATTTGCCCGGCGGCGCGCGCAAGGGTTTTAACGGGGCGGCTTATCGACTTGGAAAAAAACCATATAAACACAATCGAAAGAAACAATACGATAACACTCAAATAAATATTGCGCCGCGTCGTATCGGCAACCGGTTCCAAAAGAACGTCGGCGTCCGCGGTCGTTAAAACGGCAAGTTCGCCGAAAGAAAGGCGGCGGTACGAGCCGAAATATTTTTTGCCGGTATCGTCGGTAACGAGGAGCTGGCGGTTCGTATCGCCGTTTTCCCTCATCCGTGTAAACAGCGAAAAATTGCTCACGTTGGCGCCGTTTTTTACCAAGTTGAAGTCGGGGTGAATGAGGATGTCGCCGTCGTCGTTGACCAAATACGTCGTTTGCAGCGTTCCGGCTCCGAAACTGTCGGAAAGTTTTTCGGCGGAAAAGAAAACGGCCAAACCCTGATTTAAGCCCCGCTCCGTGTAGGGGTAGCACAGCACCAAAAGGGGGCTTTCGAACACGGGAGAAGCGTTCAGCACATTCGTAATGCCGCGTTCGGTTTCACGGATTCTATCCCGTTCACGGGATAAAAAAGTATCGATAAAAGCAGGATCCAATTCGTTCGACAAAAAGAACGCCGAACTTAACAGTTTGCGCTCCAAACCGTCGGGTCTGTTCGAATCGGTTACCAAAACCGCGGCAACCGAAGGGTTGCGCTCAAAGTAAAAATCGGCCGCCTGCTTTGCAAACGAACTTGCGCTTTCCGTTCTATTTAAAATATCCAAAAGCAAAAACGCGTTCGCACGCAAAGACGACAGATCTTTTTCAGCCAAACTTGCCGCCTGCGCGTTTACCGTGCGGTTGTTTTCTTCGGCGCTGATTCTGACATCCTGCCCGCCGAAGTACGTAACCAAAAGCGTAATAATTCCGAGCGCTAAAATCGTCAGCACCGAAATAATGAGAACAAGCTTTGCTCCGATTGAAAATTTGACATATTTGCCAATATCATCTTTCTCCGTTTCCATCATAAAATTTATTATATAGCAAATTGAGAAAAAATACAATTATTAATGAGAAAAAATACAATTATTAAAAGGTGAAATTATTAAAACGTACTCGGCGCGAAATACCGCATCGCCGCGCGTGCACTTCGACGGCCGAGTCTCGGTTCACTTTAATGAGATTTATCGAATCGCATCGCCGCGCGTACGTTGCAGCTTTCGGTTAACGGTTGACCGCAAAGGTATTGATTTCTTCGGAAAGTTTTTGGACGTTGTCGCGGTTCGTCACCGTTGCGGAATCGACGTCCTGCACGGAATGGATGATCGACTGCGCTCCGTTTGCCATCTCGCTCATCGCACCGTTGATCTCTTCCGTTAAGCCGGCAAGGGATGTCATCTCCGCCGCAATCTGCTTACCGCCGTTCGTCAATTCGGTAGAGCCCTTTACGACAAGTTCGATCATAGATTTGATTTCGGACATCGATTCGAGCACTTGAGAGCTGCCGGCGGACTGTTCCTGCATAGCCGTCATAACGGTACGATTCTGTTCCGTGACGTCGTCGGCAAGAGAAAAGATCGTATCGAATTGAGTCTTTACCTGCATCGTACCGTTCGATACCTGTTGAATCGACTCCTGCAGTTCCTGCAGCTGTTCGCTGATCGTTTTACCCTGCTCGTTCGACTGTTCGGCAAGTTTTCTGATTTCGTCGGAAACGACGGAAAAGCCCTTGCCCGCCTCTCCCGCGTGCGCCGCTTCGATTGCGGCGTTCATAGCGAGAAGGTTCGTCTGATCGGCTATATTCTGGATGATATTACTCGCTTCGAGCAAACCTTCGGAGCGTTCGAGAACGTCGCGCGCACGATCGACCGCCTGTTCCATCGCAGCTCGACCGTCATCGGACGCACTGCTGAGCTTTTGCGCGGCAGCCCCGCTCGCTTTCAGCGTACCCGTCACCGAGCGGATATTCGCGACCATCTCTTCAACCGCAGTCGAAGACGAATCGATACTCGCTCTTTCGCGGTCGATATTTTTGTCGAGTTCGTTGATATACGAAACCATGCTTTTAACGGTCGCCTGCGCCTCTTCGACGCCCGCCGCCTGATTGACGATTTTGCTTTTTACCGATTCGATGTTTGCGACGATCTGCGTAATACTCGAAGACGTTTCACTCATACCGTCGGCAAGGCTTCCTGCAGAATCGGTAGAAATTGTAACCGTACTCATAATGGCGCGGAGCAGTCGGCGCATGACGTTGTAGAATTGATTTAAGTCCGACATAAGGGCGCCGAAATCGTCGCGGCTCGTTACGATGAGGCTCCTTTGCGTATAATCGTTTTTGGAAAGATACGCCGAAAATTTCGTCATCGATACAATACGCTTTTGCATATTGCTCATAAAAAGATAGGAATCGAAAATAGCGGCGGCGCTTCCTATGATAAGCACGGGCAAAACGCGCGTTAAAAACAACGGAAGCGCGTCCATCGTTGCGTTCGCCGTACAAAACATCGGTGCAAGCACATAGAAAATAACGCCTAAAAAACTGAAACCGGTGATATCCGCGTTTCTTACGGACACCGAAAGCGTTATATATTCGCTTTTCATCGGAAGATTGTGAATATGTTTTTCAAAATATTCAAGAAACGGAATATACGAAATCAGCGCGAACAGCCATACGCTGCCCGGCGCCACCAACAACAAGACAAGCGGCTGATGCTCGATACCGTGCAAACGGCATGCTATAAGCGTAAACGCAAACAAGGCAAAACCGTTGATATTCGCGCCGATTATGGAGAGATTTTCAAAATGCTTTGCGCGACGATTCGTGATCTGCACCGATGCTTGCGAACCGTCGTATTTGCAAATGGTAGTTTCATAATACACATAGACACAAGCCGGAAGAACGACGTTGAAGATGACTAAGCCTATCAAAGAGCTCGGTGTAAAGATTATGCGCAGAAGATCCGCCATAGAAAGCGCATGGATAAAGACGAGAAAGGGACCGAACGCAAGCGTCGGCAAAGTATACGCTCCCATAAACAGCACTTTCATAGTAAACGGAAATTTCTCGATCAATCTGATGGAATTTGTATCGCTCATGCAAAACCTCTTAAACCGTACAGCTTTATTTTCAGCTCATCAATTTACCAATTATAATACATAACCGTATAATTTTCAATCGATTTATCGGAGTATTTTTTACCGTCGTCTCCCGCCCCGACGTTTCGCCCCTGCCGTTACGAAAGCAAAAGGCGGTCGTTCGCTTCTCCGCCTGTAGCATCGAAACGCTTGAGTAAATCTTCGACGCGAAGATTTTTCTTTTCGTCGCCTTTCACGTCGTAAATGATGCGCCCTTCACTCATCATGATGAGGCGGTTGCCGCAGCGTATCGCGTCTTTCATATTGTGCGTCACCATAAAGGTCGTCAGTCCCCCGTCGGTGACAAAGGTTTCCGTCAAATCGAGCACTTTTTTTGCGGTTTTCGGATCGAGGGCGGCCGTGTGTTCGTCGAGCAAAAGCAGTTTCGGTTTTTGCAGCGTCGCCATGAGCAGCGTAAGCGCCTGACGCTGACCTCCTGAAAGAAGACCGACTTTGCTCGTCATGCGGTTTTCGAGCCCCAAGCCGAGGAGCGCCAGCTTTTCACGGTAGAGAGCGCGTTCGGCAGGCTGCACGCCCCATGAAAGCGTTCTCCGTTTGCCCCTTCTCATCGCAAGCGCGAGGTTTTCTTCGATCTGCATATTCGCCGCCGTCCCCATCATCGGATCCTGAAACACACGTCCCAAGTATTTCGCGCGCACGTATTCGGGCATACCGGTCAAATCCATGCCGTCGAGAAAAAGCGAGCCCGTATCGGTAAAGTGAATGCCCGCGATGAGATTGAGCAGCGTCGATTTTCCCGCGCCGTTCCCGCCGATAACCGTGATAAAATCCCCGTCGTCGATTTCGAGATTGATGTTTTTGAGCGCGACCTTTTCGGTGATCGTTCCGCGATTGAATGTTTTCGATACGTTGAATAATTTTAACATCGCTTATTTTCCTGCCGTGTCGGTCACGTCCCGATCTTGCGGGATCTCCGCATCCGAAGCCCTCGTACCGGGGATAGCCGAACGACGGCGGTGCGCCATGCTTCCTTTGACGACGGGAACGGAAAGGGAAGCTGCGACGATGATCGCCGTAAACAATTTCAAATCGGTCGATTTCAATCCGAGCTGCAGTACGATCGCGATGACGATTCGGTAGATGATCGAACCGAAAACGACGGCCGAAAGCCTATACCAAAACGCGAAGCGCTTTCCGAACACGACTTCCCCGATGATGATCGACGCAAGTCCGATAACGATGACGCCCGTTCCCATGCCGACGTCCGCGTATCCCTGACTCTGCGCGACGAGCCCGCCCGACAGCGCGACGAAACCGTTTGCGAGCATGAGACCGAGTATCTTCATCGTGTCCGTGTTGACGCCGAGCGCCCTCACCATCCGCTCGTTGTTTCCCGTCGCTCGCATGGCGCTGCCGATTTCCGTTCCGAAAAACCAATACATAAGTGCGACGATACACACGACAAAGACGGCGCCGACGGCAAGCGAAGCGTTCGCCGCGGTAAAACCGCACCTGTCGGTAAAAAAGGTCATCATCGTATTGACGCCGAGCAGCGGCGTGTTCGCTTTTCCCATAATGCGGATATTGACGGAATACAGCGCGATCATCGTGAGGATGCTCGCGAGCAGCACGTGTATTTTTATTTTCGTGTGCAAGAGACCGGTCGCAAGACCCGCAAGCATACCCGCCGCAAAAGCCGCCGAAAGCGAAAGGAGCGGATGCACACCGTGCGCGATGAGCACGCCTGAAACCGCGCCCCCCGTCGCAAAACTTCCGTCAACGGTGAGATCGGCTATATCGAGAATCCGAAACGTAATGTATACGCCGAGCGTCATCACGCTCCACAGAATGCCCACGGCAAAGGCGCCGTGCACTGCAAACAACAATCCCATCTTTACGCACACTCCGTCGGCGGCAAACGGCACTGCCGATTATCGATCGTATCCGAAGCCGAAATTTTTCAAGCGCTCCCGCTAGTTCAAATAGTCGCGAATAGTCATGCCGATTTTCGCCGCCGTATCGCGGTTGATACTGAGCGTGCAATGTTCGAGATATTGAATCGGCATATCCTCAGGCTTTTTCCCGTTTTTAATAATATCGACTGCCATAGAAGCCGTCTGCTTTCCGAGCGCATAATAATCGATGCCGTAGGTCGCAAGCGCACCCCGCTCTACCATGCCTTCTTCCCCGACGATCGTCGGAATCCTGTTTTCGTTCGCAACCTGCGCAACCGTCACGATACTCGATGAAACCATATTGTCCGTCGGCACGTAGATCGCGTCCACTTTACCGACGAGGCTCTGCGTCACCTGCTGCACTTCGTTCGTGCTCGACACCGTCGCATCGATATATGCAAGTCCGAGTTTATCGCACTGGGCTTTTGCAAGACCGATTTGAAAGACGCTGTTCTGTTCGCTTGAACAATACAGCATGCCGACGGTTTTTGCGTTCGGTACGAGACGCTTCAATAAATCGATCTGTGCTGCACACGGCGTCAAGTCCGACGTACCCGTAACATTCGTACCCGGCGCATCGTTCGATTTGACAAGCTTTGCGCTTTCGGGATCGGTGACGGCCGTGACGAGAATCGGAATGTCTTTTGTGAGATTCGCGACAGCCTGCGCCGCGGGCGTTGCAATCGCGAGGATCAAATCGCTTCGATCGTTTACGAGCTTTTGCGCGATCGTAACGCAATTCGCCTGTTCGCCCTGCGCGTTTTCGTAATCGATTGAAATATTCGTTCCGTCGGTATAACCCGCTTCGGAAAGAGCGTCGACGAACCCCTTATACGCGTCATCGAGCGCCGGATGTTCGACAAGCTGCACGATGCCGATTTTAATCGTCTTCGACTTATTCGTTCCCTTGCAGCCGGCCAAAACGCACAGCACTGCAAACACGCCGATCAATCGTTTCATAATCGCCCCCTGCGAAAACGCAGCGCACTCAATGCGCAACGCTCCGCTTTTCTTTAATAATTATCGTAGAAAAGGTTTCGAATTTTAAATCGATATAAAATCGTACCCGCGTACCGGCATTTAGTCAATACATTTTTCAAATCTCTTTTTGCAAACATCCTTACACAAGGGGGGAAGTCTCCCCCTCGCTCCCGTCCTTTTCACTCCGCAAGTGTAAAACCGTCGTTTTCCCCTTGCTCCGTTCATACGGCCGTCCGCTGCCCCCTCTGCGGGGACACCCCGCAACGCCCCGACTGCAGCATGAAAGCGGAAGCGGAAAAAATCCGTGCGTCATGCGGCACGGATGCCGTGTCGTATCTTGGCAAAACGACTGCGTATTTTTGCTATGCAAAAATACGGTAGTGAGCGGGCTGTCTCAAAAGTCGGTTACTTTTTCGACAGCCTACGAGTTTAAAATTAAGTCTTTATATTGCAGTGACTTAATTTTAAACATCGCATAGTAAATCAAGGAGACTTTCCAAAAACTTCAGTTTTTGGAAAACCGCGAACGGCCACTGCTCGGAATCTTATAGGAAGTCGTGAGGCGAAAAACGGCTTTGCCGTTTTTCTTTTATCCGCGCGGAGGCTTTCATACCTCATCCTTTCGGATGTAATAAAAGGTATGAAAGCCGACTGCAATTCCTTATGAGGACACAAAGCGCTGCATCTATGCGCGCTTTGTGATAGGAGACGCTCAGCAATTGCTGTACAGAAAGCTTCGCTTCGTGCAATGCACGGCACGGAGGCCGTGTCGTATCTTGGCAAAACGACTGCGTATTTTTGCTATGCAAAAATACGGTAGTGAGCGGTGCACGGATGCAACGCGAACGACCACTGCTCGCAATCTTATAAGAAGTCGTGAGTTGAAAAACGGCTTTGCCGTTTTTCTCTCATAGGAGACGCTCGGCAATTCCTGCGCGGGGAACTTCGCGCTTCGCGCTCGTTGCAAGTCGCGCACTGCTCGGAATTGCCGAGCTCTTGCTTTTTTTATACTTCTCATTGTACACTGGAGGCGTTATGAAAAGGATTATTGCCATTACATTGACCTCGGCGGTGTGCGGTGCGCTTTTATTTGTTTCGTGCCGCACGATAAAAGATATCCCCGAAGATTTGACGTCGACGCAGCTCATTCAGCTCGGACAAAACGCATACGGAAGCGCGCAGTATAAAAATGCGGAAACCTATTATAAAACGGTGATCGCGCGTTACGGCATCGATTCGTCGGTCTACGTGGAAGCGCGATACGAACTCGGTCATCTCTATTTGAAGCAAAAAAAATACGCGGCGGCATACGCATCGTTTAAAGAGATTCTCGATATGTACGCATCGACGACACCGGGCGTACTGCCGGGCGCGTACAACAAATTGGCTGAAATCGGCATGAAGCGGATTCCGAAAAATAAACTGCCGGAAACGAAGCCGAGCAAAGTGCAAACCGACGTTCATACGGAAACCGAGCGCACGGAGGCGGCACAAAAAGCGCAAGATGCCGATATGCAGGAAACAAAGGACGCGGATGTGCAGGAATCGCAGGCCGCCGGAAATTCCGTCGAGCTTGAAAAAGAAACGCCGACGGCGGAATAAAAATTATCGATCGCGTACATCCGACTGATCGGTATGTTCCGCATTCGAAACTTGAACGAGACATCGACGAAAGACGTTTCGTTCATAGTATTATTAACAAAGGACGATCGATACGGAAACAAATACTTCTCCCGTCGATATCAAACACATCTACGATACCGACAACATCGCGCGAAGCAGAGACGACAAAGGCATCGTCATCCTCACGCAAAAGCAAAAAAAGCTCATCGACGATCTGCTTGTGTATATGAACGATGCGGATACGGAGCGCGTGTTGATAATTAAAGACAGGATGAAAGACCTCGAACACCTTGCGCGTGCGATCGCATTGTTTCCGTCGCTGCTCGAACAGCACGATCTGCCGGGCGGCATGCGTACGCCGAAAACGATCGTGGAGATGCTCATTGACAGTCAGGAAGCCGGGGATCGAACGCTGCTTTTGCCGTCGAAAGCGAGTCTCGGCAAGGGATTTCTCATAGCAAAGATGCACACGTTTTCATCGCTTTCAAAACAAAGCACGAGGATCAAAGCACCCGCGTCTCTTTCCGAAGAGCTTATGACCGAAGCGGTTACGATGATGTTTTCGCTGCTTGCCGAAGACGTATATCTGAATTTGATCGCAGATAAAACGCTGCCGCGGGAAATCCGCCGTCAATGGGGCTATTCGCTGCTCATGCTGTGGGAATACCGTACGGACGACCGCATTCAAGTCATCGCACCGATACTCAACGAAGTCTGGACTGCGCGCAGAAAACTCGCGCCCGCTTTCGGCACGATGATGGGTACGAGCGAGCTTCTGCTCATTTCGATGCAGATGGACGGACAATGGCTCGGTTTTATTAAAAATAAATTATGCGATCCCGGCGTCTCTCAAGCGATGGAAGAATTTCTGTTCGGCATTTCATACGAGCAGATTTCCCGGCTGCGGACGATTTTGCGGACAAAGGGCATCGCGGCGATCGGGCGCGACGAAGTGGCCGATTACCTCGGTATGCCCATAAAAACGGATGCGGAGCTCGACTACCGCGATTTTTATTCGCTGTATACGATCCGGAGGGACGATGCGCGCGAGCGCGCACGGATGAAACTTCCCGGCCCGCACAAAACGCTCGAAGATTACTTTATCCAATTTGTCACCGAGCAAAACGTATAAATCGAATGCCGTTCTCCGCATCTCGGCAGACGGCAAATGAGGGACGGCAAGAGAAAACGATGAGACGAATCAATGCAACCGGCAAAAAAGAAAGCAAACGCGTACCGTACCATTTCGGTAAAAAACTGCGCATGGTGCGCGAACACAAAGGCATGACGCTCAAAGTCGTCGCCGACAAAGCGGGAGTGAGCGAAAGCCTCGTATCGCAGATCGAGCGCAATAAAGTTTCACCGGCCATCGACACGCTGCTCGCGCTCGCCGACGCGCTCGATATCAATCTGGAATTTCTGTTTGAAGAACACCGGCGAAAGCGTCCCGTCAAAATAACGCGAAGCGACGAACGGAGAACCGTTTCGGAAGATACGATCAAATACGAAGAGCTTGCGCGCACGGACAAATCGGAAAAAGACAATCAATTCGAAGCGTACGTCATACGGCTGCCGCCTCATTCGCGTACGCACCGCGGTTCGTACGGACACATCGGCTGGGAGCTGGGTGTCGTTACCAAAGGGGCGATTATGCTCAAATATGAAGAAAAAGAATACGACCTGAAAGCGGGAGATAGCGCGTCGTTTTCCGCAAGCACACCGCACATGCTCGAAAATAAAACGGACGAAGACGCCGAAGCCATTTGGATCGTCACGCCTCCGCAGCGCTTTATAGAATAAGACCTCGCTTTTTCCTCTTGAAAAACTGCCGCATAAATCGAACCATAAAAAAATCCCGCCGCAATGCGGCGGGATTCGCTTTTCAGCATGAGCGTTCAAGGAGAACGCTCAAACGGAAAGTTCAGCTTAGAACGCAACCTTCAAAGCGACAGGTACTACGAGTTGGAAAGACGCGGTACCGTCAGCCTGTGTGCCTTCATAGAGCGGAATAACACCCTGAACAGCGGCAGAAAGCGTCACGTGTTCGACCGGTTTAACCGTCGTACCGACTTGGAGTTTGATGTTGTTGGTTGTAACTTTCTTGGGGTCGGATCCGTCTTTGTCAAAGTAGCCGCCTTCTAAGAAAAGATCGCACATATCGTTGAGCATATAGGTTCCGTTGAGCGTTATGTACATACCGTTTGTATCTTTCGTATTTCCGCCGGAATCTTTTGCGGTATTGTTCGAATAGTTGCCCATAAGCGTTACAGCGAGAGCATCGATGGGAGCCACGCGAGCGCGGAGGTCGATACCGAATGCGAAATCATCGGTCGCCTTCGATGTAGATTTGCGGTTGTCCCATGCGAGCGTACCGCCTGCGGAAACGCTGAGCATCTTAACCGGTGCTACGTAAACATACACGCCCGTAACAGCCGTGTTGGCATAGGGTACTTTTACAACAGCGTCGAGGGTGAAGAGCTTCGACTGGAAAGCCGCTTCAAAGCCGTAACCGCTCTGGAGATGCGGGAAACCCGGAGTCGTATCGAAGATAGCGGCTTTCGTAAGAAGCTTCGCATCGCCGATAGCGAACGTATAGTCCGCAATTGCCGCAAGATTTGCACCGTTGGTCATATTGTCCGCATCGGCGCCGACATGCTTGTAAAGCGCGACACCGTATTTGAACGGCTCGGCAAACGATACGTTGATGATTTTACCGACAGACTGTCTCATGCGGTTCGTAAAGCGGCTGCCCAGTTTACCTGCGGTAAAGTTGAATCCGCCGATATGGAACCAACCGTATACGTCACCCACACCGAGGATGGTGCTGATATCGGCTGTTTCTTTCTTGAAGGTGCTTCCAGGAAAATCAACATCTGTCTTCGAAGACAGAACTGTTGCAGCTGCGCTATTCAAATCGAACGTAACTTCAGCAGTAACACCGGCATTTTTTCCCGCTGCAGTAACACCAATCTTAGTGGCATCTTTATTATCCTGCTTGAGGAAAGATGCATCGGGATCGGCAGCTTTTTTGAATGTTACATCCATAACATCGATAACGGATCTGAATTCGACGCCGGTCGAAACCTGTGCAAAAGCGCCTGCCACGAGAGCGGATGCCAGCACAACACCTAAAATCTTTTTCATACAAAAAACCTCCATTTTTGCATCGGATGCCTGACCGACGGTCATTTTACGGCAACCGTATGTTTCGCAGTTACTTAACCGCTACTTCGTTTTAATATAACACAAGGTTTTTCAGCTGTCAAGGTATTTAAACGTTTTAAAACACCCCTGTTTCCCTGCGGTTTCAAAAAAAATATTTAAAATATCGTTATACCTATGCGTACGCGCGAAACTCCGCATCGGCATACGCCCCCGCAAAATGCGTGCGACGAGCGCGGAAGCAAAAAATATTAACATGAGAAAAGGCTGCCGGGAAAACCGCCAAACAAAAAAATTCCCGTCTTGCAAAACATACGCGTTTTATGGTATAGTATAGTCCTTACTCGGTACACCGGTCAGAAGGGGGCGAAACAGATGGCGACTATTGCAGTCGATGATTCCGAAAATCTTGAAAAAGCGATCAAACGTTTTAAAAGAATGGTAGAAAAAGAAGGCATTATCCGCGAATACAAAAAACGCGAATTCTATGAAAAGCCCTCTACGATTTTAAATCGCAAAAACAAAGCGCTTCAGCGCAAATTGATGAAAAAGACGCACCCGCGTCACGAATCGAAATCGGCATATTGATACGCGTATTTGCCGTATCCTAAGCCTATTCCGTACGTTCCCCGCATTTTGCAGCCGGAACGCACGGCACACGTGCCTGCCCTCCGCGGCGGGCGTTTTCGTTTACCGTCCGATAAAGCGGCCCCTGCGATATTCCGCAGCGATAATTCCGTATCGTTGACGAATGCATAGCAATCGATTATCATTTAAATATGGCGATCGCGACCAATCAGCAGATAGCGCATTACTACGATTCCTACAGCGACAAAGAAGTGATTTTTACTCGCGAAATTCTGCACACGCTCCGCATCGCTCCCCGTGAAATATACATCAAATGCGGCGGCAATCAATGGCCGTGCATTATCAATTCAACGTCACTCAAATCGGCAAAGGTAATTCTCGGCAGGGCGGGAGGCGCGTTCGCGCTCATCACGCGAAAAAACGCTCCGCCGATCAATCTGCGCTTTTGTTTTTTTATCGACAAGGGTACGGAAACGATGAGTTTTTTTATCGCAGGAAAAGTGACGGACGTCGCGCAGTACGCGGATTCGAAAGACCTCGCCGTCGTTACGCTCACCTATACACAGCGGCCGCCCGACGATTTTATCGTAAAGATCGGCGCGCTCATCGAAGCGGACATCAATTTCATACAGCGCAAAGAAGAGCGCATCGTCATGACAGGTGAAGCGCGGCACCGGCTCGGTATCGAAAAAGAAGATACGATAGTCTACGTGCAAAACGTCCCGCGCAAGTGCATCCTGCGCGACCTGTCGTTTTCAGGCGCAAAAATTCTTTTGCTCGGCGTACCGAAATTCGTAAGCGGCAAAAAAACCGTGCTGCGCATCGGTTTCGACGATCCGGTCGAAACGGTCGACATACGCGGGGCGATCGTCAGCGCAGACTTCGCAGAAGGCAGGCAGGGCATCGTCACGGCGAGTATACAATTCGATGAAAAAGCCGTGCCTGCCGTATACAAGCTGCACATCAACGATTACCTCACCATGGCGAAAAAAAATATCCTCGATGCGTCTTCTCAAACGCAAAGCGTACCGACTCAGACGGTCGAACAGGCAGCCGCTGCGCTGAAAGCGCGCCTCAATGCGGCAGCCCGGCGCGGCACATCGGTACAAAATATTTCAAATGCAATGTCAGGAAAATAATATGGATTCTATAAGCCAACTCGATACGATTTATTACATCAAACTCCCCGAAGATTTTCAGCTGTCCCGAAATGCGATGCGCATCGATCCGGAAATCCCGCTGCCGGTGCAAAAAAAAGACAGGGACGCGCCCGGCACCTTCAATGCCGAAGAATTGACGCAGGAGCAGATCCTCGCGGGCATCCTCACCGTGCTCGCCTACGACAAACACAACGAGCACACGGACTATTACCGTTCGCTGCTGCAAAAAGCGCGGCCGAATATCAAACGGGAGCTTTCCGAAGCGGCGATTTTAAAAGCGAAAAACGAAGATTACGATATCGCAGAAGAAATGTTCGCGGCGCTTCGCGGCCTCGACCCCGACGATATGACGACCGTGCTCAATACGGCGCTTTTTTTCGACGAACGCGCAAACTCGTACCGCCGCTCGGGATTGCATGAAGACGCCGACGCCTACGACAGCGATGCGCTCGCCTATTACAAAGCGGCGATGGATGCCGAACCCGCGATCCCCGATGCGTTTTTCAATGCGGGATTTTTTTACCTCAAACAATACGCATACCGCGAAGCGAAAGACTGCTTTGAAACCTATATCGCGCTCACCTGCGACGTAAGCGACGATGCGCTCGGCGAAAACGGTATATACAAAAAAGAGCGCGCTCAGGAAATCGTCGACAATATCCGCAATCAAAACATGGACGACGCCCACTTCAAAACAGCCTACGATTTGATTTCGTCGGGACAGGAAGAAAAGGGGCTCGAAGAAATCAAACAATTTATCAAAACAAATCAAAAAGTGTGGAACGCGTGGTTTTTGCTCGGCTGGGGACTTCGCAGGCTCGGACGCTACGGAGATGCGGAACAGGCGTTTTTGGAATCGCTTTCGTGTCCCGGAGGAGAGACGAACTGCGATACTTGCAACGAGCTTGCGATCTGCCGCATGGAACAAAACGATTTCGCGGGAGCGAAGCGCTATCTTTCGCGCGCACTGTCGCTCGATCCCGAAAATACGAAAATCATATCGAATTTGGGATTCGTCGCGTTAAAAGAAAACGACGTCGAAAAAGCGAAACAGTATTTTGCGGCGGCGCTTGAAATCGACCCGGACGATAAAATCGCGGCGGCGGAATTATTGAAATTGGAACAATCGGAAAATTCATAAGTGCGGATGCGCGCGCTTCGAAAAGCCGCACGCACGGTGCAAGTGCGCGAAAATACAAGCGCATAAGGCTGAATAACGTACCCGCGTACCGAGTCATTTGCATTTCGCGTCCTGTGCTGCCGGCTTACCTACTGTGCGTGCGTGTCGAAATCGAGGGCGAGCGTATCGCCGACTTTTATATTGACGCGATCGAACCAGCCTCGGGGCACTTCGAGAGCATAGCGCACGCTCACCGTGCTCTTAACCGGCGCAAGGCTGAACGGCGTCATGTCGTATATGTCGCGGATGCGTCCGCTCGAATCGATGTACGCGATCGAAAGCGGATGCGGCGTATTCATCATCCAAAATGAAAGAACCTCGTCTTTGGCAAACACGAAGAGCATTCCCGTACCGTCGGGAATGCGTTTGCGCTTCATAAAACCCCTGCTCTGCTGGGCAGGGGTACTCGCTATTTCCGCACGGACGCTCACCGTCGTGCCGCCGTCGGCTCTTTTAAGCGTAAGGGTTTGGACTTCCATGGGCTCGTCCGCACAGGACAGGAAAAAGAGAGAGGCGGCCGCAAAAAGCAAAGCGCGCACGCCGTTTTTTCGGCCGGCCGTTTTTTCGCTAATTTTACAGATCGTTGATTTTTCCATCGATAATTTTTCCTTTTTTCGTGTGCTTTCGCGCCGCACAAACGCTCTATCACAGCGCGTCCAAAAAGAGTTCGCGCGTCATTTCGGCAGCCGAAAGCGGAACGAGGGATGCGGCGTTCAATTCGTCGAAAACTTTCGTGTCTACATATTTGATCGCAAGCGGCCGCTCGAGGCTCATCGTCACGGTATCCGATTTCCACTCCGATTTTTCGGGCGACAGAGAGGTCGGGTTTCCGTATTTTTTGCACAGTGCGCTGAAAATACTGTAGTGATCCATGCGCTCCCGATCGACATTGATGATCATAATATAGAGGCGGTCCTTGTAAAACTGAAAATAGCACCGCTCGAGAAAAGACGAAACGCCCCGCGCCTTTGCATCGGTTTCTATGAGCACGCGGTTTTCTCCGGGAAGCAGCGACACGTCCCGATCGCCGTGGTAACCGAACTCGCCGTTTTTTTTCAAGCGTTCTTTTACTTCGTCGAGCGTCATACCGAGACGGATTCCGCCGTAACCGCGTGGAAGCGCTTTTTGCGCACACAGAGCAAAGAGAGATGCAAAAAATAACAACGCAGCTGCGATCGTTTTTTTCATCGAAAACTCCGCGTTACGCGCCCCGCTACGCGTTGTTGTTTTGTTTGCGGTAAAAGGCCGCCTGTTTTACGAGTTCGCGGCAGTCGGGCACGAGAATTTTTCCGTTGACAAAACGGACATGGGAATCGGACTGCAATCGAATAAGGCTTTCGGCCTGCTGCTCCTTCGGGATCCCGCACATATTCGCCAAATCGTAGGGCGTCAAATCCGTTTGATACTGAACGTTTTGCTGAGAAAGATTGATTTTCGTTTTTTCGACTTGCAGCGCGAGGATGTCGATGAGTTTGTGCAGCGGATCGTGCAGGTTCGCGTTGTCTATCTGACGGTACATCGACCACAAGCGGTCGGCGAGCATCGTCGTCAAGCGCGAAATGAGCTGGGGCTGGGTTGCGACCATCAAATCGAAGTTTTGCCGGTTTACCGCCATGAGTTTGCACGGTTCGTGCGCGATCGCGCTCGCCGATCGCGGCTTGTTTTCGAGCAGCGCCATTTCACCGAACATATCGCCTTTTTTCAGCATAGCGAGCGTCACTTCGTTGCCGTCGACGACTTTCGAAATCTTCACCTGCCCTTCCTGGATGATAAACATGTCCGGGCCGTTTTGGCTTTCGGAAAATATCATCGTGCTTTTCGGATAGACGCGCATGAGGTCGGGCGTCGATTCGAAATACACCGCATGCGTGCGCTCTTTGAGCACGATAAAACGCTCTTTTGCGCGCCCCGCGTTGATGCCGCGCGGACAGGCTTTGAGGTATTGATAATAGGCGTATACCGCGATGTCGGAAAAACCCGCTTTATCGTAATAGTCGGCGACGTCGAATATGTGCTCGGGTGTGTCGGCGACGACATTGTTGAGCGTCAGCTTTGTCAGCGTTTCGTTCATCGCTCTCATGCCGTTTGCAAAGGTACGGATGATCTTCATGGCGACGGGCGTATTGCGCATGATGAGTTCGGGGTATTGATCGCGGCGGACGGAAATACCGGTGACGTCGGTGATGGCGATAACGGTTTCGATTTGCGAATGCCCCGACATACAGGGGATAACGCCGACAAAGTCACCCGGGCCGAGGAGTTTAATCGGGCCGCCGGGCGTATCGGTCGCTTTAAAACAACGGACATTGCCGCTTTGAATGATAAAGAAGCGATCGCTTTCTGCCTTTCCTTCGACGACGAGGTAAGATCCTTTTCTAAAATTTACAAATGATAATTGCAGCAATTCGATTCGCCCTCTGTTTTATAAGTATAAATTCCACTGCCCTGTTTGTCAATCTTTAAAATCGGCATAAATCGAGCGTATCTTTACCGTATTCCGCAAAATAGTATTTCGCATTCGAGCGTAAATCCCGTCTTTTGCCGCACGATTTCGACGATGCGATCGGCAAGAGCGCGTACGTCCGCCGCCGTCGCTCCTCCCGTGTTTACGATAAAGTTTCCGTGCCACGGAGCGACTTGAGCGCCGCCCGAGCGCATGCCTTTCAATCCCGCTTCGTCGATGATTTTTCCGGACGGCTTTCCGAATGCGCGGTTGTTTTTGAACACGCTTCCGGCGCTCGGAAATTTATAATGCCCCTTTGCGCTTCGCTCTGCGACGCAGGTTTTGCAGCGCGCCTCGATTTCGTTTTTTTTGTCTTCGGAAAGTCTCCGTGTTTTAAAAACCGCGCACGTGACGATTCGAGGCGTATTTTGAAAGGGCGAGATTTTATAATCCCAATCCGCTGCGTTGAAGCGGTAGGTTTTTTCTTCGAGCGTTTCGCAATCGATATAGCGGACTTCGGAAAGGACATCGCTTACGGATACGTCGAAGCATCTTGCGTTCATATATACCGCGCCGCCCGCGCTTCCGGGAAGCCCCGCAAACGCTTCAAGCCCCGAAAGAGAATGCTCCGTGCAAAACGAAACGACGGACGAAACGGAAGCTCCCGCGCCCGAGGCGACATATTCTCCGTCGGCTTCGATATGACAGAGAGCGCTCATCGAAACGACGGCGCCTTCAAAGCCCTTGTCCGACACGACGATATTGCTTCCCCCTCCGAGTACGAAATAGGGCACGGCATCGGTCTTTAAAACCGAAAGCGCAAAGCGGAGAGAGGGAACATCGAAGGGTGCTATAAAAAGAGGCGCCGGCCCTCCGATGCGGAACGTCGTGTGATTCGCCATCGTTTCGGAAAAGAGGATGCGGCCTTTAAAATCGTCCGTATTGAATTTTTCAGCCGTTTCGCGTATGCTTGTCATTACGCTACAGTATACTGAAAACGTTTATACTTTTCGATAGGGATTGCTTATGGGATTACGGGTATTCAATACGATGGGACGGGAAATGCAGGATTTCGTGCCGATTACGCCGGGCTTCGTCGGCTTTTACGGCTGCGGCCCGACGGTGTATAATTACGCGCACATCGGAAACCTGCGCGCATACGTGTTTCTCGACATACTCGATCGCACGCTTTCCTACCTCGGCTACGATAAAAAGCACGTCATGAACATCACCGATATCGGGCACCTTACGGGCGACGACGATTCGGGCGAAGATAAAATCGTAAAGACTGCGAAAGAGCGCCATCAATCGGTACTCGAAGTCGCGCAGTTTTATACGGATGCGTTTTTTAAAGATTTGGACGCGCTCAATATCCGCCGCCCCGACGTCGTATGCAAAGCGACCGATCACGTTTCCGATATGATCGAATTGATAAAGCGCATCGAAGCGAACGGTCATACCTATATGTCCGGCGGAAACCTCTATTACGACGTGTCCACGTATGCCGATTACGGAAAGCTCGCAAACCTCCGCCTCGACGATCAAAAAGCCGGAGCGAGAGTCGGCGTCGATGAAAACAAACGCAATCCCTACGATTTCGTGTTGTGGTTTACAAAATCGAAATTCGAAAATCAGGCGCTGTCGTGGGAAAGCCCCTGGGGAAAAGGCTATCCCGGCTGGCACATCGAGTGCTCGGCGATGAGCATGAAATACCTCGGCGATCATTTCGACATTCACACCGGCGGCATCGACCATATACCCATTCATCACACGAACGAAATCGCGCAGTCGGAAGGCGCGACCGGCAAAAAATGGGTAAACTATTGGCTGCACAACGAATTCCTCGTCGTCAAAAACGACGCGTCCGGCGACGGAGATAAAATGTCGAAGTCCGCGGGGAATTTTCTGCGCCTTCAAACGCTCGCCGATAAAGGCTACGACGCGCTCGACTACCGCTATTTTTTGCTCGGCGCTCAGTACCGAAGCCAAGTGTTTTTCAGCTGGGACGCGATGGAAAGCGCAAAAAACGCACGGAAAGCGCTCGTAAAACGCGCCGCGCAGATTATCGAAGCATCTCACGGAAAAGTCTCTCCTTCGCTCGGGAAAAAAGCGCAAGGTTATATCGGTTCTTTTAAAGCCGCACTCGAAAACGATCTTGCAACTCCTCAGGCGATGAGTGCGCTGCACCTTGCGGTAAAGGATTCCGAACTGAAAGCGGAAGAAGCGCTTTCGCTCATCAAAACGATGGACGGCGTACTCGCGCTCAAAATCGAATCGGAAGCGGCAAAACTGCGGTCGGCCGCGGTTGTCAAAACACACGAAGGAGACGCGGAAGCGGCCGAAATCGACGCTCTCGTTGCGGAACGGACGGCGGCGAAAAAAGCGAAAGATTTCGCAAAAGCCGATAAAATCAGAGGCGATTTGGCATCCCGCGGCATCGTCATCACCGATACGCCGGACGGGCCGGTGTGGAAGCGAACGGCGCAAGAGCCGTAACTTTTTGGAGTTATCGTGTTTACTACGGTAGAGGAAAATCAATCGGGATCGTCTCATCCGCTCAACGCGGGCAATCCCGCAGATTTTAAAACGATATACGACGCGACGATGCAGCTTTTGTTCCGCATTTCGTACAGGGTCGTCGCCGACGAAGAAGCGGCGGAAGATTTGGCGCACGATTCGCTCATCAAAGCGAACGAAAAAGTGCTTGTCTTTCCGTCGCTCAACGATGCGAAGTATTGGCTCATCCGCGTCGTAAAAAACGCATCGCTCAACTACGTCAAGCGGAAAGGACGCGAACGGAAAGCGTATCAAAAAGCGCTGTACGAAGATCATCGGACGGCGCCCTCGGGCGAAACCGATGTGCTCAAAGCGGAAGCCGCAAAAAAAGCGCGCGAAGCGCTCGCACAGCTTCCGGAAAAACTTCGCGAAGTTTTGATTTTGCGCGAATACGGAGATTTGAATTATAAAGAAATCGGAAAAACGCTCGGCATTACGGAAGGAAACGTAAAAGTCCGCGTGTTTCGCGCACGCGAACAGCTGTCGAAATTATTAGGAGAAGACGATGTCTACCTGCCCCAGTAACGATATCCACTCGGTGTATCTCGATAACGAACTTCCCGAAACATACGTCGGAACATACGAAGCGCACATCAAATCGTGCCCGAAATGCGCGGCGAAACTCGCATCTCTCCGCGCCGTAAGCGCCGTCTTCCGCTCGGATGCCGGCGGCATGACATTGGATAAAGCGTCTCTCGACAAAAGCTGGGAGCGCCTTCAAGTGCGCCTCAGCTACAGCAAAACGACAAATCGCGTGTACCGCTTTCCCGCTCACAATTTTCGATATGCCCTTTCCGCAGCCGCGGCCGCTGCGGTTTTCGCGCTCATCATACCGCTTCGCGTTCTCCGCTCGCCTTCCGCGGTTAAAACCGCCGCGATCAATCCGATTTCGCGCAGTACAAGCGTCGAACTCGCAAAAAACAACGTCGTCATCAACGGCAATATCGAACAACCCCGCGCATTCGTGCCGTCTCTGCCGGATGAAACATACGGCGTAAATGCGGAATACGGCACGGCATTCGATGCATCTTTCGGCGGTACCCGTTTCGACGCGGTTCGTACGGGAGAACGGCAGCTCGAAGACGTCGATCTCTTCCGCCCCGACTTTGCAAACGGCAGTTCTCTCGCGATAAAAATCGGCATACCCGAAATCGGCTTTGTTCCGCCGGCCGCCGACATAGATTTTGCAAACGGTGAACTTGTGAGTTCGCTCAAGTGATTTCTTCCGGCCAATTCAGCTATTCATTCAGAAAGTCGCCGTTGTTTCGGACGCTGTGCGTTGCGGCGCTTATCGCGCTCGTATTCTGCATCGTTTTTATAATCACAATGCGGATGCGTCGGAAACCGGTTATCGAAAGGCTCGATCCGCCCATCGGCTCTCCGGGAGACCTCGTCATTATCAGAGGAAAGCATTTCGGCAATATGCAAGGAAGCGGCTATGTCGAGTTCGCAGGCAGCAAACTCACTGCAAGTTCGTATATCGCATGGACGGATAAAGAAATCAAAGTCATCCTTCCGGCAAACGTCTCCGACGGGCTCGTCTTTGTCGGAACGGAAATAAACCGCTCGGAGCCTTCGTTTTTTACAAACGAACGCGAGATCCCCGTCGCCGCCCGTCCGAAAATGCAAACTTCCCTCCCGTTCATCGCATCGATTTCAAACGCATCTCCGGCGGTCGGAAGTCTCATCGTCATCTCCGGGAAAAATTTCGGCAATACGCACGATGACGCCGACGTCTTTTTTGCAACGGAACGGGAAATTCCTCCGAACCGCAGTACGCTCGCATACGAAAGCGGAGCGCCCGGTACAATATATATTCCCGCAAATAAAACCGATTTCGACTACGAATTTTGGAGTGACACCGAAATCCGCGTACGCGTCCCGGACGGAGCGGCTTCCGGATCGATTTATGTCGAAACACCCGCAGGAAAATCCGACCTTCAAAAACTCACAATCGATTCGCGTATAGGAAGCAAAACATACGGTACGCAGCGCACGTATATCATGCAGCTTGCTGCGGACATAAACGATATCGAAACGAAACAGCCGGCGACGATCAGGTTTTATTTTCCCCGCCCCATCGTTACGGCGGCTCAGCCCTTTGTCGAACTTAACGAGAGGACTCCTGAACCCGCTATCGCCGATTACCAAAATACGATCGTCCATCAGCTGCAGGCAAGTAAAGGTTCTTCTCCGGCAAAACAGCGTTTTTCGCAAAATTTCGTCGTTTCGGTATACGAAGTCAAAAGCACCGTTCAGCTGAAATACGTAAAATCGTATTCCGATATGAATAAAGCGCTTTATGCGGCATCGACTCGGGCGGATAAATTTATCCCGTCGGACGATAGAGCCGTTACGAATCTCGCTTCGTCGATTGTCGGAAAAGAGACGAATCCCTACATCAAAGCAAAGCTCATCTATACGTATATGCTCGACAATTACAAACTGCGCGATACCGCGGCAAAGCCGGAATCTCCGCTCAATCTTATAAAAAACAAAAGAGGCGACGCCTATTGTTTTGCGCTTCTCTATACGGCGCTGCTTCGTGCCGCAGGTATCCCCGCGCTCACCGATTGCGGCATACTCGTCGACCGCAATATCCGCACGCGAAATCACTGGTGGTGCGAATTCTACTTATACGGCATCGGATGGATACCCGTCGATCCGGCCCTGGGTGCGGGTCTTTCGTACGAAGGCTGGGGTGAAACGGGAGATGCGAAAAATTATTATTTCGGAAACCTCGATTCGCAGCATATAACGTTTACCCGCGGTATAAACGATTTAAAACCCGCCGCCGGCAACACGAAAATCGTACAGCATCCTCGAGGCTACGCGCTCCAATCCATTTGGGAAGAATCGTCTGAGGGTACCGTCCGGTACAGTTCGTTTTGGGCAGACCCCGTCATTATCGGCGTGTATTAATCGGAAATACTTTCAAAACTCAATATTCAAACCGAAGCGATACGCTTTCGCCTTTTATCCGTATCATCAAAATATATTTATAAAGCACTTTACAAAATAAAGTAGACAAGCTATACTATCCCTGAAATCGAAAATACGATATAAAAGACTGCAGCTTTGACCGTATCTTCGACAATAAAATTTTTTCAAGCGAAGAGGAAGGTATTTATGAAAAAGATTTTATGCGGCGTATGCCTGTTGTGTACGGTTTCGCTCTGCACCTTTGCAAAAGAAAGCGGAGAAAAAAAGGAAACCGGTATAGGATTCGATTTTGCGCTTGCCGGTCTCAAAAACGATTTCGCATTATCGACATCCGTCACGTCTCCGTGGTTTTTTTACAATTCATTCGCGTTCCGAATAAACGGGGAATATTATTTTCCGAGCAGGCAGCACATCTACGGATATCCGGTCGTCGACCTTTCGCTGATGAGCGGCCATCTGATGAAAACGGCAAATATTCGCTTGTACGGCGGCGGCGGTGCGGCAGCTCTTCTTCTGCCGGGCGAAGAGCATACGGTTACTATAATGGGTCAGGGATTTTTCGGTTTTGAATTTTTCATGACCGAACGGCCGTCCGGTTTCAGCTGCTTTACCGAAATCGGCGGCGGCGGATTCGGTTTTCACGCGAAAGCCGGCATGCGCTACACCGTCCCGATGTTACACTGAAACGGATTCACATACACGCGGTACCGGTCAATTCGAATCGATCGGTACCGCTGTTTTTACAAACATGCTTCGGTGCAAAGCATCGGGGTATGTTGTTTTTATAAGGGTTTGTACCATGAACGACGAAGAGATAAAAGAACAACTGTCTTTAATCGAGGCATTGGCCGAAGACGCCGAAGCGGGTTTCGAATCGATGCTCGTGCCGTTTTCGGTATACGGCATTGCAATTCCCTCGGGAACGGCGGCGACATATTGTTTTCTTTTTTTCGGTTTGGGAAAATACGTGTGGCTCATTTGGCTTTTCGTCATAGGATTTTGCCAGATTTTTTTACCTTTGTATTTCCGCCGAAAACGCGAAGAAAAAATACAAAGAGCAAGCGACCGCATCTTTGCCGCTTTATGGGGCAGCATCGGCTTCGTCATCGTATTGAATTCCGTACTGTCGTTTTTCGGCAAAATCGATTTTTCCGCCGCGTTTTTTATCATCGGCATATTGATCGCAATCGGATGCGTTACGAGCGGCGCCATCGTACAAAAGAGAGCGAGGATTATAATGTACGCCGAAGGCGTTTTCTGGCTTTTGTCCGCCCTGCCCTGTCTCTTTGTCGAGCCGTACACGGCCCCGCTTATCATAAGTGCGGCAACTTTCGTTTTGCTCGCAATTCCCGCCCTTACCGCACTCATCATCATGCGGAAAAAGAAGTCTGCCGATGACCGGTGCTGATCGCCAAGTCGATTTTTTCGATCACCGTCTGCTCGACGAACAGCTGTCTTCCCGTCTGCGTCTTGCGGTTATGTCCGTATTGCTCGGCTGTGAAAAAATCGAATTTACCGTGCTGCGCGATACGGTACATGCGACCGACGGTAACCTCACCGCCCACTGCAAAAAATTGGAAAACGCCGGTTATCTGACGGTGGAAAAACGTTTCGTAAACCGAAAACCCGTAACGATGTACAGTGCGACGCCGCTCGGACGAAAAGCGGTAAAAAAATATGCCAGGCAGCTCGCCTCTCTCTTGGAAAAGTGAATCGGAAAACCGAAGCAATTTCCCGCGTAAACGGCGGATAAAAGGGAAAAACGTAAACGCGGCGCATCTGTCAGGCCGACCGGAAAAATCACACGTAAAAATCGTTTGACTTCACGCAAAAGCTGTGGTATCTTTATAGAAACAATAACATCGGTATATTTCCGATTCGCTGCGTGTACTTTCGAAAACATACGTCTTTCGAAAGTTTTTATTTATGGGAGAAATGATAAAAAGCGCCGTCTGAAATATCGCCGTCGCTGGAGTCTAAAGCCGAAAAACGCCAAAGCGTTTTTCTTTTATGGGAGACACTCGCGATTTCTGTGCATTGCTCGAAATCGCAGCGTTCTTATCTCGAGTTTGCGCGGATGTTTGCGGAAGATATATACACATATCATTTTCATGAAAATCAAATGAATACGATACAGTGTGTTTTCGCAAACTCGATTATTGAACGTATGCGCTCGCGCGCATGACTAAAAACTTTTTCGGAAGTTGCAACTTCCTGCAAAAGTTTTTATAGGAGAAATGCCATGCAATTTTTTGATACTCACGCCCACATCGGGCTGATCTATGACGACCCTATTGAGCAGCTCCGCGTCATTCAACAGGCAAAACAAGCCGGCGTTGCCCGCATCATATCCATCAACAACAGTCTCCTCGATTTTAAGCGCGTGTACAATACGCTGAAAGCGGTAAACGGCATCTACCATGCGGTCGGAGTCGCTCCGTCCGAAGTGACGAATCCGGGCAAAGACTACGTAACTGCAATCGAAGAAAATCTCAAATTACCGAACGTCGTCGCCGTCGGCGAAACGGGACTCGATTACTACAAGCAATTCGGCGACAAGCGCTCGCAAATCGAATTGTTTATCACGCAGCTCGAAATCGCACAAAAGCACAACCTGCCGGTTATCATCCACAACCGCGACGCGGGTAAAGACATATTCGACGTACTTTCCGAACGCATTCCGCAGGCGGGTGCGATTTTCCACTGCTATTCGGAAGACGCCGACTACGCAAAGCGCTGTCTCGACGCGGGCATGAACGTGTGGTTTTCGTTCGCGGGAAATTTAACGTACCGCAATGCGCGCAACCTCCACGAAACGGCGCTCAACGTACCCGTTGACAGGATCCTCATCGAAACGGAAAGTCCCTTTATGATTCCGGCCGAATTCCGCGAAAAAAAGCGTACGATGCCGGCATACATCACGTCGACGGCGCATTTCCTTTCAGACCTGCTCGAAACGGATATCGAACAGCTCGCCGCTCAGCTTTGGAAAAACAGCTGCAAAGCGTTTAACCTTCCCGAATAATGCCGTATCATCCCGTTGCGATCGGTTCTCTGACGCTCGGCGGAAATATATTCCTCGCACCCGTAGCCGGATACAGCGACCGCTCGTTCCGTTCGATCTGCATCGACTGCGGCGCTTCGTTCACATATACCGAAATGGTATCCGCCGAAGCGCTCGTCCGAGACAACGATAAAACCGAACGCCTTTTGCGAAAAGCTGAAAATGAAACGGCGTATGCTGTACAAATCTTCGGCGGCAATCCGGACGTCATCGCAAAGGCGGCCGCCCTCGTCGCAGAAAAAACCGACTGCGCATGCATCGACATAAACTGCGGCTGCCCCGTTCCGAAAATCGTAAAAACCGGAGCCGGAGCCGCGCTCACGAAAAACCCCGAGAAATTATATGCCGTCGTACAAGCGGCCGTCCGCGCACTCGAACATGCAAAACGGCCCGTTCCCGTCACCGTAAAGATCCGCTCCGGCTGGGACGATAAAACGATCACGTGGAAAGAAGCGGCGGACGCGGTTCTTTCGGCAGGCGTCAAAGCGATTACGATGCACCCGCGGACGAGAGCTCAGGGCTACGAAGGCAAAGCCGATTGGAATGCGCTCACCGAGCTCGTTTCATTCGTGTCCGGCCGCGTCGGCGTTTTCGGCTCGGGCGATCTCTTTTCTCCGGAAGACGCACGAGCGATGTTCGAAGCGACAGGCTGCGATGCGGTGATGTTTGCGCGCGGTGCGATGGGAAATCCGTTTATCTTCACAAAGACAAAAGCGCTCCTCACGACCGGAAGCTATGAAGACGTCGGCATCAGAGCGCGCATCGATGCGGGTTTCCGCGAACTTAAACTCCTCATCGAAGATGCAGGTGAAGCGAACGCATGCAAAGAAATGCGAAAACGATTTTGCGCGTATACGAAAGGCATCCCCGGCGGCGCGGAGCTGAGAGCGAAACTCGTTCACGCGTCGAGCGAAGCCGACTACCGTGCGATACTTTCGGGACTGCGAGGATAAAGACCGAAAGTACAGCCGATTTTTTACGGACGGACTAAAGCCGTAAGCGAAACGGAGTAAAACCGTCGGCAAACCCCACGGAAATCAATTTTTACCTAAAAAATCTGAATGTCAAGTTTTTTGAAAAGCAAATAATTACTACAGTTTTTTAATTTCCGCTTCCGAGAGGCCGGTCATAAGGAGAATCTCAGATAGCGGGTACTTGCGTTCAGCCATCAGCTTTGCCGTTTCTCGTGCTTTTTGATACGCTCCCGCAGCGACACCGTCGCGTCGGCCTTGTAAGAGTCCGTCTTTTCTGCCTTTGCGTATTCCCCGCTCAAAGCCGATCTTTTCACCCAGCTGTAAACCCTCTCTGCGTAAATCATCTTCCCGTATATTCAACGACATATACCAGCTCCTGAACTTTTCGTTCCGTTTCGCTTTTTCGACAAGCTCATCGATGTGCTGTGTAAAACCGCTCGTCGCCCGCCTCTCGCAAAGATACTCCAACAAAGCGCTCAATTCAGGCTCATCCTCTTTATCGTAGGCACCCACATTATAAAACACCTTAGCGCTTTTGTCATCAAGAAAAAGCATATCGTCGGCGGTACAGATATTACGAAACTCATAGACAGGCAAACCTCTACCGAAGGGATCCTGCGTACAGATAAAGATGACGCAGCTCTCTTTCAGTTCGGCGTAGCTTTGTCCTCTCAAGAGGTTATCGACATCCATAAGGCTTTGGTAATAACGCGTGCGTTTGGGAAGAGAGGGCGGTATCGACGTTTGTATTTCTATATCGAAGATGCGATCGGGGTCGGAGACATAGACGTCGAGGCGTATGCCCTTACTTTCGTAAAACGGAGTGATCGTTTTTTGCAGGGAGGGATATTCGATTTTACCGACTTTGATGTGCAAAAGGCGCTCCAATACACCTTTGCATATAACTTTATTTTTCATGACCGTGCCGAACATAAAGTCGTCGGTAAAGGTGAGTTCTTCGACGGGTTTATGGGTATATTCCATAGTTGCACCTTCGATTGTTGAGATAGCGCGGCAAGGAAGCCGCTGACCTATATATCGTTTACAAAGCTATAAATTACGCGTTTTTTTATGAAAATAAACGGATGTACCGCGAAAGCCGACTGCGATTCCTTATGAGGACACAAAGCGCGGCGTTTACGGTGCGCTTTGTGATTGGAGACGCTCGGCGATTCCTGCTCAGGAAATTTTTCTTCATTCAATCACGGCAGGGATGCCGTGCCGATATGTTGCACTACAACCGCGCATTTTGCAATGCAAAATGCGGTAGTTCGGGATACACGGATGTATCCCGAACGGACACTGCTCGCAATCTTATAGGAAGTCTAGAGTTGAAAAACGCTTGACGCGTTTTCCTTTTATCGGAGACGCTCGGCGATTGCTGCGCGGGGAACTTCGCGCTCCGCGCTCGTTGCAAGTGGCGCGGGGAACTTCGCGCTCCGCGCTCGTTGCAAGTCCCGCACTGCTCGCAATCTTATAGGAAGTCTGGAGTTGAAAAACGCTTGACGCGTTTTTCTTTTATCGGAGACGCTTGAGAATTCCTGCGACGCACGGCAGGGATGCCGTGTCGTTACCTTGCACTACAACCGCGCATTTTGCAATGCAAAATGCGGTAGTTCGGGATACACGGATGTATCCCGAACGGACACTGCTCGCAATCTTATAGGAAGTCTGGAGTTGAAAAACGCTGACGCGTTTTTCTTTTATAGGAGACGCATGAGGATTCCTGCGCATTGCTCGGAATCTTAAGAGGAAGTCTGGAGGTGAAAAACGCTTGACGCGTTTTTCTTTTATCGGAGACGCTTGAGAATTCCTGCGCACTGCTCGGAATTCTCAAGCTCTTGCAAAAACACTAAAATGAATTACAATAGTATACATGAGTTTATTCCGCGCGATCGTCGTTTTTTTCGAATCGATATTTCATAAAGATTCCCCCGAAGTGCAGCAGCGCCTGCAGAAAAAAAAGCTCGAAAGCGAAATCATTTCCGCACAGCCCGCCCTGTACCGGAACGGACGTATTTTGCCGAACTTTGCCGAAGCCGTGCGCATTCTGTACGTAAACACGTATCCGCTCAACGAATTGTTTGCCGGAACGATCGGCGGTTCCGACATCCCGAAGCAGCGACGCTTTGAAGCCCAACTCGTACTGACCGGTTTTACGCCCGAAGATCAGGAAGCGGTAAAATCGCTTTCGTATGCAAACAGAAAAAAAGCCGCGGCGGCAGCGGGAGCCGATCAGGATCGCGAATTCGAGCGCCAACGGCACACGCTTGAAAAAATAATAAACGCGCTCAACGGCGATTCATTTAAAAACATCGACAAAGAATTGATATCGTTGCATCAGCTCGTCGACTTATGCCGTTTCAATTTCGCCGCAATCATCCATCCTTTCGATGCGAATTTTACGACAATCAATATGTCGTACAAACCGGTATATCAGGAAGTGCCGCTTACACGGATCGGAAACGCGATCGAAGATTTATATTTTCAAATCGAAGGGTTGCAGATTTCGACTGCCGTCGTGCAAGCCGTCATCGCGCTCGCACAGCTGAAAAACAACGGCTCTCTTTCCGCATCCCGAACGGAAACGTATACCGAAAACGTAAAAAAGATCGCATACATCATAACGCGCGTACTCACACCGCCGCGCTTGCAGGCGCTCATCCGCATATACAAAGAAAACGCGGAGTACAACCCCTCGTCGGTCGAATATCATGAATCGGCAAGAAAAAATTTTGCAACGTGGCTCCAACAGCAGTATCAGGCGGATGAACAGCGGATCAAAGCGGAACTCAAAGACGAGCGGCTTTCGAGCGAACTTTCAAAACTCTTTAACGGTTCGCCGCTTGCGACGATTGCGGGCTATGATGCAAGTACGAATGAAAAACTCCGTGCAAATACCGCATTCGCATTTACGTGGATCACGCCGCTGCAAATCCTCAAGACTTTTTTGCAGCAATATCTCACCCAGCCGATACAAGCGCTTTTGAACAATATCATCATTGAAGGTTTTTTTAACAATCAAACGTACAAATCGGAATTTTCAAGCAGCGTGTATGCCTCGGGTGAAAGCCGCAGCAGAATCAAAGCGTTCGAAAATCTTTTTTCGCGCGGGAAAATGTTCGACACCGCCATACTCGAAAGTTATATCATCGACAGTCACAAAGACAGCGATTTTTATTCGAAGCTTGAAACGATGGTCTCGGCGATCAATGCGAATGCGCAAAAAATTATACAGGAAGAAATACAACATCTGCAAACCGTATACATCCAAATAAACGAATTGCTTGCCGACGCGAAAAAAGCGAACAGTGAAATCATTTCAAACCTTAAAATACTTATGATGTCGTCGCGGAACAGAGACGGTATAGATCTGCTCGAACGACAGCTTCCGAACTGGGCAATTTTCTTTGAGATTATGAAAAATTATACGATAATAAATGTAAAGGCAAATTAGGATTGTTTTGCGGCGACGGTATGATTCGGAAATACGCGCCCTCCCGCCGAAAACAATCCGCACCGCGCGGTGCACGGTACAGCGAAGTGATAAGAAGCCCGTGCAATGCGCGTACGGATTTCGGTTTTCCGCTCCGGGAGCGTATTTCCGCGCTTGCTTCTTGTTGCAAAACAATCGATACTTGCCTTATAAAAATGCGAACGAGGCCGGAAGGCGAATTAAGATTGTTTTGCTGCGACGGATCGATTCGGAAATACGCGCCCTTCCGCTGAAAACAATCCGCACCGCGCCGGTGCACGGAAAAGAGAGGCAGCGCAAGAAGCCCGTGCAATGCGCGTACGGATTTCGGTTTTCCGCTCCGGGAGCGTATTTCCGCGCTTGCTTCTTCGGGTCAAAACAATCGATACTTGCCTTATGAAAACGCAAACGAGGACGGAAGGTAAATTAAGATTGTTTTGCTGCAACGGATCGATTCGGAAATACGCGCCCTTCCGCTGAAAACAATCCGCACCGCGCCGGTGCACGGTACAGCGAAGCGATAAGAGGCCCGTGCAATGCGCGTACGGATTTCAGTTTTCCGCTCCGGGAGCGTATTTCCGCGCTTGCTTCTTCGGGTCAAAACAATCGATACTTGCCTTATGAAAACGCAAACGAGGACGGAAAGCAAATTAAGATTGTTTTGCTGCAACGGATCGATTCGGAAATACGCGCCCTTCCGCCGAAAACAATCCGCACCGCGCCGGTGCACGGAAAAGAGAGGCAGCGCAAGAAGCCCGTGCAATGCGCGTACGGATTTCGGAGAGGAAATGAGCTGCTGCCCTGCGAAAAATTATTATTCTCCGCAAAAAAAACGGATTTTGCTGTTGAATACGGCGGAAATTCGGCGAAAAACGCAGGTTCGGCAACCATATTGCAATTTGTATGCCTATGGGGCCAATAACCCGGTACGCTATATAGACCCTACGGGTAGAAGTGCATGGGATGATACAATTTCATGGGATCCTAATTTAGAAGAAAACTTCAGAGAAAAGTTTATTAATAATGCAGAAAAACTAGTAAAAGATGCGCAAGTAAAAAATCAAACAATAGATTGTGCTGATGTTGCACTAACGGCATTTGTAAACACAGCAGCAGAAATGGGACTTAGTGTAACTTTTGAAGTGTATAATTCAGAAAATAAAAAACATGAAAGTTTTTCATCTAATGATGCTACATTTACCAACAAAGAGCAATTCCTAAGCTATGTAAAAACCAACATGGGGGCAATAAATTTATTGGACTGGAAGACAACAAAAAGTATTACAAATCCAAAAGCGGGTGATTTAGCAATGTTTGATTTAAGGTTTCATAATGATCCGAGTTATCAGGGACATACGATTGTAATCTTGTCCGACCCTAAAAATAATATTGTAAGAACTGCACAAGGGCATCTCCTAGGAACTCCTGTGATAGAAAACTATCGATTAGGCGATGAACTAGGGATGGGGGCAACGCCTGATTACAGGAGATTTAATTATGAAAAAATCCTTAAATAGTATTACTCTTATTGTTTTATTAATTATTCAGCCGTGTTTTTCATTATCACCAAAAGTAAAGAAAGGTGGATTTTCAAAAGACTTATTTAAAGTTTCGATTGCTAAAGTGAAAAATGAATTTGGCTTTGGTGAATTAGTCGATGTTTATTATCCTGCCGAAATTATGCCTTGCTTTATTTTTGTTTTTAGAAACGAAAATTACATATATGAAGTTATGGCAAATTCCGAGAATTTAAATTATTTGCAACTTAGTAATATGGATCTAAATGAATATATTTCATTAGGATTTCTAAAGGTAAAAAATGTAAAAACAAATGTTATTGAAGAATTCTTTTTTACCGGCAATAAAAAAGAATTCGATTTTTTGGATAATACGGTATCCTATACTTCAATTGTAGATTTAGAAAATCAAATTAATATGGAATTAATAAAAATTGATAAAGGCGGTTTCTTGTTTCCATTTTATACTTTTATTTATAAAAAAGACAATCATATACTTGAAGTTATTTGTACGCCAAATTCTGATAAGCGAAGATGCTATTTTGTAGGTGGCTGGACTTATCATTAGGTACCCTACATCTAGTGTTTCCCGCGTTGCGAAGGCGCCGGATGTTAGTCCTACAAATAGGGATATGTATGACTGCTTCGGAAAATGCTCGAATTTCGCTCGGTTTCCGGAGTAAAAAGCTGATTTTGGAATAATAGAAATGAGTAAACTGCAAGATTTAAGTTGGGATAAAGACAGAAAATTACAAGAAGAAGCCATTACATATTTTTCCAACGCTGAAAATTTCGATTTTAATATTTTAATAAAAAACGCCCCTAAAAAACTAATGGCTAATTTAGTCGAAATAATAGCGAATAAAAAAGTTGACGAACAATATAAATCAATCGACGGTTTATTATATCTTCTGCAGGATTTATCATGGCCAGGCTCTGAAAAGGCAATATCTTTACTTAAAACTTTTCCTAAGGAAATATTGTTACCGCCTTTAGAAAATACTTTGAAAGAAGCTAGTAAAGAAAACGATGATATTTGGTTAGGTAATTTAAAGATGCTGATAAAATATCATTCGTTTACAAAAGATGATTTTAAAAATATAGATTTGATACAAGTGTTGGAGAAAGCCGCATGGTAGGAGCAGTTCAGAAGTAAAGAAAATGGCAAGAAGAAAGAAGGTTGGCGATATATACAGATTTGATTTTGATGAAAAATTTCATTGCTATTGTCAGATATTAGAAGCAAATGATGTAGCTTTTTTCAATTATTATTCAGATTCTGAAGATGACAATATAAATGAAGTAATAGAAAAGGACGAAGTTTTTAGAATCTGGCTTGACCGTGATTGCTTAAAAAGCGATAAATGGAAATTTATATGCAATATGGAACTTTCGGAAAAAAGAAAAATTGTTTCTAACAAGTACAATAAGCCAATAGGTTCAGATTATTATCAATTATATAAAGATGGCCAGTTTTTTAGGACTACAAGAGAAAATTGCATCGGATTGGAATATACAGCTGCATGGATGGAGTTAGGTGTAATAGATAGATTGAATTATTCTTTTTTTGGAAAACCTCTGCCTGAGCATATCAAAAAGGATATTCCTTTTTATGAATAGTTTTATTCTTTATCCCAATTCACACTCCATCCAGCGCTTTCAGCCCGTCTGGAAACGCGATGTTTTAGTCCCGCAAATAGGGATTATTTTACTATAATAAGAGAGTTCTGAAATATGCCTATGCAACACAATAAGGCGAGAAACAATAAGGCAAACAATAAGGCGGGAATTGACAGATGAAAAGAATACCGATACTGTTGCAGAATATGATTTCACCTGAAAAGCGTACGCCCGTATTCGCCGCGCGTTTCGTATTGACGCTTTTTTTTCTTTTCGCCGCGTGCATATTTCCTCACGCAAAAGCGGGAGCGGCATTTTCGCAAACGCCGGACATCGTCGCACACATTCGTATCCCGCTGTGGGCGGAGCTCGACGCATATCCGGGACTCGCAGAAGCGCAGGATACTTCGGCGGGCGTATTCGATTATTCGACCGCTCGGCTGAAAACGCTCGCACCGTTTATCATCGGAGGAATGGTATACGGCTGGAATTTCAGCTATACGCCGTCCGATAAACTGCGCGGCGTCGAAGAGTACATGGATTTTTCTCCGGTGCGGGAACTGGGGGAAGCGGAACGAAATATCACGTACGCAAAACCGCGGATTGAAGACGACAAAGTATACTGCTGGGCGGAATTTACGCGGACGGAATCGATGATCGGAAATTATTATCTTTGGGCATCGATCACAAACGATACGGTACACGGTATAGGCTACGGAAAAATTTCCGACGGCTTCGACGGCATAACGAACGCAGTACGGGACGCGATCAAAAACGCAGTGCGCGCCTATTTTCGGACAAAGATAAAAAATAAACCGAAAGAAATACGCGGCAAAGTGCTTCTCAGGCGGGAACCGCTTATCGGCATCGATGCCGGACGCTATAAAGTCCAGCTTGATTTTTTTCTTGAAACTGATAAAATACTACCGTATACCCAATTTTAACATGTCGAAAGACGAAGGGCACTACGGAGGTACCGCGTTATGAAAAAAATCTTGCTCGCATGCTGCATGCTCTTTGCAGGAGTCGTGATCTTTGCCCAAAAAACGGGGACGTTTACGCCCGAAACATCCGCCAACAATAAAGGCTACGACGAAAAGACGACGCGCATCATCATACCGGAAAATCAGCACACGACCGACGACACGGCCGAAGTGCGCATCGAATATACGCCGCGCTATGACGAAGTGCGCATTTACTACACGTGTATGTATGTCACCTACGACAAGGGACAAGCGATGAACACCGTACTCGCGTGCCTCGAAGATTTTATGAAAGCGAATCAATATTATCACTACAAGTATCTCGCGCGCGACAAAGAAAAATATTTTAAAAACGAACGCGGCTACAGCTGCGCGCAGTATATGTCGTACGTAAAATTCACTCGGTAAATCAGGCACGCAATGGACGTTTCAAACATTATTAAAAATCTGCATCCGCTCGAAACGAAAGTCCTTTTGCGCTATTCGCAAAAAGACGATTTAACGGCCGAAAAACTGCAAAAAGATTTGGATTATAAAGAAGGCCACGCGAACCAGGCGTTTTCGTGGCTTTCCGGCAAAGAGCTCGTCAAAGAAGCCGGCAGAACGCCGCACACGTATTACGAAATCACCGAACTCGGCCGCTCCATCGTAAAAATCGGCAGCACGATCGAAGAACGCTTTATCAATTTTATAAAAGAACACGGCGCTCAAGTGCTTCCGAGGATCGCCGCGGCGCTGAACATCGAAAACAAAGATATCGGAAGCGCATTCGGTCAGCTTGCAAAAGACGGCGTTTTGAAAATGAACGACGAAAAGCAGGTCGTCATAACCGACAAGCCTCTTCCGAAACGTATTTCGATCGTCAAAGAATTATTAAAAAAAGCCGCAGCTGCCGAAAACGGACAGATCGACAGAGAATCGCTTTCCGCCGAAGAAAAGGACGTCATCGCGAGCCTCGCAAAAAAGCGGGGTGCTGCGGACAGCCCGTTCAAAATCATCGAACGCGAAACGGTTACGTATAAACTTACCGACGCATACGAAAAAGTCGTCGAAGCGCTCAAAAAGGCCGGCATCACCGGAAACGAAATCGGAGAAGTGACGCCGCAGCTGCTCTCTTCGGGTGACTGGAAAAATAGTACGTTTCGCGCGTACAACATTGCGATTCCGCCGGCACGCATCATCCCCGGCAGAACGAATCCCTACGTGCAGTTTCTCGAATCGGTCAAAGACAAACTTTCGTCGCTCGGCTTTCAGGAGTTCGACGGCCCGCTCGTCGAAACCGAATTCTGGAACGGAGACGCGCTCTTTATGCCGCAGTTCCACGCGGCGCGCGACATCCACGACGTGTATCGCATCAAAAATCCGACGCATGCAAAATCGATCGAAGAGCCCTATCTGTCGAACGTCAAACGCATCCACGAAAACGGAGGAGATTCGGGAAGCCGCGGATGGAATTACCGCTTCGACACCGAGTTTACGCGGCGCCTCATTTTGCGAAGTCAGGGCACCGTTCTCTCCGCACACCAGCTCCACAAAGCCGAAGTGCCCGGAAAATATTTCGGCATCGTACGCTGCTTCCGCTACGATAAAGTAGACGCGACGCACTTGAGCGATTTTTATCAAACCGAAGGCATCGTGCTCGGAAACGACGTCAACTTAAAAACGCTGCTCGGATTCTTAAAAATGTTCGCAACGGAAATCGCAGGCGCAACCGACGTCAAATACGTGCCCGGTTATTTTCCGTTTACCGAACCGTCGATCGAAGTGCACATAAAACATCCGGTGCTCGGCTGGTTCGAACTCGGCGGCTCGGGCATATTCCGCCCCGAAGTGACGAAAGCGATGGGCGTCGATGTACCCGTTTTGGCGTGGGGTATCGGCATAGACCGCATGGCGCTTATGGCGCTCGGACTCAACGATTTGCGCGAACTCTTCAGCGACGATATCGAACAGGTGCGCCTCCGAAAAGCGAAGTTTTAACAATTAATAAATCATCGTTCGAGTTCTATAATTATTAATATAAAAAAGGGGGAAGTCTCCCCCTCGTTCCAAAGTCCTCGCGCTCCGGCGCTCCGGTCTTTTCCACTACCCCCTCTGCGCTTACACCCCGCAAGGCCCCGAACCGTATCGCAGGCTGTCACGCTGCGGCTGCAAGCAGCGCTCGACCGCAGTGTAATTGCAGCGCCCTACGATCACAGAGAGGCGACGTCATCGCATGCGACGATATCGGCACCCGTATTGAGGATGTCTTCACAGAGTACGTCTCCCGCACGAACCGGAGCCGGAACGCACAGGCGCTTTATCACTTCCATGCATTCGAGCTGCATATCGCGCGGCACTTCCGTTTTCGACTTTGCAGGCACAAGCCGAGAGGCGCCGCCTGAAACCTGCACCGTACACGTGAGCGTCCGTTCGGGATTCGTGAGTTCTTTGTACGCGTACGCTTCGCCTCTCTTGCACGCGTTGCCCGTAACCGAATATGCAGGCCCCGCTGCCGACAGTTTCGTCACTTCAAGCTGGCAGCCCATCGGACAGATGATGCACGTCATCGTCTTTTTTTCGTTTATCTCCATAAGAAACCTCGTATTCCGAATTTGCAAAATTTTAAAATCGCGTTTACCGAACACCGCGCCTTCCGGTCAGTCTATCGTATCTTCCGGCGTTTCGATCGAAACGGTGAGCGGCGCTTCAGCCTTTGCAAGCGAAAAAGCCGACACGTCCGCAATCTGCATTTCGCCCGGACGCACGATCCGCGCTTTTTTCGAATAGAGCCGCTCGTTGCCGCTGTAGACGGCGACGGTAACGCCGCGGTACACGTCGGTGCTGCGGAACATGATCTGCACTTTCGGCTCGTCTTTTTTATCCGCATACCGCTTCGATGCGGCTTCTTTAAAAGCGTCGTCCCGATCGATATGCTGCGGCACGGTGTAGCGCACGCGGTTCCCCGGCCGTATCGGAAGCGCAGCGGCATTCGCCGCATTTTGTCTCGCACTTTCCGCATGATGCGCGTATTCGGCCGCGCACTTTCCGGCGAGCACGCTTTCGGTCGTCACAAAATCGACCAAGTCGTGAACGTGTACGGTATTGCCGCACGCAAAGATGCCGGGTACGCTCGTTTCCATAAGCTGATTGACCGACGGCCCCTTCGTCACCGGATCCATGTGAACGCCCGCGCCCGTACTCACTTCGTTTTCGGGAATGAGTCCGACCGAAAGGAGAAGCGTATCGCACGCGACGTATTCTTCAGAGCCTTTTACCGGACGACGGTTCGCGTCGACGGCAGCGATCGTAACGCCCGTCACGCGCTCTCTCCCGTGGATTTCGATAACCGTCGTACTCAATTTCAGCGGTATGTTGAAGTTTTCGAGGCACTGAGTCATATTGCGGCTCAAGCCCGCCGAATACGGCATCACTTCGCACACGACTTTTACGTCGCACCCTTCGAGCGTGAGCCGTCTCGCCATGATAAGCCCGATGTCGCCGCTTCCCAAAATGACGATTTTTTTACCGGGCAAGTACCCGTCGATATTGACGAAACGCTGCGCGCTTCCGGCCGTAAAGATGCCCGCCGGCCGCGTCCCCGGAATAACGAGGGCGCCCCGCGTCCGCTCTCTGCAGCCCATCGCGAGAATAACCGTCTTCGTGTGCAAAAACATAAGTCCGTCTTTTGCGTTCATCGCCGTGACGACGTGTTCTCCGCTCGTTTTATCGAACGACGTTTCGGTCAGCCCCGCGCCTTCGAAATCTTCCGCCTTATCGATCGAAATGACCATCGTATCCGTTTTGTATTCGATACCCCGCCCGCGAACCTGAGAGACAAAGCGGCCGGCGTATTCGGGACCCGTCAGCTCCTCTCCGAAATAGTGAAGACCGAATCCGTTGTGAATGCACTGCAAAAGAATTCCGCCGAGCTTCGAATCGCGTTCCAAAATCAATAATTTTTCAGCCCCGTTGTCGTGTGCCGAAACGGCTGCGGCAAGACCGGCCGGCCCGCCGCCGACAATGACCGCATCGTATATCGTATTGCTCATCGTTTTGCCCCCTGCATCGATTCATCGTCGGAAAAGTCGCGCGTTTTGCCTGCAAGCATGAACGACGCCCCGCCCTTTTTCGTCACCGACGTCATCGGAATATGCGCTTCGCGCGAAAGGATTTCCGTAACGCGCGGCGAGCAAAAACCGCTTTGGCACCTGCCCATGCCCGCTCGCGTCCTCCGCTTGATGCCGTCGACATCGAGCGCGCCGAGCGGAGAACGGATCGCCTGCACGATTTCCGCTTCGGTTACCGTTTCGCAGCGGCAGATGATCTGCCCGTACAGCGGATCTTCTTTAATAAGTTTTAAGCGCATCGCAATATCCGCCGTATGAAAAGCGGTGATCCCCTTTCGCTCTTCGATAAAATCGTTTCGCTTTTTTACAGCGAGACCCGCGCTTTTAAGCAGTTCCGCGACGTATTCGGCAATTGCCGGAGCGGCTGAAAGACCGGGCGAGCAGATACCGCTCGCGTTGATAAAACCTTTTACGTTCGCATCTTCTTCGATGATAAAATCTTCGACGCTTTCGCCCGCATTTCCGTTTTCATCCGCTTCGCAGGCGATCGCGCGGATACCGGCAAAGGAATTGATAATATTGCCGCGGGGAATATCGGGGATCGTCAGCGACGCTTTTGCAAGCACGTCCGCCTGCGATGCGGCGGTCGTACCGGTATAGCCGTTCATATCGCCGCTTTGATCGTCGGCGCTCGGTCCGATCAGAATATTGCCGTCGACGGTCTGCGTTACGAGCACGCCTTTTCCGAGCGCGGTCGGCGTTTGAAAGAGCGTATGATTGACGAGGGATTTACAGTTGTTATCGAGAAGACAGTATTCACCGCGCCGCTGCTTGATGACGAATTTTCGAGCGCCCGCCATCGCGCTCACTTTATCCGCAAAGATGCCTGCGGCGTTTACGACGTACTTCGCGCGGATCTCTCCGTGCCCCGTACGCAGCACGAAGATACCGTCCGTTTTTTCGATCGCGTGAACCGCCGTATTTCTGAAGAATTCCGCGCCGTTTATGACCGCGCTTTCGGCAAAGGCCCACGTCGCTTTGTACGGACACATGATCCCCGCAGTCGGAGAGTACAGCGCCGCAAGCGAATTGTCGCCGAGATTCGGTTCCATATCGTGCAGTTCTTCGCTTTCAACGATACGCAAATCCTTTACGCCGTTTTTTTTGCCGCGGTCGAGCAGCGTATTTAAAAGCGTCCTGCCCTGCTCGTCGAAGGCGATAACGAGCGAGCCGTTATTTTCGTAATCGAAATGCAATTTTTTTGCAAGTTCCGGATACAGTTCGCTTCCGCGCACGTTGAGGCGCGCCATGAGCGTACCCGGCACGGGATCGAATCCTCCGTGAACGATCGCGGAGTTCGCTTTCGAACTGCCGCACGCAACATCGTTTTCTTTTTCGATGAGCGCGACCTTTGCGGAAGTTTTTGCAAGCTCCCGCGCAATGCAGGCGCCGGTGATTCCCGCGCCGATTATTGCGACATCATACGTAATCATGCTATTCATGATGCCTCCAGCAAACATAGTTACCTATCGATTATCGGCGCTTCTAAAAACCGAAGTTTTCAAGCAACCGGGAAAAAATTATCAATGAGCAGAAAAAATTATTAAGTTCAATTTCGCTAAGATTTTCAAAACTCGACATTTGACCTATTAATGTATCGCCCAGCCTTTTGCACGTTCGACCGCACGCTTCCACGACGCGTACAGCGCATCGCGCTTTTTATTTTCCATCTCGGGAGTAAAAATTTTATCCATTTTCCAAAAGCCGAGCAATTCGTCTTTATCGTGCCAAACACCTACGGCAAGCCCCGCAAGAAAGGCCGCGCCCGTCACCGTCGTTTCGACGTTTTTCGGCCGGTACACGGGCGTATCGAGGATGTCGGATTGAAACTGCATCATCGGATTGCTCACGCTCGCCCCGCCGTCGACTTTGAGCGTCGGAATCGCACAGCCTGCATCCTCTTTCATGCACTCAAGCTCGTCCTTTACTTGAAACGCGATCGCTTCGAGCGCCGCACGGCAGATGTGCGCTTTATTCACACCGCGCGTCAGTCCCGCAATCGTACCGCGCGCGTAGGGATCCCAATACGGCGCACCGAGCCCCGTAAAAGCCGGCACGATAATCACGTCGTTCGAATCGGAAACGGTTTCTGCAAGCGTATCGCATTCATGTGCAGTTTTAATAAGACCGAGTTCGTCACGCAGCCATTTGATGAGCGCTCCGCCGATAAACACGCTGCCTTCGAGCGCGTATGTCACGGAACCGTTTATGCCGAGCGCAATCGTCGTCAAAAGCTTATGCGAAGAAGCAACCGGCTTCGTTCCCGTGTGCATGAGCATAAAGCAGCCGGTACCGTACGTCGATTTCGTTTCGCCTTCGTTAAAGCAGCCTTGACCGAAAAGCGCCGCCTGCTGATCGCCGATGACGGAAGCGATAGGAACTTCGAAACCGCATACGTTCTTGTCGGTCGTCGTATACACGCACGATGAATCTTTTACGTCGGGAAGGATACAGCGCGGTATACCGAGCAGCTGCAAAAGGTCGTCGTCCCATTTCAGCGTGTGAATATTGAAAAGCATCGTGCGGCACGCATTCGTATAATCCGTCACGTGACATTTGCCGCCGCTCAGCTTCCACACGAGCCACGTATCTATCGTACCGGCAAGGATCTCTCCGTTTTCCGCGCGTTTACGCACGCCTTCGACGTTGTCCAAAATCCATTTGATTTTCGTACCGGAAAAATACGCGTCGGGAAGCAAGCCCGTTTTTTCGCGGATCACGTCCCCCTGTCCCGACAGTACCAATTCATCGGCGAGTTCGGCCGTTCGGCGGCATTGCCATACGATGGCGCGGTACACGGGCTTTCCCGTCGCCTTATCCCACAATACGACCGTTTCCCGCTGATTCGTTATGCCGATAGCCGCAATCTGCCCTTCTTCTATGCGGGCGCTCCGCACGGCTTCTCGGAGTACCGAAAGCTGACTCAAAAACAATTCTTCGGCATCGTGTTCGACCCAGCCGGGCTTCGGATAATATTGATTGAATTCCTGCTGCGCGCTTGCAACCTTATTCGCCCCGTGATTGAACACGACAGCCCGCGACGACGTCGTTCCCTGATCGAGCGCAACGATATATTTTTTTTCGGACACAGCGCACCTCCGCGATATAAGTGCCATTATACCACGAAATTCGCCGCATAGCCCAAAAAAACAATAAAAAATTTTACAATCGATAAGGTGACAGGTCGAAAACAGCCCTTTGTTTTAAAACACTATCGGAACGCGGCATTCGACTTAATAATACGCAATCGTAAAGCCGCCCGTCTTCGTAAAACCGATCGCCGAATATGCTTTTTGTGCGCCCTCATTTCCGTTCCGTGCGTAGAGCACCGGCAGCCGATTCGATGCGACGATTTTTTCGGCGAGCGTTTCGACGAGGAGCGACGCGCACCCCTTTCTTCTGAAATCGGGAGCAGTGTACACTCCGCCTATCTGCGCCCAGCGGATACCGATCGCATTCGTGTTCGCCTTTGCAGCCGTCTCGCCGCGTGAGTTTTGCAGCGCAAGAACGTATTCGGTTTTTAAAATGCGTTCGAGATTTTTTCGGGTAACGGCGGGATTTTGCGTCCTGCACGGCGGCAGCACTTCTTCGGCTTCGTATGCGAGTTGCAGCGGCATGAGCGCATCCGCATCCTTTATACCGCATCGGACTATTTTAAATTGTTCACAATACGCTTTTTCACCGGCGGCTCTCGCCGTATGCCGGGCAATGAGCGTTTGCTGTCCTTCCGATACCGACGCATACCGACCTTCTTTTGTCTTGAGGTTTTTTAACGCCGCTTCGGAAAGCGTCATGAGCGCATATTCGTTTATGTGGAGCGGCGTCCTGCCGAGTTCCGCAAAAATTTTCATGATGAGGTGCGACGCTTCGGCTTCTCCGTTTACGCATGAGATTTTTTTGTCCGACAAAAATACTTTGAGGGATGAGCAAAACGCTTTATCGTTTTGCAGCGAACGTGCATTCGGAACACACAGGAGCATTCTGCTTTTGACGCTTATGACGCCGAGCGTTTCGCGCGCATCGCCTTCGATCGAGAAAATGTCGCTTTCGCCGCGGCGGACATGTTCGATAAGCGATACGCAAGTGCGTTCGTACTTTGTGAGGAAAGCGAGCGTTTCCGCTTTCTTTTTTTCATCGACCGGAATAAAGCGCATAAAGATACCTTCCGATTTTTTCGTACATCAATAAACGGCGACACTTGCAAATTATTAATTTCAATTTCGAATTTCCTAAAACTCGACGTTCGACCTGTTAATTTCTGAAGCTGTGAATGGGAGCGGGAATGCGGCCGCCGCGATCGATAAATTCTTTACAGCCGAACGCGTTCACCGCCATAATCGGCGCACCGCCTAAGAGGCCGCCGAACTCCGCCCAATCGCCCGTCGTTTTTCCGGGAACGGGGATGACGCGCACTGCGGTCGTTTTGTTGTTGACCATACCGATCGCCAGTTCATCCGCGATGATGCCGCTGATAGTCGACGCTTCCGTATCGCCGGGGATCGCTATCATGTCGAGGCCGACCGAACACACCGTCGTCATCGCTTCGAGTTTTTCGAGCGTAATCGAGTGCTCTTTTACCGCGCGTATCATCCCCTCGTCTTCCGACACGGGAATGAAGGCGCCCGAAAGACCGCCGACTTTCGTACTCGCCATAACGCCGCCCTTTTTTACCATGTCGGTGAGCATAGCGAGAGCTGCCGTCGTACCGGGTGCGCCCGCGCTTTCAAGGCCGCATTCTTCGAGGATGCGCGCAACCGAATCTCCGACGGCGGGAGTCGGCGCAAGCGACAGATCGAGGATGCCGAATTCGACGCCGAGCCGGTGCGCCGCTTCCGTTCCGACAAGCTGTCCCATGCGCGAAACTTTGAACGCCGTTTTTTTGATGCCGTCGGCAAGTTCGTCGATCGGCTTTCCTTTGTATTCTTTTGCGGCGGCGAGGATGACGCCCGGTCCCGAAACGCCGACACTCAGTACCGCATCCCCTTCTCCCGGTCCGTGAAAAGCGCCCGCCATAAACGGATTGTCTTCCGGAGCGTTGCAGAACACGACGAGCTTTGCGCAGCCGATGCCGTCTTTTTCTTTCGTGCGCTCCGCCGTTTTTTTGACGATTTGTCCCATGAGTTTTACGGCGTCCATATTGATGCCGCTCTTCGTCGAACCGAGATTGACCGACGAACACACCCGTTCGGTGCATGCAAGAGCCGCGGGAATAGAATCGATAAGGACGGCGTCGCCCGCAGTGATACCCTTTTGCACGAGAGCCGAAAAACCGCCGGCAAAATCGACGCCGAGTTCCTTTGCGGCTTTGTCGAGCGTTTCCGCCCACGCGACGTAATTTCGTTCGCCGCTCGCTTCCGCAATCATCGCAATCGGCGTGACAGCAATACGTTTGTTAATGATAGGCACTCCGAATTCCGCTTCGATTTCGCGGCCGACTTTGACGAGGTTTCCCGCCCGCTTCATAATTTTATCGTAGATGCGGTTTCGGCATTTTTTGCCGTCGTCTGAAATGCAGTCCCGCAGCGAAATGCCCATCGTGATCGCGCGGATGTCGAGCTTTTGCCGCATAAACATATTGACAGTCTGTTCGATTTCGGTCGCTGAAAAAATCATAGCGCTATTTTAGCAGTTGGTGAAAATAAAGTAAATCGGAACGGACAACCTTGCGCAAAACGGAAATCAATTTTTACCCATGACCTCTTTCCGTTCGCGCGTGCAGGTTTATCGCGCTACATCATTCGTCGATTGTCTGTCAAAACGGAGAGACGGGCCTGTTTCAAAAGTCGGGGACAATCCCATGCGAAAAAAAACCGCAGCGAAGGCAATTGCATCTCCGCTGCGGGTAAGATCACGCTGCTGCGCAATGCGCGCGGCTGCTTTTAGAAGTCGATGTCTTTGCCGTAGTATGCAGCGAGGTAAATCTTTTTAATATCGGCAGGCGATGTTTTTCTCGGATTGGTAAGCGTACACGCATCGTTGAATGCCCGCTCGCTCATCAGATCCAATACCTTGAGGAATGCATCTTCGGGGATGACGGTGTTTTTGCCTTCTTGAATCGTGCGCGTAATGCCGACCTTTCTATTTAAAGCCGTCACCGCTTTTGCGATATCATCTATGCCCAAAGCGCCTTCCAATTTGCTGTAGCGGTCGGTTTCCTTTCTGTTGTAGTCGATGATGTACGGAAGCATGATGGCGTTCGCCTCTCCGTGTGTCAAATGAAATTCTCCGCCGATCTTATGCGCCATAGAATGCACGATGCCGAGCGAACAGTTGCTGAACGCGATACCCGCAACGGTAGATGCCGTATGCATCTTTCCGCGCGCTTCCATATCGCTGCCGTTTGCGACTGCCCGTTCGAGATATTCGAATACGAGCCGGATCGCTTCGAGCGCATAGGGATCGGTGTAATCGTCATGGGCGGTCGAAACATACGCTTCGATCGCATGCGTCATGACGTCCATACCGGTTTGCGCCGTAACGAGCGGCGGCATCTTTGCCGGAATTCTATCGTCGACGATGGCGATATCGGGAATGATATCGGGACTGACCAAAGGGTATTTGATATTTTTTTCTCTGTCGGTGATAACGGAAAACGCCGTGATTTCGGACGCCGTGCCGGACGTGGACGGGATGCCGATCAGTTTTGCTTTTGTCCGCAGCTTCGGAAATTTGAATGCGACCAAATCGTCGAAATTATAGCCCGGATATTCGTAATACACCCACATGATTTTGGCGGCGTCCATCGAGGATCCGCCGCCCAATGCGATGATCCAGTCGGGCTTGAATTCGGCCATCTTCGCCCCGCCGTCTTTACAGGTTTTAATGGAAGGATCGGGTTCAACGCCGTCTATGACTTCCACCTGCATTCCCGCTTTTTCCAAATAGCCTTTAGCTTCATCGATGAATCCGAATTTTTTCATCGAGCTTCCGCCGGTGACTATGACCGCTTTTTTCCCTTCCAACGTGGAAAGAAACTCCAATGCACCTGCACCGTGGACGATCCTGTTGGGGATGCTGAACGTTGCGTACTTCATATTACCTCCATAAAAACTTTTGCAGGAAGTTTCAACTTCCGAAAAAGTTTTTAGCCGTGCGCGCGAGCGCGCACGTTATATAGTCGAGTTTGCAAAATAAAATGTATCGTATCCATCCTAATTTTTACAGGAACAATACGTATACAAGTTTTCTGCAAACATCCGAGCAAACTCGAGATAAAAAGTGACGGCGCTATTTCAGACGGCGCTTTTTATCATACCTCCTGCTTCGTATAATGAGCTGAAAGCGACGCCGATGCGGCCGTCGCTTGTTAGCGTTCTTCCGTGTAGCCGTATATATGTATTCGATTGATTTCGTCCCGTTTATCATAGTGATCTGCGATTGTTTAGTAAAGATTAAAATGTTATAATCTTCTTTGAAATCTGCGGCGGCATATCCCTTTTTTATTCGTGCGGAGGGTTTAATACCCCGACGCTTGCGTCGTAACAAAGGGTATTAAAGCCGACTGCAACCACCTTATGAGAACAACATACCCCGACGCTTGAGTCGGGGGTGTTGATTGGGAGACAGCTGTATGGGTAAAATCGCGTGGTCAAAAATTTTCGGAACGTATGAAGCGCCTGAATGGATGAAGGCGATCGGTCGTTTCTTTTTCCGCAATAAAGCCGGATTTAAAAAAGCGCGGAAAATCGCTCTCATTTCGCTCGCATCCCTTGTCGGCCTCATCGTGCTCGCCGTCGCGGGTTTGTTTGCATGGGCATTTATCTCGTCGAAGATGCCGCTTAAAATGGAAATCGGTTATTCGGTCGAAGAGCCGGACTTGCTCGAAAACGCGAAAGATCCGCTCGTCGTTTCATTCAACGGTTCCGCGGCGAAAATAGACGATGCCGATAAAATCGTTGCCGGCGGCATAACGATGAAACCCGATATGGCAGGCGAGTGGCGATGGATCGGTTCCGACGAACTCGTCTTTACGCCTTCCGAGCCGTGGCCGCTCGGTACGCAGTATCAGATTTCGTTTTCAAAAAAAGATTTTGCAGACCACGTTAAAATCCGTTCGTATACGGCAAAATTTTCAACCGACGATTTTTATGCGGAAATCGAAGATGAGGAATTCTGCATCGACGCCGCCGACCCCGCAAAAAAATATATCTCTTTTTCGCTTCGTGCGAATTTTCCGATAAACTCCGACGGCATAGAAAAGCTCGTCTCGCTTTCTCCCGATATGAAAAATCCGAAAAGCGGCACTTTCGAAAAACGCAGCTATACGGTCACGGCGGGTTTGAGCGACGATAAGCGCACGGCGTTTTTCGCGTCCGAACCGCTCGGCGTGCCTGCAAAAGACGTAACGATGAACATCGCGATTGCGGCGGGAATCAAATCGACTTCGGGCGGGTCGCCTTTGAAAAAGATGACGGCATCGGTTACCGTTCCCGGCTCTTCAAGCTATGCCAAAATCGAATCGATAGATTTTACCCTTGTCAAAAACGACGCGCAGGAATACGAGCAGGTGATCGCGATCGAAACGACGGCAAAGATAAGCGCCGACAATTTGCAAAGCGCGCTTTCGGTATACGAACTGCCGCAGGATAAACCCGCAGAACCGGGCAGGCGCGGCGCAAAAGATTACGAGTGGTACAGCGAAGAAGAGGTTACCGACACCGTTATTAAAAACAGTAAAGCGCTTTCGTTTACGGCGTTGCCGTCGGAACTCGAATACGATACGATGCATTCGTTTGTAATCGATGCGAAGCCGGGCGCGTATCTGTACGTCGCGGTAAAAGACGGTGCGAAATTTTACGGCGATTATTATCTGACCGATCCGTATGAAGAAGTCGTAAAGGTGCGCTCCTATCCGAAAGAGACGACGATTTTATCGGACGGTACGATCATTTCGATGCGCGGCAGCAAAAAAATTCCGGTGCTCACGCGCGGCGTCGACAAAGTGTACTACACGGTGTGGCGCATGCAAAGCGACGAAATCAATCACATCGCGTCGATGTCGAACGGCGATATGAAAAATTTTTCGTTCAACTACGACTATATCTTCAATCAAAACAATGTGAGTGCGGTCTATCGTTCCGACGCTTCGGTCGCTGCGACGAGCGCGAAAAAACCGTCGTATACGAACTTCGATTTTTCAGGCTATTTGAATTCGATCCCGTCGCAGCATCTCAAGTACGGTCTCTTTTTGTTCCGCGTGTCGAGCGAAAAAAATGGAAGCGGCGACGAGCGGCTCATCCTCGTAACCGATCAGGGGATCATCGTTAAAAAAAATGCCGACAAAACCTGCGACGTATTCGTGCAGTCGATTGCGACGGGGCGCCCTGTCGCGGGTTCCGAAATACGAGTCGTCGCGCTCAACGGCGACACGCTCGCTTCGGGCGTTACGGCATCCGACGGCCACGTAACGCTTCCTTCTCTTTCGATGAACAACAAGGAACATCGTCCCGTCGCCTATACTGCGATAAACGGAGGCGACTTCGCATTTATGCCGTATGCCGATTACGGACGTTCGCTCGATTATTCGGATTTCAATACGGGCGGCGAATACGGCGCGCTCGACCCCGATGCGATTCACACCTATATTTTTTCAGACCGCGGCATCTACCGGCCGGGAGATACGGCAAAACTCGGTCTCATCGTCAAAGCGGGAAATTGGGCGAAAAGCCTTGCGGGAACTCCTCTCGCCTACGTCGTCACGGATCCGAACGGCACGGAGATAGTCGACAAAGAATTCGCGCTCAACGACGCGGGCTTTGAAGAAATCAAATTCTCCACGCAATCCTACTCTCCGACCGGCGAATACAACGTTTCCGCATATTTCAGAAAACAGCGTTCCGACGGAAAAATCGAACGCGTTTTCCTCGGAAACGAAACGGTCAAAGTCGAAGAATTTTTGCCGGATACGCTTTCGATTTCGACGGCTTTCGACCCGCTTCCGGCTTTAGGTTGGATCCGGCCGGCAAAGCTTACGGGTGTCGTAAAGCTGAGAAACCTCTTCGGCACGGTCGCGGCGGGCAATAAAGTTTCGGCGGAGATTTCGCTCGCTCCGGGATATATGCGCTTTCCGCAGTACCGCGGCTACGTATTTTCCGATCCGTATACCGGAAAAGATTCGTATACGGAAACGCTCGACGAAAAGACGACCGACGATGAAGGACGGGCTGAGTTCGCGCTCGACGTCGAAAAATTTGCCAAAGCGTCGTACCGCATGACCTTTACGGCCGACGGTTACGAAAAAGGCAGCGGCCGCGCGGTCTCTTCACAGTCGTCGGTGTACGTTTCCCCGCTCGAATATCTCATCGGCGTAAAAGCCGACGGCGATCTTTCGTACATCAAAAAGGATTCGGCGCGCGAACTGACGCTCATCGCGGTCGGCCCCGACCTCAAACAGAGAGCGGTGTCGGGAGTCGAACTTGCCGTGACGGAAAACCGCTACGTGTCCGTGCTCGTCAAGCAGCCGAACGGCGCGTATAAATATCAATCGGTAAAAAAAGAATATCCGGTATTTACGAAAACGGTTACGATCCCCGAAGCGGGATTGAAATATCGCCTGCCCGTTTCGGATGAAGGCGATTTTACGCTGACGCTCAAAAACGGTGCGGGGCTCGAATTTAATAAAACTCCGTTTTCCGTTATCGGCGAAAAGAATTTGCAGCGAAGCCTGTCGCGTACCGCAGAGCTCGAAGTAAAGATGGAAAAAAGCGATTTCCGTCCGGGAGAAACGGCACAGATTTTTATCAAAGCGCCGTATGCGGGAAGCGGTCTCATCGCCGTCGAACGCGATAAAGTGTATACGTACAAATGGTTCCGTTCCGACGGTGCGTCCTCGCTGCAGTCGATCGCGATTCCGCAGGGACTTGAAGGGAACGGCTATATCACGATCATGTACGCGCGCTCCTACGACTCCGAAGAAATCTACATGAGCCCCTTCTGCTATGCGGCCGTTCCGTTTTCGGTCAGCCTCGAACGGCGTACAAACGAAATCACGCTCGACGTAGCGCGTGAAGCGAAGCCCGGAACCGATTATACGATTTCGTATTCGAGTAAGAGGCCGGGAAAAATCGTCGTCATGGCGATCGACGAAGGTATTTTGCAAGTTGCACACTATAAGACGCCCGATCCGCTTGCATACTTTTTTAAAAAGCGCGCGCTCGAAGTTTCGACGTCTCAAGTGCTCGATTTGGTTTTGCCCGAATACAATATCCTCCGTACGCTCGCTGCGGCAGGCGGCGGCGGAGACTACGAGCTGCTCGCGCACAATTTGAATCCTTTTAAGCGAAAACAAAACGAGCCGGTCGCCTATTGGTCGGGTATCGTCGATACGGGACCTCAAAAGAGAAATCTTACGTATCGCATTCCCGATTACTTCAACGGAAGCCTCCGCGTTATGGCCGTAGCCGTATCGTCCGAGTCGATAGGCGTCGCACAGGCGTCGTCGGAGATAAAAGACACTTACGTCATCGTGCCGAATGCTCCGACCTTCGCCTCTCCCGGAGATACTTTCGACATATCGGTGACGGTAACGAACAACGATAAGGGTTCGGGCAGCGATGCATCCGTCGTGCTCAGCGCCGTTCCGACCGCTCACTTTTCGATCACATCCGCGCAGTCGGTAACGCTCAAGATTCCCGAAGGACGGGATGCGACGGCGACGTTCGGCATAAAAACGAATGACGTACTCGGAGCTGCGGATATCGCATTTACTGCAAAGGGCGCTTCTCATTCGTCGCGCATCACTTCCTCGATGAGCGTCCGTCCGTCCATGCCGTATCAGGTATGGCTGACGAGCGGGCGCGTCACAAAAGACAAAGCGAGCGTCGACGTCGATAAAAAAATGTACAACGAATACGCGACGCGGGAAATCGCGCTTTCGTATCTGCCGAGCGGACTGGCAAAGGGCTTGCAGTTTTATCTCGAAAAATATCCGTACGGCTGTTCTGAGCAGCAAGTGAGTATGGCCTACCCGTACCTGTTCCCCGACTTGCTCAAAGAGTCGGGCAAAACGAAAGCGGACGCGCAGGAAGCGATCGACAATGTCGTCGCAGCTCTTCAGTCGAGACAAAAGTCGGACGGGTCGATCGGATTTTGGACGCACCGTTCGGAAAGCTGGGCTGCGCTCGACGCATACTGTGCAATGTTTTTAACCGACGCACGCGAAAACGGCTATTACGTCCCCGACGTGTTTTTTAACAATCTGCTCGGCGTTTTGAAAAAGAGGGCGGCCGACACGGACGGCGGCGTATACGGCCGCGCGTTCTGCGTTTACGTACTCACGCGGAATGAAACGGTGACGACGGATTATATCAATTCTCTGCGTAAAGATATGGATCGCGACGATAAAGCTTCCGTTGCGGGCGTTTTCCTCGCCGCCTCTTATAAAATGCTCGGCATGGCGTCGGAAGGCGAAAAGCTCGTTTCGCGCGTAAAACGCGGTGTCAAAACGGCCGATCCCATCGGCTTTTTCGAAGATGACTTGTATTTCAAATCGGCGTACCTCTACCTCATTTCGGAATATTATCCGGAAAAACTTTCCGCCGTTTCCGCACATCTGCTCGAATCGATCGAAGGCGAAATCGTTCATCGCCGTTACGCATCCCTTTCGGCCGCGATGACGCTCATCGCGATAAAAAGTTATCTCGCGGCAATGCCCACATCTGAAACGGGAAAATTTACCGTTACACAGGAAGCGGGCAAAACGACGAAGACTCTTACGCCGCAGGGCGAAAAAGTCTTTACCGCCGAGTTCTCTTCCGATGCGCAAAAGCTTCGCTTGACGAACGACGAAAAGACGAATCTCTTTTATCAAGTGACGCAGGGCGGATTTTTGCACGATATCCCCTCAGGCGAAACGAAAGACGGCATCGAAGTGTACCGCGAATTTGTCGATGCGGACGGCAAAAAAATCGATGCGGTAAAACTCGGCGATGAAGTGACGGTAAGAGTGAATGTCCGTTCGACGAAAAACAAATCGATACGCAACGTCGCCGTCGTCGATATGCTGCCGTGCGGTTTGGAAGCGGATATCGCGTCCGTACGCGAAAGCGATACCGGCTGGGAACCCGATTATGTCGACATACGCGAAGACCGCCTCGTGCTCTTCGGCACGGTGACGCAGGAACTTAAAACGTTCACGTACAAAGTGCGAGCCGTCAACGCAGGGAAGTACACGGTGCCGCCGCTCTTTGCCGAAGCGATGTACGACGGCACGCAGCGCGCGCTCCGTCCGCAAAAAAGCATAACGATCTCCGATAAATGAAAAAGCGTCATGCGGCAGCTCTCGGCGTTGCGGGAGCGCTGCTGCTTTTTTGCGTTGTCGATGTCGTCCGCAGCAAAGCGAACGGCATCCTCGACGGCATCTCTTTTTCAGGCGCCTATGCCGACCGGAACGGAAAACTACTCCGCGTATACCTCACTCCGGACGAACGCTTTCGCATTTATAAACCCGTTACGGAATTTCCGAAAGAATTTCTCGAAGCGCTTTTGCTTCGGGAAGACCGGCGTTTTTACCTGCATCACGGTATCAACCCCGCATCCCTCATACGCGCGGGCTGGGAAACCTACGTAAAGCGATCGCGCGTTATAGGCGCGTCGACGATTACGATGCAGACGGCGAAGTTGAAATACCGCCTGTACACGCGAAGCATTCCCGGAAAACTCGCGCAGATTTTTTTAGCGCTCCGTCTCGAAGTTTTGTATTCGAAACAGGACATACTCGATGCGTACGTCAACCTCGCGCCCTGCGGAAAAAACATCGAGGGCTTCGAAGCGGCTTCTTATTATTTTTTCGGAAAGAGCATTGAAAAGACGGATTTGCCGCAGCGCCTCATGCTCTGCGTGCTTCCTCAAAATCCCGCAAAGCGATGTCCCTCCGCATCTCATGTTCCGGACGAACTCATTGACGCGAGACTCTCTCTCTTCGACGAATGGATAAAGGAGCGTCCGGCGGCAAGCGGCGAGCGTTCTTTTGTCGCATCTCACCCTCAGCTCGTCTGCACCTTTCCCGACGAAGCGCCGCACTATACCCGTATGCTCGAATTGCAAAGACCGCATCGCGCGCATCCGCAAAAAATTATTAAGACGACAATCGATTCGAATTTGCAGGAACTCGTTGAATCGCGCATCCGCTTTTTTATCAATCGAAAGCGGCATTTGGGCATTGCGAACGCCGCAGTCCTTCTCGCCGATTCCGAAACGATGGAAGTGCTTGCGGCAGTCGGTTCGGCGCGTTTTTACGACGACGCCATTCAGGGGCAGGTCGACGGAAACATCGCAAAGCGTTCGCCCGGCTCCGCGTTGAAACCTTTTATATACGCGCTCGCCCTCGATCAGGGGATCATCCATTACGACACGATGCTCAAAGACACGCCGTCGAGCTTCAGCGAATATACGCCCGACAACTACGGCAACACATTTAAAGGCCCGATAAAAGCGTGGCAGGCGCTTACGGAAAGCCGCAATATCCCCGCAATAACGCTTGCACGGAAATTGAAAAATCCCGACCTCTACGATTTTTTAGCGGACTCAGGTATCTCCGCTCTCAAAGCGAAGGACACCTACGGGCTTTCGATCGTGCTCGGAAGCGCGGACGTAACGCCCTTCGAACTTACGACGTTGTACGCTTCTCTCGTAAACGGAGGTACGGAGCGGCCGCTTAAAACGGTTATGAGCGAAAGCCGTGCGGCAATCGGCGACACATTAACGATTAATAATTTTAAAGAGCATCGACTGTTTTCGCCCGAAGCGGCGTTCATCGTATGCAAAATGCTCGAGCAAAATCCTCCGCCACTCGAAGCAAGACCTGCCGAAGCGAAAGCCCTTCCTGTCGCTTATAAAACGGGAACGTCCGTCGGCTTCCGCGATTCGTGGACGGCGGGCTTTTTCGGCAAGTACGTGATGTGCGTGTGGATAGGAAATTTCGACGGCCTCGGAAACAATGCGTTTCTCGGACGCAGTACCGCAGCTCCTCTTTTTTTTACGATTGCCGACAGCATGATCGCGTCAAACAGAGTCGGCGCATCCTTGAAGTTTCCCCCTGAGGGAGTGACGAAGATACGCGTGTGTTCCGTGTCGGGCGCCGTTCCGACCGACGCCTGCCCGCATACCGAAGAAGCGTGGTTTATCCCCGGCGTGTCGCCGATAGCGAAGTGCCGCATTCATCGAAAGATAACGATCGATACGAGAAGCGGCTACCGCACCGATGAAACCGGAAAGCCGTATTGTAAAGAAGTCGTGCGCGAATTTTGGCCGAGCGATTTACAGGCGCTTTTTGCCGAAGCGGGACTCCCGCGGCTTTCTCCTCCCGATTATCCGCCCGAGCAAAACAAAAACGGTTTATACAAAAGCGGCTATCCGCCGGAAATACGCTCACCTCTCAAACATACCGAATACGTGTTCCGCTCGTCCGATCCCGCGCGCAGTACCATCGTTTTGAGCGCGTCCGCCGATGCCGATACGAAAGAATTGTTTTGGTTTTCGGGCGCGTCGTTTATCTGCAAAAGCGCGCCTGGCGAAAAATACGAATGGAGACCGTCTCCCGGCGTTTACGAACTCACCGTCGCCGACGGCAAAGGCAGAAGCGATTCTTGCACGGTGAAGATTCGAAGCGCGGACTAAAAATACGATCGCTTAGCGACATACCGAAAACAGTGGATTTCGTTTAACTTCAAATTTTTGAAAACTCGAAGTTAAACGAGCCGCGCTATTTCGGCGGCTCGTTTAAACCTTTCTTTTCAGCCGATACCGGCGATTATACTGCGCAGTTCTGCTTCCGATGAAATCACGGGCTTTCCGATACGGGAAGGTTTTAAAACCGATGCGATTCGTTCGGGTATGCAAGGCGCTTCGCCCGTCGTCCTGCGGATATAATCGGACGAAAGACAAGGATGATCGCGCGCAATGATAATGACGGCGCCTTCGTCTTCCGACGACATATCGGCTTTCACTTTTGCCGCAGCATAGGCGCGTCCTGTGTGCCGGTCGGCGAAAATACCGTATTTTACGAAAAGCTCTTTTACCGCATCGTCTACCATCTTGTCGGTGAGTTTTACCGGATATACGAAATTGCGCATCATGAGCTTATTGGCGGAAAACACTTCTTCGAGCCGCTCGATATTAGACGGATCGGTCGGATCGGCAGGCATGCGCTCGGCATACGGGACAACCGAATCCAGCACGATGCAGTCGCCCGCCGCATTGACGGTGAGCGCATCGGTTGCGGGAATAAAAAAGCCGTTTAAAGGCAGTGCAAAACGCCAGCTGTACAAACCCGCGACGATATTGCTGTAATTGCCCGGCGCGAGCGCGTAGTACATATCGCCTGGCACTTCGTCTTTCAAACGCGAAAACGCAAACGGATAAAAAAACGCCTGCGGTAAAAGCCGCCCGATATTTGCGGTATTCGCAACTGTCAGGCGATGCGCTTCGGAAAAATCCCTGTCGGCGAAAATACTGCGCACAAAGTTTCGGCAGTCGTCTTCATTTCCTTCGATTTCCACAGGGTAGATATTGCCGCCGTTCCAGCAATAATCGCTTTCCTCCATACCGTATACGTTTCCTTTCGGACAGACGACAACGGCTTTGACGCGCTTTTTACCGCGCAGTTCCTGTGCAAGGACGGCGCCGGTTTCACAGCGCGTTACCGCCAAAATCGTCGCGCTGCTGTCTCTCATCTGCAGAATCGTTTCGAGACAGGCGGTAAGATATGCGATGCCGAAATCGCGGTGACAACCGGAAGGCCCGTGAAAGAGTTCGAGCATAAAATGAGTATCGTCGAGGCGGCGGACGGCGGGTTCGAACGGAAAAGCTTTTGTCGCGATCGCTTCGCAGATGATGGGACTGAATTCGTCTTTGATAAAAGCGGACGTGAGCGCGCCCGCGACGGACGCAAACGACGTCGTTTTGTCGGTATAGAGTATCCAACGCCGCAAGTCTTCCGTATCCGAAGGCACATAAAGCCCGCCGTCTTTCGGCATGCAGTGCAGGACGGCTTCCGCAAAGCCGACGGTACGGGATTTATCTCGTGTACTCGTAAATCGCATAGTATAATTATAGCCCGAATAGCGGATTTTGTCATTGCTTAATAAAACGCGATGGCAAAACGCGATGGCGCTATTGCGTTCGGGCTTTATTGATTTTATAATGAACGTTATGACAACCAAAATCCTTTCGGTCGGAGGTTCCATCATTGCCCCCGACAAACCCGATACCGAATTCTTAAACAATTTTATTGCGATGGCGCGCAGTTGGCTCGGCGCGGAAAATGACCGTCGTCTCATCTTCGTTGCAGGCGGAGGAGCTCCGGCGCGCGTTTATCAAAAAGCATACGGCGATGTGCTTGAAAAATCCGGCGGAAACATACAAAACGATGCGGCCGATCGGATCGGCATTATGGCGACGCGGCTCAATGCGGAGCTTTTAAAAGCCTGCTGCGCCGATCTGTGCCGGAATGAAGTCGTCTGCGATCCTACGGCGGCTATTTCGTTCAGCGGAAAAATCCTCGTCGCTTCGGGATGGAAGCCCGGATTTTCGACGGACAACGACGCGGTTCTCCTTGCCGAAAAATTCGGTGCGGATACGGTCGTCAATCTTTCGAATATAGAAAAAGTGTATACCGACGACCCTCGTCATAATCCCGACGCAAAACCGATCGATGAAATTCGCTGGAAAGATTTCCGTAAAATCGTAGGCGATGCGTGGACACCGGGAAAAAACGTTCCCTTCGATCCCGTCGCAAGCAAAAAAGCCGAAGAGCTTTCACTTGCGGTCATCTGCGCATCGGGAAAAAATATTGAAAATATAAAAAATATTCTCGACGGTAAGAATTTTATCGGAACGAAGATCGCGGGATAAAGCGTGACAATATATCGCTGAGCGCATATCGATATCGCGGAAAGGAGGCTGCCCGAAAACTCGAAATTAAACGAGGCGCGCTGTTTCAGCGGCTCGTTTAAACTTTACCTCTCGGACAGTCCTTCCGTTTCATTTCGATATTATTTTTTCCAAACTTTTAAATTATCTCTGCGGATTTTGAGCTTGCCGGCCGCATCGGTTTTATAATAATCGGCGTTCAATCCTCCCTCCCAATTTCCGTAAAGAGGATTCGGCAAAACGATGTATTTTACGCCGAAATCGGCTTTGTATTTGTCGACGGCCGCACGGCGCGCATCGTTGAGCTTATGGTAGGTTTCTCCCGTAAAAGCGAAATCGTCCAGATTGTCGCCGATAAACACGACGATTTCATAGCCTGCTTTTTCCACTTGCTCGAAGCGTCCCGTTTTTTTCGACTCTTTGTCTTTTAAAAGCATCGACGTTTCATCGACTCCGGTAAAGCCGAGCGCTTTTAAATTATTAACCGTCGGCCCGTATTCCGCACCGGCCGTACGGTTCGAAACGTAAAACATTTTGCCGCCGTGAGAATTGACATAGTTTGCAAATTCCACGGCTCCGGGAATCGCGCGCGCCTGTTCGGCTTCGCACCATGTCGTCCAGGATGCGGGACTGAATCCCTTGTGTTCCAACAGACGGCTTGCGCCTTCGGCGGAATTATCGATCATCGTTTCGTCGAGATCGACGACGACCGCTTTTTTCATACCGTTCGCGGGGCTCGCCGCATCGAATGCCGCTTTTGCCGCATTGAACGCCTGATACGCGAGCGCACGATATTCACCCGATTGCTGCATCCAGTTGTACGCCAGCATCCCCTGTTCCGCAAGCAGTATTTCATCGGCTTCGTTTTTTGCAGCCGCCGACTGCTTGGCTTTTTCCGCCGCCCCCGAAGCGGTTGCACACGATACGAAAAATACCGCGCCGATAAAAATTGCCGAAATCGATTTTGTTATGCGTTTCATCATAGCCTCCTAATGTATGTAATAAAAGTATACGGCTTCGATACCGAAGCCGCAACGTGTTTAAGTTTCTCCGCCGCTCTTACACAGCGACGAGTATTTTACCCCGTTCGTCATTCGGGCAGTTTTCCGCCTATAAGCGTAATGCGTCCGTCGGTCGCAGGCGTGACAGCACCCTGCAGTCTCTGCGCGTATTCCATAACGACCGTGCTGATGAGCATCGACGTGTTGTAGGTGTCGATCGAAGCTTTCAACACCGTGTAGCCATCACCGCCCTTCGCCATATAATCGTTCGTCGCAAAGCGATAGGTTCGGTTTTTGTCGATCGGTTTTCCGCCGATTGTCACACCGCTGATTTTGCCGTTGCCGTCCGCATCATAAGTGATCGTGTAGCGGATCTCTTTTGAAACCTGCGTAAAGGCGCCGGCTCCCTGTTTGATGCTTCCGATAAAATCGAAGAGCTTAACGACGTCTTCGCCTTTCAGCGTGAGCACGTACACATAGTTTTCAAAGGGCAAAACGGTGAGAATATTTTCCCGCGTAACGTTACCCGCAGGAAGCGGAGCGCGGATGCCGCCGCCGTTCGTAATCGCGCCGTCGACCGTGACGCCGGTCGTTTTAAGATAGGCGACCATCGCGTCCGTCACGAGATCGCCGAGCGCCATCTCTTGGTAGCGCGTGAGGCGTTTTCCGAATTCGAAAGCGTCCGTCGTTTTCATAACGACTTCTTTTAACGCCGCGTTCGCTTTATCGACATAGGGTTTTAAAAGCGCTTCGACGTCGGGGTCGGGCGGGAAGGCTTTGAGCGTGATCGGGACGGGTTTCCACGTAAAATCCGTTACTTTGCCGTTGACGATTGTCATGACACCGTCGCCGACGTATTTGCCGTATTCGTTTGCGGTGACGATCGGTACGCCGTTGACGATTTTCGGTTTTTCAAAATACGAGTGCGAGTGACCGTCGACGATCAAATCGATACCCGAAACCTGTTGAGCGATCTTTACCGACGTATTCTGCGTTTCCGTTTCCGGAACGTCGCCGAGGTGTCCGTCGATGATGACGATATCGGCTTTTTCTTTTTCGCGTACGCGTTTTACCATCTGCTTTGCCGCTTCGATTTCATCGATAAAGGTGAGACTCTTGTCGGGGCTTGCGATGACGAGCGTGCGCAGCGTCGTCAATCCGATGACCGCGACACGGAAGCCGTCGTAATCTTTAATGATGTACGGTTTAACGAGGTAGCGGCTTCCGCGCTTGATGTTCGCGGACAGCCATGGGAACTCTGCGATTTTTATCTGATGTTCGAGTTTTGCGAGCGTTCCGTCGAATTCGTGGTTTCCGAGCACTATCGCATCGAATCCCATTTTATTGAAACTCATGATGTCCGGTTCCGCGTTGAACATATTCGAAAGCGCAGAACCCGTATTTACGTCTCCCGCGTGAAGCACGAGCACGTTTTTATTTTGCGCGCGCACTTGCTTGATAAACGTCGCCATGGACACGAGCCCGCCGACGCCGTCCTTCGTGGCCAAAACGGCGCCGTGCGTATCGTTGACGTGAAGGATGACGAGTTCATGCGCTTTGCCGTCGCTCCGACGGGGAGAAGGCGTACTTGCACAGCCGCTTACAAAAAGCGCGATCGCCGCAGCCGCCGCGGCAATCATCATTCCGAATCGTTTTTTCATATTGCCTCCATGAAAAGTCTATAAATAATTATGTGCCGTATTTCAAAAAAAAGCAATAAAAATTATTGTATATACCAGGGCTTACGCATGAGAATCTATATTCCTCAAAAAATAACCATTACCGTAAAAAATCGGCTGCACTCCCGGCAGCAGCCCTGCCGTTCGCCGCGGCAGACCGTGATTGGAATCGGACTGCGCGAACTTTTTTACCAAAAAGTTCGCTTGCCATCGGTCTGAGCGGCTCGGCGGCATTGCCGCTGCCTCGCGTTCCGCCTTTTTTATTTTATATTATGTCTCTTTTCTGTGTATACATTTTTCATGCGTAATCCCTGATCCCCCTCGCACTACGGCTTGCTCCCTGCCGGCGTATGTGCTATAGTTTACGTATGTTTATCACTTGTCTTGATCTTGAAGGCGTGCTCGTTCCCGAAATATGGATCGCGTTCAGCGAAGCGACCGGCATTCCCGAACTGCGGCGTACGACGCGCGACGAACCGAACTACGATACGCTGATGCGCTACCGGATCGATATTCTCGACAAACACAATCTCGGTTTGAACGAAATCCGCGAAACGATTAAAAAAATCGACCCGATGCCCGGTGCAAAAGATTTTCTCGACGAACTGCGTTCGTTTTCGCAAGTGCTCATCTTGAGCGATACCTTCGAACAGTTTGCCGCTCCGCTTATGGAAAAGCTCGGCCGTCCGACGATTTTCTGCAATACGCTGGAACACGACGCAAGCGGAAAGATCACCGGTTACAAAATGCGCTGCCCCGAAAGCAAACTCGCGACGGTAAAAGCGTTGCAGTCGGTCGGCTTCGAAACGATCGCGGCGGGAGATTCGTTTAACGATCTCGCGATGATCAAAGCTTCCAAAGCGGGATTTTTATTTAAATCGACGGAGCAGATTATTAAAGATAATCCCTCGCTTCCGGCGTACACCGAATACTCGGAGCTCCTTGCCGGCATTAAAAACGCGATGAGGCGTTGACGGTTTTAAACGGCGAAGATGCGGTACAATTTTTTATTAAATCGCTCCGTATCGTCTTTCAACATCGTTAAAAAGTCATCTCTGTCGATCGTGCCGAGCACCGCATCCATCTCTTCGCGGCTTCGATAGGTCATCTTTCGATAATAATCGGTATAATCCTTTTCACGCGACGACACCGACAACTCATACATATCGTCGGAAACGGCGGCGACGCTTTCGACGAGATTGCGGAACTGCTCCGCACTGCATCGCTCAAAGGGAACGCCGTAGATGCATTCCAAAAGATAGAGTGCATAGCGCGTCTTGTCGGCGAGATACGAAGCCGCACACGCATCGTAAAACCGGTGCACTTCGTCCCAACTCGAGATCTCCCCGCGTTTTACCTTTTCACGCAGCTCATCGATTTTTTCGAGCGGGATAATCTGTCCGCCCGCGTTGAGCCATTCGGTGTACAGCGGATGCCGCGCAATATCGGCAAAGACGGCAGGCGAAACGGATGCGATGCCGTTTTCATCGCAGTATTCGATTATCGTTTTCGCGGCAAAATATTTAATAATTTTCCGGTATTGGTGATACGCATACGCCGGCCGAAATACCGTCGCGCCGTATCTTTTCTGGCACTGCGCGTCGGAAAGGGTAAAATCGGCGTCGGGATTTTTTTCAAAAAACGCTTTCGTTTCCGCGATCCGCTCTTTGTCCGTATCGTCTTCGCGTGTACCGTTATAGCCGTCGCTGCACCCGTTCGCCCCGGGCGCATCCGTCCGTCCGCAAAGCCGTATCCGTTCTTTCGCCGTCAAACGGACGATACGGTCGAGCGCTCTCATAATTTCCTGCATCGTATCGGGCGCAAAGGGATCGGTTTCGATATGCTGCACCGGCACGACCCGCTTATCGCGTTTTTTGAATTTGTAACGGTTTCTGACGAGCGCAAACATATCGTACATAAACCACCACGCCGGAAAAATACGCACGCTCCGATCTCCGTTTTCACCGAGCGCGACGAGCGAAAACGGATACGGGATATCGAGCTCGTATTGGTATGAGCCTTTTGCGATGAGGACGAACGACGCGAATCGGCTGTTGTGTTTAAAATCGCTCGAAAGAGAAGGCCAAAATCCGCGCGAAGCGATGAGCTCGCCGTCGGGACTGCGCGAATTGTGATTGCTGCCGATCGTCGCGCCCGATGCGATATTCGACTGCCCCATGATCGTCGATGCGATGAGAAAGGACGAATTGTGATGCTGTTCGTGAAACGGAAATATCAAATTGTTAAGAATCTCACAGCACGACACGGTCGAATTGTCTCCGAGTACCGAATTCAAAAGCCGCGCGCCGTATTTAAGCTGGCAGTTTTTTCCGATAACGAAGCGCACCGCAACCGCCTGATAAAAGACGCGGCTGCCCGAACCCATGATGCCGTTTACCATTTCGACGCCTTCGCCGATCTGCGACGGCTCCGCTTCCGAGGACAATACCGTGATGTTTTTCAATTTGAATGCGCCTTTGATGTACGCGCATTCTCCGATTTCCGCATCTTTTAAAAGCGTCGTGTTTTTTATGACGGCATTATTTTTAACAATCCCGTACGTCGCTCCTTCGCTTGCGGCGCCTTTTTCCGTAAGCGCGACAAAGCGTTTCATAAGGGCGCCGTCTTCGCGATAGCGCGACCACAGATACGCATCGGCGGGAATCATGCTTTTAAACGGGAGCACTTCCCTGCCGCCGTTTTCGTTTGCGACGCCGATCCATATACGGTTTTCCTCAGGCTCGCCTTTTTTTAAAATCCCTTCACCGAATTTCGAATGCGTCGTACAGCTCATTTCCTGTATATTGAACAGCATGACATTTTTTCCGAGCCGATAATTTTCAAAATACGCGACGTTCCGGATCACGTTGTCGTCACCGGTCACGACGTTTATCAATTTGGAATTATAGATACCCTCTTCGAGTTCGAGATCGTGATACTTAAGCATTGCGCGCCGGAGCTTTCCCAAAACGATAAAACCGGAAAACGACGAATCGCGTATGAGAGAGGTATCGAAGCATTCGGCATCGACATAAAAATTTTGCCACAAAGGATCGTCGGACGTGTTTTGGTTTTTTTCGAGAGCTTCGATTTCTTCTTTCGTAAGACGCCGCTTTCCCGCCGTAAGTTCGGACGGAATGGAGAACGATCGCTTATCCGTATACGTTACCTGCACCATAATGTTTTATTGTATATATGCGCGCGGCTTTTTGTCAAATCGTCACCGCGCGGCGATATGGTGTCGGTATTTTTAATAATCGAGTTTCGGAAAGTCCGGAGGTGAAAAACGGCCGAGCCGTTTTTCTTTCATAGGAGACGCGCGCAGATTTCTGCGCGGGGAACTTCGCGCTCCGCGCTCGTTGCAAGTGGCGCGGGGAACTTCGCGCTCCGCACTCGTTGCAAGTGGCGCGGGGAACTTCGCGCTCCGCGCTCGTTGCAAGTGGCGCGGGGAACTTCGCTCTTCGTGCTCGTTGCAAGTTCCGCGGGGAACTTCGCTTTATTCAATGCACGGCACGGATGCCGTGTCGCATCTTAGCACAGCAGCCGCGTATTTTTGCGCAGCAAAAATACGGTAGTGAGGGGTACACGGATGTACCGCGAACGACCACTGCTCGGATTTGTTCAAATAAGTCGAGAGTTGAAAAATGTCCGTGACATTTTTCTTTATATACGAGGCGCAAAAAAATCCTGCGCACTGCTCGGATTTGTTCGAATAAGTCCGGAGGCGAAAAACAGCCGAGCCGTTTTTCTTTCATAGGAGACGCGCTCAGATTTCTCCGCACTGCTCGGATTTGTTCAAATAAGTCGAGAGTTGAAAAATGTCCGTGACATTTTTCTTTATATACGAGGCGCAAAAAAAATCCTGCGCACTGCTCGGATTTTTTTGCTCTTATATAATTTTTCTTTTCTCTATATACTGAAACTATGGCAAACAGCGATATGATGAAATTGCAAAACGGCAGCGATATCCGCGGCATAGCCGTAAGCGGCGTCGAAGGTGAAAACGTCAACTTTACGGAAGCTGCGTGCAGCCGCATCGGCAGGGCGTTTGCGTTGTGGCTTTCAAAAAAAATCGATAAACCCCTTTCCGCGCTCACGATAGGGATCGGGCGCGACTCCCGTATTTCAGGCCCGTCTCTTTCGGCCGCCCTCGCAAACGGCATAGCCTTTCAAGGCGCGCGCGTGGTCGACTGCGGCCTTTCGACGACGCCTGCTATGTTTATGTCGACCGTATTTCCCGAAACGAAATACGACGGCGCGGTGATGATGACGGCAAGTCATCTTCCGTTCAACAGAAACGGTGCAAAATTTTTCGACCGCGACGGAGGTCTCGAACACGACGATATCGAATCGATATTGAAAAGCGCGGCGCCTCTCGATGAAGCGCATTGTACTTCGCCGCTTGCCTCTTTCGATCTGCTGTCGCTGTACGCCGCGCACTTGCGGAAAACTATCTGCGCGGAGCTTGCACAATCCGAAAGCGACAAACCGCTTGCGGGTTTACGGATCGCAGTCGATGCGGGAAACGGATGCGCGGGCTTTTTCGTTTCGTCGATTTTGCAGCCGCTCGGAGCCGATACTGCAGGCAGCCGCTTTTTGGAAGCGGACGGCATGTTTCCGAACCATATCCCGAATCCCGAAAATAAAGAAGCGATGGAAGCCGCCCGACGCGCAACCGTAGAAGCGGGCGCCGATTTGGGATTGATTTTCGATACCGACGTCGACCGTATGTCCGCCGTGCTGCACACCGGAGCTGAAGTAAACCGCGATGCGATCATCGCGATGATTTCCGCGATTTTAGCGCCTTCGTATCCGGGCGGAACGATCGTCACCGATTCGGTAACGTCAGACAGGCTTACGTGTTTTTTGGAAAAGGTGCTCGGCTTGCGCCATTTGCGCTATATGCGCGGCTACAAAAACGTCATCAACAAATGCAAAGAGCTCAACGCAAAGGGCATCGTCTCGCCGCTTGCGATGGAAACGTCGGGACACGGCGCGCTGAAAGACAATTACTATCTCGACGACGGCGCTTTTCTCGCGGTAAAGTTGATCATCGCGCTCGCAAAAGCGAAAGCCGAAGGCAAAACGATAGACAGCCTCATCGCGCGTCTCCCGCCGCTCGTCGAAGAATGCGAATACCGATTTAAAATCGGCACGGAGGATTTTAAAACCTACGGCAAAACCGTACTCGCCGAATTTAAAAAACGCGCCGAAGCTGCAGGCTATGAGCTCCCGGAATCTTACGAAGGAGTCCGCGTTTCATTTAAAGGGAAAGATGCGCGGGGTTGGATGCTTCTCCGCTTGAGCCTCCACGATCCGGTCATGCCGCTCAACATCGAAGGAGAACGCAAAGGCGATGCGGAAAAAATTATTAAAATCGCAAAAAACCTGCTCGCCGGCTTCGACAAGCTCGATATGTCGTGCCTGCCGTAAAAAGCCTCAGCTTCGCTTCGCAGCTGATTTTTTTGCCGGCGGAGACACTGGGGTCGAATCGTCGTGCGGTACGATTTCGACGCAGTTATACGACATGACGAGACCGTTTTCGTTCATAACACGCATCAGCGCGACAAACATATCGTTTTTCGTTTTGAGAAAATCCGAACTCTTGCACCACACCGCAACGGTCATATTTATATTGCTGTCGCCAAACCCGTCTATCCACACGGCGGGCGCAGGCTTTTTGATAACCGTTTCGCACAGCTCGGGCGCTTTTAAAAGCACGTCGAGCGCAGAACGGATATCGGTGCCGTATTTCAGACCGAACGCAAACGTTATGCGCCGCGTCGCGTAGTACGAATTGTTTTGAAAGGTCGTATTGATGATCAACGAATTCGGAATACGCACGAGCTGATTGTCGAGCGTGTGCACTTTCGTCGAAAGCAAATCGATCGAATCGACGTTTCCGGTAACTCCGCTGACGACGATAAGGTCGCCGACTTTGACGACGCCTTCGGTTATGACGAAGAGCCCGCTGATGACATTGCTGACCGTCGTCTGCGCCGCAAAACCGACGGCAAGCCCCGCAATACCCGCAGCTCCGAGCAGGGCGGTGAGCTTTATGCCGAAGCAGCTGAGTATATACATACCAAGCACCGAGTAAAATACGTATTTTAATAATTTATGCAGGGCGGCATTGTTTTGTTTGTTTATCTTTTGTTCGCTCACGCGCGAAAGCGCATGGACGGCAAGCTTATACAAAAACCAAATGATAGCGATGACAAAGAGCGCTCCCGCAGCGCGAAAGAGATTCGTCCATGTAAAAAACGATTTTACCCACGCAAAGAGCGTTTCTTTGTGTTTGGAAATCTGTTCCTGCGCCTGCTGTACGCCGATCGTTACGGCGCTTGTCGATTCATCCATCTCGAACCTCTTATCGATTATTAATTTTCGTTAATTTTTTGAAACGTCATTGTGTTTACAGATGTCGTTTATGAGACAGGTATCGCATTTCGGGTTTCGCGCGGTACAAACGTAGCGCCCGTGCAGGATGAGCCAGTGGTGCGCGTGACGCATATATCGCTTGGGAACGCGGGCGACGAGGCTCTCTTCGACTGCAATCGGAGTTGCGCCTTCGGCGAGTCCGATTTTCGGGCAGATGCGCAGCAAGTGCGTGTCGACGGGCATGGTCGGTTTATCGAAGACGACATTGAGCACGACGTTCGCCGTCTTTCTGCCGACGCCGGGAAGCTTCATAAGCTCTTCGCGCGCCGAAGGCACTTTTCCGTTGAAATCGCTGATAAGGATTTTGCTGAGCGCGATGATGTGCGCCGCCTTCGTATGGTAGAGGCCGATCGACTTGATATAAGTTTCGAGTTTTTTTTGTCCGAGCGCGATGATTTTTTCGGGCGTGTCGGCGATTTTGTAAAGCGCTTCGGTTGCGGCGTTGACGCTTTTGTCGGTCGCCTGAGCGGAAAGCACGACCGACAAAAGCAGCGTATATGCGTTTTTCCATTGAAGTTCCGATTTCGGATCGGGATTTTGCTTTTTAAAACGGTCGAATACCGTGCAGATTTCCCGCTCTGTCAGCAGTGTCATGAAATTATGTCAGCGCGCGCTTCAGCGCATCCGTTTTGTCGGTTTTTTCCCAGCTGAATTCGCTGCGTCCGAAATGCCCGTAGGCCGCCGTCGCTTCGTAGATCGGACGTTTGAGATCGAGCGCTTTCACGATACCCGCAGGCGTACAGTCGAAAATTTCTTTTACGGCTTTCGTAATTTTTTCGACCGGCGCTTTTTCCGTGCCGAAAGTATCGACCATAATCGACACGGGAAAGGGAACGCCGATCGCGTACGCGAGCTCGATTTCCGCTCTGTCGGCGAGCCCGGCGGCGACGATATTTTTTGCGATATAACGCGCCATATAGGCCGCCGAACGGTCGACTTTCGACGGGTCTTTGCCGCTGAACGCGCCCCCTCCGTGTCGCCCCATACCGCCGTAAGTGTCTACGATGATTTTACGTCCGGTCAGCCCCGAATCTCCCTGCGGGCCGCCGGTGACGAAACGACCCGTCGGGTTGATAAAATACTTCGTGTCTTTATCGAGCAGACCCGTCGCATCGAGTACGGGTTTTACGATCCGCTCGATTATCGTCTCTTTGATTTCACCGTGTTCGACCGAAGGATCGTGCTGATGCGAGACGACGACGGTGTCGATTCGCAGGGGAACGTGTCCCTCGTATTCGATCGTCACTTGGCTTTTCGCGTCGGGACGCAGCCACGGAATCGTTTTGTTTTTTCTCAGTTCGGCCGCTTTCAAAAGCAGTTTATGCGCGTACATGACCGGTGCGGGCATAAGTTCGGGCGTTTCGCTGCACGCAAAGCCGAACATCATCCCCTGATCGCCCGCACCCTGCCGGCCGGCGTATTCTTTGAGGCCTTTGCCGACGACGCCCTGATTGATGTCGGGCGATTGTTTGTGGATGACGTTGATGACCGCCATCGATTTGCAGTCGAGACCGTAGGCGGCATCGGTATAGCCGATTTTTTCTACCGCATCACGCGCGATCCGCTCAATATCGGGCGCGGCGCCGGTCGTGATTTCGCCGCCGACGAGCACCATGCCCGTCGTTGCAAAAGTTTCGCATGCGACGTGACTTTCCGCGTCACGGGCGAGGCAGGCGTCGAGTACGGCGTCGGAAATACGGTCGCAAATTTTATCGGGATGTCCTTCGCCTACCGATTCGGACGTAAAGAGATAGCGTTTATTATTCATCACGGTGCTCCGGAATTATTTATTTACTTATTGATGAAAGTATAGTATACTATTTAGGGCGGATTGACAACAGCTGTATTGCGGACCTTATAAAAAGTATCAGATATGGAGGTGTTTCCATGGCGTTAAAAAAATCATTTTCGAAAGACGGAAAAAAATGCACGGTCACGTTTATCGTGCTCCCCGAAGCTGCGGGTACGGCGAAGACGATCAATGTCGCAGGCGATTTTAACAGCTGGAGCAGTACCGAAACACCGCTGAAAAAAAATAAAGACGGATCGTTTTCCGTCAAGCTGGATCTTGAAACGGACAGAGAATATCAATTCCGCTATCTCATCGACGGGCAGCGCTGGGAAAACGATTGGCAGGCGGACAAATATATTCCCGCCCCGTATTCCAACGCCGACAATTCCGTCGTCATTACAAAAAAATAAAATCACCGGAAAAGCGGCTCACATACACGGAAGCACGGACTCTTCGATCTTCGCGGAGGCCGTCTTCAATTGCCGCCTTTACGGTACGTGAATGATTTCGCGAGGTTTGCTGCCGTTCGCCGGTCCTACAATGCCCCGCGCTTCCATTTCTTCGACGAGGCGTGCCGCGCGGTTATAGCCGATTTTAAGCCTTCTCTGAATGTACGATGCCGACGCTTTTCCCGACTGGACGACGATGTCGAGCGCTTGATTGTACAGCGGATCTTCGCCGTCGAATAAACTCGGCTCGCTGCTATCTTCGTCCTCCGGCACAAAAATCTCTTCGTCGATGTATTCCGGCTCGCCGTATTTTTTCACACAACCGACGACGTTTTCGACTTCCTGATCGCTGACGAAAGTCCCCTGAATGCGCACGGGGAACGGATTGACGGCGCTCGAATAAAGCATATCGCCTCTGCCCAATAATTTTTCCGCACCGACTTGATCGATGATGATCCGGCTGTCCATTCCGGACGCGACCATAAACGCGATACGCGCGGGAATATTCGCTTTAATCAATCCGGTGATGACGTCGGTCGAAGGCCGCTGCGTCGCGAGTACCAAGTGTATGCCGATCGCGCGGCTCATCGCCGCAAGGCGGGCGACCGTCGATTCGAGTTCTTTGCCCGTCGTCGCCATCAAATCGGCAAACTCGTCGATGATCAAAACGATGTACGGAATCTTTTCCGTCGCTATGTGTTTATCTTCGATTTTTTTGTTATAGCTCGCCACGTCGCGGCATCCCATACCGTCCAAAAGCGCGTAACGCCGCTCCATCTCACACAGCGCCCACTGCAGCGCCTGAAACGCTTTTTTCGGTTCGGTGATGACCGGAACGAGCAAGTGCGGGATATCGTTATAGAGTTTGAGTTCGACGATTTTCGGATCGATTAAAATAAGTTTTACTTCCTGCGGCGACCGCTTGTACAAAATCGAAAGGATCATGCTGTTGACGCACACCGATTTTCCGGAGCCCGTAGCACCCGCAATCAAAAGGTGCGGCGTCTTTACGAGGTCGATAATCTGCGGTTTTCCGAGAATGTCTTTGCCGAGGATGACCGGTACCGACATCTTTTTGTATTCGCTCATATCCTTTTCGATAATTTCGCGGAAACTGACGATGCTGCGCTCTTTATTCGGTATTTCGATACCGACCGCTTTTTTCCCCGGGATCGGTGCGACGATGCGGACGCTGCTCGCCGCGAGGCGTAAAGCGATATTGTCCTGCAGCGCTGCGATTTTACTGAGCTTGACGCCCGGTGCGGGAAGCAGTTCGAACATCGTAACGACCGGTCCTTTTTTTATGCCGATGATATCCGCTTCGATATTGAATTCGTTGAGCGTTTCCTTGAGTTCGCTTGACGCCTTTTTCGTTTCTTCGTCGATGATCCAATACTGATCGTTTTTATATTCCGTTAATAAATCCGCAGGAATTTTGTACGGCCCCTTCGGTTTTATCCTTTTTACAGACTCCGGCTTTGAAACGGAAATTTTCTTTTCCTCGTCGCTGCCGAAAAATGCTTCAAGTTCTTCTTTCGAACTCGTTGTTTCCGTCCTCGAAACGGTACGCCCGTCTTCGATAACGGGAACGCCCGCCGAAAGAGAATTATTAAAATTTGATAAATTTTTCCGCACGTCGGCATCCATATCGTTGAAAACGTTTCCGGCAAAATCACGCGGGGTTTCATTTCCGGATGCCGTACTCGCTTTGTTCAAATCGACATCGTATGCGGTATTCGTTTTTCCGTCGAACGCCGCATCGTCCGTTTCTTCGTTCAAATCGACATCGAAAAAATCGGGATCGAGCGATTCACCGTGCAAAAGTTCATCGGAAGAATTTATCGATTCGTCCGTTTCGGAAATATCGCCGAAAACGCTTTCGTCATCGGAATCGCCGCTTTCATCCGAATCCTGCAAAAAATCGTCTTCGTCTTCCGATGAAATCATATCTTCCGCTTTACGAGGTCTTTCTCTTTCCCAAAACGGTACGGTTTTGCGCTTCTCTTTTCCGCTCTCGTCGGTATCCTCATCGCTCTTTAAATACGAAGCGTCGACGTTTTCTTCCGGGAAATCGGGCCATGAAAGCTCTTCTATTTCACCGAGCGGAGCGTCGTCGCGCGCGGTAAGCGCGGTAAATTCCTCTTCGGAAATAAGCGCCGACGCATCTCCTGTCTTTTGTTCGGCGCGGCTTTTTTCGCCGTCTTCGGCATCGCCTCGAGCGCCGCCGGCCTCATCAAAAATATTTTCAAACGGGGAAGCAATATCGGATGAAGACTCTTTCGCTTTCGAAAAGGCCTCCCCCGTTTCATTCGCTTCGCGGGAAGGCGTTTTTGCAAGCGAATCGATTTCGCGCGCGCTTTCGTAGGGATCGCTTTCGTCCTCGTTTTCAACTTCCGTATCGTCCGCCGAAAAATCGGGAGCCGTCCTCTTTTCATCGTGCGTTCCGCCGTCCGTTTCCTCTCCTGTTTTTTCACGCGGGATTTTTTCAAATCCTCTCCGTTTTGCAGACTGCGTAATTTTATCCGCAATGATGCCCGCTCCGAGCCATTCTATGACGATGAGCATGATGCCGAATGCGATCGTAATACCGATTTTTATGCCGGTAAAATCGGCACTGAATTCACCGATCGATTTGCAGATATTTTCGGTGATTACGGCGGTAAAAAACGGAACGGCGGCCGTCAAAAGACGCATCGCTTTTCGTGCCGTCCATTTTCCCGAAAAACACGTCATCGCCGCGGCAAATAAAAACGCGGGAATGAGTATGCTCGAAAATCCGTATATCGAAAAAAGCATAGTGCCGAGTAAAAATAAAGAGGCACCGAAGCCTGCGGTATATGCGATAAAATCGAAGGGCTGCAGTATAAGCGCGAGAGAAAAAACCGCCGCAAAAAGCAGCAATACGACACCCGCAGCGTACTTCAGCTTGTTCAAACGTTCCATCGATACTCCCATAATCGAGTTTGCAATTAAAACGCGTATTTGAAAAACCGCGTTCGTTGTCCGTTCTATCAATATCGGCAGATTTTATATCCGGTTTTAGTGGAAAACTTCGAACGTTTCGGCTATAATGCGGCAATGGATGGGTATTGTGGCGAACCGTTTTGAATTCAAATGCGCCGTTTGTTCCGTATGCGACGGAAGAGGCTGTGTCGGACAGATGCCGGGCATGGGCGGCGTCAACAATAATAAAAATTTCAAATTGAATTTCGAAGGATGGAAAAAGCTTCGGCAAAAAGCGGTATCGGACGGAACGATCGAATCGATTTTATCGATACCCGTCGAAACGAGCGCGGTGCGGGCGGGACCCGTTACCGGCGCGGTACAGAACATCGGCTTCGAAAAAGAAGAATATTTTTATCTGCCGTATTTTTCGGCCGCGCGGTGCGGGGACATCGGTTTGTGCGTCGGCGACGGTTACCCCGATTATAAGCTGCACTACGGACTCGATGCGGTACGGAAACTGCAAAAAGCCGAACCGGATTTGAAAGCGGCGGTATTTTTAAAACCCTATCCGAACGAAAAACTCTTTGAACGCATCGAAGTCGCCCGAGGCGCTGCGGAAATAATCGGCAACGATATCGACTCGTACAATATTGAAACGATGCGGAATCTCGTACGGTTGGAAAAAAAAACACCCGCGCAGATTTCGGAAATCAGAAAAAAGATTTCCGTGCCGTACGCGTTAAAAGGAATTTTTTGCAAAGAAGATATCGAGCTCGTAAAAGAAGTCAAACCGGACATAGCCTTCATTTCGAATCACGGAGGGCGCATCGATACGCGCGAAGGAAGTACGGCGGAATTTCTTGCCGAATACGGAAAAGAAATCAAAAAATATTGCGGCGAGATTTGGGTTGACGGCGGAGTGAGAACGCGCCATGATATACAAACGGCGCTCTTTTACGGAGCATCGCAGGTAATCATCGCACGTCCCTTCGTTGCAGCCCTCGTTTCGGACGGCATCGGCGGTATGATAAAAAAGATCGATGAAATCATCCTCGGAGAAATCATCGATTAACGATTTTGCGGTAATAATTTTACATCGATTTTTTTACAGAGGTTTTTATGAAGCGATTGTTAAGTATCACGGTCTGCGCGGCACTTTTCGTATTTTCCGGCGCGGCACTTTTTGCACAAACATACGCCGCCGTTCCTTTGGAACATCCGGTATATCAAATTATCACACAGGCGGAACTGCGCGGTCTTTGCCGAGCGATGCCGAAAGTAAAACCGTATTCGGAAAAAGCGGTTATAAACGCGATCAACGAAATCATCGCGGCATCCGATGCGTCCGACACGCCTCTCCTTTCGAAAACGGAACGGGACATTTTATTCGATACGCTCGAAAGGTTTAAGCGGAAGTCCGGAAAAGACGGCTTACGCGGCGGATATTATTATGAAGGGAAAGGAAAGATCCGCACGACGGCCGACCTGACGTTCAAAGCGGATATATTCGCTTCGGGCGGCATCTACAACAATAAAAATGACAACCGGTGGGGATTTACGTTTTTGCCTGCGGTTTCCGTAAGAGGCGATTTCGGAACGCAGCTTTCCTACGATTTCAATTTGTTCGGCAATGCTTCTCGCGCCGTACTGAAAAATCTCGGAACGTACAACATCGGAAAATGGTGGTTCACAAAAACGGAAGACGGCTCTGCCGACCGCACGATTAACACGTATGCGAACAAAGCGTTTTTCCCGTTTTCATACCGAAAAACATGGGACGGCTCGGTATATAAAATAGGCGACTTGACGGCAAGCGGCCTCGAAGGCTGGTGCGATGAAGGAGCCGGCGGCTTCGGAATCAATTCGGAAATAGCGGCGAGTGCTTTCGACGATAAAATATTTATCCGATTCGGACGCCTTTCGCGCGAATGGGCGGGCATGGATAAGGGGGCAAGTCTCGTGTTCGGAGGCGCCGCCCATCCGTTTCTTGCGCTCGAAGCCGAAATCTCGCCTTTCAGCTGGTTTTCACTTTCGACGCTCACCGGCATCCTCGAATTTCCGAACAGCAAATATATTGTCGGAAACATCTACAACAGCAAAAAAGATCACGGCGATTATGACAACGCGGCATTTTTCCAAAACGCGTATTCTATCGCAATGCTCGAATTCGATTTTAAACATATCCATATCGATTTCGGAACGACCGCCGTTTGGCCGAAGCGCTTCGAGCTGGGATATTTTTTCCCGCTGACCGATAAAGTTTTTTATCAAAACAATATCGGCGATTTGGATAATATCGCACTGTTCGGCAATATCTCTTATACATATCCGAAAATCGGTACCGTATGGGCATCGCTCTTTCTCGACGAATTCAACGGCTTGAGCCGTTCGACGGGTTTACTCGGAGACTTCATCCATGCAACGCGCAATATGTATGCGACGCAAGTCGGAATGAAAGCGAATATTCCGTTCCTTCCGTTTACAACGATTTCATGCCGCTATACAAAAATCGAACCTTTCTGTTATACGCATACCGCCATCAATAAAGCGCCGTGGTATTCGCATTATATTACCGAAGCATACATGAGCGCAGGAGAAAATCTCGGCTATTATCTTCCGCCGAATTCGGACGAACTGCACGTCCGCGTAGAAAGCTCCCCTCTTACCGCGCTGACGGCGCATTTGGAATATCAATTTATCAGACACGGTGCGGAGTACGGCAGTCAGGCTGTGCGCGGCAGTTCGATATATTCCGAACTCGATCCCGACGGGCGCGATGCTATGCGGAAATATTTTTTACATGACGGCGCATACCAATGGTTTCACATCGTAAAAATCGGCGGGGAATATTCGCTTCGCAAATTTAAAGTGCCGCTTACGATATACGGCGACGTCGGATTCGTTTACAGCTATTTTACCGTAATCAAAGGAACGCCGAACAACAACGAAAAGCGCGACTATCACATTGCGGACACGAGCGAATACCCGACGGAGTTCGGCGCAATCGTTTCGGGCGGACTGCGGCTGTATTTTTAAAACCCGCGCCTGAAAACGGGACGTTTCCAAAACGGAAGGGCGTCTTCGCGTATATCACGTACTTCGCCCGAATATAAATTGCACGAAAATCCCATCGCATCACACCGAAGACAGGCGGACGACCGCTTGTCTTTTTTTTATCGTTATGCTAATATTTGGATGTTTTGGTTTTTTTGGTGTTTTTAGATAAATTTCTTCGGCACACATCCTGCGGCGAGGCCGGATTATCCTGCACTTTCCGTGCACAAATCCTTTCGCCCGTACGGTTTTGCCGAAATAAAGATTTCTAAATCGCATACCGATAAAGAAGCGAATTCGTGTTTTTTACCGGCAGATCCGCCCTCTTTTGAGCGGCTGCCGCCAAGATATTTTACCGGTCATGTCCGGTAAGAGAGGAAGTTTATGAAAAGACTTGCATCGTTTGTGTTTTTTTGCTGTGCGCTCGGCGCCGTCCATGCATTCGGTTCCAGAGACATAACCGAAACCGATCTCGCTTCTCTTAAAAGCTGGCAGGAAACGGTCGATATTTCGGCGAAAAAAAAGGGGAAATACAATATCCTCATCACCGCCCGTGATACCGCCGGCAATGTCGGCTATGCGGGACCTTTCAATATGTACATAGATCCGGATTCGGATTTACCCGTTATTTCGATTGCCTTTCCCGCATCGGGAGCGGACGTAGCGGGCAACGTCGATATCATCGGAACCTGTTATGACGATGATGCCGTTGCAAAAGTGTCGTTCCGTATCGACGGCGGCGAAGAAATATATACGGCAAAAGGTACCGAATTTTGGTCGTATGCGCTCAATACGGCGTCCCTGTCCGAAGGCGTGCACACGGTAGAAGTATGGGGTACCGATGTAAACGGCGTACAGGGCAAGAGTGTAAAAACTTCTTTTAATTTGAACAGACGGCTCCCCGTTACAAGCGTTACGAATACCGGCGCGGGCACTTTGGTGTCGGGCACCGTACAGCTTGAAGGAACGGTTGAAGACGGAAACGGCATAGACCGTCTGTTTTATTCGCTCGATAACGGAAACAAATTTGAAGAAGTCCGCCTTTCCTTCGATAAAAAGCAGAACCGATCGGTTTTTAAACTCCCTATAGAAACGGCTATGCTTTCGGACGGTCCGAACGTATGCTGGTTCAAAGCGGTCGACAAACAGGGTTCGACGGGAATCTATACCTTTTTATTTTTCGTGGACAATGTACCGCCTTCACTCTCATTCATATATCCGGATGACGAAACCGAAACGTTTCCGAGCGTTTTTTCCGTCGCGGGCCGCGCTTCCGACGGCACGGGACTGGAATCTCTTACGTGGGTATGCGGAAAAGAAAGCGGAGAGATTGCCGTAACGCCGGGCAACGATTATTGGGTTAAAGAATTCGATTTTACGCGCATGAATGCAAAATCGGTTATTATCGAATTTGCGGCAAAGGACGTTGCCGGAAACGTCGTGCGCGATAAAAAAAAGATTGAAATCGATAAAGCGAAAGACAAAACCGTTTTGGAAATCGTCAGTCCGAAAGCGGGCGAAAAAACAGACGGCACCCTTTTTATCGCAGGCTTGGCGTACGGCAGGGCGTCCGAAATCCGCTATAAAATCGACAAGGGTGAAGAAAAATCCCTTATGCTCTCTTCGCCTTCGATCGCGTTTTCAGCAAGCGAAGACGAACTTCCGGCAGGAAACCACACGCTTACCGCGTACATCGTAAATGCCGACGGTACGGAAGGAAGCGCGCAAAGCGTTCAGTTTTTTTCGACGGGAAAGGCGCCGGTCATTGCGTTCGAATCGGGCACTTCGGTCATCCCCTTATACGGTGTACAAAATAAAGTTTCGACGGCCGTCCGCATAAAAGCGGAAGCGGGTTTACGCGAAGTGAGCGCAAGCTTTAACGGTGAAGAAGAAAAATCGCTTGTCATAAAAGAAGGCCAAACGGAATTCATCGTGCGCCCTCCCGTAAACGATAAAACGAACGCGGGAATATACACCCTTTCCGTCAGCGCAACCGATACTGCAGGCCGCTCTTCGACACAAAAACTGCTCATCGGTATCGCCGACAACGGCAAGTCGGACGACACGAGCGGCCTTGTTTCTTTTGCATGGGCCGGAAACCGGATCGGAAACGCCGCAGTCATCACGGGCGAACCTTTGGAAGGTTTGTTTTATTCGGCGGACGGTGCGCAAATCGAAAGCGCAGAATTGACCGGAGCGGCAGGTCTCTCTTGCGAAGTTGAAGGCAATATCGTAAAAATCGGTGCTGTAAAAGACGGCCTTTATAAAGACGTCCGCGTAAAAGTACGCACAAGCGACGGCAAAGAAATAATAAGCGAAAGTGTCGACATTTCAGCCGATACGGCTTCTCTCAAAATAACGCTTAACAAAAGCGCAGTTTACGTAAAAGATTCGCTCACCTTTTCGGGCAGCGTAAACGGTACCCGGCTGCCGCTCGATTACAGCTTATCGTCCGCGTCTTCGGATGAAGTTTTAACGGGAACGCTCGACGGCCGCTTTGAAAAAACACTCGACGTAAAAGCTTTCCCGGACGGAGCGCTTTTCCTCACCGTCACCGCAACGGACAATGCGGGCAAAAAAGTTTCGGAACACGCAATCTTTATAAAAGATACCGAAGCGCCGAACGTACGCATGGTTATGCCGGCAAACGGCGATAAAGTAAACGGTTCGATAACGGCGGCTTTTACCGTCGATGAAAAATTCGGCGGCGTAAAAGCCGAATACAAAACCGAAGATAAAAATTCGACGTGGAAGGAATTTCCGTATACTTCGCTTTCGAATACCGTCATTGGAAGCGCGGCCGACCCGATAAGCAAAAATATGCAGTTCCGTTTTACCGACGGGGCGGGAAACGCCAAGCTCATCAATCGATACGATTTCGATATCGATACCGCTTCGGACGCTCCGGTCGTCGAAATACATTTGCCGTTTGAAAATCAGGTTATCGTCGAAGATTTCGAGATTTCAGGTATTGTATACGACGACGACGCTCCGGCGAAAATCTATTACAGAATCGACAACAAAGCGTATACGGCGCTCGACGTCAAACACACGTTTTCCATTCCTATCGCTCTTTCCTCTTTGACCGACAACGAGCATACGATCAGCATATACGGCGAAGATATTTACGGTATAAAGAGCGCACCGGTCGAACGCAAAATCAGAGTATCGCTCGCAAAGCCTCTGACACAGATGACTTCGCCGGACATCAGCGAAACGGTAAAGGGTCTTATAACGATAAACGGTACGGCTTCCGATGCAAACGGTATCGAAGGCATGTACATATCGGTGAATAACGGAAACAGCTTTTTGCGAGCGAACGGCAGAGAAAAATGGAACTATTCGCTCAACACGCAGGTTATCGGCGACGGTACCCACGTCGTGCTCATCAGAGCGGCGGACAAATACGGACAGGAATCGGTATCGTCCACTTTAATCAATATCGACAACACGCCGCCCGTTTTGAAAATCGAATATCCGCTGGCGGGCTCCCGGCTCGATAAAAATTTATTCGTATCGGGAAAAACGCAGGATAATATCTCTCTCGAAGGCGTAACGCTGAAAATAAAGAGCCTTTCGAATACGGCGGTTCCCGCATCGCTCGCTCAAATAAAACTTAAAAACGATCTCCTCGTCGCCGAAAACATCGATATTTCCGCATTACCGGAAGGACGCTATAACCTCGAAATATCCGGCGTCGATAAAGCCGGCAACACGAACGAAGCCGCCGTAAACTTCGACGTGTCGCGGAAAGCCGATAAAAATAAAATCGAACTGCTCTATCCTTTAAACGGCGAAACGCTGTTCGGAGAGTTCAACGTATACGGCCGCGTCGATTCTTCGACGAATATACAACAAGTATCGCTCTTCGTAGACGGAAAACAAATCATGACGTCCGATGTGACGAGCACTTCGTATGCATCATTCCGCTTGAATGCCGATGTCATAAGCGAAGGCGAGCATACGATCGAAATCCGGGGAATACTCCCCGCAAACCGAGCGGTAATTTCAAGCGGCGTTTCCGTACAGTACAAAGAGAACGGTCCGTGGATTACGATCGACAACCTTGCAATGGGAGATTTCGCGATCGACCGTCCGTATTTGAAAGGCCGGGCGGGTTATTCCGTTTCGCAAGAGGAAAAAGACGCCGCCTCTGCAAAAGACGCATCAGCGGATGCGAAGCGGCTTTTTGCGGGAAAACGCTTAAAGCAGGTTGAAGTGAGCTTTAACAACGGACGCACGTTCGTCCCTGCAAAACTTAAAAACGGCTGGCGGTACCGGCTCGAAACGGAAGATATGGAGGAAGGCTATCACTTTTTGCTCGTGCGTGCCGTCATGGAAAATAAAGAAGTCGCTATATGCCGGACGATCATCAGAATAGACAAAACCGCACCGAATATAACGCTTATCTCTCCGGGTGAAGGCGGACGCTATAACGAAAGCATAACGTTTGCAGGCTTAACGTCGGACAATGTCAGTCTCGCGGATACGAGCGCCGCACTCCGCAAAGGCGACAAAGCGATATACGAAGTACCGAAATTCATACAGGGCCTTCATTTCGAAGCGGGCTTTTGGGGAGCAACGCTGTGGAATGCGGGTGTGGGTTTAAGCTTTTTCGACAACAACGTAAAACTGCAGCTGCACTACGGACAGTTTACGCAAGATCAGTTCGATTTCTTTTATAAAATACAAAATCTGCCGCTGCGGCAAATCCGTTACGGCGGACATGTAGGTTCTTTAAAACTTTTGGCGAATGTATTCGAACTGCCCTTCGGCTATTATTTCGGACCGGATTGGCAGTGGCTGTATTTGAACGTAGCGCTCGGCGCACAGTTTTCACTGTTCAGTGAAACGCAGAGCGGAAAACCGCAAGTGCTGCCGGCAGGTTTGATTCAGATCGAATTCCCGCGCGTAAAATTGACAAAAAGAAAATATTTCAGCTCGTTCTCGTTCTTTACCGAAGGACAGCTGTGGTTTATTTCGACCGATGTCGAAGGATCGTCGATAAGATCCGTTATGCCGCACCTGTGCGGCGGAGTACGCGTCAACGTATTCTGATAAACGAATACGGACACGCAAAATTTTTGGAGGTATGTTTATGAAAAACACGGCATTGAAAAATAAAAATAAGCGAATATTCTCGGGATTTTTGTATTCCGCATTATTTGCCCTAACATTGATTGTATGCTCCGCCTGCCCGCAAAATGTGGCCTTGGGCGGAAGCGTGGATATTTTACCGCCGAACGGCGAAATCACCTACCCCGATGCGGGCGAAACTCCGATACGCGGAAGTTTTGTGCTGGAAGGAACGGCAAAAGACGACGAAGGCGTACAAGCGGTTTCAATCGTTTTTGAAAACATAGAAACGAAAGACAGAACGCGCTCTTTTCCGGCAAATCTTTCCGCGCCGGGTGCCTACAGCACATTGTGGACTGCAAATATAGACAACGAATCAACGGGTACGGAAGCCGCGCCTCATGAACTCGTAAAAGTATATCCCATTCCCGACGGAGAATACACGGCGATCGTTACCGTTACCGACAACGGCGGCAAAACGTCAAAGTTTACGAAAAACTATAAAATCGACAATACGCCTCCCGTGTTTATCGTGTCGCGGCCGTCGACGGCTAAACCGGTTTCGACCGATCCTGAAACCGGCGATAAATACGGAGCCGTTTTTTCGGTCGAAGGACAGGCGGGCGAACGGAATACTGTTTCCAAACTGAGCGTTGAAGTGCCGGAGAAAAATCTCTCGGCAAGCGAAATGTTCGTAGGGAAAAATATCAATGCACAGCTTTTTACATACGGCGAAGCGGATGCGGATGCATGGTACGACTATCAAAAAAACGAGCTTCACAATAAAGCCATAAAAGCCCAATTGTTTTTGTACGACAATGCTCAGAAATTTTCAGACGGCACTCCCGAACCGGACGGCAACAAATCCGAATTCTTTTATTTACAAGAAGACATACAAAATACCGTTTTAAAAAAAGGCTATACGGAAGAAGTCATAAGCGATTATTTTGCAGGTAAAAAAGGTTCCGATAAAAATGAACACGACAAAAAAATAAAAGCCTTGCGTGAAGATACTACTGCATTAAATGCATTAAAAGACAACCGCAAGATGATGGACGGTTCTAGTGCGGAGCGCAGTACTTTTAAATTGGATCCGAATAAATCGCCCGGTTACAAAATTATCGGCGTAAGAAATTTGGCAAAAAACAGCTTGGATCTTTCCGCGGCCAGTACGATTATTTTTAAAAGCGGAAACATATCAACGCTTTTGGCTGAACTGATCCCGAATAAAGACGGCGACCCTTTGGTAAGCCCGAATACGGTTGATGCTTATAAAAACAGCGGTATAAAAATAGTGCTTGTGAAATGGAACGGTACGGGAAATGAAACCGACAGCTTTAAAACCGATAACAACCTTGTACAAGAAGCGGTACTGTTCGATTTTGCCGGTTTAAATTCTCAAGCAGATTTAGATAATGCGATAACAAAAGAAGGAAGCAATTTACGGGTAAAATTCAATTTACCTGCTTCTTTTACCGAAGGAAAACGTGCAATAAAAGTCATCGGTACGGACAGCACAAATCAAGTTTCCAATACCTTTGAAGCGTATGACGATTCGAATTCGGTAAATAACGGTTTATATATTTGTAATTTCCTTTCCACCGGAAGCGGTCCGAGAATCAGACCCGTGCGCATCGAAGGTTTTAAAAATAAAAATTTCGATATTTTTGCAGACATTACCGATTTGGAACCGGGCACCGCGTACTACAAAATAGGAGGAGCGGCAACAGTAGATTCCAATAGAAAACTCGAACGGCCCGATCCGGTCGGAGCTCCCGCACGGTATAAAGCTACCCTTGATATAAGTACGTTAACCGACGGAGAATACGAACTCCACTTTTTGGCTAAAGCAAATAGCGGAAGTGAAGACAAAGATAAAATAACTTTCAGCGTCGATAAAACGCCTCCGGAGATTAAATTAACTTATCCCGAAGCTACCGTTGCGCAAGCGGGCGAAGTAAGTTTTACGGGAACGATTTCGGATGCAGGTGCGGGAGTTGACGCTTCTAAAACAAAGTTTTTAATCGCAAAAAAATCCGTAGGAACGGTAGACGAAAACACTGCCGGTTGGCAAAATATGGCGACTTCTACGGCAGGCAGTTGGAACTTTAAATACAACTTCAATACGATGACTAATCCTTCCGACTATGGTACTACGAGTACATCCAACTCCAACTATTTTGATATTCCCATATATATTCTTGCGGAAGACAATATCGGCAATAAAAAGGTGCATAAACTTACTATGATTTTAAATCCTGATGGAACAAAACCGATTGTACGAATATTGTCGCCGGTAAACAACGCTGTATTGGGCGGTACTATACAGATTTTCGGTACCACGAGCGTTGCAATCGGTTCTCCGTCGGATATAGGTAAAGCGTATATTCAGTTCTCTAAAGACGGTTCTTTTAGTAACACTACCGACGGAACGTTTGGCAGTGTGGACTGGTATAATGGCGGAAACGGTAAAATTGTAGACAATACTACCGCAAACGGTGCGGTACAGTGGACGCAAACTATCAATCAAGATCAATCTTTTAATCCGAACGGCAATGACAACCAGCCCGTATATTTTAGAGTTTGTGCTGAAAATAAAGCAACCGGTCAAGTCGGCGAATGGACGGAAAAGATTAAAATTGAAATAGATAAGTCTTCTCCGACGATCGGAAGTCCCGACGCTGTTAAAATAGTTAAAACTGCACCCGCTGTTTCTTTAGACTATGTTCCGCGTATGTGGATTGGCGAAAATATGATACTTTCCGGTTCACTTCATGATGAAAGCGGTATAAAAACAATCAATTTTTCAGGTGATTTGGAAAACGGTGCGACGTATGACTTAACACAGTCGGGAACTACACCGATAAGCCATAACTGGATAGAACAAGACAGCGCACATAATCCTTCATCAGGTACGAAGTATAAAAATTACAAACTTAAAATACCGCTCAATTTAAATAATTTAAAAGCTCAAGCTAAAGCTAAGGGAGAATTTACCGTAAAAATACGTATTACCGATGCGGATAATAAACCTACGGAAAAAGAATTTACATTCCGTTTCGATACGGAAAATCCAATCGGAGACTTCGGCACCAATAAATATATGAATATCGGGAATTTTACTTCGTCTTCGATAACGGATACGCAGCTTGCGCAAAAAGTCCGCGAATTGGGCGGTACAACATCTTCCGGCGGCGGCTGTAAAATATTGGCGGAAAACAGTGTTCTCTCAGTAACAAATGTAACCGGCAATAAAGTTGCGTTTACCGCTTCACCTGCGCTCACTGCGGGAAGTTACAGTTATATCCTGTATAAACCGGAAACGCTGATATATAAAAACAGCAGCGGAAAGTGGACTATAAACGGTGTCGCAAACGACAGCGGGTCGGGCGTAAAAGAAGTAAAGGCCAAGGTAACCGTCAACGAAATTAATTCCGCTGAAACAACGATGACCGAAACGGATCCGCAAAACAGAATAACCACGCAGCTCGGCGGAACGGTTACATGGCAGGGAAAAATCGATTTTGGCAGCGTACCCGACGGCAAGGGAAAATTGTATTACACTATAACCGATAAGAGCGGTAACACGTATACTGCTCCCGGCGTCGATGTAGTCGTAAAAAATAATCCGATCGCCGTACAGAAGATTACGCTTATGACGGACATAGGCGGTACACAGAAATCGTTTATAAGCGATAATTTGGATATTCCGTCCAACAAAGATGCAAACCTCGATTTTACGGCGAATTTTGCGAGCAGCGGTTTCGCCTTTAAGAATAAAGATAATTCTAAAATAAAGGTTGAATTTACCGGCGGCCAGGGTACCGTAAAATATCGGCTGAAAAAAATTGACGGCGGAACACAGGTAAATATAGGGACGGGTAATCTTACCGCTATTACCACCGGCAATACAATTGATCTGAAAAACCATTTCGGTACAGGAACAAATCAAATCGGCAATTCCAACGGTACGCCGACTACGATTATTCTCGAACTGTGGGATGAAGCACATGGGTTTACGCAGGGAACGGATTCCGCTTTTGCAAAGGTGAATATCACGACGCTTTTCGACACCTTAGACGACAAAGCACCTACGGTAGTCGTTCTGCCCTTCTATTGGAACGGAGAAGGCAAAGACTCAAACAACAATCCGCTGAACTCTTTGTATGAAGGCAGCCGCGCAAACGGACACGTTGAAATCGCTTCGGTTTCGGGAACGGGCAATACTTATTCTTCCGTTTCGGGCAAGATGAGCATAAGCGGTTTTGCGTATGACAATATCAAAATAAATACGCTTGAAGCGAGCCTTCCGAATACGACGGCGCTTACGGTTAAGGCAACGCGGCAGGCTAACGGTACGTGGACATCCGATAAAAATATGGCTTCTCACGGAGCCGTATTGACGGTTGAAACATTGGATGCCGACTATCTCGGTTATTACGTCAAATGGCGGCTCGATTGGAATACCGAAAAAGCGGGCGTAGGCGTTGCCAAAAGTATTACGGTAAGCGCAAACGACGGAACGAATACTTCCGTCCCCGCAGACGGAGGTACGACCCAAAACGCAACGGTAACCAGAGGAACGCCGAAGACCGCCGAGGGTGCTGTTTTTGCAAATAAAAATCCGGGACAATTCGTCGTATTCAAAAAGGGCGAAACCCAATACCTTACCCGTATCGCAAACATATCCGACGATACGGCCACGCTTGTCGATACCGTTCCCACGGACGCGGACGAAGCGCTTGTGTACGGCTATACCGCAAATAAAGCGAAGACAAGTGTAAATGTCGTTCCGTATATCACGAACGTGGAAACCGGCTTAACGAGTGCCGACAGCGGATTTAAAGGTGCTTTCTCTCGCGCTTCAACCGGCGAATATCCGGTGCGGGCCGGAGAAACGATTAAAGTAAAAGGCTTTAACCTCGCAGGCGGAACCGTTATGCTCGGGGCGGCATCGCTCGGCACGAATTTAAACAGTGTATCCATAACAGATTCGCATACAAGCGGCGCGCTTTCCGTTAAAGTAGGCAGTGTTGAATCGATAAATAATAAGATTGACGTTTCCAAGCCTTATAACATTGAAGCAAATAATGCCAACAATAATATCCTGACCGTACGGCGCAAATTGTTTGTGTGGAAAACCAAACCCATTATTAACAATAACTTTATGGAAAGTCCGCAATTTGTAATGGATAAAGCTTCCAATTACTATATGTCGTATGGCATTTTGGCAGTAAGCGGAAACTTAAGCTTTGCTATGATGAAAAATGCAACGATTACTACTCCTGCGGATATGGCATCTTCCCATATAATTGAGCAATGCTTCAGCAAGTACCAAAATACGGTTATTGCATACGATGAGAGCGGTAATATGTACGGAGGGGCAAGCAATACCGATAGGGCGACAAGAAGTACGAGTTTTACGTTCTTTTCTCGCGAACAAGGAACCAATGCAACCGGAACAACCGGAAATTATGATGGAGGGACAAACCGCCGCCGTCTTGAAAATAATGCAAACGAAGCAAGAAACGTTTATGATGTAAACCGCGTGCAAATACCGAAGTTGGCAGTGAGAGGTCCCGGCTCCGATGCAAAGGTTGCCCTTATCTATTGCGATAGAAATAACGATGTACTTCCCATTAAATTTCGTTACGGCTCCGTTACCGCTCCTGATAACATTTCAAACGGTTTAGGTCATAATGTCGATAGTTATGGAATTGACAGCGATCCTAATGATTCAGGCTCTGCCAGTGGTTACGAAGTTGTTGCGGATACCGCTTCCGAACATCATCAGGGCGGCGGTTATGCTGCGGTGGGACTTACGTCTACAAACCGTGCCGTCGTTGTATGGTACGATGCGGCGAAATCTCAGTTGGTATACAGCTATCGCGATATAGGCACAAGCTATACAGAGCCTGCTGCCGGTGCCACTGATCGTAAAACAAGCGAATGGCAGGCTAATGCGGTTGAGATTGACGGCGGTGCACCGCTCTACGTAGATCTCGTTATTGACGATGAAGACGGTTTACATATCGGCTATTATTCAAGCGGTAACGGCGGCGTGCGCTATGCGTATCTTGCCCCCGGCAAAGTGAACGGTTCAACCAAACCCGCAACAAGCGACTTTAAAATTGCAACGGTCGACACCTATATGAATCCGGGCACCTTCCTTAAAATGGGCGTACGTAAAGAAAACAATAAGCAGGTTCCGTACATCAGCTACTACCATAACGGCTTTTACGGTTCCGCAAATGCAGCCCGTATAGCGTGGTTGAAAGACGGTCTTGTTAAAACGGATACTGCGGTAAAAAACGGCGTCGTAAGCAATAAGTTCACCGGCGACTGGGTTGTTATGACGGTGCCTGCAAGCAACGGTATTCAGCAGTATACGATTTGCCAAGGGGCGCCTACGAGCGGTACTTATGCAAATAAGGTTATCGCCGCGTACTTTACAACAAAAGACTACGAAATGGCGGTACTTGAAAAATAAGCATTCCGCTTAGCGAGTTATCCCCCTGTCGGGTTGTCCGGCGGGGGGGGGGATTTTTTCGTTCTCTGCATCCTGTATCTGTCTTCTTCGGAAGTTGTTTAAATAGCGGACATAAAAATTGATTTTCTTTAACGACCGACGGGCGATCGACAGGCGATTTCGGCTGCCACGCGCCGCCGGTATAAAATCGGTTATGTACGGAAAGAACGGAGGTTTTATGCAAAGAAAACAACTGTGGACAAAGATTTCAGGCGGTCTGATGAGTCTGTTTGTACTCGTCAACATCATTTCATGCGGCAACATCCATCACGATGACACAGGCACTGTAACAAGCGGCTGGGTAAGTAAGGAGAGCGGGACGACGGAGGACCTACGCGGCATCGCCTGTAAGGGTAACACGTGGATGGCGGTAGGACTGGGCGAGGACGTCATCGTCAGTACGAATAACGGCGACACGTGGATGAAAAAGAAGAAAGATACGAAAAAATGGCTGTGCGATGTTGTTTATAACGGTACCGCGTGGGTAGCGTCGGGCGCAGGCTACACCGTCACCGCCAGCCAGGACGACGGCAAAACGTGGACGGAAAAAACGACGATCGGTGAAAGCACGGAGCAGAATTGCAAGGGTGTCGCCTGTAAGGGTAACACGTGGATAGCGGTAGGAACCAGCGGTGTCATATTAGTCAGTACGGACAACGGTGCTAACTGGAATAACAAGAACAAGGTTAATTATCACATACGGGAAGGCGTCGCTTATAACGATAGCACGTGGATAGCGGTAGGACAGGATGGCTCCGTCATCGCCAGTACGGACAACGGCGAGAAGTGGACGACAAAGTCGAGCGGTACGACGGACTACCTGCTCGGCGTCGCCTGTAACGGTACCACGTGGGTAGCGGTGGGCGATAAGGGCACCGTTATCGTCAGCACGGACAACGGCAATACGTGGGCGACAAAGTCGAGCGGTACGGGAAAAAAACTGTTCTCTGTCGCCTGTAAGGGTACCACGTGGGTAGCGGTAGGCGAGAACGGCATCGTCATCGTCAGTACGGACAACGGCAATACGTGGGCGACGAAGCCGAGCGGAACGGAAAACGACCTATACGGCGTCGCCTGTAACGGCACCGCGTGGATAGCGGCAGGAAAGCACGGCACCGTTATCGTCAGTACGGATACAGCGCTCCGGCAGTAGAGACAGAGGCCCCGTACCCCGCAGTATGCTTGAGGAAAGGGGACTCCACCGACCTTGTGTAAAATAAATAACCCCGCCGGATAAAAGGCGGGGTATCTTTTTTATGAATATACGGGCATTTTTTTCGATGCACCGATCCGCTTTTAGGAAAGTAAAAATAAAAAATGGGCTGTTTCGGAAGAAGAAGCGGGCTTGTTTTACATGAGGCTTCGCCCGAGAATTAAGAACAATTAGATAACATGGTACTTTTGTACGGCAGGTCAAGCCCGCTATTTTCTTACACCGATAAGATCTGGAAAATTTTATGAATGTATAATATAATAGAATTGTATGGGAGGTCATATGCCTTATACAGCTTTAGAAAAAGAAATCGCAACGCTTCCTCCTGCTGCAATAAGTGAGGTTGTTGATTTTATCCGCTTGATAAAATTGAAATTCCCTGAGGACGATTCTGTTTCCGAAAAAAAATCTCTTTTTGGCGTTTGGAAAAATGAGCCTTTTTATATGTCTCCGGATTTTGATGACCCTCTCGAAGATTTTTCGGAATATGTGTAATGAAGTATTTGCTCGACACGCATACAATTCTTTGGTATTTATTCGGGAATGATCGATTGTCGAAAAGTGCTAAAGATATAATTGACTCTAATGTTTGTTTTTACAGTTATGCCTCATTTTGGGAGATTTCAATAAAACAAAGCAAGAAAAAATTGGAATTTACTCATACTGTATATGAAATAGATGAGATGTGTAGACGAGCAGGATTTAGAAAACTTCCGATTACACTTGATGATTTCAACAGGATTAGAAATTTGCCGTTTCAAGATAATGTAAGACATAATGATCCATTTGACAGAATTCTAATCTCACAAGCACTTGAAAATGATTTAACAATCGTAACTACGGACGGAAATATTTCGTTGTATGATGTAAAAACTATTTGGTAAAAGATATGAAACTAACACCCGCTTCAACCTGACGTTTGCTATGCGATGCGTTTAAGCGAATGTTATACCGGTTGCCCGGTGGGTAACTTTTTCATTATTATGCTTGAAAAATTTATTTTTTTGTTTTGTATCAGTCTAGATAGAAAAGTAGTATTTCTTTATGATATAAAGAGAAAAAGGTAAAAAATATTATATGTACAATTTAGAAGACTCTCGGAAATAATTATGATAAAGCAAAATTCAAGGGATTTAAAATATTATAAATACTCAAAGTTATATTTAGATGAAATTAATGATTTACCAGATATAATTCAAGAGAACGGATTTAAATATAAAATAACAATAAATAATTTTGAGCTAGAGAATAGAGAAGAAATAGAAAAATTTTCAGAAAAAAGTCGAAAAATTTGAAATATATATAAGTGAAATTCGATTTCATATAGAAATTGTAGGAATTTTTTTGTTAGGCAGAAAGATAGTATTGTTTTATCTTTGCTGTCAGTTATCATTGGTAGCTTATTAACTTTATTAGTTGAGTTAATTATTAGAAAAATAAATTAACATATTTTTAAAATATTGATTTAATAAATTCAACACAGACACTAAAAGACTTGATTGAAGTTATAAGAAATAATCCTTTTCAAAGCCCTCTGCCTTATGAAAAGACGGGAAAATATTTAAGAAAGATTAATATACAGCACCGTTTAGTACCTGAAATCGTGGCGCGCTGTCGAAAAAAAAGAGGATTACTACAGCAGCTTATAATTACAACCAAAAAACAGTTGCAATTATAACATATGTGCAGTATTATTAGATATGAGCCAAAAAGAAAAACTTATAAAAAGGCTTTTAAATAAACCGGTTGATTTTACATATGATGAATTAAGGAAATTATTAGGAAAACTGGGCTATAAAGAAAGTCAAAGTGGGAAAACGTCAGGTTCTCGAGTAGCGTTTTTTAATGAAAAAACGGGGCACATTATTCGGCTTCATAAACCGCATCCTAAAAATGTATTAAAACAATACCAAATAGAGCAACTTGTAGAAGAACTGACAACAAGAGGATTAATATGAAAGATATCTTACAGTATAAAGATTTTATAGGTTCCGTTCATTTCAATGCCGCTGATGAAATCTTTTTCGGAAAAATAGAAGGCATTGACGATCTGGTGTCTTTTGAAGGAAATACGGTCAGTGAATTGAAACAAGCCTTTGAAGAAGCTGTAAATGATTACATAATTTTATGTAAAGCGAGCGGTAAAAGAATAGAGAAATCATACAAAGGCAGTTTTAATGTTCGTATTGCGCCGGAGTTGCATAAAAAGGCGAAACTGTTATCGGTAATGCAAGGTATATCATTAAATCAATTCATACAAAAAGCAGTCGAGCAAGAAGTAATACGTGAATCACTAAAGATGTCATATGATGTAAAAACTATTTGGTAAACCTAACACCCGCTTCAACCTGATATTGCTATGCGATGCCGGCTATGGGGAGTAATCAAAAAACACGAAATAATATTTTAAAATGTTGCTTTATAGGTAAAAATCGCTTATAGTATAAGCAGTAGAGGTTTAAAATGCCGGAGATTTCACGATTTTATGGGATTGTCATAAAGATGTTCTTCAAACTGAAGGAACATGAACCATCTCATATCCATGCTTTGTATGGTGAATATGTCGGTGTTTTTGATTTGAAAACACATAAAATGACAAACGGCGATTTACCATCAAAAGCTCAAAACTTAGTTAAAGAATGGTTAAGCATACATGATAAAGAACTTCAAAAAATGTGGGATACTCAAACTATCGTGAAATTAGCTCCATTGGAGTAGAATATGATTCCAAGAATTAAATCAATTATTGATAGAAATGACTATAAATTAGAAGTTCTCTTTGATGATGGAAGGCGTGTCCTTTACGATGTTAATGAAGATATAAATCAGATTCCTGACTTTAAGGACTTAATATCAATAAAAGGTTTATGGAAACAATTCGCGCTTGATGAAAGCCGTACTTGTGTATATTGGAATGATAGAATTGATTTAGCAAGTGATTCTATTTACGAGTATGGGAAAATCATAAATTCAGCTAAACCCGTAGTTACTGAGGAATGTCCGGAGGTAACCGATGCACAAATGAAAAAAACATAAAGGGGGAATAAATGAAGAAAATAAATCGAATTTTTATTTTGGTATCAGTGCTTTTACAAATCGCAATATCAATTTCGGCAAAAGACAAAGATGAAGAACTGCTGGCATTCTCAATATACGGCGATAATTTTTTATTAAGTATTCCTCTTCCGAATTATTGGATGGTAGATATGAACGCCGCAGCACGATACGGCATTAACGGAGTATTTTTTATAAAAGAATACGGTATGAATGAAACTCCCGTGTATATAAATGTAAAGCTGTATTTTCCGCCGAAAGATTTTACATTGGAAAAATTCGAATCGGATATGATTAAAAATCTAAACGACTATCTGCCCGATTATAAATTAACAAAAATCGGTTCGGCCGAGTATTCGACTCAATTGAATAAATGGCAATATAAATTATACGACTTAAAGAAAAAAGAAGGACACGGTCATTATCAACAAATCGCATACATGAAATGTGAAGAAAAAAATGTATTTATTGAAATGTATATCGATTGCATAGAAGACACGCACAAAGATAATAATAAATACATAAAAGATTTTATCAATTGTTTACATAAGATGGAATTTCCGAATTATTCTTTTAGGCTTAATTAATATATCAGAGGTATCGCCGGCCGCTTCCCTTTCCCCTGCCTGCACGCAACTTTCGCACACGTGTGCACCGCACTTTACGAACACTCGCGTACGCCATACTCACAGGCATATCGATTTCGGTTTGCCGCAGACGCACGCGTGCAATGCAGCGCTACTTTCGTCCCGCTTCCGCCGCTTCGTGCTGCTCTTCCAAAATCGCCATGACGCGGTCGACGATCTTTTGCTTTGCGTCTTCTTCGGTTTCCGGCAAACTCGCGAGCACGTCGCGCCGAAACTGTTTGCAATCGATGACGGGAGACGCCGACAGCGTAATTTTATCGTTTTCAATTAAATCCATCATCATATTGTCGGGCGCTTCCGGATTGATGCGGAGGCAGTTGCCGTTGATCGACACGAGCAACATGACGTCGAAGAGGCGCAGATAGCTGTCGATTTCGCGCAGGCCGCGTTTCGTTTCGGGCTTGCCCGGCCTGTAGCGCGTGCCGCTCGGAAACACGAGTATCGTCTGGCCTCTTTTTTTGCAATCGTCCATAGCGTGCATCGCCGCCAAATTGATTTTGCGCGCACGCTTTTTTTCTTCTTCGATTTCCGTTTCCAACTGCGCGTTCGCTGCGACTTTATCGAGACTGCGCGTCGGATAGATGACCACTCGCGTAAAGCCTTCCGCCCACGCGCGCACGATGGGGCTTTCTTCGTTGAGCTTCATGCCGGCGACGGCGACGATCCGCTTCGACAAATCCCTCGCCCACTCCTCTCCCGCATGATCGAGGAGATAACAGATGGCGGGCAAATCGAGGTTCGTATAGTGTTCCATCAAAATGAGGCCGCTTTTGCCTTCTTCGGTTATCGCACGGTAAAAAGCTTTGAAATTTTCGATATTAACGATTCCCGAACCCGGCAGCATGATTTCCGACAGCAATTCGTCCATAATTTTCCGAGTAAGGGGATTCGCTTCCTGATATACGTTTTCTTCATCGATCTTTGCCGCGGCGCGCGACGCTTCGGTAAGTTCGGCAAAATATTTTTTACATTTTTCTACGAGAGGCACTCCCATGAAAGTCTCCTGTTTATAAATTGCGGCGCAGAGGCCGATACTACCGCTATAGTAAAGTCGAAAGCGCGATGTGTCAACGCCGAAACCGATTGCGACACTTCGAACTCTTTTTGTCGTAGTGTCGGCGGTACAAAGCGCGGCGGCCGCACATGCCTTTCAGTGAACGAATGAACGAGATGTTCCGTACATGACTTGCAATAAGCGAAAAGCTCCGCGCCGGACAGCCAACTCCACTCCGCTCCAGCCGGCCGGCTTGTCTACATAGCGTTTCATTGCTAAAATGGCGATATGAGTACCGTTTCAATTACACCGTATATTTCCGTCATTCATTCGGATATCCGTCATCAGCCTTTGTTCGAAGGTTATTGGCCGATCCCGAACGGCGTGACGCTCAATTCGTATTTTGTGCGCGGAGAAAAAAACGCGCTTATCGATCTCACCGCCGATTGGAGCGAAGCCGTCGACCTTTTGGAAAAACAGCTCGGCGAAATCGAGGGCGGCAAAAAAATCGACTGCCTCATCCTCAATCACCTTGAGCCGGATCACACGGGATTTTTACCCGAATTCGTAAAGCAAAACCCTGACGTCGAAATCATCGCGACCGCAAAGGGTGCGGCTCTCGTAAAGAATTTTATCAAAGCGGCCGACGGATGTCCCTCTCTTAAAATCCGCGAAGTAAAATCGGGCGACGTGCTCGATCTCGGCGGCGGCAAAGCGCTCGCGTTTTACGAAATCCCGAACGTGCATTGGCCTGAAACGATGTGTACGTTCGATGCGGCGTCGGGAACGCTTTTCAGCTGCGACGCTTTCGGCGGCTACGGCACGACCGGAGAACGCGTATTCGACGACGAATTTTCCGAAAGCGAACTCGCATCGTTCGAAGAAGAAAGCCTTCGCTACTACGCGACGATCGTTGCAAGCTTCAGCCCCTTTGTCAAAAAAGCGATCGAAAAGCTCCGCGCCGAAAACCTTGCGATCAAAACGATTGCGCCGAGCCACGGCATCATTTGGAGAGCGCATCCCGAACGGATCGTTGCCGCCTACGAACGCTTCGCTTCGTACAATACGACGGGAGCGGGTGAAAAAGAAATCTGCGTCATCTGCTCGTCCATGTACGGCAATACGAAAAAAGGCGCGGAAGCCGTTGTGCGAGGCATCAAAGAGACCGACGCTTCTATCAAAGTCGATTTTTTGCAGGTTCCCGGAACCGACGATTCTCACGTGCTCGCAGCCGCTCTCCGTTCCCGCGGCATCGTCATAGCCGCTCCGACGTACGAATACAAACTCTTTCCGGCTATGGCGCACATTCTCGATCTTTTCAACCGCAAGCACATCACAGGGAAAAAAGCGCTGCGCATCGGAAGCTGGGGCTGGTCGGGAGGCGCAAAAAAAGAGTACGACGAAATTTCAGCTCCGCTCAAGTGGGAACAGTTCGAACAGTACGAATGGCAGGGCGTTCCGACCGAAGCCGATTTACAGGCGCTTGAAAAAAAAGGTGCGGAACTCGCCGCAGCCGTTCTGAATAATTAATAATATGACGGGCGGTTGCAAAAGCGGATTGCTTTTTCGACTGCCCTTCGAGTTTAACAAAGATCGAAATTCAACCTATTACTTTCGGAGGGATCCGATGATCGCAAATATCGTCAAATTATTCCGCGCGCTCAATTCGAATTCAAAGCCGTCGGAAATCGCGAACGCGCTTTGCCTCGGGCTCATACTCGGCTTTATGCCGAAGAACAATCTGCTGTGGTATTTGCTCGTCGTACTGTTTTTATTTATGCGGATCAATAAGGGCGCGTACCTTATCGCAATGGCGATCGGCTCTCTTGTCTCTCCCCTGCTCGACCCGCTTTTCCATAAAACCGGCTATGCCGTTCTTACGTTTGCTCCGCTCGAACCGATTTTTTCATATCTGCTCGACGTTCCGTTCGTCGGCTTTACGAGATTCAACAATACGATCGTGTGCGGCTCCCTCGTCTGCGGCATAGTCTGCTATGTACCGCTTTTTCTCCTTGCAATCCTGCTGATCAAACAGTGGCGCACGGTCATCGCAGGCGCCGTCAAAAACAGCAAAATCGGAAAAGCGATCGGTGCGCTGCCGATTATTTCAAAAATAGCCGCAAAGGCGTCGGAGCTTGTGTAAGTATGAAAACAACAGTCGCTGAAACGCAAAAAACCGTTCCCGCAAAAAAACTCCCCGGATTGTTAAAAAAATCTTATACGCAAAAGCAATTCGAAAAGAAAATACTGAAAAAAATATACGTAGCGGCGGATAAAGAATTTATTAATAATTATTTTACCGCCGATGCGGATAAAACGGGCAGCGTCCGCATTCCGAAAAATTCGGAAATCGTCAAAGCGGATTTTATCCGCCTTAAAACTATCGCAAAAGAAATACGGCAGCAGAAATTCGGCGTCAAGCTTATTCCGCTTGCCGCCCTCATCGGTGCCATAGTCGCCGTCTGCGTCGTTGTCGGTATGTTTAAAAACATCATCGTAAAGCGCGCGATCGTCGCGGGAATGCAAAGCGCTTTCCAAGCAAAAGCCGACATCGGTTACCTCGATTTTCAAATATTCGGCGCAAAGCTTACGATAAAAGATTTGCAGCAGGCAAACAAAAACGATGTGATGAAAAACATCTTTCAAGTCGGGGAAATCACGTTCGATTTCAATTTGACCGAACTGCTGCGCGGCAAATTCGACACGGAAAACATCACCGTCGCGGACGTGCTCATCGGTACCGAGCGGAAGACGTCCGGCTATATTCCGATAAAACAAAAGCGCGAAGAAAAACAAAACGAAAGCCGCATCGCCGACATGCAAAAGGCGCTCCTTGCCGACGTGCAAAAAACGCTTTCCGATACCTTTGCCGAATACAATCCTCAAACGATTATTGAAAACGTCGAAAGCAATTTGAAATCTCCGGCGATGGCGGAAAGCACAAAGACCGCGATCGAAGAGACGGTCGCAAAGTGGAAGGATACGCCCCAGTCGATGGAAAAATCGATTCGCGAATTTTCAAGTTCCGTCGATACTCTTATCAAAACCGATTGGGCGGGCGTAAAAGATCCCGTAAAATTAAAAGAAGCGCTCGATGCGATCAACGCCGCCGTCGTGCAGGGAAAAAACATAAAAACGCAGACTGAAAAAATCGGGGCGGACTTCAAAAGCGATACCGAAAAGGCCGAGCGGCTTTCGAAAGAAATCGGGGCTGCGATCGCGTCCGACAAAGCGCTCATCGACAAAGAGATTGTCAAATTCAAAACGCTCAAAAACGACGGCATCGGCGGCGTCTTCAACAAAGTGCTTACGGCGTTTATGTACAATCTTTTCGGCACGTATTATCCCTACGTGCAAAAAGGAATCGATACGGCCCTTCAATTTAAAAGCAAAGCTGCACCGAAGCCTGCAAAAAAGAAAGCGAAAAAAGTTTCGCGACGCATGAAGGGCACGGATATCTATTATAAAAACGATACCGTTCCGAAGTTTTTAATCGAAAAAGCGTACGGCTCCGGTGCAAACTGGAGCATGTCGGCAAAAGAAGTTTCAAGCGATCCCGACAAGCGCGGAAAGCCCGCAGAGCTTTCCGCCGCTTTCGCCGTTAAAGGAATCGACAACGCGATAAGCGCCGTTATCGACGGGAGACGCAAAACGGATAATCCGCTTTTGTTCGCAAAGTACAGCGGATCGGGTTTTCCGCTTTCACTGAAAATCGACGACGCATATTCGCTTGCCGCGCACTCGTCCGCCCTTTCGTGTACCGTACTCGGTGATGACGACGGAAGCTTTCGCGTGCAGGGTGCAATCGATATGAGCGGTATGAAAATCGCAACTCCGTCTTTCGAACCCGCTCCCGTATACGAAATCTACCGCAAAGCGACGGAACGCTTTACCGCGCTCAAAGTCGGCTTTACCGCAGGCTATGCACTCGAATCGGGCGTTACGCTTTCGCTCGACACCGATGCGGCCGAACGCTTCGCCGCCGTTTTTCAAAGCATGCTCGCATCCGAACTCGCGTCGATCACCGCTTCCGCGCGCGAAAAAGTGAACGAACTGCTTGCCGAAAAAACGGGCGGCGTTTCGGCAGAAATCGCAAAGCTTACGGATATTCAAAACGGCATCAAATTGCAGGAAGCGAATTTCGGCGATATAAACGCCGCGCTCGAAAAAGCGCAGCGGGACATACTCAAACAGCTCGCAGGCCAAACCGGAAGCGACGCCGTACAAAAAGCCGCCGGCGCGCTTAAGGGGTTGTTCGGAAGGTAGGAAAATACATACTATTATTCCTGTGACCGGCAGAACTTGTTAAGGAAGGAAATGTTATGCCATGAAAAAAAAATTACTTTATATAGTTTTGATTTTTATAAGTTTAAATACTTTTGCTTCGCCTAAGAAAAGTTTATATGATAGGATTCTTGAAAAGAATGATTCTTTTTGGATTCCGGAAAATTGTCTTAAAATACTGCATACTGAAAACAAAGAAAGTATAAAAAAATATTTCACTAATATTGAAACTTTAACATTTTATCATGAATTAGAAGAGAAAACCATACGATGGGATGAGCAGGACTGTTTTTCTACTTTTTGCATTATAAAAGATTTATATCGTGACCAAGACAATTTATGCGTAACTTGGGGGAAAGAATTAGATTTATTATCATTTTACATGGATGAGATCAACTATGAAAACGGATGTTTTTATATAAATGTTGTAAAAACATTCAACTGCAAAAAAAATGAAAATAAATCACCTTTTTCAAGTTGGCCGATACAGGAAGACGAATGTACGATAATTTTACGGTTTGACGGAGATTATCTTGGAGTTTATCTCAATAATTTAACTGACTATTATGATACCTTTTGCAAAGTGGATAATGAGACATTGAATCAATACAATAATCTAATCCAAACGAATAAATGCGATCTTTCAAAAGTTACCTGGCCCCGCCACGCCGACGGCACTTCGGATTACGATGACAAAATCATAATGCCGGAACCGTTAATTTCTACGAAAAACACGAGTCTCGATAAAACAACCGCCGGTAAAAACAATTGTAAGGATGAAAATGAATAAATATCGAATTATAATAATATTTTTATTAATCTTTATTAGTTCCAAACTATTCTCTGATAATGTTGAAAAGAAATTAGCTAAAGAAAGTTTTGTCATTTATGAAGATTTTGAAGTATTAAAAGCACAAAATAGAGATAAATTAATTGAATTATATCCATCTGTTTATCATGCTCCGGAGCTATCAGAGGTAGATTTCAAAACATATTTGTATTGGTATACTGGAGTCCCAAACGCTTTTTTGGAATTCAGAGTTAATACTGATGAAGAGATGAAGCATAAAAGACTCGGTAATTTTTATTTAGCCTGGAATTACAGTGGTGAAACATTGTCTATATTTTGTTTCCCATATTATATGACCGTAAGAAATGTTACTGTAAAAAATAATCAGATTATTTTTTCTTTAATTGGGATTGTACAAAAGTCCGATTTATATTATAGCAATTTTATAAAAACGGAAATCCCATTTAAAGAATATGAATATGATATTCATTCTGCAAAAATAATTATTGACGGGGATTATCTTGATTTTTATATCGATGACGTGTTTATTCATACATTCTGCAGGATAAATGAAGCAACCCTTAAAGAATATGAAAACTTAATAAAAAATAATACCTGCGACCTCTCCCGCGTTACTTGGCCCCGCCACGCCGACGGCTCTTCGGATTACGATGACAAAATCATAATGCCGGAACCGTTAATTCTTACAGGGAATACGGATATCGATAAAGCAACCGCCGGTGAAGACAATTGGAAGGATGAAAAATAACACACTTGTATTATTACTGTTTTTTACAGGGCAAACTATCCGCGTTGCAGCGCAAAAGCGTTCCGTCGGATAGTTTGCAATATACGGCTCACAACACCAACGATACGACTTTATTGACAAAGGCGCCGATAGGAATAAAGTCGATGCCTGTCGCCCGCTCGGCTGCGATGAGGGCGAATAAAGCGAAAGTGCCCCATTGCATAAAGCGCGCTTCTTTTTCTTTGCTGAGGTTCATCCCCGAAAAAAATACGTGACTGCCGTCGAGCGGCGGGATGGGCAAAATATTGAAGATAAACAATCCGAGGTTGATCGTCGCCGTATAAAGGAGCACGTAAAAAACGGTTTTGTACACGGCAAACAGCGGCAACGACGAAATGTGAATGCCCGCAAGCCTGAACAATTTTACAATAAAAAGAGAGACGATGCCGAGCGTAAGATTCGACAGCGGACCTGCAAGCGCGATGATAACTCTGTCCCGTCTCGGATGCGCCAAATTCCGCGGGTCGAACGAAACGGGTTTTGCCCAGCCGAAGCCCGCGATGACGATAAACAAAAAACCGATCGGGTCGATGTGTTTGATCGGATCGAAGGTGAGCCTTCCGTCCGCTTTTGCCGTTCCGTCTCCGAGCTTGTACGCGGCGAGTGCGTGGCAGTATTCGTGCAGCGTAAGCCCGATGACGATTCCGGGCAGGGAATACAGGGTATCGATGATGTCAAAATGCATACGAAGCATTGTATTACATTTTTACGACGCCGGCAATGCGCGCGCAATGTACGTACGGGATAAAAGCACAGCCGCATAGCCGAGCTCGGTTCTGTTTTTTAACAGAAATATTATTCTATATCGATGCAATAAAAAAAACAATTTTTTTATACGTTTTTCACTTTTTATATCTTGATTTTCTCATCTATTTTCTTAATTCATTATATTACAACAAATTAAAATATAAAAATAATTATTGACAAATCGGGGAAATGGACTTACCCTATAGTAAACGTTTGCTGTAATGGAAATCGACACTATGCAGGATAAACCGAAAAAAAGGCCGACTATTTCCGATATCGCAAAAAAAGCGGGCGTGTCTTCCGCTACGGTGTCGCGCGTTTTGAGCGGTTCGGATTATCCGGTAAGCCGCGAAGTCCGCAAAGAAATCCTTCGGATCGCGCTCGGTATGCATTATAAGCCGAATGTGTTCGGGCAGATGCTCAGAGGCGGAACGAGCAAAGAAATCGGTGTCATCATTCCGTCGCTGTCGAATCCCTTTTATGCCGAGCTTGTATCGGCTGTGGAACGCGAATGCGTCGAGCGCGGCTATATGCCGATTATCTGTTCATCGCAAAATCGATTTCAGCTCGAAACAAAGCATTTGGACATATTGCAGCGCAAACAGGTTGCGGGGCTTTTGTTGTCGAGCATACATCTTGCCGGCGCTTTTTTGAGGACACTGCGCGCCCTCCCCGTCCCTTTTGTGCTGTTCGATCAGCCCTATGATTATCCGGAAATCGACAGCGTCAGTTTCGATTTTCTTGCGGCAGGAAAAACCGCCGCAGAGTTTTTATTCGATGCGGGACATAAGGATATCGTTTTCGTATCGGGGCCGCTCGACCGGTTCAGCAGAAAGCGATTGTTTGAAGGGTATAAAAAAGCGTTTACAAAAAAGCGCAGGCGTTTTTCGGCGCAAAATGTGCTGATCGCCGTTTTTGAACAGCGGCGGGACGACTTCGACGACGACTTTTACCGCGGACAATTTGCCGCCGAACTGCTGATGAAACGGCGCTATCTGCCCGATGCGGTTTTTGCGGTAAACGATATGACGGCTATAGGATTGATAAAAAAATTCGAAAAAGAAGGGGTACGCGTACCGTCCGATATTTCGATCGTCGGCTGCGATAATATTCCGTTCGGTGCAATGTTCGTGCCCGCGCTCACGACAATCGACCAATCGGCGGTGGATACGGGACGGCTCGCGGCGGATATTTTGCTGAACAGGATTGAAAACAAACCCGTCACCGCAAGCCGGATAATGCTCGAACCGAAATTGATCGAACGGGAATCGGTACGGAAAATCAATTATAAAGTGAGGCGATAAAAATGAAACAGCTGCGATTTGACGAAGTGGAATTGTTTGTATACGACACTCGCGAAGAGATGGGCAAAGCCGCCGCCCGCGACGCCGCCGTATGCATCAAAGAATTATTAAAAGAAAGAAGCGAACTCAACTGCATCTTTGCAGCGGCACCTTCGCAAAACGATTTTTTAGCGGCTCTTACGGCGGACGTTTCCGTTCCGTGGGAAAAGATCAACGCATATCACATGGACGATTATGTCGGTTTAAAACAGGGTGATCCGCATTCTTTCAACGGCTTTCTTTCGGAAAAGCTGTTTTCAAAAGTACCTTTTAAAAGCGTCAATTTAATCGACGGCGAAGCGGATCCCGACAAAGAAGCGGCGCGGTACGGTGCGCTGCTCGACGGCGTGCGCATTCACATAACTTTTATGGGAATAGGCGAAAACGGTCATATCGCATTTAACGATCCGGGAGTTGCGGATTTTAAAGACGCGAAAACGGTAAAAAAAGTAAAACTCGATCCGATATGCCGGCAGCAGCAGGTAAACGACGGTTGTTTTCCGATCATCGCCGACGTACCAGAATACGCGCTTACGGTTACGATACCGACGCTCGTGTCGAGCGAACGTATTTTCTGTATAGTGCCTACGGCAAAAAAACACGACGCGACATGCGCCGCCCTTACAGGCCCCGTTTCGGAAACATGCCCCGCAAGTATTTTGCGAAAGACGAAACATACCCGTATGTACATAGATACTGCATGTGCCGGAAACTTAATAAATAAATAATTTATTGAGTTTTAATAATAACAAGTATGCGCAGATGCGCACGGATCGGATTGCCTGCAAATGCGGAGATTTGTCTGCGATTCGATTCAAGGAGGAACAATGAGCTGGGTCGATTACGGCATGGTCGTCGCTTTCCTTGTAGGAATGGTTTTGATCGGTTTGTATTCCAAAAAGAACGTCAAAACAGCGGAAGATTTTTATGTCGCCGGAGGCAAGGTTCCGTGGTGGCTGGCGGGAATTTCGCACCACGTAACCGGATATTCGGGCGTCGTATTCGTCGGATACGCGGGTATCGCATACGCGACGGGAACGCAAATTTATTTTTGGTGGGGTATGAGCATCGCGATCGCGGTCGCACTCGGTTCCATACTCATCGTACCGCGCTGGCCGCGCTTGCGTAAATTTCTGGGTATCCAGTCTCCGACCGAATATCTCAAAAAGCGTTACGATACGGCCTCTCAAGTTGTCGTCGCGATTGCGGGTATCGTAAGCAAGCTTATCGACGTCGGTGCAAAGTGGGCTTCGATCGGTATTCTGGTACAGGGCTTTACCGGCATTCCGTTTTGGGTCGGTGTCCTGAGTTCCGCGCTCGTTTCAATTTACTATATGTCCGTCGGCGGCTTAATCGCGGACTTGTGGACGGATTTCACGCAATGGATTATTCAAACCGTCGGCGGCATCGTACTCTTTGTCGGCACGATCCTCTTCTTAAAGAACGAAATGAATCTCGGCTTGGTTCAAGCGTTTCAATCGCTGCCGGCGGGACATATTTCGATCTTTAACCCCGGACGAGGTCAGGGATCGGTTACGTGGTCGCTGTTTTATTTCTTCGTCATTTTCTTGAGCTATAACGGCGGTACGTGGAGTTTGGCGACACGTTTTATTTCAAGCAAAGACGATAAAAATGCACACAAAGGCGCACTGCTTTCCGCACTGCTGTATTTGATATGGCCGCTCGTAGTCTTTACACCGATGTGGCTCGGCCCGCTCGTATTCCCGGGATGGACGCAGGGTGAAGCGGCGAAAAATTTATTTGCGGAACTGAGCAAAAAATTTCTGCCGACGGGATTGATCGGATTGTCGCTCGCCGCAATGTATGCAAATACGCTTTCTATGTGCACGTCGGACTGCAACACGATTTCGGCGGTTATCACGCGCGACATCCTTCCGATTTTCAAAAAAGATATCGATCAGGAAGGCAAAGAAGGCCTCCGGCTTGCACGCATTACGACGTTTATCTTTATGGCATTCACCGTCATCATCGGTTTGCTCAATCAAAAATTCGGCGGAGTCGCAGGTATGATCCTCTCGTGGTTTGCAGCCCTGCTCGGACCGACGGCCGTTCCGCTTTTGCTCGGATTGTTCCCCGCATTTAAGCACTCGGACGGAAAAGCCGCAATTCTTTCGACGATCGGAGGCTTCCTCGTATTCGTGCTCACAAAAGCCGGCGCGTTAAAATTGCCTCCCGATGTCGGTCTGATCATGCCGACCCTTGTCGCCTTCGTCGTATACTGTGCCGTGGGATTTGCCAACAAAGCATCCGGCAAAAAAGTACCCGCCGAAGTTGAAACCATGCTGCGGCATCTCGAAGAAAAAGCATAAACAAAGTTTCAAGTCAAAAAAACCGAACCGGCGGACAAAACGAAAGTCCGACGGTTCGGCTTGCCTATTCGAAAAGACGGATATGCTTCAGCGGAAAATCGTTCGAAGCGCCGTTTATATGAGGAAAGATATAAATGAATTATCCCGCCGAAAAAAAATTTTATATCGATCAAATCCGAAATAACTTTTTGCCGTATTGGAGTAAATTCGTCGATCCCGAAAACGGAGGGATTCTCAACTGCATTAACAATTACGGCGATAAAAAAATAAGCGATAATAAATTTACGTGGTCGCAAGGGAGATGGCTGTGGATTTTGTGCCGTCTCTCGGAATCGGCAAAAAAAAAGACAATGCCGGACATCGATGCTGCAGCGCTCGAAGCGTGGGCGGACGGTACATGGAATTTTATTAATTCTTATTGCATCATGGAAGACGGTTCGTGCTGTTATCTGCTTACCAGAGACGGCAAAAAGATAAAAGATGAACGTACCGGCCGTTTCGACGCGAGTATCTATGCCGACTGTTTCGCCCTGATAGGTTCGGCTCAGTACGCCGTACTGTCGAAAAAGCAGGAAGCGATCGACACTTCGAAGGCTCTGTATGAAAGCATCAAGCGACGGATAGAAAGGGACGAGTTTTTAACGGAGCCCTACCCGATTCCCCAAGGCTGCCGCACGCACGGAATTCCGATGATTCTTACGAATACGATCTACGAATATATACGGATGCTCCAAGCATTCGGCATACCCTCGGACGGAGCTGTCGAATTCGGAAAAAAGAACGCGTCATTCATACTCGAGCGTCTTATGAAAGAAGACGGCTATATAAACGAATTCGTATCCGATTTTTCCGACAAAGACAAACGACTGCTCGACCGCCATATCAATCCCGGTCACACGATCGAAGACATCTGGTTCCAAATAGAATTCCTTCAAGCATTCGGCTCTCTCGAACGGTATCTTCCCCGCATCTGTAAAACAGCCGAACGCACATGGCATCTCGGATGGGATTCGGAATACGGAGGACTCTTCCGTTTTGTCGATTTTGAAGGAGGGAAACCGCACGGTACGTCGACGGACTCTCCGTATGAAAAACTCATCGCCGATACGTGGGATATGAAACTCTGGTGGCCGCATTCGGAAATCCTGTATACCTACCTTTTGCTGTACAAGCTTACGGGTGATGAAAAATTTAATAAAATATATACGCAGAGTTTCGACTATATTTTCAAAACGTTTCCGAATACGGAACTCGGAGAATGGATTCAAATACGTACGCGCGACGGAAAACCGGCAGACAAACTCGTTGCGCTTCCGGTAAAAGATCCCTTCCACATCCTGCGCAATTTTATAAAAATAACGGAGCTTTTATGATACGGCTCGGCTGTGCAAAATCGGTAATTTCTCCGAAGGTACCTCTCAGGCTGTGCGGCTATGCACGCCGAACGGATAATTTCAGCGGTATCACGGAAGATATTTTTCTGCGCGTTCACTATTGGCAAACGGCAAGCAAACGCATCATCATCGTATATGCGGATTTATTGTGGTGGAATCCCGATTTTATCGATACCGTGCGAACGCTGCTCAGGCAAAAGCAGGGCATCGCCGAAGATGAAGTTTTGTTTACGGCGTCTCATAATCACTCTGGCCCCGGAACGGGGCGTGCGTTTACGCCGCTGCTTGAAACCGTTTCCGACAATTACATCGATTTTTTATTGCAAAAGATTATCGACGGAATTGCCGCAGCGGAACGCGATTCGGAAGAAGTTGCCGTACGTCGATTTAACGGCACATGCGCCATGAACGTGTACCGCAGAAAAAAAACGGACAAAGGCATCGAAATGTGTCCGAATTACGAAGAGCCGGCCGACACCGATTTAACAATTTTCGAATTCCTAAAAAAACGAGACGGAAAACCGAAAGGCTTCGCCGTTCACTATGCGTGTCATAATAATCTCTCCGACGGCAACAGCGTACATCCGGATTACGCGGGAATCGTTTTACGGCGTTTCGACGAAGCGTATCCAGAAAGCGTGTCAATTTTTTTGCAGGGCTGTACCGCCGACTTGCGCCCGAACAGCGTACTCGGAGACCGTTTTATTTCCGTCGATTTTGAAAAAATTATCGCCTTTGCGGATGACTTTTTCAAAAAGTGCAAAGATACCCTGCAAACACAAAGCGCTCCGATTCAGGAAAATCTTGAATTGCGAAAAATCCGGATCAAACTTCCGCTCGTGCAGAATTTTTCAAAAAATGAAGTCGCGTCACTTGCGGCTCATGCGGAGGACGACACAATGCGTCAATGGGCGCAAAAAGCGATCGAAAAGAACTTCCGCGACTATGAAACGCTTGAAATAACGCGCGTCGATTTCGGTTCGACACCCGTGTATTTTTTTAATGCCGAAATGTCGCAGCAGTATGCGCTGTCGGTACGGCAAAAAAACAAAAACGGTTTGTGCGTCTGTTATACGAACGGCATGATCGGTTATCTGTGCAGCGAAAAACAGATCCGTGAAGGCGGGTACGAGCCGCACGGTTCGGCGATCTACTTTGCGCTGTGCGGAACCTACGGCCCGGAAACGGAAAAGCTTATAAACAAAGCATTGGATAATTTTAATAATTAATATTTTTGGAGGCGTAAAATGACGGAAGGTGATGTTTTAAAACTGTACCGTAAAGAAGTGTTCGGCATTATCGATGAAATATACGATACCGAAGAAAAAAATATTCTCAAAGCGGCGCGGATGGTCGCAGACCATGTAAAAAAAGACAAAATCGTGTATGTATTCGGCCCGGGCGGACACTCGAATCTCGCGGCGATGGAAGTATTTTTCCGCGCCGGCGGCCTCATGCACATAAACGCTATCTTAAATCAGGAGACGATGCTTTCAAACGGCGCTTTAAAATCGATGGCGGCGGAGCGGCTTCCCGGTTACGGTAAAATCGTAATCGAAGACAACGGCATAGGCGAAGGAGACCTTCTGATCGTAGTCAACGCGTACGGAATCAATTCCGCTACGATCGACGCATGCTTAACCGCACAATCGCGCGGCGCAAAAGTGATCGGCGTGAGTTCCCATGCCCATGCAAATTCCTGTCCGAAAGATCACCCTGCGCGTCATCCGTCGAAAAAAAATCTGCATGAAATCGCGGATTGTTCGGTCGACTGCAAAATCAAACTGGGAGATGCGACAATCGAACTTCCCGGCTTCGAACAAAAAATCGGTGCGCTCAGCACATACGCGAACGCATTCGTGATGAACGGCATCATAATCGAAGCGATCAATATACTTGTAAACGAAGGCGTCAATCCTCCCGTTTGGCGAAGCGGCAACTGTCCGGGCGGCGATGAATGGAACAATCGTTTTATCGCTAAGTTCAGAAAATCCATACGGAGCCTGTAGAGGAGGTATCTTTATGATTTTTACCGGATGGATGTACGGCACCGATACGCTGGTAAAGCTCCAAATTGAAAACGGTATTTTTATTTCGGCGGAAAAAACGGATCCGGAAAATTCCGTAACGTATCCGAACATCGCACCCGTACTGTTCGATACTCAAATTAACGGCTTCAACGGCATTGACTTCAACACGACCGACGAATTGACGGAAGAAGCCTATGAAAAAGCGCTGTACGCTTTATTGAAAGAAGGCTGCGGACTGATTTGTCCGACCGTTATCACCGCCGATCCCGAAAAAATTCTGAAGCGCTGCAAAGAGATTGTTTCTTTTACACATCGCAATCCGTTGGCAAAAAAAATGACACAGGGCATTCATATTGAAGGTCCCTTTATCTCCCCGAAAGACGGAGCTTCAGGTGCGCACGACAAACGCTATATCAGAGCGCCCGACTTCGATATGTTTAAGAGATGGTATGATGCTGCGGAAGGAAAAATATCGGCTCTTACCCTCTCGCCCGAATGGGGAGGAGACACGTATTCTTTTATTTCAAAAGTCAGTGAGCTCGGCGTTGTCGTATCCGTAGGACATACGATGGCAAGCGAAGAACAAATAGCCGAAGCCGTTGCAAGCGGAGCGAGTCTTGTCACACACTTCGGAAACGGAGTTCCCGTCACGGTGCCCCGTCATCCGAATTTTTTGTGGGAAGAATTAAGCAACGACGGTTTGACGCTTTCCTGTATTGCCGACGGATTTCATCTTCCCGAATCGGTGTTGAAAACGGTTTTTGCCGTAAAAGGTCCGCGGTCTTTTATTATCAGCGACAGCACGCAGTTCGGCGGATTACAGCCGGGAACATACGAAACGCCGATCGGCGGAAATGTCCTGCTCCAGTCGAACGGACGGCTTTGTATGATGAGCGAACCGCGTCTTCTTGCCGGCTCCGCGCAAAGTATCCGGCACGGCGTGGAGCATCTTGTCAAAAGCGGTATTTGCTCGTTAAAAGATGCATGGATGAAAGCGTCGGAAATTCCTGCGGCATTTTACGGCTGTGAAAAAAAAGTCAAAACGACACGGGGCTGCAGAGCAAATTTCGTCTGCTTCGAAAAAGACGAAAAAGGCTTGTCGGTTTCCCGCGTCTATCTTGACGGAGAGCAAGTACTGTAAGGTACTTATTTTTCAGCGGAGCTGCAATCCCCGCAGCTCCGTATCGCCGCATATCGCTCATGACATCTTTCCGCTCTTTTGCTATGATGGATTTATGACGATTTTACAAAGCCTTTTGCTCGGCGTACTTCAGGGCCTAACGGAATTTTTACCCGTTTCGTCTTCCGGACATCTCGCCGTGGCGCAGTATCTGTTTTCGCTCGGCGACGTGCCGCTTTTATTCGACGTATTTCTTCACCTCGCAACGCTCGCCGCAGTCGTACTTTATTTCAGACACGATATTTTGAAACTCTTTTGCGCGTTCGCACGGATGATCGCGCGCCGCCCCCTCGTTTCGGGCGTTTCGGGTGAAAGCGCTTTGACAAAAAGCGACGAAGCTTCCCGCAAAACGGTCGCAGCCGTCATCGTCGCAACGCTCGTTACGGGTGTCATCGGCGTCGCTGCGGAAAAAATGCTCCCCTCTCTTTCTATACGATTCGTATGCGCGCTCTTTATCGTCACTGCGCTCATTTTGCTTATATCGCAATATGCAGGCAAAAAGAGAGAAAACGTAGAAAAATCGGACGGCATTTCGTGGAAGCAGGCGCTCATCGTCGGAGCGGCTCAAGGTATCGGAACGCTGCCGGGCATTTCGAGGAGCGGTTCGACGATAGCAGGCGGACTGCTTTCAGGCATCGGGAGAGCGGATGCGGGAGAGTTTTCGTTTATCGTTTCGATTCCGGCGATTCTCGGCGCTTTTATACTCGAGCTCAAAGATTTCGACAAAATGTCGGAATCAATCGGAGCGCTTCCGATCCTCGTCGGGTGCGCAGCCTCTTTCGTTGTCGGTTACGCATCTCTTTCCCTCCTTATGAAAATTATTAAAAAGGGAAAGCTCGGATGGTTTGCGTGCTACCTCATTCCGCTCGGTATAGCAGGATTGCTGTTTTTTAAATAAACAAAAAGGATGCATGGGAGGTAATTATGCGCTTATCGAGAATTATTAAAATCATAATCGCGGTACCGCTGCTTGCCGTTGTTTTGCCGTCCGCCGCCGATTCGGACAAGAACTCTTCCGTAAAGCAGGAGTGGAAAGAATTCGGTAAAAAATCCGCCGACGCTTTCAAATCGTTCGGCAAAGCGATGGATGAAACCGGCAAAAAAATCGGCGAAGATATGCAGAATGCGCTTACGCCGAAATACTACGGAACGTGGGTTTACGAAGGTACAAGCGCCGTGACGACTGTCGAAATCAAACAGGATAAAATGATGACGGTCATGCAAAGGGCGGCGCTCGATACGCGATATTGGAGCGGAACGTATTCGGCAACCCGGTCGCTCATCGTTTTTACCGTCGAAAAATCGGGGACGGATACGGGCTACTCAAAAAGCGAATCCGACGACGGAAAGACGTGGCGGATTTTATATTCGCTCGACGAAGGAAACGGCACGCTTACGATTCGCTGTTCGCATATACCGACCGACAAAGACGGTCACGATTTTTCCGATCCGACGATTTTTAAAAAGCAAAAATGAGTGCAAGACGATTTTTCAGAGTGATTATTGATTAATAATATAATCGGTGCCGCCGGCTTGCGGGAGTGCGAATATGCAAAAGGTTTTTATCGATGTAAAAGAGCTTGAAAAGCGCATGCATAAAGTTTTCGGCATCACCGAAGACGTGATGATCGAAAATGCGGCAAGCGCGCTTGAAAGTGAAGTACGGAAAGCCCTCTATGATCGAAATGCCGTACGGGCTTACGAAAAACGGCCGGTGTATCGAACGGAACGGCCGAGCACATCAAGTGCGGCACATCGCGGGACAGTATCTTCGAACGACGTGCTTATCGTGTGCGGAAGCGGTAACAACGGTGCCGACGGTTACGCGCTCGCCCGCAGGATCGCAGGCGATATCCCCGTTGCGGTGTATAGCGCTTGTGACGCGAAAACGGAAAACTGCAAACGGGAGCGGGATGCGGCGCTTGCAGTCGGTGTAAAACTCGTAAGCCGTTCGGCATTTTTCAAGCAGCTTTCATCATGCGCTCTCGTCGTCGACTGTTTATACGGCACCGGTTTCCGCGGAACGCTCATGCCCGACCTTTCCGTCCTCATCGATACAATCAATAACGCTCCGTGTTTCCGCATTGCGTGCGACATACCGAGCGGCATAGACAAGCGCGGTGCGGTTTCGACCGAATACAAACACAGACCGCTCGCGTTCGATGCCGACCTGACGGTTTCGATGGGTGCACTCAAAGCGGCGTATTTCGGAGACGCGGCGAAAGACTTTTGCGGAATTATTAAAAAATACGGTATCGGCGTAAGCGCTCTCGTATTTGAAGAGGATGCCGCAGCCGACCTATACCTTCTCGAAGCGGACGATATGCGACTTCCCGTGCGGGCAAAAAAATCGGTACACAAAGGAAACTTCGGACACGCTGCGATCGCCGCGGGAGAAAAAGCCGGAGCTGCGATTATCGCAGGACAAGCGGCGCTCGGTTTCGGTGCAGGACTTGCAACAATCGTCGAAACGGAAACGGGAGCTGCTGCGCGATTTAAATTGCCGCCGGATTTGATGATCGCACAATCCTTTCCGAAAGACACGACTGCGATTTTACTCGGAAGCGGATTCGGGCGCGGTCGGACGGAAGCCTTTCAAAACCTATGCGCAAAGCTCGAAGCGTACAAAGGTGCCGGTATCGTGCTCGATGCCGATTCTTTTTATTACGGCGATATCGGAAAACTGCTCGATGTGCTCTCGAAGCGCAGCACGAGGGTTATACTGACTCCTCATCCGAAAGAATTTCAATCGCTTTTGAAGTTGTGTGCGCTCGGAGACTATACTATCGGAGAGCTTGCGGACGACAGAATCGAAATCGTCAAAAAATTTTCCGAACGCTTTCCGCATATCGTACTCGTACTCAAAGGCGCAAATACGGTGATCGCATCGGAACGCGGCGTCTTCGTAAGCGTCGAAGGAAATCAAAGCCTTGCAAAAGCCGGAAGCGGCGACGTGCTCGCAGGCCTCGTCTGCGCGCTGCTCGCCCAGCAATACGATGCCGAAGACGCGGCCGTTACTGCAGTCCTCGCGCACGGCATCGCATCTCAACGCTTTGCGCGCGCGTACAATTTGACGCCGCCGAAATTGATCGATGCCGTCGGAAGCCTGATGAACGAATTGCCGCCGGTGTAAATGCCCCGTCATATCAAGGCGCGGCACGAATAAAATCTTCAAACGGCATATCGGCGAGACGAAGCGGAACGCTTACATAGGATAGGTAAGCACCGTTTGGGGAAATATTATTTTTTTCAATGTATTTCTTTTTCGCCTGTACGATGCGATCGTTTGCCGTTCGGCCGTCCGTAATTTCTACAATGTAAAAACAGCCGTCTTTCATTTCAATGACAAAATCGGGACGATAAAAGCAAAGCATACCGCCGTCCGAATCTCGGTACGGAGCGAAAAAATCCGCCGCACTCGAAGCCGTATACCAAATATGTGCGATCGATGCGCCGTAAAAAAGATTCACATCGAAAAATAATTTTTTACTATTCGATATAAAAATATATTCCGAAAGATGAAAACTTTTTTTACAGCCTTCTCGCTGATTGTACGGCGCATAAAGCGGGTCCGATTCGGAGACAAAAAAATCATCGCCGGAGACGGTAAGGCAAAATAAATCGGAACTTTCCGCCGAATGTACGACTTCGGCGAACAAAGGGGAAATTTTCGTGCGGATAAAAACGGAACGCAAGGAAATATCGTTCATCTTCATTTTATATCCCTAAAATACTTAAAACCTTACAACGTTATTATAACGCATAAAGGTAAATACATCCATCGGTACAATTTACGAAAAAAGGGTCTTGCGCGTCCCTGAAACGGATGGCGGAAAACCGAACGCAAAAAACCGAAAAAGAAATTACCCTATGCGCTTTTTTAATAAAGCGGATTTCATTATACTTAACGTATGGACAATGCAAAAATCAAAGAGCTCCTCCTCGACATTCAAGATACGAAGCTCGACTTTACAGTTATTCAATCGGGAAAAGAGAGCCGCCGCGTCAACGGTTTGTATAAACCCGATACGCATGAAATTATTTTGCACAATAAAAATTTTAAAACCGATAACGAAATGATCTATACCGCCGTCCACGAATACGCGCATCACCTGCTCACCGAAGAAGCGCTTGCGACAATGGGCGACACGGCGCTCCCGAACGCGAGGGTGCACACGCAGGCGTTTTGGGCGAAGTTCAACGAATTGTTGATTATCGCCGAAAAAAAGGGTTACTACGTGCTGAACATTCAAAGCTCGCCGGAGCTCGAAAAACTCACCGAAGAGATCCGCAAAAATTACCTTGAAAAAAACGGCGAGCTCATGCAAGCGTTCGGACGGCTCCTCGCAAAAGCCTACGATCTCTGTGAAAAAGCCAATATCCGCTATGAAGATTACATCGACCGCGTGCTTTGTCTTCCGCGCAATTCCGCACGCGATATCCGAAAGCTCGGCATGGAAAACGTCAATCCCGCCCTCGGCTACGACAATATGAAATTCGTCGCATCGCTCAAAAATCCCGACGACAGAAGCGCTGCGGAAAAACAGCTTTTGCACGGAGGAAGCCCCGACAGCGTGCGCGCCCTTATGCGGCGCAAAAGCTCGGACGATGCCGACGATAAAAAAACGAAACTCGAAAAAGAAAAAAAACGCATAGAACGCGCGATAGAACAGCTGCAAAAGCGGCTCGAATTCGTGGAGGCGGCAATTGAAAATATGTAAGATCATGCGGACGGCTTTCGTTTCGGCAGCGATATTGACGCTGATGCCGCTTTCGGCGCAAAACGGAACATCGTCCGGAAGCGCAAAACAGAACACTCCCGTAACGGCGCCTGTTATGCCGACTCCTCCTTCGATGCCGACACTGAGCGTTCCTTCGATGAGCGCTCCTCATTATACGCCCGACCGAAATACCGCCGCACAGCAGCAGACGAACGATTCGCAAACCGGCTCCCGAAATGCGGCTCAAACCGAAAGCACGGCAAAAGACGGCGCACAAAATACCGCACGTGCAGAAAGCGCCGGCGCAAACACGATGTCCTCCGTACATCAAGGGCAACGGATACCGAACGGCAAAGTGCAAAGTACCGGACAGGCGAATGCAAACGGCTCGAAAAATCAGTCCGCCGTTTCGGCCGCCGATTTGACGGCGCTTGCAAAAAAAGGTCTCCTTAACAATTTTTATTCGCTGCTCGGTTCGTCGGGAACCGGTGCTCTTTTGCAGGGCGGTCTATCGTCAGGCGGAATCCCTTCCGATACGGCACTGCCGTCTTCATCGAATGCGATGCTCGAAAAAATACTTTCGGAACTTGACAACGTAAAAAAACAAAATGCCGAAGCGGTAAAATCGAACGAAGAGCAGCCCCCCGCCTCTTCCGCACGCCCCGGCATACTGCGTTTTATCATAAACGGCTGTGATGTCCTCTCTTCGTGCCGCACCGTGTATTTCAGCGACGTCGGGAAAGACGGCACGTTTTTGCTGACGGGCGACAGAACGTATACGGCAAACGGGCAAAAGCGGATGGAAACGTTTTACTTACTCTTTCGGCCGGCAGGAAACGCGGGATTTTCGACGCAGTATAAAGTGGAATGCTCCGTCGTACAGGATTATACGAATACGAATTCGGTCATGTATCGGCTTGCTTCTCTCGGTAATTTAAGTGCGGTAAAAACCGGCAACCTCGTTTCGTTGCGCACATCCGATCAGAATTGCCGTGCGGATTTGCTCATCGACATCGGAAGCGCGAAACAGCAATGAGCGACATACTGAACGAAGGGCTTTCCGAGCTCGGCTTTGCACGGGATTCGATTCCGCTTTTCGCGCAAAAGCTCGGCATGTACATAAAAGAATTGCAGCTGTTTAATTCCGCGTACAATCTCGTCAACACGAGCGACTTCGAAGAGCTCGCAATTCGTCACGTATTTGACAGTCTCGCCGCACACGATATTATCAACTCGCTTGCGGCGGACATACGAAGCGAAGACGGTATCGGCGTCACCCGCAGCGGCGATATCATCATCGGCGATATCGGTTCGGGAGGAGGACTGCCGGGCATTCCGCTTGCCGTCGTCTTTCCGCAATTTCGCTTTACGCTCGTCGAACGCATGGACAGACGATGCGCCTTTCTCGAAAACTGCGCCGCAATGCTCGGTTTGCAAAACCTTACCGTACAAAAATCGGAGGCCGAAAAAATTCCGCGTGAAAGTTTTGACATAGCAGTGTTCCGCGCGCTGAAACCCCTCGACGCCCGCTTTGCAAAAACGCTTTTATCGCTTATAAAAAAAGGCGGATATCTTGCCGCATATAAAGCGAAAAAAACTAATATCGAAAACGAAATGGACGCGATACGTTCGGTCATCGCCGATTATACGGCTCTCGAAGTGCACGTGCCGTTTATGAAAGATGCGGAGCGGAACATCGTCGTCGTAAAAAAGTAAGCATACCGCAACGCAGCGCATGACGCGACATTGAACACTTCACACGAATAAAAACCGCTTTTGCCGGCACGCTACAGCTGCACTCCCGTCCGCAGTTTTTCTTCGAAACGTTCGCGCTTTTTTCCTTCGAGCGGATTTTGTTCTCCGGAAAGTATTTTTCGCAGCGCTTCCATCTCTTCGCCCGAAAAGCGCACGCCTTCGTTTATGTGATTGATAAAGGATCCCGTTGCAAGAGGTGCGACCGTGCGGCACAGCGCAAGGATAACTTTCGCATATTCGCGGATTTCATACTGCGCGTGTCCGTCGAGTCGCAATTTTAAAAAGCGAAAGAGATTGTGCAAATCCATTTGCCAATAGAATTCGGTATAGAGCGCAAGCGGCAAATCGATGCGAGCGATTTCCCGTGCAAGAGACGCATCGAGGAGTTTCGTATACGTTTCGTAGGAAGCCTTTTGTCCCTCTTCGAGCGCCGCTCGGATACTTTCGGCTTCGTCTTTCGAAAAGGGTTCGACCGCCCTACCCTGTTTGTTATCCTTACTCTGCGGTGCGATGTTTTCATCGGAGGGAACGTAGAACTCGTCTTTCATGATCGAATAACGGCCGGACACTTCGTTCATCCTGCCCGTGCGGTGGCGTACCCATTGACGCGCGACGAAGATCGGCATTTTAAGGTGAAAAGTCATCACAACCTGTTCGAAGGGAGAAGTGTGTTCGTGGCGCAAAAGATAATCGATGAGCGCGCCGTCCTGCGAAACCGTCTTCGTTCCTTCTCCGTACGAAACGCGCGCCGCCTGAACGATCCGCGCGTCTCCGCCGAAATAATCGACAAGGCGGACAAAACCCTTGTCGAGCACGGGATATTCTTTATCGAGAATCGCTTCCGCTTCGGGAACAACACAGTGAGCCATACACTTCCTCTTTAATAATTAATAAAATTAATTTTAACAAAACCTGATTCGATATCCGTATTCTTCTTACACGGACAAACATCGAATTAAATAATTCAAATCGCTTCTCGGCCGCAAGATTTTTATTCCCCCGTACGGCGATTTTCCGCGTTACCCGCGGGAGGCGTATCGGAAACGGGAGGCTGAACATCGTCCACGACTTCGACTTCATCGACGACGATCGGGCGGTCGTGCCATTCGAAAAGCATATAGCCGGCGCTGACGGCAAGGAGCAAAACTCCGAGAATGCGCACAAGGACGAGCCCTATCTGCTGAGGCACGATAAACAATACGATTGCACCGACAAGCGATATGATCACTTCGAGCATGTAGCGCCGGCGTTCTATATTCGTGTCGCGGAGTTTCGCGAGCATATACAGTTCGAGAAAGGCTGACGCGAGGAGATAGGCTGCAAGCACGTAGAGCATAATCGTCCACATGGCTTCTGCAAAGCGCAGCGGCAAAAAGACGGCGAGAATACCGATAACGATACTGATAACGCTTCGGACGATGACCGTAAGCTGAAAAGATTTATCGTCGACAAGCTGCCGTATTTTGATCAAGTTAAAAATACCGTTGACAACGGCTTCGATACCCAGTGCGACGACGGCGACTTTTATACATTGTTCCGGCGCAATGATCATCATGAGTGCAACGAGTGCAAGCAATGCGCCGAGCATAAAATCGGTTTTTCTCATGCCGTAAATATACTCTATTATGTGTAAATCAACAAGTTCCGATTATCTCGTTTACGGCGCAATCCTATACTTGACACAAAAAGCGATAATTTGATATGCTTATGCTACGTCTTTTGGAGCGATGTCCGAGCGGTCGATGGAGGTAGTCTTGAAAACTATTGAGGAGCAATCCTCCGGGGGTTCGAATCCCTCTCGCTCCGGACAGCAAAATCGCCTGTGATTTTTATCGCATCGGTTTTCAATGGGCATCGCTCGTACATCGTTTACGGCGCCGGCGGACGAATCGGAAGCGTGGTAGAGCGGTAATACAACGGATTGCTAATCCGTCAGTTCCGTAAGGGCTGGGCAGGTTCGACTCCTGTCGCTTCCGTATTGTTATTTTTTTGAGACTATAGCTCAGCTGGATTAGAGCACCACCCTGCGGAGGTGGGGGTCGCACGTTCGAATCGTGTTAGTCTCGTACGGCTTATAGCCGCGTAAGGAAAGATGCGAGAGTGGTCGATCCGGACGGTCTCGAAAACCGTTGAACCCTTTTGGGTTCCGGGGGTTCGAATCCCCCTCTTTCCGCTTAACGGATGTTGTGGAAACGTTAGGGGATTCGAACCGGAACGAGCGCCGAGCAGGGGCGAGGATGAGCCCGCCGGATGCGGGCGGAAGCGAGTGCAGGCGCCTGAAGCGAGCAGACAGGGATGCTTGCGAGCGCAAGGCGAATCCCCCTCTTTCCGGTCAGCGTGTATCGTAGATATCGTTGGGATTCGAACCGGAACGAGCGCCGAGCAGAAATCGCTTTTATTATTCATCGATTTATCTTCATACTGAAAATGTTTTAGGAAAGATGTCCGAGTGGTTTAAGGTACACGCTTGGAAGGCGTGCGTGCCCAAAAGGCACCGGGGGTTCGAATCCCCCTCTTTCCGCTATGCCCAGGTGCCATGCAGCCGAACGCCGGCAAACCCCGTCAGAGCAGGAATGCAGCAGCGGTAGTCGGATGTGCGGCGTGCCGTGGATTACCTGGGCTTTTTTTAATTTATCGATTTTCAATTTTACTTTACAACTTTAGGAGCACCGGCCGAACAACGAAAACGGAATGCAGCCGAAGCGCCATTATCCGCTAATACCTATATACCCGCAGCTTCTCCGGCCTAGATCCACAGCGACGTCTTTTTCGGTGTAAACGGCGTAAAGCGTATACCGTCGAGATGCGCGTCGATGCGGTAAAAAACGGCGTTGCTGTTTTTTCCGTCGAGTTCGAGAACGGCAAACGACGGAGGCGTGAGAGATCGCGGATAGGAAATGCTTCCGGGGTTTACGATGTAGACGCTCCGGCGAATTTCGGCCGCAATATGCGTGTGCCCGTAGAGCGCGATGTCGGCGCCGGCAGCTTCGCACTCGCGTTCGAGTGCATCCGTTCCGTAATACGCGCCCTGTTCGTGACCGTGCACCGCATAGATCACGTGACCGGCCGCCAGTAAAATCTGCCGCTTGGGAATGATCAATTCATAAAAAACGTCGGACGATTTTTTACCTGCGGGATTAAAGCGCACGGGAAACCTGTCGGCGTCTCCGTTGCCTTCGACAAAGGCCGCAACCGGCGGCACGAGCTCGGCAAATGCTTCGTCGCTCGCCGCATCGTCCATACACGAAACGAAATCGCCCGCACCGTCGCCGCAAAAAACGAGGGCATCGCACGAGGGGCCGGCCTTTTCAACGATGAGGCGGAAAAGTTCACGCTGCCCGTGAGAATCGGAAAGAACGAGAATGCGCGCACTTTCTTTTTTTGCAAGAGAATCGATATCACGCTTTGCGCCGAGCAGATGACGCTCCGTCTGTTTGAGCGTAATCATGAAAATCAATCACTCAAAATGAAATGGTTGACGGACTGCAAACCCGATTCGGGATCGACGTAACGGCGCAGCTTCGCTTTTCCGACGATTTTTTTCAGATATGTGAACAGGTCGTTGTCTTTTGCAAGCCGGCCGTCGACCGAAAGCATAAAATCGACGGAGCGGCGAATAAAATCCGGCACTTCTTTTACGAAAGTCTGTTCCGATTCGTTTTTAATAATTCCGTCGATGCCGGCGTCCTGCGCTTTATCGAGCACGATATCCGCAGTGCCTTCCGTACCCGATACGTCGTCCTGTGAAAAAAAAGAAAACACGGGAAACGGAATGACGCCGTCGTATTTATCCTGCAGGTGAGCGACGCCGAAATGCGTATTTTCCGGCGCACCGAGCAGGATGAGACCGCGTAATTTTTTTTCGCCGACAAGAAGCGGGAGCTCCGCAGCAACGGAACGGGAACCTCGCTTAAAGTCATCGGGGAAAACTATCGGTAAAACAAGACCGCCGTCCGAAGCCACTCCGTATTTTGCCGACAAAGTTTCCGTCATCGAAGCGACAAAGGCGGCATCGTTATAACCGTAACCGAAAAATATGCACACGGCTTCATCGGAAAAGTGCCACAGCTGCGTCGGCAATTTAAGGCTCGCCGCGTCTTCTCCCGCAGCGGAAACGGGAAGCGCCTTTCCTTCAGTCATTGCCGCACCCGGCTTCGTTTTGCCGCCGCACGAAAACAAAAGGACACATAGTGCGATTACGATAACCTTCCGTACGAATTTCGAGTTTTTCAAAAATTGAAGTTTCCCGACTCTTTTATTCGCCATATCGACTTTCATATTTCCCCGTCAAACCCTTGTTCGAAGTATAGCGGATTTGTATTTTCTTGAAAAGAACGTATAATCGATATATGATATAAGCGTGAACGGTATACGGACACTTGCGCAGCTCATCGGCAGCCTCGGATTCCTTTTGTACGGCATGAAGCTTATGAGCGGCGGCATTCAAAAGAGTGCGGGAGAAAAACTTCAAAGCGTCCTCGGCTTTATGACCGGCAACCGATTCATTGCGCTTCTCACCGGTATGATCGTGACGATGATAATTCAATCGTCGGGTGCGACGACGGTCATGATCGTTTCGTTCGTAAATGCGGGACTCATCACGCTGACGCAGTCAGTCGGTGTCATCTTGGGTGCAAATATCGGTACGACGATCACTGCATGGATCGTAGCATTATTCGGTTTTAATTTTAATATCGCGACATTTGCGATTCCGATTTTCGGATTCGGCTTTTTGCTTACCGCGCTGAAAAAACTTAGAGCACAGAATATCGGCGAAGCGATTATGGGATTCGCACTTTTGTTCGTCGGGCTTTCCATGCTTTCCGGTACGATCACCGTACGCGATACGGGGCTGCTTTCTTTTATAACAAAATTTCAAAGCTCCGGCATTCTGTCGATCGCGCTCGCGGCTATTGCGGGCGTCGTGCTTACGGCGATTTTACATTCATCGAGCGCACTGACCGCAATCATTTTGACAATGGCATACAATCGCTTGCTCACGTGGGAAACTTCGTGCGCTATGGTTATCGGCAGCAACGTCGGCTCTACAATCGATTCGATCCTTGCAGCATTCGGTACGAAAGTAAACGCCCGCCGCGCGTGTTTCGTTCATGTCATGTTCAACGTTGCCGGTGCCGTCCTTTCGCTTATATTTTTTCATCCGCTGCTCGCATTTGTCGACTTTATCGTTCCCGGTCCTGTCGAAAGCGATATCACGTATCACATCGCGATGATGCATACGGCATTCAATGTCATTACCGCGCTCATATTCCTTCCGTTTATAAAATACATCGCGTCCGGTACGGAAAAAATTATTAAACCGAAAGCATCCGATGCGCTGAGCGACTATCGGCTCGAACCGCTGTCGGCACATACGAAAGGCAGCGCGCTCGCCGGGATCATCAGGGTAGAAAAAGAAATCGCGGACATGACCGATATCGTATCGGATATGTTCGACCGCATCCAATCGGGGATTAAAAACCGTTCGCAGGCATTTATCGATGAACACGTTGCCCCGCTCGTGCAGGCGGAAAATTACGTCGATCAAATGCACGTACGACTTTCACACTACATCGTGCAATGCGAACACCTTCCGGTCAGCGAAAATCAACTTAACAATCTGTCGATCATGCTGCAGATCGTCGATGAGCTGGAGAGTATGACGGACGACTGCTTAAGCATCGCAATGCTGTTACAAAAAAGTATCGTAAAAAAAATGTCGTTTTTGCAGGAAGATTTGGACGACCTCATTCCTTATATCGAACTCGCGCGGGAATTTTTGCAGTTTATCCGTATCAATGCAAATAAACATCTCGACGCCGAAAAGCTCACATTTGCAAAGGAAATAGAAGATCAAATCGATTCGTTCCGCAGAACGCTCAAAAAGAAAGCGCAAAAGCGGCTCGAAAACGGTGCGGATGTGGCATCCGAATTATTGTATATCGATCTCGTGCGGCATATAGAAAAATTCGGCGACAGGGCTTTTTCGATTTCCGCTCTGCTCGCACAAACCGTATAAATCATACAAGCGGATTTTACAGCGCCAAATCGCATACGAGTGCATCGCAGGCTTTTATCAAATCTTCCGGTTTGATGACGATCTGCTCTCCGCGCACGCCCGCGCTGATGTAGATTTTTTCGCAATCGAGCGCGCACCTGTCTATAAAGGTTCGATATTTTCGCTTCATGCCGAGAGGCGAACAGCCGCCGCGCACATAGCCGGTCAACTGCAAAAGTTCGTCGGGCTTTACCGGGTCGATTTCTTTTGCACCTGCGGCCGTCCGCGCTTTTTTCAAATTGATTTCGTGTATGGCGCTTTCACAAAATACGCACAGATCTTTCGTTTCCGTGCGCATGACGATCGTTTTAAATACAAGTTTCGGATCGATGCCGAGCTTTTTTGCGAGCGTTTCGGCAGCTCCTCGTCCGAGTTCGTGTTCTCCGTCACCGTCGTACGAAGCCGTCTCATACGGAATGTGCGCGCTTTCAAGAATGCGCATTGCATTTGTCTTTTTCATACATTTACACTACAATAATACCGAATGCCGACACATAGGGCAACCGCATCGGAAATATAAATATAGAAAACAGGAAGCTGTATGGATCACAATGCAAAGACGGCTGTCGCGATAATCGTAACGCTCGTCCTCGCCGTCGGCGCGGAAATACTGCTGATCAGCCGTTCGGACGGCGGCAAAACGGAAAAGCCGGCAGAACGCGGTAAAGAAAAAGCGAAAACCGAAACGGTATTTTTTCAATCGGACAGAATATCCGAAATCAAAGCGGACGTATCTTCGTGCGATTTGAAATTTTCTCAATGGGACGAAGGGCGCATCGAGCTTGCGATCGTGTCAGACCGTAAGCAAAACGACAGACCCTACGCCATCCTCAAAGACAACGCCGTCATCATCGCCGAAGACAGGCAGGAACACACGATGCTCGACCGCACGGAGATCGATATAAAAGTACCGCGTACGATGCCGATCGAAATTAATAATTTTTTTATTTCGGTCAAAACGACGAGCGGCGCGGTCAGCGTAAGCGGCTTTACATGCGGCGTGTTCGACGTAAAAACCTCAGGCGGTAAAATCGTATTCGATGTGTGTTCGTTTACGGCGCTTTCTCTCGCAAGCGAAACGGGTATGATCGTATGCGGCGACACCGACGCAAAAAGCGCACACATAGCGACGACAAAAGGACGGATAAACTACAGCGGTTCGTGCGATTATATCGACGCGGCATCGCAAAAAGGTGGGATCAATTTCAGCGCGAAAACCATGATGAGCGAAGCGTCGTTTGAATGCGGGAGCGGTTCGGTCAACATTGCGCTGCCGGAAAACGACGGCTATTCGCTCGAATACACAGCACCCGACGGCAAAGTCAAAGACGCGTTTACGAATACCGATACAAAAGGAAGCGGTTCCGCGCAGTATAAAAACGGGGAAGCATCGATCAAAGTAAAAACCGAAAGCGGCAACATCAATATAACGCGCTCACCGTCTTCCGCACATTGATAAAAACGCCCCCGAAGCGCACGGGGCGTTGCGGGGTGTCCCCGCAGAGGGGGCAGCGGACGACCGCATGAACGGAGCAGGCGTAAAAGATGATTTTTCGCTTGCGGCGTGATGAGGGCGGGAGCGAGGGGGAGACTTCCCCCTCTGTAATTTTATTAAAATAAATTCGAAGCGGAAGCGCATTGCAAGTTTTCGGTTTTTCCTGCATACTTTCCGTATGCAAACCCGTTCCGTTTTTGAAAATATTTCGCCGCTGGATCACCGTTATTCGATTTCCGAAAAAGACGTATACGATAAACTCGCGCGCTGCATTTCCGAAGAGGCGGCGGTGCGCTCGTGCGCAAAAGCCGAAGCAGCTCTCGTAAAAGCGCATTTCGAAGTGCGAGGCGCACTTACACGTGAAATCGAGCGGGCGATCGATGCGGCGGCAAATGCCGTCGATCCCGAAGAAGTGTACGCTGAAGAAGAAAAGACGCAGCACAATATCCGCGCGCTCGTCAACGTGATGAAGCGGACGGTTCCGAGTGAAATCGCGCCCTTCGTTCACTTGGGTGCGACGAGCGTCGACATACTTGATACTGCGCTTGCACTTCGCATGCGAGACGTTATGCAAAACGTAACCCTGCCCGAACTGAAAGCGCTCGAAAAGGCGCTCTGCGATATCGCGCTGCGCGATGCCGAAACGCCGCAAGTCGGGCGTACGCACGGTCAGCATGCCGTTCCGATTACCTTCGGTTGGACAATTGCGGAATTCGTTTCGAGGCTCGGAAAATCGATTATTAAAATCGAAGAGCTTGCAAAGCAGCTGAAGGGAAAACTTGCAGGTCCCGTCGGCGCGTATAACGGGCTTTCGATGATTGTCAAAGATCCGGAAGATTTGGAGCGGCGCTATCTCGCATTTCTCGGTCTCGAAGCGAGCGAGTATTCGAATCAGCTCGTCGAACCGGAATACCTTTTACGCCTGCTGCTCGAATGTAATACCGCTTTCGGCATCATCGCAAATCTCGCCGACGATTTGCGCAATCTCCAGCGTTCGGAGATCGGAGAAGTGTTCGAGTATTTCAGTTCGACGCAAGTCGGTTCGAGTACGATGCCGCAAAAGCGCAATCCGTGGAACAGCGAGCACGTAAAGTCTTTGTGGAAAGCGATGTGTCCGCGCGTCATCACGTTTTACATGGATCAGATTTCGGAACATCAGCGCGATTTGACGAACAGCGCGAGCCAGCGGTTTATCGCCGATTACGTCGCGGGCTTTACGATGGCGGTGAGCCGCATGAAAAAAGTCGTGTCCGGTTTGCAGGCGGATACGGAAGCGATGGTAAAGACGCTTGAAAATGCGGGCGGCAGAGTAAGGGGCGGAGTGCTTGCGGAGCCGGCGTATATTTTGCTCGGAGAAGCGGGTGTGAGCGACGGTCATGAAATCGTCAGAAAAATTACGCTCGAATGCGAAAAGACGGGAGAACCGTTTTTTACCGTACTGAAGCGTCATACGGATGCTTTTAATAAAATAACCGAACAGCTGAAAAAGCTCGGCGTTGCAGACGCGGAAACGTTTTTCGAAAATCCCGCGCGCTACCGCGGACTTGCCGCGGAAAAATCGAAGCGTATTGCGGAAAAGTACGCGGCGCTGATGAAGGGCTGACGCGCTGAGCGAAAGACAACGCAGCAGGCGCCCCTGTATCGCGCGCGCCATCGGGGGTAGGACTTACGCATGGAAAATGTATACACAGGAAAGAGACGTATAATAAAATAAAAAAGGCGGAACGCAAGGCAGCGGCAATGCCGCCGAGCCGCTCTGACCGATGGCAAGCAAAATTTCGAAGAAATTTTGCGCAGTCCGATTCCGATTACGGTCAGCCGCGGTGAACGGCAGGGCTGCGGCCGGGAGTGTAGTCGATTTTTACGTTACATGTCATTTTTTTACGATTAAAGTTTCTCATGCATAATTCCTGGTACCGGCGCGCGAGTGCTGCGGCGGCACCTTGCGGAGAACGACAAATACTTTTATAATAATAAACACATTTTTTATTAAGGAAGCGATTATGGTTATTTTAACGCTTAACTGCGGTTCATCTTCCGCAAAGTACCAAGTCTACGACTGGGACGACAAAGCCGTTTTGTGTACGGGCATCGTAGAACGCGTCGGGCGTCCCGGTTCGGTCATCACGCACTGCGTCGAAGCCGACAAATATAAAATCGAAAGCCCCTGCCCGACGCACAAAGAAGCGATCGAACTTATCATGAAAGAAATAACCGACGAAAAAGTCGGCGTTATCAAAGACATGAGCACGATCGGAGCTGTCGGTCACCGCGTGCTCCACGGCGGTGAAAGATTTACAAAGTCGGTCATCATCACGCCGGCCGTACTCGAAACGTTCCGCGAAGTGCAGGATTTGGGGCCGCTGCACAATCCTGCAAATATCATGGGTATCGAAGCCGCGCAAAAAGTGCTGCCGAACGTTCCGCACTGCGCCGTCATGGATACCGCATGGCACCAGACGATGCCTGAAGTATCGTATATGTATGCTATCCCGCACGAATGGTACGAAAAATATCACGCGCGCCGCTACGGTTTTCACGGCACCTCGTTTATGTATACGTCGAAACGCGCTGCGGTGCTGCTCGGCAAAGAGCCGAAAGATACGAATTTAATAATCTGCCATCTCGGAAACGGTGCGTCGGTATGTGCGGTAAAAGGCGGCGTCTGTTTCGATACGTCTATGGGCATTACACCGCTCGAGGGACTCGTCATGGGTACGAGGTGCGGCGACGTCGACGCGGCGCTTCCCTTTTACATCATGCGCAAAACAGGCATGAGCGCGGAAGCTATGGATATGGCACTCAACAAACAGTGCGGCTTACTCGGTATCACGAACGGAAAATACGCGGACAGCCGCGATATCGAAAATGCGGCAGCGGCGGGTGACAAGCTCGCCGCCCTGTCGATTGAAATGTCCGCATACCGTCTTAAAAAATATATCGGTGCATATAAAGCAGCGCTCGGCCGCGTCGATGCGGTCGTCTTTACCGCAGGTATCGGAGAACACTCTCCGGACGTGCGAGGAAAAAGTCTCGAAGGGTTGGACGATATCGGTATCAAAATCGATGCGCAAAAAAACGCATGGTCGTTTACCGGAAACGCGGAAACATGTATCAGCGCCGATGACAGCAAAACGAAAATTTTCGTCATCCCGACGGACGAAGAACTCGTCATGACCGAAGACGCATACGCGCTCATGAAGGGCACGTACGATATCCATACGAAGTTTACATACAGCTTCCAGGATCCGAAATACGTCAATAAAGCGCGTGAAGAACTGTTACCGAAAGATTTGGAAAAGTGCGCAAACCTTGCGGATATCATCGTGCGTCCGTAAGCCGAAAAAAGTGCAGACGGGATGCCGTCGGCATCCCGTTTTTTTTATTTGAATTCACCTTACCTGTCTTTTAAAAATATCCGTCTGCCGTTTTTCTAATTAAAAAACGTACGCAGCTTTTCGACATCTCTTTGGAACGCTTCGTCGATGACCGGCGGGCGGTCGTTAAAATACAAAATCTGCGAAAGCTCTTCGAGCGTTTCCGCACCCCACAGCGGAAAAACGTTTTCGTATTGATGGAGAAAGCCGAAGGCGAGCGGAATATTCGAAAGCACGCCTCCGCACAAGGGCTGCATCGCGATAAAACCCATATCGCGCTCCGCGCACAGCCCGACGAGAGATGCTGTGTCGATCGGGCTTATCATGCTGAACGGGAATTGAATCGTTTCGTAAAGTTCCGTTTTAATAATTTCGGAAGCGGTATCGAAATCTTCGGTTACGGCTCCTATGTGTTTGATTTTACCGGCGGCTTTCATCGTAAGGAGCGTTTGATAGATGCCGTCTTTGCCGTCGGCCGTCGGGACAAAATTTTCGGTTTCGTATTGGTACAGATCGATCGCATCGCAGTGCAGCGCATCGAGGCTTTCGTCCAAATCGCAAAGCAGTTCCTGCCCCGAAGAGGCTTTCGATTTCGTCGCAATGATGACGTTTTCCCGCACTTCATACAGCGCGTCTCCGAGCAGCTTTTCGCTTGCACCGTTGCTGCGCGACGTATCGAAAAAATTGATTCCCGCTTCGTACGCTTTTCGGATGAGAGTCGAAGCCGTTTCGGCATCTCCCGTATGCTTCAACGACATGGCACCGAAGGCCGTCCTGCTTGCGAGAAGATTCGTTTTACCGAGCCGAACGTATTCCATACTTTATCCGTGTGACGGATGTATCGTAAGCGCACCGGCAAAATGCCCGCACGGATACGATACATGATTATTAATTTCTAATGACGGGCGTATACGACGCGATCGCTTTGTGAATTTCGGAAACCAAATCGGTTCGCTTGACGCGCGTTTGTTCCATCGAATCGCGAAAGCGGATCGTCACGGTATCGTCGTCTTTTGTTTGATAATCGACCGTAACGCAAAACGGCGTGCCGACCTCATCCTGCCGGCGGTAACGTTTGCCGATCGTACCGCTCGTATCGTAATCTGTGACGAAATCTTCTTTGAGCGCTTTGCGGATGTCCGCCGCTATCTCCGCGAGTCCGTCTTTTTTCATCATCGGGAGTACGGCGACCGTAACCGGCGCGAGGCGCGGATGAAGATGCAGTACCGTGCGGTAATCTTCGCCGCCGTCGGGCGCGACGTTTTGCTCTTCGTACGCTTCGCACAAAAACATGAGAAAGTTGCGGTTCAATCCGGCGGACGTTTCGATGACGTACGGAGTGTAGCGTTTGTTGCCGTCGTCCTGATCGATATAGCTCATATCCTTGCCGCTGTACTTGGTGTGCTGCGACAGATCGAAATCCGTTCGGTTGTGAATGCCTTCGATCTCTTCGAAACCAATCGGAAAGCGGTATTGGATATCGTAGGCGTCTTTCGCATAGTGCGCGAGTTTGTCGTGGTGTTTCCAGTGAAGATTTTTTTCGGCAATACCGTAGCGCTTGTAAAAGTTCCAGCGTTGTTCCCGCCAATACGCGAACGCATCGTCGTCGGTTCCCGGCTTGCAAAAATATTCCATTTCCATCTGTTCGAATTCGCAGGTACGGAAGATAAAATTCTTAAAGATGATTTCATTGCGGAACGATTTTCCGACCTGCGCGACGCCGAACGGAATCTTCATTCGGTTCGATTGAACGATATTTTTAAAATCGACGAAGATGCCCTGACAGGTTTCCGGGCGCAGGTATACGATGGACGTGTCGCTTTCGACGGGGCCGAGATGCGTTTTAAACATCAAATTGAATTCGCGCACGGCGGTATAGCTGTGCTTGCCGCATACGGGGCAGTTGACGGCGTGCTCGTCGATAAACGCTTTCATCTCTTCGTGCGACATCGCATCCACCGCCTTTTCAGGCTTTACGTCGTGAGAAGCGCAAAAATCTTCGATGAGCTGATCCGCACGAAAACGCGCTTTGCACTCGGTGCAGTCGATCATCGGATCGGAAAAATGCGCGACGTGTCCGCTCGCTTCCCACGTCGTGTGATGCATAAAGATCGAAGAGTCGAGACCGACGACATCGTCGTGGAGCTGCGTCATCTCTTTCCACCACGCGTTTTGAATATTGCGTTTGAGTTCGATGCCGAGCGGACCGTAATCCCACGCCCCCGCCTGTCCGCCGTAAATTTCACTCGATTGATATACAAAGCCGCGCCGCTTGCACAAACTGATGATTTTATCAAGCGTGCATTCGTGATTCGTTTCCGCCATAGCCGTCTCCCGTACGTATCGGGCTGCTTCCGAAAACCGCAGTTTCCGGAAGTTCCCGTCACAAAAAATTATTAAGCGTTACGTTCGCTATGACGGCGATTTTACCAAAAAAAACCGTTTGTAGCAATGCGGGTTTATGCGGCTGAAAAACAGGCGGTCTTTTACAAGGCCTTATTTTTCTTTTTTCCCTGCTCGTATCTTTTCAAACAGTTTTCGAAGCACGCCGATTTTACCGAAGCAAATCCAATACAGCAAAAAGACGACGCAGAGAATCGGTATGCCGAAAATGATTATATACAAAACGACGAATATAAAGTTTGAAAAAAATCCGACGACGGTTTCACAGAATTCGATAAACGCAGATTTCAAATCGGGAAAAATAAAGCCTCTGTCTTCCGCGTGATTGTACGGCAAGTTCGCTTCGATATAGATTTCCGAATAATCGATCTGCTCGGACAAGCGATTGAACTGTCCCTGCATCTGCTCGATTTCGGCCGTCACGTCGTTTATCTTCGTTTCGATTTCGAGCATGTCTTTCATATTTTTCGCTTCCCGAAGATACGACTGCAAGCGCTCGAGCAAAACGCGGCGCGTTGCCAAACGCGAATCCAAATCGTAAAAGCGGTCGGTAACGTCGACACTGTCCGCGGATTTCGAAACGATTTTGCCGATAGTGCCGGACGACGACATCGCATCGTCAAAAGCGGAAGACGGGATGTGCACCGTCATACCGAGCGAGCGGCCGTCTTCCGAAAAATCCGAAACATAACCGTCAAAACGCTTCGCCCATGCTTCTACCGCCGCCTTCGTTTCGGCAAGGCTCGAAACTTCAAAACGTATATTTCCCGTGCGGATGAGCTTGCGGTTTTCGGACAAAGGCGGCGCGGCATCGGAAAGAGTACCGGCGGCTTTTTCTTCCGCCGCATAGACGTCGCCGGAACGCATAGGCGCGCTGTCGGCTGCGTATTTCATTGCGGCAAAGTTTTTGCGCGCGCCGCAGCCGGTCAAAATACCCGCTGCAGTAAAAATTATTAATAAAATTATAGACTGTACCCGTTTCATCAATACCTCCGGTATATTTTATTAACAACCGAAATATCGATACGATACAAACCGTACGGAATATACGAGCAAAGGCGATAGAACGATGCTTGCCTCATGACCGGCGATTTGATACGATAATGCGATGAGCAGAACCGTCACCGTCAAAGCCGATATGAACGATACCGCCGCACTGCTCGGCGAATTTTTCGGCGCCTTCGATTTTTATTCGGACGAAGACAAACGAAAAATAGAGGCGGCATGGAATCTCCTCTGCGAAAAATCGCGCGGCAAAATCCGAGCCGACGGCTCTCCGTACTGTCTGCATCCGCTCCGCATCGCATATATCCTCGCGCAAAACAAAATGGATTCAGAATCGATATGCGCGGCACTGCTCCACACGATATACGATTTCGACGTCGCAAAAGACGATATCCGCAAATTGTTCGATGAAAACACTTCACGTCTCATAGACGGTACGGCGAAGATCATGCACATGCCCGTCGGACATTCGACGATACAGCAGGCGGATGCGGTACGCAAAATGCTCTTCGCGATGGTAGACGACGTGCGAATCATCCTTATTAAAATCGCGGATAAACTCGATCAGATACGCTGTATCGATACGCTTCCCGAAGCGGCGCAGCGCTCGCTCGCCGCGGAGATAATCGACATCTGGGCGCCGCTTGCGGACAGGCTCGGCATGCAGGAAGAAAAAAACGAATTCGAAGATTTAAGTTTAAAGTATACGAATCCCGACGTGTTTTTGCAGATCAAAGCGATCGTCGCGCAAAAAAAAGACGAGCGGAACGCCTACCTCGAAAAAGCCGTAGAGCAGATCCGTTCGGCTGCACAAAAGGCGGGCATCCGTATCGCTGTCACGAGCCGCGCAAAACATTTTTATTCGATTTATCAAAAGATGAGAAAGCGCAACGTGTCGCCCGACAAGCTCTACGATCTGCTCGCGCTCCGCATCATCTGCGACGAAAACTCGGAATGCTATACGATCGTCGGTATCGTGCACAATCTTTGGAAGCCGCTCGACGGGCGATTTAAAGATTATATTGCGATGCCGAAGGCGAACGGCTACCGCTCGCTGCATACGACCGTTATGTGTGACGGAAAGCCGCTTGAAATACAGATACGCACAAAGGCGATGGACGAAGCGGCCGAACACGGTATCGCGAGCCACTGGCTGTATAAAAAAGGAAAGAGCCGCGACTTTGTCGACATCGAACACCTCGGCATTTTCAATGAACTGCGCGAACTGCGCGACGGTCACGTTTCGAACGAAAATTTTTTCAGCGCGCTGAAAAACGATCTGCTCGGCGATGAAATCTATGTGTTTACGCCGAAGGGGCAAGTCGTACAACTCCCGGCCGGCTCGAACGCGATCGACTTCGCATACCGCATCCACTCGGCTATCGGCGAAAAAATCGTCGGTGCAAAAGCGGACGGAAAAATCATCCCGCTCGTCGAGCCGCTGCAAAATACGCAGATCATCGAAATCCTCACGAATCCGCAGGCGCACCCGACGGCTTCTCAGCTCGCGGCGGTAAAAACCGCAAAAGCGCGGCAAAAGATCCACGCGTGGCTCACCGCACACGATCCGACCTTTACCGACAAAGCGAAAACGGAAACGGCACAGACCGCGAACACGACAACCTCCCGCGAAATTCAGGAAACAAGGCGGCACAAAAAGGGGACGGGAGCACGCACCGACACGGTACAGGGAACGGGCAAAATACGCATCGGAAGTTCGACGAATTTTTTCGTCACCTTCGCGCAGTGCTGCAAACCGAAATACCCCGATGCGATCGTCGGTTATATTTCGCGGAACAGGGGCATCACCGTGCACCGCGCCGACTGTCTCACCTACCGGCGCATTCAGGACATCGAACATCGCTCCATCGAAATCGACTGGGACGTGGAAAATAAAAAATAATCAATATGCACGGTGCGATCGCGAGGCACCGACGACAATTGGCGGCAAGTGCGTTGTAACTGCCGTATACACAGCGCGCTTTTTATGCTATAGCTACGGAAATGCCAATTACATCGAGGTTCTTATGAAAAAAATACAATCCCATATCATCGTATTGCCGTTCGTGCTGGCCGTTACGCTCGCATGCGTTTCGTGCAAGTCCGCGGCGCCGATTTCAGCGGATCCGTATGCCGCACATTCTTCGGGCACGGAGATAAAGCGGCAGGAAAACGACGACGCACCTCGCACTATCGTACGTCCGAAAAGCGGCAACGCATTTACGAATTTTTTTACCGGCGGACAGCAGGACATCGAAATCGATATGACGCGCGTATTCCAAAAAACCGCGTTCGGCACACTGAAAGAAGAAGACGCGCTGTGCATTTACAATATCGAAACGGGGCTTTCGGGTTTTGCCGCATGGTACCGCGGCGGTATGTATCACGTGCTGCTGAATAAAGCCGGCCGCGGTATGTTTCGCGAGGCCGTCAATCGATATTTCGACGATTTTGAAAATAAACGGCTCGACAGAAAAGGCAATCGGACGAAAATCTACGGAGAATACCCGGTTTCGCTGCAGTGGGGATCCTTTGCAAGGATAATCAATAACCGCGCGCAGTCCCGCGTACAATTCGGATACGAATTCAAAGACGGGTCCCCCTACTTTTTACTTTCCGTGCCGTCGGCTGAAAACGAAGAATACAATTCCGGCCGATCGAAAATTGAAGCGTCCGCAACGCTGAGATTTTACTTTACAAAAGCGATGACGTCGCAGATGATGAACGCGCTCGCCGAAGAAAAAATAGAGGCGGCGATTGCGCCGTATATGCAGCGTGTCCAAAGCAAGGACAAAGAACCGGCGCACGATGAATATTGAACGGGGAAAGCTGCCGGAACACCCCGAAATTAATAATTATTAATTAACGATCGCCGGCAAAGATCAATTCTTTTGTCTGCGGATTTCTTTTTGGCACAGCTCGTCGCACAGTTCGTTGTATTTGATTCCCGCGTGTCCTTTTACCCACGACCACGAAATATCGAGCGATGCGGAAAGAGCGTCGAGTCTTTCCCACAAATCGCGGTTTAAGACGGGTTTTTTCGCCGCAGTGCGCCAGCCGTTTTTTTTCCACGAGCGGATCCAGGACGTAATGCCGTTTTTGACATATTGGCTGTCGCAAAAAATATGTACCGGCCGTCCGCCGTACTGCGGGTTTTGCACGACGGCGGAAAGAGCTGCGATCGCGGCAGTGAGCTCCATACGGTTATTTGTCGTCGATTTTTCTCCGCCGCTTATCGTTTCTTTTTTTTCACCGTCGACGATGACGCACGCCCAGCCGCCCGGTCCGGGATTTCCGCTGCAGCCGCCGTCGGTATAGACGACGAGCGTTCCGTTTTTGAAAGATTCAATCATACCAAATCGCTTTTTGTTAAAAAATTCCGTCAGCGAAGACGCTGCACAAGCGCTTCGATTTCCGCGTCGGTCATACCGTTGGCGGAAAGATATGCCCGCGAGCCTTTTACAGGCGGCAAGCCTCCGACGATCGCTTTATACATCGGCTCGAAATTCGCCTTCGCAATAACGTTGTATTTATAGCTGCCTCTTTCCACATGATAAAAATTGACATAACTCTGCATATAATCGCGCATCGCTTCTTCTTTGCTTGCGCCCATGAGCGATTCGAGCAAAATCATGATAAAGCCGGTACGATCCTTTCCTTCGTTGCAGTGCAGGTAATACGGTCCTTCATGGCTGATCATAAAGCGCAAGCCGCCGATAATACCCGCAGCAAATATATCGCTTGTAAAATCCATGTTCATACTGAGGCACACGACGCCGCCCGCTTTATCGAGCGATGCGTAATACGCCGAGTATTGAGGATTCGACGGGTCGAGATAGGACGTGAGTTCGTTTCGGGAATCGGACATATCGACGACCGTTTTGATTTTCGCCTTTTCCATAAGAGAGGACGCATAGGGTGCGCGCGTCCAGCCCTTTTTCGCAGGGTGACTCCCTCGATATAAAATATTTTTTCCGATCAATCCGAGCGACACGCATCTGAAATTGGCAAAGGCTTCATCCGACGCATAACCGTTCCTTTTATCGGTTCCGGTAAGGGAGCGCAGCGCGTACTGCTCTCGATAGCCCGCTTTTTGTTTCATCGAAACGGTGAGTGCGGATCCGACACCGACGTTCGCCGTTACGTTCAGTTTTCCGTAATTGATGCACGCGGCGATAAAGCCGCCTGCGTGATTCGTGCGTACGAGAAAGGCGCCCTTATCGACATCGTAATTCGCGACGACGGGAGCGTTGAACGTATAGCCGTTGTCGAAGCGCACGGTTACGATATCGCCGTGTTCATAGCCCGCTTTTTGCATATCGGCAAACGCGATATCGGTGACGGCGTGCCCGTATTTTTCTATCGCCGTCACTTTCCCGCGAAACGTCTTCCATTCGGGCGTCTGCGCGGGTTTCGCTTCAGGCGCCTTTCCTTCGGCCGCCGTCTTCGGAGCGGACGCACAACCTGCAAATAACAGTGCCGCCGCAAAAATCGAAAGCATACAACGAACGCATTTCATACATTCCCCCGTCCGCCGATAAAAGCGGGATCAGAATACATGCCGGTCGATCCTTTTCGAATCAAAGGGCACTCACAGCGCCGCTGTAGGTACGGCGCTCGAAATTTCGTACTTGCGCGTTCATAACGTTTGCGCTCGCGTGCACATTGTACGACGCGGCGCTTTCGGCACGCTTACACCAGTCCCTGCGCGATCATCGCGCGGGCGACTTTGACGAACCCCGCGATATTCGCACCGGCGACATAGTCGCCTTTTACGCCGAACTCCTTCGCCGTATCGTACGCGTTGTCGTGGATGTTCGTCATGATCCGCTTGAGCTTCGCGTCGACTTCTTCCTTTGACCACGAGAGGTGTTCGCTGTTTTGACTCATTTCAAGGCCGGAAACGGAAACGCCGCCCGCGTTCGAAGCTTTGCCGGGAGCGAAAAGCACTTTCGCGTTTTGAAACTTCGCCGTCGCATCGAGCGTGCTCGGCATATTCGCACCTTCCGCGACGAGCCGAACTCCGTTTTTAATAAGCATATCGGCATCTTTTCCGCACAGTTCGTTTTGCGTCGCGCACGGAAATGCACAATCGACTTTTACCGACCACGGTTTCGCATTCGCGGTAAACTTCGCTTCGGGAAATTTTTTTACGTATTCGGAAATACCCTTATGCGCGGCGCGGAGCTTTTTTACGTAGTCGAGTTTTTTTTGCGTAATACCCTGTGCATCGAAAATGAATCCCGTGTGATCGCTGAGCGTCACGGGTTTTGCTCCGAGCTGAATCAATTTTTCTACAGCGTACTGCGCGACGTTTCCGTCGCCCGACACCGAACATATTTTACCGGTAAAGTCTTCGCCGATTTTTTTCAGCATACACTCCGCAAAATAGATGAGCCCGTAGCCCGTCGCTTCTGTACGGATGAGCGAGCCGCCGAAGTCGAGCCCCTTACCGGTGAGCACTCCGGAAAACGTATTCGTAATGCGCTTGTACTGTCCGAACATAAACGCGACTTCGCGTCCGCCCACTCCTTTGTCGCCTGCCGGCACATCCGTATCGGGGCCGATGTGGCGGTACAATTCCGTCACGAACGATTGGCAAAAGCGCATCACTTCCGCGTCCGATTTTCCGTGCGGATCGAAATCGCTTCCGCCCTTGCCTCCGCCCATCGGGAGCGTCGTTAAACTGTTTTTGAGCGTCTGCTCGAAACCCAAAAATTTCAAAACCGAAAGATTCACTTCGGGGCTGAAGCGCAGGCCTCCCTTGTACGGGCCGATCGCGCTGTTGAACTGCACACGATATCCGCGGTTGATGTGAGGTGCGCCCTTGTCGTCCGTCCACGGCACGCGGAACATGACGGTGCGTTCCGGCTCTACGAAACGCTCGAGGACCGCATTGCGTTCAAGTTCTTTTTGCATCTTTGCAACGGCGGGTTCGATCGTCGTTAAAACTTCCTGAACCGCTTGGAGGAATTCGCTCTGATCCGCATTTTTCAGCTGAACGTCTTCCCAAATCCGTTTGACGTATGCGTTTTTCATTTTTCTTCTACCTTCTTATCCGGCCGAGTTCATTGAAGCCGAATAAATAATACTAGCGCAAATTATCGTTTTTGGGTAGTATGTCGCTATGACGCTCTACGTTACCCGACACGGCGAAACCGAATGGAATGCAAAACACATCATCTCGGGTCTTGCAGAAATTCCGCTGTCGGAAAAAGGCAGGCTGCAAGCAGCTTCTCTCGCCGCCCGACTTGCCGAACATCAAAACGATTATCGTATCAAACACATTCTCGTCTCGCCTCTCGGCCGCGCACGGGAAACCGCATCCTATATCGAAAAGGCGCTCGGCATCGATGCCGTCGTCGAAGAACGTTTGCACGAAATCGATTTCGGCGCATTCGAACACACGAGCACACAGGGTGCGGAATTCCTTGCGATAAAGGCGAACCCGTATAAACGCTTTCCCGGAGGCGAATCGCTGCTCTATGCCGCTTACCGCGTTTACGGAGCTATCGAAGAAGGGCGTGCGCGCTTCGCGCCCGACAATATACTCTTCGTGTGTCACGGTATGCTTTCGGTGCTTATCAGTACGTACTTTCAGGATTACGAAACCATCGAAGAATTCACGAACAGCGGCTTTGAAAACTGCGGCTTACAGGCCTACGAATTCAAGTGATGAAGCGGATCGCGCGGATCAAAATTAATAATTATTAAATTATAGGAATATACGATGAAAAAACAAACGATACTGCCGGCTGCGGCGCTGGTGTGCGCCGCGGCGCTTACTCTGCTGTTTTTCGCCTTCGGGCGGAAAAGCGCCGGAAAAGCTTCCGGTGCGGAAACGGCTTTTTTAACAAAATCACAAAGTGCTCCCGCCGCACCGAAAACGGTTGAAGAGGTGCAGCGGGAAAAAGACGAGGCGTTCGTCCGTTCCGTGATTTCAAAGATGAGCGCTCGGGCGAGGGAAACGATCGTCATAGACGATTACGGTGAATTTATCGCGGATTTAAAAGCGGTGCTCGAAGAAGACGCACAAAATCCGAAAGACGATCTTTCGCTTTTGACCCTCGTCGATAAAACGCATCCGCTCCCCGACGGCTACGCCCCTGCCCGCCTCATTCCGCTCGTCAAAAACGATGCGTTCAACATTATCCGAAACGATCTTTCGTTGAGACCCGAAGCCTACGAAGCGCTCGTCGTTATGGGACGAGAAGCAAAAAAAGACGGCATTACCCTGCTCGTAAGCTCAACATACCGCTCCTACGAATATCAAAAAAAAGTATTCGAGCGCTGGGTTGCGATCGACGGACTTGCGGAAGCCGAAAGGGAAAGTTCTCGAGCGGGCACGAGTCAGCACCAGACGGGTCTCGTCATCGACTTCGGTTCCATCGACAACACCTTCGCAAACACCCGCGCGGGCGCGTGGATGCGAAATCACGCCGAAAGTTTCGGCTGGAGTTTGAGCTTTCCCGACGGCTATGAGGACGCGACGGGCTACCGCTGGGAAAGCTGGCACTTCCGCTACATCGGGAAAAAGGCGTGCGCGTTTCAAAAAAAATACTTCGGCGACATCCAACAGTTTACGCTCGAATTCATCGACGCGTGGAAATCTTTATGATCGAAGAAATCACGCTCATCGTACGCCCCGAAAACGAGCACGATGAACGGGTATTGAAACATAAAGCGACGGAAGCGCTTTCGAAAAAAAATATCAACGCCCGAAACGAAGACATACGGCTCGCAGTCGTAAAGCGTTCGATCGACGCACGGCACGGCCGCATACGCATCTGCCTGCGCTGCAAAGCCTATATCGGCGAAGCGCCCGACGTACAATTCGAAAAGTCCGTTCCCGAATGGAAGCGTGCCGACGGAGCAAGACGCGTCGTCATCGTCGGATCCGGTCCCGCCGGATTGTTCGGCGCACTCCGCCTGCTTGAAGACGGCATCACGCCGATAATCGTCGAACGAGGTGAAGAGACGGACGAGCGCAAAAAAACGATAGCTAAGATCGGTACGAAAAGCTCGGTCGACGGCGACAGCAATTACTGTTTCGGCGAAGGAGGCGCCGGCGCGTTCAGCGACGGAAAGCTTTACACGAGAAGTACAAAGCGTGGAGACGTAGGCCGCATCCTCGCCCTGTTCAATTTTTTCGGCGCGTCCGAATCGATCCTCTCCGACGCGCACCCGCACATCGGTACGGACAAGCTTCCGAAAATCGTAAACGCGATGCGCGAAAAAATCATGTCACTCGGAGGCGAATTTCACAGCTGCACAAAATGCGTCGATTTTCTCACGGAAACCGAAAACGGCAAAAAACGCATCACGGGAATCGCCGCAGAGCATACGAAAACGAAAGAGAAGCGCACGATCGAAGCGGACGCGGTGCTGCTTGCATCGGGACATTCGGCAAACGACATATACGCCCTCGTCGCGCGATGCGCTCCGGAAGCGCTCGAAGCGAAAACCTTTGCGGCGGGCGTGCGCGTCGAACACCCGCGAGAACTCATCGATGCGATTCAGTTTCACGGAAAAAATTTTCACTCCGCAGAATACCGCCTTACGACGCAAGTCTCGGGGCGCGGCGTCTATTCTTTTTGCATGTGTCCCGGAGGCTTTGTCGTGCCGTCGGCGACAAGCGGTGACGAAATCGTCGTAAACGGTATGTCGTCGAGCAGACGCAATTCAAAGTGGTCGAACGCGGCGATCGTCGTCGAAACGCGGCCGGAAGACATCCCCGAAGAATTTATTAAAAAAGCGGGCGACTGTCCCGCCCTTGCGGGCTTGTATTGGCGGACGCATCTCGAACGCGAAGCGAAGCTGCACGGAGAGGGACAAGCGGCACCCGCGCAACGCATGGAAGATTTCCTTTTACACCGCAAAAGCGATTCGCTTCCTCCGACGAGCTTTACGCCCGGCATCGTCGCAAGCAGACTCGACGAATGGCTTCCCGCGCACATCGAAAAGAGGCTCGAAAAAGCGTTTGTCGATTTTAATAAAACGATGCGCGGCTTTATTTCGCACGATGCGCTCCTCATCGCCGTCGAAACGCGTACATCGACTCCCGTCCGCATACTGCGAGATAAGGAGACGGGCGAATGCGTTTCCGTCGCGCGCCTCTATCCCGCAGGCGAGGCTTCGGGTTATTCCGGCGGTATCGTATCGTCGGCTATGGACGGAGAAAATGCGGCAGCTCTCATCGCCGAGCAAATCAAATCGGTATGTTGACTATACGCGGAAAAACAGCCATACTGTTCGTATGCATACCGCCGCACGAAAATCGGTTCGATACGACGATATCGGCAGAATAGACGCTCCCCAAATCTGCGCCCTGCCGGGCGTGCTCGACAACATAAGCAAAGAAGGATGCAAAGTGCATTACCCTTTTGCCGTGGTAGTCGACCTCGACAGCGATTATGAAATAAAAGTCATGCCTTCCCGCATCGCCGGCGAAATGCACAAAGCCCCCTTTACGCTGCTCTGTCATCCGCGTTGGGCAAAAGAAGACAAAGGCGTAACCGAAATCGGCTTCCGGATTCTCCGCTCCCCCGACTCCGTCCATCTTTCCGAATATATCGCAAGTCTTTCGGACGCCGCCGAAGATCAGACGGTCGAAAACCAAATCGTCGGCTCCGTATGCCAAGTAGTGTAAAAAAATTATCGGGCGCAGCGTTTTTATCGTTTCCCGACATGTACGATATGCTCGCCGCCGAACTTCGCGAACGTTTTTTTTGCGATTTGCGAGAGTCCGTTCGGTACGGCGATTTGCTCTATACGCCGCATATCGACAATTTATTAATTAATAATTTACAAAATGAAAGCGAAGCGATCGACGACGGGAAAATTGCACAAGGTATTCCCTCCTTGCGTGTGCCGTATTGGTGCCGCACCGCCATGCTCTCGCCTCTCTCGATCGATTTCGAATCGATCGGCGATGCTTCCCGCGAACTTTCGGACATACAGCGAAACTGGGCGCCGTATGACTATCAATTTTTCAGACGATCGGCTCTCATCAGAGCAAAGCTTCCGTATATCAATCTGAAAGAACGCTCCTTTCCCGTGCGCATACCGACCGCCCCTATCGGATTATATACGCTTACCGGAAAACACACGATGCTCGCCTCGGCCGCAACGACGAGCTTTTTGCCCGCAGGTGCGATTCGTTTTACGGAAAATCACGAAGACCCGCCGAGCCGCGCATATCTGAAACTCTACGAAGCGCTGACGCTCATGCGCCTTTTTTTCGGCTGCGACTTGCCGGGAAAAGGCGACCGCTGTTTTGACGCCGGTGCAAGTCCCGGAGGCTGGACGTGGGTGCTTACAGGTTTGGGCTGCAACGTGCTTTCCGTAGACAGGGCGGAACTCGTGCCAGAACTTATGAAAAACCCCCGCGTCGATTTTTTGCGCCACGACGCTTTTACGCTTAAACCCGAAGACGTCGGTGCATGCGATTGGGTTTTCAGCGATGTGATATGCTATCCCGAAAGGCTTTACGAATGGATCGGTATGTGGCTTTCAAGCGGTCTTTGCCGCAACATGATCTGCACCGTTAAAATGCAGGGCGGTATCGATTGGCAGCTTATCGAAAAATTTGCAACGCTCCCCGACAGCCGCCTCGTACATTTGAATTATAACAAGCACGAACTTACATGGCTCTGCTGCAAAAAATAATTAATAAAATAAATATCGGCTTAAAAAAAATCGGACACCCATCCGCAGATATCGCCGAGTAATCTGCAAAAAGAACGTCCGTTTTCTAAAAAAATTAATTTTTATTTTTCAAAATATCGCGAATTTCTTCCAAAAGCACGACATCGGCAGGCTTTGCGGGAGGCGCTTCGATTTCTTCTTCTTTTTTCTTAAATCGTTCGAATATTCTGACGACCGTAAAAATACAGATTGCGACGATCAAAAAATCGACGACGGTCTGTATAAACTTACCGTATGCGACCGTCGCTTCACCGATTTTGACGCTCAAATTCGTAAAATCGATACCGCCGATCAACAAACCGATAAGCGGCATAATGATATCGTTTACGAGGCTCGAAATGATTTTTCCGAACGCACCGCCGATGATGACACCGATCGCCATATCGACGACATTGCCGCGGGAAATGAATTTTTTAAAAGCCGTCGCTTCTTTCGATGCCGCGGAAAATCCGCTCTTTAAGCTGAACTTATTTTCCGAATTGTTTTCACCCATAGATTGCTCCTGTAATTGCAATTGATACATTAGGGAACCTCTAAAAACTTCAGTTTTTAGAGGTAACTTTGAAAATGCGATATCAGAATATGCTTTGTCGGACTTTCTGTCAATGATACGACAGATCGATTTCCGTGTTGCCTCGTAACCTGCGCTTGTCATAATTTTTTTTAACGGATATAGTACAAACTGTTTTAAAACACGCCGACGCGCTTTCTGCGAAATACGCGCACGACTGATTTTTTTTCGAAAGTTAAAACTTTGCTTGAAGCTTCGCTGCAAGTACCTGCAAAAGTTTTTATGGAGGATGATGAAAAACGCCGTCTGAAATATCGCCGGCGTCTTTCATTTCGAGTTTGCTTGGATGTTTGCAGAAGACGTATATACGTGCCGTTTTAATAAAATTACACGAAATACGATACGCTTTATTTTGCAAACTCGACTATTCGACGTGTGCGCCGCTCGAAACTTCGCGCTTACGCGCTCGTTGCGAGTCTCGCGCACGACTAAAAACTTTTTCGAAAGTTAAAACTTTCTGCAAAAGTTTTTATGGAGGATATATGATAGAAGTTTCGCACTTGTCCCGAAATTACGGGACATTCCGTGCGGTAAACGATGTGAGCTTTTCGATCCCGACGGGGCAAATCGTCGGTCTGCTCGGCCCGAACGGCGCGGGCAAAACGACGACGATGCGCATGATCACCGGTTTTTTAAAACCGTCCGGCGGCATGATTTCGATCGACGGAGTGAACATCGAAGATGCAAGCGTCGCATCGAAACGAAAGATCGGCTACATGCCCGAAGCCGCGCCTCTCTACGGCGATATGATTGTCGAAGATTACCTGCGCTATATTGCGGACATGCAGGGCGAAAATGCCGATGAAAAAATTCCCCGTCTGTGCGAAGAGTGCGGCCTCAAAGAAGTGATGGATAAAAATATCTCCGAGCTTTCGCGCGGCTACAGGCAGCGTGTCGGACTCGCGCACGCGCTCATGCACGATCCTGAAATATTGATTTTGGACGAACCGACGAGCGGACTCGATCCGAATCAAATCGGCGAAGTGCGAAACTTGATCCGCGAAATCGGAAAGACGCGCACGGTTATCGTTTCGACGCACATCCTCGGCGAAGTGGAAACGCTGTGCAGCCGCGTCATCATCATCGCAAACGGCAAGCTTGTCGCCGACAGTCCGACCGATGAACTGCGCGAACGATACGGCCATAAAGCAGCTCTCAAACTGACCGCAGGCGGATGTTCAAAAGACGATATCGCAGCCGAACTCAAATCGATTGCGGGAGTCGAAAACGTTTCGGCGGTAAGCGGAGAAGCCGTAACCGGAGATGCGGATGCGTTTTCTCTCCTCGTTTCGGTTTCGGGAACGGCTGAAGTCCGGCCGGCTCTTTTCAAAGCGATCGCAGCGAAGGGCGGCTGGTTATACGAACTTGCAATGCAGCGGAACAGTCTCGAAGACGTGTTCCACGAACTTACTACAGCGGAGGCGCAAAAATGAGCGACACGCTTAACAAAAAACATTCTCCCGCCGCCGTCATCATGAAGCGGGAACTCGCCGCGTATTTTACGAGTCCCGTCGCATACATCGTCACGGCACTCTTTCTCATCATCGCGGGTATCACCTTTTTCGTCTTTTTCTTTTTTCAAGATCGGGCGGAGCTGCGGAATTATTTTTCGCTCCTTCCGATTTTGCTTTCGTTTTTTATTCCGGCGCTGACGATGCGGCTGTTCGCCGAAGAAAAGCGAAGCGGCTCGATCGAAACGCTCATGACGCTTCCCGTCACCGAAAGCTCCGTCGCCGCAGGCAAATGGCTTGCAGCCTTTTTAAGCGCTGCCGTCATGGTCGCTCCGACAATGCTGTACGTCATTCCGCTTTTCATATTCGGTTCTCCCGATATGGGGCCTGTCGTCGGAGGCTTTTTGGGCGCTTTCTTTTTGTGCGCCGCCTTTTCGGCGATCGGAGTATTCGCGTCGGCGGTTACGAAAAATCAAATCATCGCGTTTTTCACAGCCTTTATCATCTGCATTTCGCTGACGCTGATCGATTCGTTTTTGATTTTCCTGCCGGCTGAAATCGTCGCCGCACTGTCGTACATCTCCGCATCGTCGCATTTTTCATCGATCGCACGAGGCATCATCGACACGCGCGACCTCTTGTACTTCGCTTCGCTCACCGTCTTTTTCTTTTATCTCACGGTGATCGTTCAGCAAAATGAAAGGAAGTAAAAATGAAAAAAATCATCAATTGGTTTCGCTCCCCTTCGAGCGATTTTGCGCTTCTCATCGTTTTATTAATTCTCGCAAACCTTGTCGGGCGCAGGGCCTTTTTGCGTTTCGATTTGACACGTCCGAAATCCTATTCGTTGTCGGAGGCGAGCAGACAGCTCGTCAAAACGCTCGACGAACCGCTGTCGGTCCGCGCGTTTTTCAGCAGCAACTTGCCCGCTCCGTACAGCACGACCGCGCAGTACGTACGCGACATCCTCGTCGAATACAAGGGAGCGGCAAACCGCAACTTTTCCTATTCGATCGTCGATATGAGCAAAGCGGAAAACGAAATGCTCGCGCAGCAATACGGACTGCAGCAAGTACAGATTCAGCAGCTTGCGAACAACGAAGTAGGCTTCAAGCAGGCGTATATGGGACTCGTCATCTCTTACGCCGACGCAATCGAAACGCTCGACGGCATCACGTCGTCCGAGGGATTCGAATACAAGCTTACGACGAAAATCAGCAAAATGATCTCGGCGGCGAACGTGCTTTCAGGTCTTCCGAAAGACGAGCGCATCAAACTGACGCTCTACGTAACCGACGCGCTCAAGCAGTTCGACATACGGGGCTTCGACGATATCGAAAAGACCGTGCGCGAAGCGTACGAAAGCGTCAACAAGCAAAGCATGGGCAGAATCGATTATGAAAAAATAAATCCTTCTTCATCCGATTTGAATACGCTGCAGTCGCGCTTCGGCATACCGCTCATCAATTGGACGGCGGAAAACGGTTCGACAGGCTCGGGCGCGATCGGCCTCGTGCTGGAACACGGAAACGCGTTCCGTCTCATCCCGCTTTCGATGCAGCGCTCGCTCATCGGCTACGTCATTACGGGACTCGGAGAACTCGAACAATCGCTTTCGGAAAGTCTTCAAAGCCTGCTCTTAAAGGCGACGAAGATCGGCTACGTAACGGGGCACGGAGAGGCGCCGCTTTATTCGCAGGCAGGAGCCTCACCTCTCATATCCCTTACAAACGATATGTACGAACTCGATGAAATCGATCTTTCAAAAGATACGATTCCCGCAAACGTCGCGTCTCTCATCGTCAACGGGCCGAAAACGGAATTCTCCGATGAAGAGCTGTATAAAATCGATCAGTTTATCATGCGCGGCGGCAACGTTCTCTTTTTTGTCGACCCCTTCGATTCGCAGTCGGCAGGCTATTATCAAGCGCCGTCGTTCGCGCCGCTTTCGACAAAGCTCGAAAAATTATTAAACGCTTACGGTATCAAGCCGGAAACGAACTACGTGCTCGACGAAAACTGTTATAAAGCGCGTCAGCAAAATTACGGAAACGTATCCTTGTGGTGGGCGCCGTTTATCCCCGCCGAACAGCTTGCAAAAAAGAACGAAATCACGGCAAACCTCGGCAGGATCCTTTTTCTGCAAACCTCCGCAATCGACACGAGCGGCGCCGAAAGCAACGCAGACGTGAAAGTGACAAAGCTCGTGCAGTCGTCTCCGAAATCATGGCTGCTTTCGGACAATATCCAGCTGAGTCCGATGATGTCGCCGCCCTACGACAAGTCCGTCGAAAAAGCGGAAACGCTTGCGGCGCTCGCCGAAGGAAAATTCAAAAGCGCTTTCGATTCCGATCCCGCTTCATCCGCAGAAGGAGCGCTTACGGCAAAAACACACTTGGCTGAAAACGTACAGAGCGGAAAAATCTTCGTCGCGGGAACGTCCGAAATCACGGGGCCGCAGCTCATCGAAGAAAACAGCTCCGAGCCGGTCGCGCTTTTTACGCGCAACGTCATCGACTATATGAACGGCAACGGCGATTTTTGCGCCATGCGCACGAAGGGGCTTTCGCTCAATACACTGCATAACTCAGGAAGCGCGCTCGCATTTGCCGTGCAGTATTTCAACGAATTCGGACTTGCCGTCATCGTCGTCATCGCGGGCTTTATCGTGTGGCGCATGCGCAACAAACGCCGAGAACGCATCCGCGCGAAATATAATCCGAACGATGCGCGCATCATCGATACGAAATCGAAGGAAGGTGATACAAAATGAGCAAACGAAAAATAATTCTTTTGACGGCGTGCGTACTTTTGCTCGGCATATATATCGCGCAGCTCGCCTCTTCTCTGCGAAGTTCGGTAAAAAACAAAACGCTCGGTGCGGATCCCGATAAGCTCACAATTGAAAACGCCGGCACTCTAATCGAACTTGTAAAATCGGATGACGGCTGGACGATCGGAGAAAAGCGCTACAAAGCGGATACAAACACAATTGACGGGCTTGTCAATGCGGTAAAAAATATACGCGTTCTCGACACCGTCGCCCAAGCCGGAAGCGATGCGGTCGATGAGCGCTACGAAATCGATAAAGCGAATGCGATCGTCGTAAAGGCATATAAAGGAAACGAACTTGTGCGTACGCTCACGATAGGAAAAGCGTCGTCGACGGGTTCGCAATCCTACCTTACGCTCGACGGCAAAAAAGACATATACCTCGTATCGGGAACGCTGCGCGACACGTTCAAAAAAGACGTCGCCGCTTTACGCAGCAAATCGGTATACACCGTCGATTCGAACGACCTCACCGCCGTTTCCGAAAGCATGGGAAGCACGGTGCTGTCGATTGTAAAATCGGGCGATCCCGCTGCATGGGTCGCAGCCGGCGGCGCGGCGAACGTCGATGCGGAAAAAGCGGCGAGTTGGGCGGCATCGCTTGCCGTTCTCAATGCGGACTCGTGGCTCGACGACGATTTTATCCTGCCCGCCGCAAACGAATCCGTTACCGTTATAACGGCAGGCGATAAAGCGATTACGGTGAGCGTGTATAAAGAAGGAGACGGCGACGATGCGAAATACTACGGCACGTGCAGCGAAACGCCGTACAAATTTGCGCTCTCCCGCTACTCCGCGAGAAAATACCTTAAAACCGCAGCAGACATGGCTGCGAATAAGTAAAATCGACAATCGATAAAATAAATCGAAAGAGAGGCTGTCAAAAAGGTCACCGACTTTTGCGACAGCCTTTTTGTTTTTTACTTGACAAACAGTATTTTCAGTGATAATATATGAACAGTTGTTCATTTATTTATATTACCGCAAATTGTCTAAGGAGAATCGGCGTGGCGAAAAAAAAGATCGAAGGCGGACAAAGCGACAAGCGTTTTCAGGATATTTTAAACAAACTGCCTGATGAAGACGAACTGTTCGATTTGGCGGAACTGTTTAAAATTTTCGGAGACTCGACGCGCATAAAGATTTTGTTCGTACTGCTCGAATCGGATATGGCGGTAAACGACATCGCAAGCGTTCTCAAAATGACGCAGTCGGCGATAAGTCATCAACTGCGTATTTTGAAAACGAACGGTCTCGTAAAATATACGCGAAACGGAAAATCGCTTATCTATTCCCTCGCCGACGGCCACGTAACGACGATTTTAAGCCAAGGCATCGAACATATAAGCGAATAAATCCGAGCAGTGCGGAACTTGCAACGAGCGCGAAGCGCGAAGTTCCCCGCGCAGGATTTATGAGCGCATCGGATAAAAGAAAAATGCGTCAAGCATTTTTCGACTTTCGACTTACAAAGAATAAAATTTATTATTAGGAGGTATGATAAAAAGGAAAACGAACAAGTGGTAATGTGATAAGCTGAACAAAGAAAGAGTTCAGCGGGAACCAGGCAAGAGTTCGACATATTTAGTGGAGGCTATGACCTTCGGTTAGGAGAATGAAGAGCTATTGCCGCACCATACGATAGTCGTAAGAGACTGAATGGGAGAATGGGACACATTACCGAATAGACTTTCCGCTGAGTGAGAACGGAGGTCAAGATGACAGTTTACATTGGCGTTGATTTGCACAAAACACAGTTTACCGTGCATGAGCGGACAGAGGAAACGGTTGAAAGCTTTGAGCAGATCAAACAGTATCCGACGACAGAAGTTGGGTATGCGGCATTTCTTGCGAGAATAACGGAGTACAAGATAGGCGGTTTCACTGTGAAAATCGGAGTTGAATCAACCGGCAACACAAGATTCTTCAAGGCTCAGGTAGAAAAAGTGGGAGCGCACGTGACGGTAATCAATACGTTGAAATTCAAGGTAATCAACGAATCGACGAAGAAAACCGACAAGCATGATGCTTCGACGATTTCAGAGTTTCTATCAAAGGATATGCTTCCGGAAAGCTATCTGTGCAGTAAGGGAACGGAAAACTTGAGACGGCTTTTGAAATCAAGGGAGCGGCTGGTTCATTCGATTGTCGGACAAAAGAATGAAATTCATGCGCTTCTGGTGAGTATGGGGCTACAGGATGAAAGTCGAAGCCTCCAAAGTAAAAAAGGGCGCCAGGAAGTTCTGGACACCCTGTCGTCGCGTAGCGACCTCGTGCTCGAAGCACAATCAGTAAAACTGATGATTGAAATTATAGAGCAGATGAGCCAATCGGTCAAGCTGATTGAAAAGCAGTTAAGCGAATTAACGAAAGACGATGAAATGGTTAGTCGTCTTATGACGATTCGAGGCTGCGGAAAAATCACGGCATGGATAATCCGCTCGTACACAGAAGATATAGGTAGGTTTGCCAGTGCGAAGAAATATGCGGCCTTTTGCGGGCTTGTGCCATGGGTACAGGATTCAAATGAAACGGTGAGACATGGCAGAATAACCAAGCGCGGTCCTCAGGAATTGAGAACGGCGTACGTACAGTTGGTGTTGGGAATTCGTCGTTGCAAGGATACTTCGGGATGGAGGATCATGCAGCGACTGGATTATATGAAAAAGAACAAAGGCAGCGGCAAATCGATTGTTGCAGCTGCAAGGAAGATGGCAGAAATCGTGTGGGCGTTGCTCACGGAAAAACAGGACTTTGATTCAACAAAGATGATGGGCAGATATAAACCTATGAGTCTTGCTGAACAAGCCCTCGTTGCCATGAATTAAACAGCTTAGAAAGTCACCTTGTTCATTGACTTTTTATGGGAGGAGCTATGAGTCACGAATGTCACTGTCATGCGTGTTGTAAAAGCGGACATGAACATGAGCATGAAGAAGGGAGCGAATTAAGCGTCCGTGAAATCGTCATCGCGGCGGTGCTGTTTGCACTCGGCTTAATCGTCGAACACGCGCATCCTTTCAGGGCGATCGATTTTTCGCTCGGTAAATTCGCGTCGGCGGATGAACTCGTTTCAATCGTACTTTTACTCGCAGCATACCTCGTGTGCGGCAGGAGCGTCGTCATCGACGCGGTAAAAAATATTATCAAAGGAAATTTCTTCGATGAAAAATTTTTGATGAGCGTCGCATCTCTCGGCGCTGTCGCAGTCGGTCAATATCCCGAAGCGGTCGGCGTCATGCTGCTCTATCAAATCGGGGAATACGCACAGGACAAAGCGGTCGACAAATCGCGCGATTCGATTCAATCGCTCATGGAAATCAGGCCGGACAAAGCATTCGTAAAACGCGGCGGTAAAATAATCGAAGTATCGCCCGACGATGTGAACGTCGGCGAAACCATACTCGTCAAGCCGGGAGAGCGCATTCCGATCGACGGCGTAGTCATGCAGGGAAAATCGTTTCTCGATACGTCCGCCCTTACCGGAGAAGCGGTGCCGCGACGCGTATTCGTCGGAAGCGACGTTATGGCGGGCGCGATCAATACGGACAGCGTGATCGAAATCGAAACGACGAAGATCGCCGGAGAATCGGCCGCCGCGCGCATCATCGAACTGGTCGAAAAGGCGCAGGGAAAAAAGGCGAAATCGGAACGCTTTATCACGCGGTTTTCAAAAGCGTATACGCCTATCGTGTGCGTAGCGGCGGTTTTGCTTGCGCTCATTCCGTCCCTCATCACGGGCGATGCGCACACGTGGGTGTACCGCGCGCTCATCTTTCTCGTCGTCTCCTGCCCCTGCGCGCTCGTCATATCGGTGCCGCTCGGATTTTTCAGCGGCATCGGAACGGCAAGCAAAAACGGCATCCTTATCAAAGGAAGCGAATGCGTCGAAACGCTTGCGCGCACCCGGACGGCGGTATTCGATAAAACGGGAACTTTAACAAAAGGCGTATTCGCCGTCACGGGAGTTCACCCGACGGACGAAGAACGCATACCGGCGGACGAACTCATCGCAATCGCGGCGCATGCGGAAACCTATTCGAATCATCCGATATCGAATTCGATCAAAGCGGCGCATTCCGGAGCATGCTGCAATCTCGTAAAGATCGCCGACGCGGAAGAGATAAGCGGAGAGGGCATCAGCGTCGTCCTCGACGGAAAGCGCGTACTTGCCGGCAATATGAAACTCATGGAATCGCACGCGGTAGAAGGCATCGTTCCGTGCAGCTTAAACGATTTCGGAACGGTCGTACACGTCGCAGTGGACGGACTGTATGCGGGACACATCGTCATAGCCGATCAAACGAAAGACGACGCGGCTTTTGCCGTCAAAAAGCTTCGGAAGCTCGGCGTCAAAAAAATCGTCATGCTCACCGGCGACAACAGAGAAACGGCGGAAGAAGTCGCGTCCGAAATCGGAGTCGATACCGTTTTTTCGGAACTCCTTCCTGCAGATAAAGTCGATAAAGTGGAAGCGCTGCTTGCGGAGCTCGGCGAAAAACCGCGGCGTCCGACGCTCCTCTTTGCCGGCGACGGCATCAACGATGCACCGGTACTCGCGCGGGCCGACACGGGGATCGCGATGGGCGGACTCGGAAGCGATGCCGCGATAGAATCGGCGGATGCCGTCATCATGACCGACGAACCGGCAAAGATAGCGGACGCGATTTCGATTTCACGGAAAACCGTACGCATCGTCACCGAAAACATCGTCGTTTCGCTCATCGTAAAAATCGGCATCATGGCGCTCGGCGCCTTCGGTATCGCAAATATGTGGACTGCCGTTTTCGGCGATACGGGCGTGGCCCTCCTCGCCGTAGCGAATTCGATGCGCGTCATGCTGTGGAAAGAGCGAGGGTGATGAGGCCGATTTCCCACTCCGCCGTTTTTGTGCTATACTCCGTCTATGATTCGGCTTGTCGCTTTTCTCGGAAATTACGGGCGCACATACGAAAATACGCGCCACAACGCCGCGTGGCTTTTTGCGGATTCATTACCCTTTGCACATCGCCTTTCGTGGCAGCATAAATTCAAAGGCGCTTTTTGTTCGCTCGATGCATCCCGCCTCGCTTCTTGGGCGGACGAATATCATCTCGGCACTTCAAACGCCCGAACCGCTTCCGACGCGATATATTTTTTAAAGCCCGAAACTTATATGAACGCGTCGGGCGAAAGCATCGGTGAACTCGCAAACTTTTACAAACTCACGGCGGATCACATACTCGTCGTACACGACGAGCTTGAACTTCCGGCAGGCACGATCAGCTTAAAGAAAGGAGGCGGACTCGGCGGGCACAACGGACTGCGTTCGACAAAAGCCGTTTTAAATACGGCGGATTTTTGGCGATTCCGCTTCGGCATCGGGCGGCCGGATAATCCCGACGTAGCCGATTACGTGCTCTCGCCTTTTACAAGCGACGAGCGCATAACGATGGCGCAAACGTTTAGCGCAGCGGCGATCCCGTTTACCGAAGCAATTCTTTCAAACGATCCGGCAAAACTCGTCGCGGCGTGGGGTAAGAAAAAAGTGTCCGCCGACTGACACGGGCGGAGGCGCGATACCGCTCCGTACCCTCACCGGCAATACATTAGATGGCGAGTTTTGAAAATAAATAAAATTATGCTTACAGCGAAGTTGCGACCGTATACCGGAACCGCTTGACGTGTGCGGGATGCGGCGTAACAGCGGGAGACACGCGTGCGACTTTGTGCGTTCAGCTTGCGCAAGTTTTGCTTTAAAAGCACAACCGGAGCGTAAGCGGGGATTCCGCTGTGAGAGCCGCGTTCACATGCGTCTACAAAGATTGTATGCCGGTCATTTTCGCCGAAAGCATATCTTTTGCTAATATTTTCAAAACTCGACATTTGACTTAATAATTGTTAAGGATTATACTATGAGCGATATACAAAACGATACGAATGCGGAAAAAACCGCGGCGGCGTACAAGCGGCTGTACGAAACGATACGAACGCTTCGCGCGCCGGGCGGCTGTCCGTGGGACAGAGAGCAGACACCGCTCACGATGCGGCGCGATCTGATCGAAGAGACTTTCGAAGCCGTGGACGCCGTTTCGACAGGGGATGCGGCGCATGCAAAAGAAGAGCTCGGAGACGTCATACTCAACGCATCGATGATCGCGTATATGTACGAACAGCAGAACGATTTTTCCGTCGCGGAAGCTTTGGATGAACTCACCGATAAATTGATACGGCGGCATCCGCACGTTTTCCCGCAGAGCGAAGGCATGTCGGAAGTGACGGAAAAAGTGACGACGGGCGAACAGGTTTTAAATCAATGGGACAGAATCAAAGAAAACGTCGAAGGAAGAAAGCGACTAAAAACGATTCTCGATGAAGTGCCCGAAGGCTTTCCTCCGCTCCTGCGCGCGTATAAGATGCAAAAAAAAGCGGCAAAAAAAGGCTTCGATTGGCAATCGATCGAAAGTGTCTCGGCAAAAGTGTACGAAGAACTTGAAGAAGTGCGGGAAGCATCCCAAGCGCTGCAGGATGCAAAATCTGCGGGCGACACTTTCGGCTCACAGACGGCAGCCGGCACACATACGGCATCTCCGCCGCAAAGCACACCGCCCGCTCGCATGAGCCGGGCCGAACGCGCGGCGCTGCACCTCGAAGAAGAATTCGGCGACCTCCTCTTTGCCGTCGTCAATTATATGCGGCACTCAGGTATCGATCCCGAAACCGCGATGGACAGAGCGAACCGCAAGTTTTACAGGCGCTTTGCGTACGTCGAAGAGCGGATGACAGAGGCCGGCATTCCGATGGACAGCGATCACTTGCAAGACGAAGATGCGTTTTGGAACGCTGCGAAAAAAGAGGGATTGTAACCGAATGCAACGGAGCGACATCAAATCGCCGAACCGGCGGAAAACAGTAATTTCTACCGAGTAAACGCAGACCCCCTTAACCCGCCGAATCCTGATTTCCGTTTTTATTGTATTTATACATCTTCCAGTGCTTTTTATCTTTTGCCGCAACAAACGCGTCTTTTAATGCCTGGGGGGAAGTAAAATCCCTGCAGTTACCTTCGGTGCTGTTCGGTCTTTCGGTAAAAAGCCAGCATTCCCCGTTACCGGTTGCAGGCCGTTCCGGCAGCGCGGTAAAGATTTTTATAAAAGCGTCCGCATTTAAAAAGTTGCTGTAGCAATGGAGCTTTTTCAAAGCACTCAATCCGCCTGCATCGAGCGAAGCTAAACGGTTATCTTCACAATGCAGTTCTTCCAAAGCAGCGCAATTTTCCACATTCAAAAACGCAAGCCGGCTCTCACTGCAATCAAGCGTCTTCAAAGCACCGAGGTTTCTCACATCAAGGGACGTAAGCGGATTTCTTTTGCAGTCCATGTATTCCAATATACGCAAGCCTTGGACATTGAGCGAAGTAAGCCGATTGTCGCGGCAGATAAGCTGCCTCAAAGAAGAGCAGCCCTGCACATTGAGCTGCGTGAGCTCGTTTCCGTCGCACGCCAAGTAGTCCAAAGAGCGCAAACCCTGCGCGTCGAGTACGGTAAGATCGTTTCCCGGACAGTAGAGTTTTTTGAGCGGCAAACCCTGCACGTCGAGGGAATCGATGCCGTTGGAAGCGCAATAGAGAAGTTCCAAAGGCAAGCCCCGCACGTTGAGCGCTTTAATCCGATTACCGTTGCAGTCGAGCTGCTTTAAAGAACGCAATCCCTGTACATCGAGCGCTCCGATCCGATTCCGAGTACAGCCGAGAACCCGGAGCTTGGACAACCCCTGCACGTCCAAAGACGTGAGGTTATTTTCCTGACAATGCAGTTCCTCCAAATCTTTCAGACCCTGTACGTCGAGAGAGGTAAGCAGATTACAACTGCAGTCAAGTTTTTTCAAAGAAGGACAGCCCCGTACATTGATGCCGGTAATATGATTAGGATAATAATCGCCGTACTGCCCTTCAATGTTCCAGCGTCCGACATAGAATTCCGTAATGTTTTTTGCCCGAATCGTAACCTTTGTACGTTCCGGATACAGATACAATTCTTCCGCTGCCGCTTCTTCTGCCGTCAGTTGTTTTTTCCATTTGAAGCCTTCTACTTTGATAGGCGATTTATCGGCGGTCACCACCGTAATTTTAATTCCCCTATCGGGATTGGCCAATACATCGGGATGCAGGATGAGCGAAATGCCGTCTTCGATTTTCTGTGCGGCTTCCTGCGCTTGAACATAGACGGTCGTATCCTCATTAACGGAGATATCTTGATAATAACCGTTTAATTCCGGTCCCGTTTCGTTCCCGATCCGCCAAAGACTAAACTCCCAGCTATCGTCATAATTTACGCACCCATCCGCATATGCAAGAATACCGGCCCATGTAAGACCCGCCGGTACGGTAAAAGAATTTTTTATAATACGTACGTGTTTTCCTCCGCGTACGGTAATCGTAATATGAGACGCTGAAGGATCGGAAGGCGGTACACAGCCAAGCATGCTCAAAATAAATGCAAGCGCCGCGATACAAAGGGCGTTTCGCGTATTCATTTTTTTACCTCCGTGCCGAAAAAACCGTACATAGCCGCTCGCATCTCCGATTCACGCAACCCCGAACTTTGTACGTACCCATTACACATTAATTACATTAAATCTCAGTCCAAACTCCGTTTCCCACATACTTCTGCAACGTCCACTTTTTTTCGGTTTTCGCCTTTTCAAAGGCTGCTTTCAAGTCCGGAGGATTTGTAAAATCTTTACAGTTGCCTTCTGAAACACCTTTTTCTTCGGTGTACAGATAGCAGTACGCATAACCTGTCCGCGCCGGTAAATCGCTAAAGAGCTTTGTAAATGCTTGTGCGTCGAGCTTATTAATCAAACAGTCCAACCCTTTTAAAGCGGTACAGCCTTGCACGTTAAGAACAGTAAGCTGATTTTTGCGGCAGTGCAGCTTTTCCAAAGCGGTACAGCCTTGCGCATTAAGAGCCGCAAGCAGGTTGTCGTTGCATTCCAGCTCTTTCAAAGCCCTTAAGCCGTGCACGTCAAGAGAAGTAAGACGGTTGTCGTAACAGCGCAGCGTTTGCAAAGCCCTTAAACCTTGTACCTTAAGCTCGGTAAGCTGATTGGCATCGCATTCCAGTTCCTCCAAAGCGGTACAACCTTGCACGTTGAGCGCGACAAGTTTATTGTTTTTACAGGACAGATTTTGCAAAGCCGTTAAGCCGTGCACGTCAAGCTCGGTAAACAGGTTGCCGTTGCACCGCAGCGTTTGCAAAGCGGTTAAGCTTTGCACGTTAAGAGCGGTAAGCTTATTGCCGCCGCACCTCAGACCTTGCAAAGCGGTCATGCCTCGCAGGTTAAGAGCGGTAAGCTCATTGTTGCGGCATTCCAGCTCTTGCAAAGCCGGCAAGCCCTGTACGTTAAGAGCGGTAAGCCGATTGTTGAAACACTCCAAACTTTTCAAAGCGGTTAAGCCCTGCACGTTAAGAGAGATGAGTTGATTGTTGTCGCATTTCAGCTCGGTGATATCGCCTTTCAGCGTTACCCTTGTGCCTTGTGCATGCAGTTCGGCTTCGGTATCGCTTGTAAGCATCGTTTCTTCGCAGCCTTCTACCGTAACATTACCGACGGCGGTTTTTACCTTAACCGTGATGGTACGCTTATCGGGACTTAAGATGAATGAGACGCCGCCTTCGACAAGGGGAGCTTCGGGTAGTGTTCCCGTACCGTCGCTCGGATCTTTACACGCAGTCATTACGAACAGGGCAAGCACCGAAGCGACAAAGAAAATTGTTTTCATTTTTATTATTACTTCTCCAAAACGTTCCTTAAAATTGCACAGCGAGTAAATCTTCGGATTTAGGAGCCGTGCAATTGGTGCGCGTAAGCGCACACGTACATCCGCGAGTTTTCGAAAGAAAACTCGAAGTTAAAAGTGCCGCGCTATTTCAGCGGCGCTTTTAAACCTTGTTTTTTCCATTTAATATGTAATTACTCATTACATAAACCCTGTATCTACGGTGTATGTTACAATTTTCTTTTTATGATAACTTCCTTATTGTTGCCGTCGATTTTCGGCTGTTATTAATAATAATTTTAATAGGTCTTTACCTCTCGCTGTTATACTTACGACACTGATGATATATCTCCGATTTATTTTTATTTGCATTTATTTTTCATTTGCGTTGCGCGATATACCCTTTCGGTATATAATATACTGTTATGCAAAACGATAAGCCGCTCATCGTTCAAAGCGACAAAACTCTCCTGCTCGACGTTCATGCGCCGAAAGCCGACGAATGCCGGAACGATTTGATTCCGTTCGCGGAGCTTGAGCGTTCACCCGAATATTTGCATACGTATCGTTTGACGCCGCTGTCGCTGTGGAATGCGGCGAGTGCGGGTTTTACGGCGGACGATATCGCGGCGGTTTTGAAAAAGTACAGCCGCTTCGACGTGCCGCAGGCGGTTATTGCATGGATGCGTGAAACGGCGGAGCGCTTCGGAAAGTTGAGGCTCGTCGCTTCTCCTTCTTCGGACGCGGAAGAATATCTCAAACTCGAAACGGATTCGGAGCGCATCTACCGCGAACTGTGTGCGAACCGCGGGCTTGCAAAATATTTATTAATCGATGAAGACGGCAGCCGATGCTTCCGTGTCCGCCTCACCGACCGCGGCACGGTAAAGCAGGAATTGATAAAGACGGGCTGGCCGGTAAAAGACGAAGTGCCGCTTGCAGACGGAGAAGCGCTCGATATCCGCCTGCAGAAAACGACGTCGAACGGCTCTCCGCTTGTCGTCCGCGAATACCAGATTGAAGCGGCGAAAGCGCTCGTCGGGGACAAAGGCCCCGGCACGGGATTCGGCACGATCGTGCTTCCGTGCGGCGCCGGCAAAACGATCGTCGGCATGCAGATCATGGACATGCTCAAAACGAGTACGCTCATCGTTACGACGAATATCACGGCCGTCCATCAGTGGATCGCGGAACTCATCGATAAAACGAATCTCACTGCGGACGATATCGCCGAATACACGGGCGCAGAAAAATCGATTAAGCCGGTGACTGTCGCGACGTATCAGATATTGACGTGGCGGCCGGAAAAAGACGGACCGTATCCGCATTTTTCTCTGTTTCGAAAACGAGCGTGGGGATTGATACTCTACGACGAAGTGCACATGCTGCCCGCTCCCGTTTTTCGCGTCGTTGCGGAACTGCAGGCGGTGCGCCGCGTGGGGCTCACGGCGACGCTCGTGCGGGAAGACGGCTGCGAAAGCTACGTGTTCAGCCTCGTCGGGCCGAAGCGTTACGACGTTCCGTGGAAAGAGCTCGAACAGTCCGGCTGGATCGCGTCGGCGGAGTGCATCGAAGTGCGTCTCGATTTGGATGCCGATGAAGAGATCCGATACGCCGTCGCAAACGCGCGCACGAAGCATCGCATCGCAAGCGAAAATCCGATAAAGGATCGGGTCGTCCGGGAAATCGTCGATCGTTTTCCGAACGATAAAATCCTCGTCATAGGCCAATACATCGACCAGCTCGAAAAGCTCGCGCGTATGCTGCACGCTCCGATCATCACCGGAAAGACGCCCGTATCCGAACGCGATGCGATTTACGGCGAGTTCCGCAGCGGCAAACTGCACGTACTCGTAGTGTCGAAAGTCGCAAACTTCGCGATCGATCTGCCGGACGCATCGCTCGCGATCCAAGTGTCGGGCACTTTCGGAAGCCGTCAGGAAGAAGCACAGCGGCTCGGGCGCATACTCAGACCGAAAGAACGCACGGCACGTTTTTTTACACTCATCACGCGGAACACGGTCGAAGAGGACTTCGGTGCAAACCGGCAGAAATTTCTCGCCGAACAGGGATATTCGTACCGCATCGTCAGATATCGCGACGAAAGCGATTTCGATGAAATTACGGAAGAGGGCTTATGCTGAACGAATCCGATAAAAAACGGCGCACGGCTTTATGGCAAGCCTCTCTCGCGATGCTCCCCGACAGCCGCTTTTTCGATATACTGCGCGCTTATCTCGGAAAAATAAAAACGCCGTACAACAAACAAAATCTCATCGAACAGCTGTCTTCTTTTTTTTGCAGGGAGCAAAACAGAAAAAATCTCCTCGCCCTGCTCGACGACTTCGACGAAAAAATCATCGCTGCCCTCATCCTCGTTCCCGAAGCGACGCAAAAAAAACTTTCGGATTTTTTTTCCGGAGAATACGTTTCTTCGGAAATTGCCGCACGGATTTCAAATCTCACCGACAGATTAATAATTTATAAAGACGAATCGGACAAAGACTGCTCCGAACGTCTGTACATAAATCCGCTGCTTGAAGATTTGCTTGCTCCTCGCATCGATATCGCGCGCATCATCCCCGAAGCGCAGTACGCATCCCGCACGGAAGGCGGAAGCTTTTCGCTCTCGCCCGAATTTATCGCCTCCGTCGTCTGCTATATTGCCGAAAGGCCGGATCTTTGCAAAGCGGACGGCAGTTTAAAAAAAATCGATGCGGCGCGCTTGAAAACAGTGTTCGCCTGCGGAACCGCCCCCGTTCAAACGCTCATTACCGCATTATTGAATCTGTCGCTCGTCAAACGAAACGAAAACGGCATCTCCGTTGATTACGCGCGATTGCTTTCGTTCGCGGAGCTTTCCCCGAAAAAGCAATACGCATACCTCACAGCTGCATCAAGCGCTTCGCTCGATCGGGAAGGACTTCGCTCGTACGCCGAACTCGTTCTCGACGTTGCAGCCTCCCTTCCCGATTCAGGCGTTACGAAACGCACCCTTCTCAGATGTATGTCGCTGCTCGGAAGTTCCGAACGGGCACAAAGCCGTTTCCGTGCGCTCATCGACCGTTCGCACGGCAAAGGCGACGACGGAAGCGATGCGCGTCCGCCCTTCGATCGCATCGTCGATGCTGCGGAAACGTTCGGCCTCTTTTCCGTCGCCGGAGAAACGAAAGAAGGAGATGCGATTTACCGCGTCGGAAAAGCGCTTTCGGATGAAGAGAAAGCAAATACGAGCGCACGATTCGTTTCGATCAATTCGGGCTTTACGGTCAGGCTTTTGCCGGGGCTCCCGCTCAAAACGCTTTTGCCGCTGTCGATTTTTTTGCGCATCGTCAATTTCGATACGACGGTCGAATTCGAAATCGATAAAGAGTCGATGATCCGAGCCTTCGATTTCGGATACACGGCTGAGACGATCTGCTCGCTGCTTGAAAAATACGCCTCGCACGGCATTCCTCAGAATCTCCGCGTCAGCATCGAAGACTGGCAGCAGCTCTATTCGTCGGCGATTTTGTATACGGGCTACGTTTTAAAGCTCGACGAAAAGAATTCGAAGCTCATCGAAAAAAATCCTAAGGCGGCACGCTTTATTCAAACAAAATTGGCGGAGGGAATCTATCTCTTGAACATTCGGAACGATGAAGATGCGGCGGCATTCGGTAAAGAGGCGGGCTTCGATTGCATCGGAAAAATCAATAATCTCGACGCAGAGCAACGAAGTATCGAATCATCCGCACGAACGAAAAGCGACACAGCCGACCGTACGCCGCCGTCATTTCCGCCGATCGGAAGCGGTGAAAACCGATTCAAAAACATTCGGAAAAAGAACGCCGCCCGCCCCGAAAAAAAACAGCGCGACAAACTGCTTTCGGATCTGCACCGCACGCTCGCTTCGCTCGATCTTTCCAAAGCGCAAAAAGAAAATCTTTCAGCCCGAATAAACAATAAAATCATTTTGTCGGCGGAACAGCTCGGCAAAGATACCGTTCGCTCCGAAGGTGCCGAAGCGGGCGGCATGGATTTTCTCGGCAAAGTGCGTCTCGTTGAAAGCGCGATCGCATCCGGCGACATGATCGAAGTGCGTATGCCGAAAACGGACGGTTCGGCAAAACTCGAAACGATTTTGTGTACGCCGCTTTCGCTTTCAAAAGCGAGCGGAGATGCGGAAACGACCGTGCGTATCGAAGCGACAAAAAAAACGGCGACGCTTTCCGTCGGCAGAGCCGCCAATATAAAACTTATTAAGACTTCGATTTTTTAATAAACATACTCCGATGCAAAACAATAAAGCCGCCGGCCGGCAATTGCCCCCTCGCACAAAAAAAACCGCTCCAAGCCGAAGTTTCCTCCAACTTGAGAGCGGTCAGATCAGTTTAATTTGTAATCAAATAGGGGCAGGGCGACACCCCCGTTCAGGGCAGGGGTTTCTCCCTGCCCCTATAACCCCATCCTTCTTCCTCGCACTGTTTAGGGGTTCCACCCCTAAAAACCCCCTAGAAAAGCGGGAAGTTATCTTTAGTCACCGCACACGGATGTGCAATTCCGATACCAGTGGCGGACCCTCATCGTATGCCGTTTAGGACGGCACCGTCAAAACTCCTCAATCGTGCCGAAGTCTTTCCAGCCTTCTGCGGCTTGGTAGAGCGCTTTGGAGCCGGCGGGGACGCGGAGCGTTGCGAATGCGATGGGCGTGCCTTTAAACACTTCTTGGCCAGCTGTAATGACCGGCGGATTTGCCGCTTTGCACGTTACCGTCTTCAGTTTAGGATTTCTCGAAAGTAAATACCACCTTATTTGGGCAAGCGTTGAAGGGAGCTCGACCGATATCAATTCGGGGCAGAAGGCAAGAGAGCCGTTATTAAGAACTTTTATGTTTTCCGGCACAACCATCGAACTCACTTTTATGCTGCGCAGCGAATAATCGCCGATAGATTCCAGCGAAGACGGCAAGTTAAGTGTTGCAAGGTTGGGGCATTCGTAAAACACAAGCCAATCAATAGTCTTTAAGCCGTTTGGCAGCGTAACGGAAGTCAGTGCGGAAATATTGCTGAAAGAAGCCTTTCCCAATTTTCTTACGCTTGCAGGAACGATGTAAGAAGCGTCCGGTTTACCCGGCAGATAGCCTAACAGTACGGTTTTATCTTTGTTAAAGATAACGCCGTTTTCGGCCAAAAGGTAGGCGTTATCGGATGCGACCGTTACGCTTTGCAGCGTAGTTCCCCAGGTAGAGACCCGCTCTACACCTGTTACCGTGTAGGTTACACCGCCGTGGGTAACTTCTTTGGGTATGGTAAGCGATGTTCCCGTGTACGGCGCATAGTTTGAAGAATCTGTATAAGCGGTTACACTCACCTTTCGCTCATCTTTGTTCCTTATGTGGTAGCGCACGCCGCCTTCTTCAAAGTAGTCATATTGAGGCGGTGGGTTTTTTACGGTAATGGTACCTGAAAGGGCGGTTTGTCCGCTTACCGTGTCGGTTACCTTTATGCGCGTTGAGCCGGCATTGCTGCACGTTACCGTAATATTGCCGTGACTGTTCAAGTTAGCCGTATCGAGCGTGATGATGCCCGCCGTTTCAGGCGTTGCCATGTAGCTGCCCGAACCCGACGTTACAAGCGTGTAGGTAAAGTTTTGTCCCTTTTCTTTGGTAAAGTTCCGCGTATCCAGAGTGAGTGCAGGACCGGTATAGGTACTTTTAAACTTTACTTTGATGTTTGCCGCTGCCGTTACGGTATGGTTGTAGGTTGTGTTTGTTCCCACTGCGGCGATAGGTGTTCCGTTGTTCGTCCATTGTTCCACTTCACAGCTCGAACCGGCAGGCTCTGCCGTAAAGACGACGGTTTTGCCGTGTTCGACCGTATCGCCCGAACTGATTTCCGTGCCGTCAACTTTTGCTGTAAGCGTGCCGTTTCCGCCGTCCACGCCGAAATCGATTTTACACAGTACCTGCTTAAAGGTTACGGTTACGGTAACGTCTTCGGTGATTTTAAGCGTCGCGCTCGTACTTCCGTCGGTACCGCCTAGTAAAAATGAGCCCGCCAAAACCGTCCACGTATCTACCGCATAGCCTGCATCCGGTACTGCCTTAAAGGTAATTTCGCTGCCATAGGGCACTTTGTGATGGACGGGAATTATCGGAACGGTATCTACGATGCCGTGCTCCGGCTCGGTAAGCGTTACCGTCTGCAGGGCAGGAAGCGGCTCGCCGTTTCTTTTAAAGAATACAAAAACCTGTGCGTTTGCCGTAACTTTGAGCGTGTAGGTCTTCTCCGTGCCGTTTACTTCTGTGCCGTCAAGCTCCCACTTTTCAAGATCATAGCCTTGAAGCGGTTCTGCCGTAAAGGTAAGCTCGGTATTTTCGGCTGCCATGCCGTCTTCGCTCAGTGCGGGCGATACCCTTACATTGCCGCCGATATTGCGGTCAAGCGCTACTTTGTACTTTGTTACCGGCGGGGTTCCGCCCGAATCGCTGCCGTTGGAGCAGCTTGTAAAAACGAGCGCTGCGGCAAAAAGCAAAACGCCCGCTGTAATCGGTACTTTTTTTAAAAGGGTTTTACCGAGCTCCCCTCCCCCTATACAAATGTACAGGGTTCGATTTTACTTTGTTCATCATAAACCTCCCATAAAAACTTTTGTAGGAAATTAGAGCCTTCGGCTCGTTCTGCAAAGAACTGATTCTACGTGTCCGCTTTCGCGGACTTCGAATCAATTTCCAAGAAGTTTTTAGCCGTGCGCGTATCTCGCAACAAGCGCGTCAGCGCGCAGTTTCGAGCGGAGCGCACACGTAAAATAGTCGAGTTTGCAACGCAAACTCGAGATAAGAACGCTGCGATTTCGAGCAATACACAGAAATCGCGAGTGTCTCCCATAAAAGAAAAACGCTTCGGCGTTTTTCGTCTCCGGACTTTAGCGACGGCGCTATTTTAGCCGCGCTTTGTATCGTACCTCCTCTGAAAACTTTTGCAGGATGCACGTCTTCCGATGTCGAACAGTTCCGCTATTCTATGATTATTATAACATATTCCGCTGATTTTCACAACTTTTATTAATCGAGGACACAGGGCTTACGCATGAGAATCTATATTCCTCAAAAAATAACCATTACCGTAAAAAATCGGCTGCACTCCCGGCAGCAGCCCTGCCGTTCGCCGCGGCAGACCGTGATTGGAATCGGACTGCGCGAACTTTTTTACCAAAAAGTTCGCTTGCCATCGGTCTGAGCGGCTCGGCGGCATTGCCGCTGCCTCGCGTTCCGCCTTTTTTATTTTATATTATGTCTCTTTTCTGTGTATACATTTTTCATGCGTAATCCCTGTCGAGGACACGTGATATTTTTGTTTTATTAATTATTGGAACCTCTAAAACTGCAGTTTTTAGAGCTAACTTTGAAAATGCGATGTTTTCAGAACGGTTGCACCGGAAATGTATACACGGAAAAAAGCATGTAAATGAAAAGAGGTAAAACGAGAGGCGGTCGAAGATGTGACGAATTGCTGCCGCGCGAGCAGCTCGGCTTACAGCTGTTTGATTCCTTTTTCGGTAAGGCCGGTCGCTTGGGCAATCTTTTGTATGGGATCGCCTAGCTGTTTTAAGATTTGAGCCGTTTCAAGCGCTTTTTGATATGAACCTTCGGAAATGCCTTCTGAAAAACCTTTCGCTTCGCCTTCTTGTAACGCTTCTTCCCGCTGCACGGCTATATCCACATCATAATCATATTCGGCAATTAACATATTCATCACCTCCCGGCTTTTTCGCTGTAAGTATTCCCTCAGGATGTCGTTTTGTATACACTCTTTGATCGCGTTCCGAAAGCCGTTTTCACTGTCGAGCTTCGTGTGTCTCCTCACGGTTTCAATGAACAGCGTGTATTCTTTCAGCGGTTTGCACGTGTGTAAGATTTCACTTCCCTTATTATAATTGATATTCGTCACGCTGACAACGACTTCGAGAGCAGGTTTTTCAGGCATCGTCATAAAGGCATCGGAAAGACGGAGCGTCGTGCTTTCGGGGTAATCCTCTTTCCCGTTGTAGAATACGTAAAACTCAGGCATCGGAATCTTTTTCAAACGTCTGAGATAACGGTCTCGCGGGTTTTGTATGCACTCATAAAGCCGAGCGGCATACTGTAAAAAGCGGAGCGGCATGTTGACATTTACAGTAGCTTGATGTTCTACGAGAGCGATGATTTTGTCATCTATGAGATAAGCGACGTCATTGCGGAAAGCCATATACATCACCTGTTCGAGACGGAGCGGTTCGAGTTCCGCCGATGCGTCAAGTTCTGTTCCATGCAATGCGTTGTAGAGCGAAAGAAAATTGCTCTTAGCGTTTTTATCTTCGCCGAAAAAATCGACAAAGACCGAATCTTTGTATCGTCGATTATACTTTACCATAAAACCTCCGGGATAACCGCACCGGAAATGGGTACTTAGAAAAGAAGCGCATACTTACATAAAAAAGGCGGAACGCGAGGCAGTGGAACTGCCGCCGAGCCGCTCTGACCGATGGCAAGCAATCTCTTTGTAAAAAGAGATTGCGCAGTCCGATTCCGATTACGGTCTGCCGCGGCGGACGGCAGGGCTGCTGCCGGGAGTGCAGCCGATTTTTTATGTTATACGCTATTTTTTAGGAATACAATTTTCGGTGCGGTTATCCTGATAATACTTCACTAAATATATATCGCGGAGATATTGCGATTTCGGAGGTTTTTGAAGCGATTTTGGAGAAGGAGCTGCGGAATCACCGTTCGGGGCAGTTCATAAAAAACCGCGTAATATATCGCTTTGTAGGCGATATATAGTTCGGCGGCTTTCTTGCCTGCACTATCTCAACAACTGAGGATATCCCCATGGAATATACCCACAAACCTGTCGAAGAACTCACCTTTACCGACGACTTTATGTTCGGCACGGTCATGAAAAATCAATTTATATGTAAGGGTGTCATCGAACGGCTTTTGCATATCAAAGTCGGTAAAATCGAATATCCCTCCCTGCAAAAAACAATAGCACCCTTTTACGAAAGCAAGGGCATACGCCTCGACGTTTATGTTTCCGACTCGGAGCGTGTATTTGATATCGAAATACAAACGTCGATCCCGCCTTTTCTTCCCAAACGCACGCGCTATTACCAAAGCCTTATGGATGTCGATAACCTCTTGAGAGGACAAAGCTATGCGGAATTAAAAGAGAGCTACGTCATTTTTATCTGTACGCAGGATCCCTTCGGGAAGGGCTTGCCTGTCTACGAATTCCGCAATATCTGTACCGCCGACGGTACTCTTTTTCTTGATGACAAATCGTATAAAGTATTTTATAATGTGGGTGCCTACGGTAAAGAAGATGAGCCTGAATTGAGCGCTTTGTTGAAGTATCTTTGCGAGAGGCGGGCGACGAGCGGTTTTACGCAGCACATCGATGCGCTTGTCGAAAAAGCGAAACGGAACGAAAAGTTCAGGAGCTGGTATATGTCGTTGAATATTCATGAAGATGACTTACGCAGAGAAAGTTTACAGCTGGGTGAAAAGATCGGTTTTGAGCGGGGCGTTGCTGCAGGAATACGCAAAGGCAGAAAAGACGGACTCTTACAAGGCAGACGCGACGGCATTGCTGCAGGAGCTTATCAAGCAAAGCGAGAGACGGCAAAAATTTTATCGGGTATGCAGATGAGTCTTGAAGCGATAGCAAAAGCGACCGGCCTCTCGGAAGCGGAAATCAAAAATTTATAATGGAGTATCTCGAAAAACCGGCATCCCCTATCAGATGAGCGGCAAACTTAATCAACATAGCCTGATGCACAAATAGAATCCGATCGGAGTTATTCCCTCTCGACGGCGCGGTAATCCCAGTTGTGTTTCGGATATCGGCCTTTCATCTCTTTGCAGATTTCCGGCCACGCGCCGCTCCAAAAACCTGCAAGATCGTCGGTAATTTGAAGCGGGCGTCTCGCGGGAGAAAGCAGTTTGAAAAGCACCGGCACACCCATAACGCGGGGCGTTTCAAAACAGCCGAAAATCTTCTGGACGATTATTTCGATCGTCGGTCGAATAATTCCTTCCGCGGCCGTATCGTATAAAAGCGTACAGAATTTTCCATTCGCGAGCACAATCGTTTGCGGCACATTCTTATCGACCTTCGCTCCGTCAAGATAATAATAAAGCGCATCGTATACCGCGTTTTCGCGGAGCGTAGTTCCCGTCAAAAAAGGCGGGAGCCATTCGCGTACGGTTTTTATTAAATTTTCTTCGGACGACTTTGCGATCGTATACGTACCGACAACGCTTACCGCAGAACCGTCGTCGACTGTGCGGAAGGCTCTCGTATGCGTTTCATAAAAACGCGCACGCGCTAAAAACGCTTTCGTCTTTTCACCGAACGGAAGCCTTGCGATACCGTTCTTTTCGACTGCACGGCACACGGCGTATGCAAAATCTCCATCCTGCACGGCGACGCGTCTTTCCGCCAATACGATTTTTCCGAAACAAGTGTATTCGGTTTTTCGAAGCGAATAAGTCCCTTCCGCAAATTCCGTTTCCGTATACGTTTCGCTCCGTACCGAAAGCCATGCTTCCGCTTCTTCCGCAGAAAGCGCTTCCCATCGATAGATACGGCCTTCCTTTTCTCCCGCATCCACGACGGGCGCGACGATCCACTCGGAAAACACGCGAAAAGCGTCACGCTCCTTTTTAGGAAGGGATGCGACACGACCGGAAGGAAATCGATACGTACCGTCCCCTTCCAAATGCGCAATGCGGTCGGGAAATCCTGCAAGCAGCAAAACGGCGGCGGTAACATCGCTCGAGTCCTCCGAGCCGGAGTTTCCGCACAGATCGGGAAAACGGTATGCGCATTTTGCAAGCCGCTTTACAAGATCGGAAAAAAAACGGTTTTGCAAGGCGGCCGGAGAATCCGCATAAGGAGAGTACGCGAGCACGCATTGAAGCGCCGCTTCGGCACAGGACGCAAGGCCGCCGCGCTCTTTTTTCGATATCCCGCTTTTTTTATCTGCGCTTTTGCAGGCGTTTCCGAAGCTGAGTGCCGAAAGCGCAACGCAGGCAAGGCGCGGGTGCAGACCGAGTGTGAGAGCGGCTTTGCCGAGTGAAGTGATACGCACGGAATTTTCCGCATCCGTCTTGTTTTCCGCAGTCAAACAGCCGAGCGCAATTAATAATTTTTGTGCGCTCTTCCAAGCGGCAGCGCTCGGAGGCGTGAGCCATGAAAGCGCATCGCGCCTGTAAACGCCGCGTTCGGCACATTCGAGCACGAGCTCCGTTAAATCGGTACGGGCTATTTCGGGAGTCGTCTCTGCAACGCGCACATCGTTTTCGCGCCACAAGCGCACACATCGGCCGCGCTGCATACGCCCCGCTCTGCCCTTCCGCTGCTCCGCCGAAAAGACGCTTTCGGTTTCGGTGACGAGCATCTCCATACCGGCGGCGACGTTCATACGATTGATTCTTGCCAAACCCGAATCGATGACAACGCTCACGCCGGGAACAGAAAGAGATGTCTCCGCGATCGACGACGATAAAATAACACGGCGTCGAGAAAAGCCGTCCGGAGGGGAGAGCACTTTTTTCTGTTTGTCGAAATCGATCGAACTGTGCAAAAGCAAAATATCCGCGTCGACACTTTCGCGTTCGAGTTCCGCCGCGGTTTTTCGAATATCGGCTATACCTGGAAGAAACACGAGGATGCTTCCCCCATCCCGCTTCCTCAATTCCCGCATCACCGCATCCGACGGAAGCAGGGCACCTGCGTATTCGACATCGACCGGAAATTGACGGCCGGGTACGGTAAACACCGGTGCAGCTTCATCTCCGGCTGCGAGATACGACGACAGCGATGCCGTATCGATCGTCGCCGACATGACGACGACGTATAAATCGTCACGAAGTGGCAGCGTCTCTTTTAAAAATGCAAGCGCGAGATCGGCCTGCACGGATCGCTCGTGAAATTCATCGAGGACGACGACGGAAACGCCGTCCAAAAGCAAATCATCCTGCAGCATGCGCGTCAAAACGGCTTCCGTCATAACGGTAAAGCGCGTAGCCTCCGATACTCTCGATTCGAGGCGCATCACATAACCTGCGGTTTCCCCGACCTCCTCTCCGAGCAGCGTCGAAACCCGCGATGCGACGGAAAGAGCGGCAATCCTCCGCGGTTCGAGCATAATAATTTTCCCCGAAAAGTGATTGAGAAGCGCGAGCGGAAGCGCAGTCGATTTTCCCGCACCTGTTTCCGCCGTAAGTATGAGAGAATGAGAGCGGGAAGATTTGAGAGAGACGCAGATATCGTCCAGATGCGGTGTAATCGGCAGCTGATTAATAAGATCGGGATAAACGTACACGCCGCATTATACTCGTTTCAAACGCGGCAAAGCAAGCCGTTTCAGGATATAAAATCGATTATTATTAATAATCTGTTATTTTAATTTTCAGTATTGATTTATTTTTCATGTTACTGTATATTTATTAATATGAAAGCAACAACAAAAACAGCCGTAAAAAAATCGGCCGAAAAAACACCACGCAAAGCAAAGAACCCTGCCGAAGCGTCAAAGTCGCACTCTATTTCATGCGATGATGTAAGATGGGATAAAATCCAAAAGCTTGCCGAAAAAGCCGGCATGAACGTTTCCAAATACATCATTTCGAAAGTATTGAAATAGTGAACACTCGCTTATCAATAAAAAACCGCAAGGCGACCCCTTGCGGTTTTTTTTATCCGTTGGGCCAGCCAGGACTTGAACCTGGGACCAATGGATTATGAGTCCACTGCTCTAACCGACTGAGCTACTGGCCCGATTAGAAAAGAATCGTATCAGAAAATTGCGTTTTTAGTCAATATGAGATTTTAATAAGTACAAGTGACAAAATGCTCCTTTTCATATCACATCCGATAAATCTAACGTGGTTTTAAACCGCATTGCGGCAAAGGCAATGTCAGGTTGAAGCGGGTGTTATGTGATACCTTTATTTTTTTTAACATCATTCTAATAATAAAAGTACTTTTTATTATTGCATTGACTTGAAACATTTGTATCAAACGCCTTAGAAATAATATCTGAAGTTACGGATAGAGCATTACCATCATAAATTATATTTCCATGATTTAATATAATTAATCGGTCGCAATAATTAACAGCAAGATTAATATCATGGATAGTTAGAAGAATAGCGGCATTTAAGTTTTGCCTTACATCATTTGCAATTGAGAAAAATTCCTTCTGATATTTAATATCCATTGCAGAACACGGTTCATCAAATAGAAAAAAATCAGATTGTTTCATTATCGCTCTGGCAAAAACACAACGCTGCACTTCTCCACCGGAAAGTTCTTTTAAAAAACGCTTTCTATAATCTTGAAGATTACATTCATCAAGTATCTTGTCACTTAGATCGTAATCTTCCTTTGTGTAAAAACCAAAAGGTCTGAAAGGTCTTCTTCCTTCAATTATAAAATCTTCGACAAAATAATAATCCGGCACTGTTATTTTGTTCTGCTGAATATACGACATAGTACATGCACGCTCTTTATTTGAATAACATTTTATATCCTTTCCTTTTACAATTAAACTACCGGAATACTCCGGTAAAAATCCTGTAATTATATTAAGCAATGTAGATTTACCACAGCCGTTTTTACCGAGTATCCCAACTATTTCTCCCCCTTTTATTTCAAATGAAACATCAGAGAGAATATTTTTATCAGGTAAATAACCAAAAGAAATATGGGACACTTCACAAATATTACTCATCTTTGGTTTTTCCTTTTAGCAATTAACAAAAACAGAAGCAAAGGTATTCCGAACAGCGATGTTACCGCACTAATAGGCAAAATTATAGGATTCAAAACCGTTTTAGAGATAATATCAGCACTGATTAAAAGCAAAGCTCCTGCCAGCATTGAAGATATAATAAGAAGCTTTGGCGATTCAAGTCCAAGTAATCTCGAAATATGCGGTGCAACAAGCCCGATAAATCCAATAATTCCTACTATTGAGACTGTGATAGAAGCCAGCAATGAGCATAATATTAAAAATAAAATTCTCTCAAAACTTACATTGACTCCATGCATAACAGCATTTCGTTCTCCCTGTTGGATAATCCCTAAATCTTTTGAGAAAAGAAGTGATACTATTAAAGATATAGTCAATACTGAAAATAGAATCGCGGAATGTTTTAAAACGGCTGTTGTTAATGAACCGGTTGTCCAGAAAGTAATCTGATATACGGCATCCGGTGTTGCATAATACTGTAGAAATGTATTAGCTGCATTAAAGAAAAAATTCACAGCAAGTCCAACTAAAATGATATTTTTTTGACTAACCCCTGAAAAAGTAATTATCAGCATCAGCAGAACTATCGAAGTAATCGAAAATATGAATGCAAAAATACTCGGATTCAACCATGCTATTCCATAATATAATTCAAGACAAATTGCCAGTGCTGCTCCAAAAGCAGAAGCGGCAGATATTCCTAAAGTAAATGGAGAAGCAAGCGGATTGTTAAGAATAATCTGCATTAATGCACCTGCAAGACCAAGACACGCTCCGGCAGCTATAGCAATCATTATTTCCGGAAGGCGAATCTTTGTTATAACATGGAGCAGTTTATTTTTTTCCATCAAAAAGTTAAGTTTTGTTGGAAAAAAAATAAGTGAAGCCCCAGCTATTACAATAAGACCTATCAATAGTATAAGCATCCTAATGAAGTGATTTCTTCCAGTCTTCATAATAATCTTTTATTCCGTATGTTTTTTCAAATATATCGTTTATAGCATCCTTATAATCTTTTTCTGAAATAATATTTGGATATGCATTTCTTGCATAATAATATGCTTCGGCAATTATATAAACATAATCTTTAGGGGCTGCTAAGGAATGAGTATAGAAAATGTTTCCACGATTTACAGATTCTGCAAATCGGAACGCTTCATCATCAATTATAGCTTGCTTTGAAATTGATTTTTCAGAAGCGGGATAATCTATATATATAAAATCAGGATTCCAATTTATAAATTCTTCTTTAGAAATCTCGGCAAAGCCCCATTCATCAACTCTGCTTGCGTTTATAGCAACATTAACTATAGATGCCATATCTAAAGACAGATTATTTTTATGGGTCCAAAATAAGTTATTCTTTGAATTCTGTACTACGATATATGCAGATTTTCTATCAGATTTTAAAACATTTTTGAGTTTAGTTTCAAGAAATTGCTTTTTGGCTGTAAGTTCTTCGATAACCTTCTTTGCTTCTTTCTCTTTGTTTAATAATTTCCCAATTATATTATAAATTTCAAAATCATATCCTGGTTTAGAGATAATAGAAGCAACAGGAATTCCTGTTTTATTCTGAAGAGTATCGGCAGCATCTTTATTTCCCTTAAACAGAATTAAATCAGGTTTAAGCGAAATTATATATTCGTAATTCGGATTCTTTGTTTTTCCAACGTCCGGTAAATCTGCAACTTCGGGATTGGTTTTAGACATCAGATACAAATTCCAGAAGCCTTTAGTTTTAGAATCCAGTGCTATAACTTTATCTATAGCATTCAGTTGTTTTACAACAACAAATGCATTATCACCCATAACGATAATTTTTTCAGCAGGCTTATCAAGAGTTACGATTCGACTTGCATAATCTTGTACTGTGATCTTTGCTCTTGATTTTGTATTATCTTCCTTTGTACATCCGGTAAATAAAACAAAACAGATAACCAATAATATTATTTTTTTCATTTTCCCTCCTGTCCCCAACGCCGTGCGTTGTGCACATAACATGGTTTTAAACCGCATTTCGGCCTGCCTGATTTTTCGGCGTTAAAAACAGCAATTATCCCGCGGTGCCTGCGCTCCGCCTTTACCAGCCGCCGGAAGCGCCGCCTCCGCCGAAACCTCCGCCTCCGCCCGAAAAGCCTCCGGAAGAACCGCCGCTTGAAAAGCCTCCGCCTGAACTCGATGAAAAAAAACCGCTTCCGAAAGTCGAACGGGAGATCCTGCTTGAAGGATATCGTCTGTTGTAACGAGCGCTTATCATCGCAAACAGCACATTGATCAAAAAGAAGATGATAAACGCGGCGATGGGAATCACATCGGTAGGCAGTGTTTCGTCCGCAACGCGCTTCGAAACGAGTTCTTCATCGCCGGCAACGATTCCGACCATATTCTTTACGCCTGCGGCAATACCTCCGCCGTAGTCGCCGTTTTGAAAATACGGCGCGATGACGTTCCGTATGATAAGGCCGCACTTCATATCGGTGAGTTTGTCTTCGAGACCGTAGCCGACTTCGATGCGTATCTTGCGCTCGGCAAGCGCAACGATAAGGATCGCGCCGTCGTCTTCACCTTTTCGCCCGAGCTTCCACTCGTCCGCAACTCTGATGCCGAACGATTCGAGCGAATCGCCTGCAAGCGTTGCGACGGTCAAAACCGCGATTTGCGCGCCGGTAGTATCTTCGAGCGATTCGAGACAGGACGAAAGCTCTTCTTTTTCCGAAGAGCTCAAAAGGCCCGCATTGTCGACGACGCGGCCGGTGAGCGGGGGAACGTCGAGCGCCGCAAGTCGGAAAGCCGTCATCATCGAAAGAAAACACAAAAGCGCCGTCGGACGGAAAAATTTTATCAACGAAGTTAAGATTACGATTTTCGAAATTCGAAATGTTCCGGCAGCCGTTCGATTCAGTACCATTCCGCGTCCTCCAGTACGATAAGGCCGTCCGCGAGTTCGTTCGGATTTTCTTCATGTACGGGAAAGTATTCGGCGAGGAGTTCTCCGCATTTTTCGATCGCGCCGATAAAAGCGTTTACCGCATTTCCGGATTTTATCTCCGCCGCGAGTTCATCGGAAATGATGCGCCACAGGTCGTGCGATATTTTTTTTGAAATGCCCGAATCGGAGACGATGCGCACTTGCCGTTCCAAATACGAAATGAAAATCAAAATGCCCGAACGCTCGGCCGTATCGTAAACGCCGCATTCGACGAAGAGTCGGAACGCGCGCCGCGTAACGCTCGCTATTCGAACGCTTTTCGGCACAACGATGCGGTCGAGCGCAGGTATATTAAAAAGTCTGAATGCCGCGGCTATGCTTACAAAGCACACAAAACCGTACAAGCCCGGCAGCATCCACGTCCGCTCCGTCCACGCAAAGAGACCGTACGTATCGGTTATTTTTCCGGCAAAGGGCAAGAGAAAAGCAAAGACGACGGCTGAAGCGCATACGGCGGCAAGCAGTTCCCAAAACGCATAGTGCGCGCTTTCCGGAGCGAGTACGATTTTGATTTCACCTGTCGTCTTCGATTCGGCTTTTGCAACCGCTTCCGCTATTCTGTCTAATTCGGCATTCGAGAGCTTGAGCTTTTTGAGCATTGTCTGCGTTTTCATATATCATTCAATATACTTGCGCCCGGCTTTTAAAACTGGACTTTCGGAGCCGACTGCGCTTCACCGTCCGCGCTGAAATATTGCTTTGCGGCAAATCTGCCGAAAGACGCAACAAAATTGTTCGGAACCCTTCTGATATACGAATTGAACTCTTGAGCCGCTTCGTTATAACGCTGTCGCGCGACGGCGATGCGGTTTTCGGTTCCTTCGAGTTGATCCTGCAGCGCGAGAAAATTGGTGTTCGCTTTGAGTTCGGGATAATTTTCCGCAACGGCCAAAAGCCGCTGCAAGCTTCCGGAAAGACTGCTTTGAATTTGCTGATAACGCGCAAAGGCTTCCGGATCCGTCAAAATCGATTCGTCGACATTGACGACACCGCCTGCACGCGACCTCGCTTCGGTTACCTGCGTGAGTACGTCGCTTTCGTGGCTCGCGTATCCTTTGACGGTCGAAACGAGATTCGGAATCAAATCATATCTGCGCTGATATTGATTTTGCACTTCCGCCCATCGGCTCGTGACGCTCTCGTCCATCGACACCATGTTGTTGTAAACGCCGCATCCGCGCGATGCGAACAAAAAAATAATTACCGCGACCGCGATAAGCGCCGTCAATCCCTTTGATAATTTCGCCATAATAATTTCCCTCTGTAGAAATAATATATATACGCTTATAATATACCGTTTTTCCGCTGCAGAAATCTATACGTGCGTATTGAAAAAAAAAGCCATTATCTATAATATAAAATAAATTTAAGAGGCGTAAAGTATGACAGACGAAAAATATAATTTTACGATTGAAACGCTCGGACCGTGTAAAATCCCTTCTCCGATCCAGCTTTCCAATGTCGTCGGTGATTTCCGTGCAAACTATGTCAAAGACGATTCGTTCGTACGGTACCGCGTAAACGTATTCGACGGCGGCGAAGAAGACGATCAGACGGCGGCGAACCTCATGCAAAAAGCGGGTCCTCGTCAATATATCTATTTCGATCCGAATCACGTAAAGGCGGGCATCTGCACGTGCGGCGGACTTTGCCCCGGTCTCAACGATGTCATACGTGCGATCGTGCGCAGTTTATACAACCGATACGGTGTGCGCCGCATTCTCGGATTTCAATACGGCTTTAAAGGATTTTTTCCCGATCAAGGTTTTGAAGCGCTCGAACTGACACCCGACAATGTCGATGAAATTCATAAAATCGGCGGTTCGTTTCTCGGTACGAGCAGAGGCGGCGGCGACCGCGTTTCGGACGTTGTCGACTGCATCGAAAAGCTCGGCATCAGCATGATGTTTATCATCGGCGGCGACGGAACGCAGCGCGGCGCGCTCGATATCGCAAACGAAATAGAGCGGCGCGGCTTGAAAGTTGCCGTCATCGGTATTCCGAAAACGGTCGATAACGATCTTTTGTTCATCGACCGGTCGTTCGGTTTTGAAACGGCGGTGCAGCAGGCGAAGGAAGCCGTCGCGTCGATTCACATGGAAGCGCATTCGCAGATCAACGGCATCGGCTTGGTAAAACTCATGGGGCGTGAATCGGGATTTATCGCTGCCGAAACGGCGCTCGCGTGCCATGAAGCCAATTTCTGTCTCATCCCCGAAGTGCCCTTCGATATGGACGGACCGAACGGATTTCTTTCGTACCTCGAACAGCGCTTAAAAGAGCGTCATCACGCCGTCGTCATCGTTGCCGAAGGCGCGGGACAGGAACTGCTCACGAAGACGAACGAAACGGACGCTTCGGGCAATATCAAACTTGCGGATATCGGAGTATATCTTCGCGACGAAATTACGAAGTATTTTAAAAACAAGCATTTTCATATCAATTTAAAATACATCGATCCGGGCTATCAAATCCGAGCGGCCGTTACGACGGCGAACGATTCCATCTACTGCGAGCGTCTCGGCAATAACGCCGTACACGCGGCGATGGCCGGCAAAACAAAGATGGTCGTCGGACTCGTACACGACAAGTTCGTTCACATTCCCATAAGTGAAGTGACGCGCCATCGCAACGTCGTCGACACCGAAGGCGCTCTGTGGCGCGATGCACTCGAAGCGACCGACCAGCCGATCCTCATGGTAAACAATATGGAATCCGCACGAGAGCGTACGGCAAAGGCGGCATGCAACGGCAGAAAAAAACCGAGCGAAAAATAACATGAAACCGCTTTCTCTTTCCGAAACGTTAAAACAAAACGAATATCCCGGCCGCGGCATCGTACTCGGAAAATCCGAAGACGGATCCGCCGCAGTTGCCGCGTATTTTATTATGGGCAGAAGCGAAAACAGCAGGAATCGTATTTTCGTTTCCGACGGTGAAGGGATCCGTACCGAAGCTTTCGACGCTTCTAAAATGAAAGATCCTGCTTTAATAATTTACGCTCCGGTGCGCGTGCTCGGGAAAAATACGATCGTCACGAACGGAGATCAAACCGATACGCTGTACGAAGGCTTATCGAAGGGGCTGACATTCGAACAGGCGCTCCGCTCCCGCACATTCGAACCGGACGAGCCGAACTACACGCCGCGCATTTCCGGCCTGTTGCACATCGAAAACGGATCGTACGACTACACGCTTTCGATTCTCAAAAGCGACAACGGAAATCCTGAAAGCGCGTGCCGCTTTACCTTTGCATACGACAATCCGCAGGACGGCGTCGGACGCTTTATACACACGTACCGCGGAAACGGAAATCCGCTTCCGAGCTTTGAAGGAGAACCGGTACCCGTCGTCATCCGCGGCGATATCGATGTCTTTACGAATCGAATATGGGAAAGCCTCAATGCGGACAATAAAGTGTCGCTCTTTACGCGTTTTATAAAAATAGAAACCGGCGAATGCGAAACGCGCATCGTCAATAAAAACGCTTAATCGACCGAGTCCGGCATATCCGCCAATTCGATGCCGATGTGTTTTTTATAATTAATAAAATCCTTGTCCGCTGTTAATATTGAAAAATCATTATTATGTGCTACGCTGCATATTAAGTAATCTGTATGCGAACCTTGTATGCCTTTACTTCTGCATATATTATAATATTCTGCAGCTTTTTCATAATCGGCCGTAGTGATCTCGAAATCCGAAAAAGCTTCCAATGCTTTTTTCAATTTGGTGAATGTATTTTTATCCGGTATGCCGCTTAAAATTTCTTGCCGTATGGGGCCGATCATTACTGCATATTTGTTGCGAATTAAAAAGGCAAGGTGTTCGATCAACCTTACGTCGTAATCGCTATGTTGTTTTCTTCTAAGAGCGAGCGGCCATACGGACGTATCGATTAATACGAATCTCATCTTAGTCTCATCTTTTTATAATCATACTTCGGATCATATTCGATTTGTCCGAACAGTTTAATAAGGTCTTCGGATTTTCTCCGTTGTATAAATTCTTTGAGAGCGGTATTGATCGTTTCTTTTTTTGTTCCGTACCCGCCGATCTTGTATGCTTCATCGAGAAGCCTTTCATTTATCGCAAGAGAGCCCGCCATAGTTCCGCCTCCATACAATCGTACACGTATCCTTATCCCTGATCAAGACGTCAATTTCATCTGCTTCCCGTGCTATTCGATTTCGTAGCTTTCGCCGTATTTTACGATCGTCACGTTCGGGTAGCCGTGTTCGGCGAGGTAAGCTTTGAAAAAGGCCTGAGCGTCTTTTTCGCCGTGTACCATAAAGATCTGTTTGAGGCGGCTCGTGTCGACAGCATCGAGCCATGCCGTAATTTCCGTATAATCGGCGTGAGCGCTGAACGCGTCTATCTGTTCGACCGTCGCGCGCACCGTATAAAAATCGTTCATTATCTTCACTTCTTTATCGCCGTCGAGGATTCTGCGTCCGAGCGTGTTTTCCGCCATATAGCCGACCGCGAGAATAATATTGCGTTCGTCGCCGATATTGTTTGCGAGGTGATGGAGTACGCGTCCGGCTTCGCACATACCGTCCGCGCTGATGATGATCATGGGGCCGTTTTTTTTGTTGAGCGCTTTGGATTCGTCGACGCTCGCCGTAAAGTTGAGCGAACTGAAGCCGAAGGGATTTTTGTGATGTTTTAAAAACGCTTCGTTCGTTTCTTCGTCGTAGCATTCGGGATGCACTTTGAACACGCTCGTCGCGTTCGTCGCCATCGGAGAATCGACGTAGATCGGAATGTCAGGAATCTTTTTCGCATCGACGAGCAAATGCAGATAAAACACCAATTCCTGCGCGCGTTCGATCGCAAACGAGGGGATGATGATTTTTCCGCTGCGGCGAACCGCTTCATTGACGACGCGTTCGAGTTCGTGCATAGCGAATTCTTTTTCGGCGTGCTTGCGGTTGCCGTACGTACTTTCGATGTAGATGTAGTCGGGCGCCGGCACCTTCGTTTCGGGATCGCGGATGATCGGCTGGTTGCGACGCCCCAAATCGCCGGTATACAAAATGCGCGTTTCATTTTCGCCCGCGTGTCCCGGATGCGGCGCGCTGATTTTTCCGTGCAGGCCTTTTATCGTAACGCTTGCAAACGCCGAACCGAGTATGTGCCCCGCGTCGAAAAATTCGAGCTCGACGTCTGGCGCAATGTACATTTTTCGATTGTATGAAAGAGAAACGATTTGATCTGTCGTCGCGATACAGTCGCGTTCCGAAAACAGCGGCCGCCACGTGAATTTTTCGCCGCGCCTGTCCGCTTTCTTTTTCAAAAATTCGGCGTCTTTCGCCTGAATGCGCGCGCTGTCCATCATGACGATATTCGCTATGTCTCGAGTTGCCGGCGTCGCATAGATGTTGCCGGTAAATCCCTTTCGCACGAGTACGGGAAGCTGTCCGCAGTGGTCGAGGTGTCCGTGCGTCAAAATCACCGCTTCGACCTTATCCGCAGCAATCGAAAAATTGCGGTTTTTTTCGTCGGCCGTTTTCCGTTTTCCTTGAAACGCACCGCAATCGACCATAAACGTACGCCCGTCGATTTCAAATATGTGTTTCGAACCGGTTACTTCTTCGGCCGCTCCGAGCGAATACAGCTTGATCCCCATCGCACGACTCCTTGCACGCTTATACTATTGCAATTTACCGCATTGCTCAAGCAAAATCTGATGAATTGCGCGAGTGATATTTTTACTGTATAATGAACACAAGTGTTTTTACAGTTTTCGAGGTAGCGATTGTATTCAAGGAAAGTAAGCGAAGCTCCCGAATCGATTATCGCCGAAGGTAAAGTACGGTTCGGTACGTTTTCAAGTGTGCCGCAAAAACTCGATATCAAAGGACTCAAAGCTCCGTTCGGCGGAATTCCGATCCCGACATTTTTAACAAATTTCCGAATTAAAAGCCGCCTCGCATATATGTTTTCGATCGGCGATTATATCGGCATGATCGAATTCTTCGACGATAAAATGTTCGGCCTCGCGGAAGTCATTTTTTGGTATCGTTCCACCGGCAAAAAATTCATCTATCATACGTTTATGCCGCCGCGTTTTCGTTTCGTCCCGATACGGCTCGACAAAGCCGCCTGTATCAATCACAAAAAATCGCGCTATATCCGCATTTCATGGAACCGAAAGCGTGACCGTATTTCGGTTGCGTTCAGCGTAAAAGGCGATACGGTACGCCCGGCGGCAACCGGCACATTCGTTTCGCATTTCAGCGATCCGCTGCATGCCGAACTCGTCGTCGTCTCTCCCGCACCGACAACGAGGCGCTGTTCCGCTTCATGGCTTTCGGCGATGAGCATACAAGGCTCCCTCAATATCCTTCCCGGAAAAAAGACGCCTGCCGTTCCGATGAGCGAAACTTCGGGACTTGCTTTTATGGTGATGAACCGAACGTATTACCGTTATCATTCGAAAAGCAAAATGATGTGCGGACTCGGCGACTACGAAGGAAGGAAACTGCTGTTCCGTTTCGTCATGACAAATATGGATGCCGAAGAAGCGAACGACTGCAATGAAAATCTCGTCGTATTCGACGGGAAAGCGACGCCGCTTCCCGAAGTGACGATTACGCATCCGTTCGGAAGCGCCAAAACGTGGGTCGTACAGGATACGGAATCCATGGTCGATCTCACCTTTACACCCGTTTCAATCAACAAGCTGGTCTTGAGTATTCTCGTCATGCGTACCGATTCTTCCACGATTTTCGGAACCTTCGACGGCGTTCTGCTTACCGGCACGGGCGAAAAACTCTTTCTCAAAAATTTCCCCGGCATTGTAAAAAAAAACAGGCTGCGTATTTAATAAATCGCAAAGCCGCTATCGATCGATTCCGCATTCGGTCAAGCGATATTTTTAAACGGAGGTACGGGAATGGCCAAAGATTCCTTTAACAAAACGGCGGACTGGGCGCCCGGCACTCTCGATAAAACGAGAAAGGCGATCGGCGACATCGATCCGAAGGAAGCGGCGACGCTGGCAAAAAAACTCGGCGGCCAAGTTTTGAATGAACGGACGGAGCATGCGGATTCTCCCGTACAAAATACGCCGCGTGCGAAGCGTCCTTCCGCGCCTCCTCCCCGCACGCCTCGCAACCCGTCAAACCCGTCTTCCGGAAGCCGCTTAAAAACATCCGTTTCATCCGCATCTTTTCATACGCCCGTAAAGCACAGAAGAAAAAACGATTTACAAACGCTTCCTCCGAAACTTTGCACCGAAATCGATAAACTTATGATGTCGAGTGAATATCAAATCAAAGCGAATTACGGCATCTTCAATTTTATCCGCCGATTTCAAAAAGACGGGACCGAAAAAATTCTGCCGGCATTTTACAACATAACGCTGAAACTCTATATCGACCAGATGGAAGCGTTTATCACGGTTATTAAAACGCTCATACAAATGGCGCCGCATACATACAAAACGAAGATAGCCGGCGGCAGCGACGTCAAATTCAAATTTCTGCGAATGGTCGCCGGATGGACGATGCAAAATATCAAACTCGCATACGGCGATCTGTTCACACTGCCCCAGCCGATCCTCGTTTGCGATCTCATTCCTTTTATCCGAGCAATCTACCGGCCGCTGATGACGGTTTATTATTACGGCAGTTCGAAGATTCCGAAAATTATTAAAGAAATCTACACCGATGAAGCGGTCTATCCCGATATCGATAAAGAAAAACTCCAGGCGCTCGCAAAAGAAGCGATAACGCGATGGCTTTACATCGATACCGAAATCATCAGAAAATTATATCCGCTGCTCATGCGTATGTGTTCGGACTCCTACGAAGTGTATCCGGTTTTCTTTTCGGCAAAAGTAGCCGATATCCTGCGCTTTGTCGATCTTCATAAATTCGATTTGCTGCTTCCCGATAAGCCGAAAAAAGAAGTGAAAATAACCGAACGCAAAGAAACGGTCGTACGCGAAGTTCGCGGTAAGCGCGATGAAACCGTCAACACGGGATTGGGGCTGCTCGACAGACTCTTCCCCGAAGCCGGCTTTCAAAAACTGGATACGCACCCGGATCTCTTTCCGTATTTCCAGCCGCTTTATAAATTCGGCGACGGCTTCAATATTTTATCGCCCGCAAACCCCATGCAGGTAATCGTCGTTCTGCTCCGCATCATCGAAGATTTTTTTCAAGGATGCCGCAATATCGCTTTCGTCAAAGAAGAAACCGGAGACTCACAATCCGATTCGATCGACGCGGTGCTCGATACATGGTCGGCATACAGAGAAGACGTTTTCAATAAATTATACGCCGAGCCGCTCATCTACTTTGCAAACCAAATATATTCTCAAAGCGATTTCGAATCTTCGGCCTTCGGCAAAAAATCGATTACGAATCTTTTATGGCAGGCACAGTATCAATTTTTGCCCCACTTGCAATTCAAACCCCTCGTCCTCGAGCGCCCCGTAAACGACAGCAAATATCCGACGCTGTATAAACGCATCGACTTCGTACGCAAATATTTTACCGAAGTTGCAAACGCATGCGATGCGGTAGCTCATGTGCGCGGAATCGTCGATTCGGTTAAAAATCCGTGGGAACATTATCGATTCGATATTCCGAATGAAATTTCAAAGCGGCTCGACGTTTTGCTCGGCGCACAAAACACAACGGCGACGACGAACGCAACAAACGCGAATTTATTAAAATATACGTTGTGCATCGCAGCCGTGCTCGATTGGTGGATTAACAATCCCGACAGTCCCGCTTACTCCGTGCCGCCGACGCAAGTGTACCGCATTTCGGAAGAAGACGGGAAACCGCAATTTTCCGTACCCGAACGGCACGATCAAAATAAATTATTTGCCGAAGCGATACGCGCGGCATATCAAAACAAATCATAAGACAGTTTCAGGAGCGTTTTATGGATAAAAACAAATTATTAAATTCCGCGGGAAAGATCGGTGTAAAACCTTTCATCATTCTCGTGCTCGTGCTGCTCTTTTTGATCCCGCTGCACATGCTGGACTCTCTCGTCGACGACAGAAAATCATACCAAAAAGACGCCGTGCGTTCGATCCTCGAACCCAAAGGCGACGCTCCCGTCATAGAAGGATTCGTAATCGCCGTACCGTTTAAGAAAACGGTCGACGTATGGGAAAACGGCGTAAAACGCTCCGAGCGAAAAACGAATTATATCGTGTGCGTACCCGAAACATGGAATATGCGTTTTTCCGCAAAACCCGAATACCTGACGCGCGGTATCTTTAAAGCGCCGGTATTTTCCGGAACGGTACATTCCGACGGCGGCTTTTCCGCAGTCGATTATTCGTATAACAAAATCGACGAGCGCGACATCGTGTGGGACGAATGCGTTTTGATGCTCGGTATTTCCAACAAAAAGAATTTAACGAAACTTCCCGTCATCACCGCAAACGGAACGCCGCTCGAAATGTCGCTCATGTCGCCTGAAAACGCAAGTCCTTTTTCAAATACGGTATTTTATAATGTACCGGCCGAATACTGCAAAAAAGGATTTTCCTTTACGGCTGAAACGGAAATCCAAGGCGGACGATATTTTGCCGCAATGCCGATCGCCGCCGACAATACTTTTTCCGTCGAATCGACATGGCCGACGCCGGGCTTTACCGGAGGATGGCTTCCGACCGAGCGCAGCATTTCCGACGCGGGTTTTTCCGCCGTGTGGAATATCGCGGGCCTTTCGACCGCTTTTCCGAAAGAGTGGATCGCATCGGAAAAAAAAGACGCGCCCGTATCGTCGGTGCGAAAATACAATGAAAAATACGGGTACGATTCATACGACAGGGACGGCGACGCTGCCGAAACCATACAGATCGATTTTGTAACGCCGGTCGACAATTATCAAAAAACAGAGCGAAGTATAAAATACGCACTTCTGTTTTTAATAATTCCTTTTATTACCATATTCATATTCGAAATTTTTACGCATGTAAAAATCCATCCGGTGCAGTACTGTCTTATAGGGCTTGCCGATGTCATATTTTATCTGCTGCTCCTGTCGGTTTCCGAACACATTTCGTTCGGTGCAACTTACTGGATCAGTTCGGCGGCGGTAAGTTTTCTTTTATTGTTCTATGCGGCCGCAATTTTCAAAAAGCCTAAGTGGGGCGCCTGCTTTGCGCTCGTTCAGATGGTATCGTATATATTTTTGTTCGGTACGCTGCAAGCCGAAGACTACGCGCTTTTGATCGGCAGCCTCGGATTGTTCTTCGTCGTAACGCTGCTCATGGTACTGACACGAAAAATCGATTGGTACGCCGCTCAGGAAGAAAATTGACGAGGCGGACGAAATCGCCCGACCTTGCAAAATTATTAAAAGCGCGGAAAGAAATTCCGCTCTCCCGTATTCTCTCGTATATATGGCACTGCAGCGTACCCGGTATGCCGTCCGTATGGCTCGGAGCGGGCGATACACTCATCCCCGGCATTATGAATCTTGCGAGTTTGCGGGGCGTGCGCATCGTGCTGACAATTTTCCTCGTTCCGAGATTCGGATTGTACGAAGCATGGATCGCGATGGACATAGAACTCTGTTTCCGCGGCATGATTTTTTTAATACGCCTTACGCGGACGAAATGGGAAAAAATAGCGTACGCGGGATAAAACCGGGACGACGATGTTCCGCGTACGCAAGTGAATCTTATCGCATAAACAACCGGAGGAATTCCCCGCCGCGATCTATTTTATTTTTATCCATTGCCAAAACAGTTTATCTTCCTGCCCGAGCCGCCAAAACGAAATATTGTTAATTTTCTTTTCTTCGTAGAGACGGCATTTTTTTACGAGTGAATAGGTATCGTCGAAATAGCCGGTTACGTTGACCGTAGCGGTATAGTTTATCTTTGCGACGCCGCCTTCATCGCGTTCGACTTGCGGTACGCCGTTTTCAAGCATTTTACGGTTGATGCCGCTGAAATACCATGCACCCGCATGCCGCTCTTCCATCCATGTACGCCCGTAAAACGGCAGTCCCATAACGATCTTTTCTTTGGGGATTACCGTAAGCGCATAGTCTGTAACGTTGGCGCACCATGCGTAGGATGCGACCGGTCCCGGGCTGCTCGTACTCCAGTGTTCGTCGTACGCCATGATGATGACGCGGTCGGCGATTTCTCCGATCGTCTTATACGGAAAGATATCGTCGGCAATCGTGCGCGTCCGCGCCGGCACGCAAACGCTCAAAATTTTTGCGCCGATCGCTTTTTTCATGTCGCGCAAAAAACTTAAAAAATTTTCCCTGTCGCGCGCGGGAATATACTCCATATCGATGCACAGACCGTCGAAGTCCGCAGCAGCTTCCGCAAGAGAGGTTTCAAATCCTTTCCGGAAACCGAGTTTTTTATCCAATACAAAATGAACGAGCGCGCGGCTGTCACATGCAAAGGTAAGGTGCACGCGGCCGGCGAACGACGGAAGGGATGAGCGACGGGGCACTGAGGCCAGTTCCGCATAATTGTTGAGCGTCGCGGTAAAGAGTGCGATATCGGTGAGCGGAGCGGCCGAATCGATTTCTTCACTCCGTTCCTGCAGTGCAAACCCCCATACTTCGCCGAAAGAAGCATGTTCTCCGTCTATCGGCTCGCGCGGATATGCGGCGCCTTCGTTTTCCGAAAGCGTTCGTTCGGCGTATTCAGCCGGAGTTTCCGGCGGCGGCACATCTTTTTTTCCTCCGGCAAAAAGAATTGCGGAAAAAAACGGCAGCATCAAAATTGCTAATTTTTGTCGGTGTTTTGTCATCTTTTGCGTACTCCTGTTATTTATATTGTTACTATTTTATACATCGGCGTTTTGCCCGGATGCAATTCGAGTATGTGTTTTTCGCATGCGAGCGCTTCGTCGCTTTCGTGCGTCACATGAAGAAGCGTGGTCGTACCGCTTTCCGCAATCGTTTCGAGCAAATCGAGCACTCGCCGCCGGTGATTTTCGTCGAGACCGTGACAGGGTTCGTCGAGCACGAGGATGAGCGGGCATTTTACCGCAGCGCGCAAAATCAGGACGGCGCGCTGTTCACCGTAACTGAGGGCGGAAAAAGTTTCATTTCCGCGGCCGGAAAATCCGCCGAGCGAAAGCCACTTTTCCGCAGCCGCCGTTTCCATATCGGTCGCTTTTCCGTATAGACCGATCGAATCGCGGAATCCCGAAACGACGACATCGCGCAGCGCCGTTCCGCCGAGCATGCGGTATTCGACGTGCATCCGGTACGATACGATGCCGAGCTTCGCTTTGATGTCCCACATCGTTTCACCGCTTCCGCGACGGGAACCGAATACGCGCATGTCGTTCGAATAGACTTGCATATTGTCGCCGGTTATCAATTCGAGGAAAGTCGTTTTGCCCGAACCGTTCGGCCCCCTGATGAGCCAGTGTTCGCCTTCGTACAGCGTCCAGTTCAAATCGCTAAGCACGGCGTGCCCGTCCCATCCGACGTTGACGCGGTGCATTTCGATAAGTACGCGGTGATCCGATTGCGTTTTCACTTGCAAAGCGGAATCGTCATCCATCATTTTCAAATCGCTTTGAAAATTAATAATTTGTCGGGCGAATGCCGCCTTGTCGGTACCTCTCGTTTTCTCGTTTTCGGTTTTACGTTCCTCGATAATTTTTTCGTAATCGCCTCGCGTCCCGGAAAATGAAAGCGCGCCGTCGTTAAATTCAATCACATGCGTTACGGCATCGGGAATTTCGGTATAACGCTCCGCACCGAGGATGATATAGGGATTCGGTTCGTTCGATGCGCTTTCGGCGCGTTGTTCGAGAGCAATCGCATTGAAAAAATTTTTGAGAATCGTACGGCTTTCCGCATCGAGTCCTGCGAAAGGATCGCTTAAAATTAACAACTTTTTTCCGGAAAGGAGGGCGCGGGCAAGCAGTGTGCGGCGGATTTCTCCGGTAGACATATATTTCAGTCCGCGCTCGAGCACCGCTTCGATGCCGCATAATTTTATCGCCCGATGCGCTGCAATCGAATCGAGGATTTCGGATGTCACGGATTTTTTTTTGTCGGTACCGGTAAGCGCTTCCGCAATAAAGGCACGCCCTGTCCGTCCGATATCGACTCCGCCCTCACAGTATTCGCTTTCGTCGTTATCGCGCTCTTCTTGGATAAGGGCGGCTGCACGTTCAAGCGAAACGATTTCCGCTGCATTATTAAATTCGGAAAAAAATCGGCCGCGCGTTTCGCCGTCGTTCGCTGCGATACCGAGTTCCCCCGCAAGCGCCGAAAGAAAAGCGGCTTTCCCTCCGCCGTTCGACCCCGTGACAAGCCACACTTCGCCCGTCCGCATAGTCCACGAAACGGACGCGATCAATATGCACTTTGCATTTTCGATACGGCAATTTTCCAGTGTGATGAGCGCGCGCTGCATTGTATCAGTATACTGCAAAAGCCGTGAAATGTGTATGGAAGATTTTGCAGCCGCACGAAAAAATAGGGGGAACTTCGCGCTCGCTGCAAATCCCGCATTATTCGGATTTGCTCGCTCTTGACATGTTTCTATAAATAGTATTATACTGTTGTTACTGTTTGTAGAAACAGATGAAAATCGATCCGCACGATGCGGGTATATAACAGGAGTTTTGTATGAAAAAATTATGTGCGGCTTTTACGGCGGCCTTGTTTACGGCGGGACTTGTGTCGGCGATGGGGGGACAGGATGCGCCTTCTTCGGGCAAGACGTATAAGATCGGGATCGCAAAAATCGTGCAGCATCAAGCGCTCGACGACATCGAGCGGGGCATTATGGATGTGATCAACGAATCGGGCATCAAAGCAAACTACGATTTACAAAATGCAAACGGAGATGTAAACACGGCCGCTCAAATCGCAACGCGCTATCGTGACGAGCGAGTCGATGTCGCCGTCGGTATAGCAACTCCCGTTGCCGTCGCGCTTGCCAATACGATCAAAGACGTACCTGTCGTATTCGGAACGATCACCGATCCTGTCGGTGCGGGACTCGTATCGACGACGGCTCACGGAGAACGCAACGTAACGGGTATGAGCGATGCGATTCCGACCGATCAGCATATTGCATTATTTAAAGAAGTCGCGGGAATCAAAACGCTCGGCTACATCTACACGAGCAATGAAGCGAATTCGGCAAGTGCGCTCAACCTCGTAAAAAAAGGATGCGCAGAACAGGGGCTTACGCTTGTAACGCAGGCGATCACGAATTCCTCCGAAGTAAAGCAGGCGGCCGAAACGCTCGTAAAGCGCGTCGACGGTCTCTACCTTTCAACCGATAACACGGTGTTCAGCGCGCTTCCCGCAGTCGTAAACGTTTTTGCCAAAGCGAAAAAACCGATCTTTTCAGGCGATGTTACGGGAGCGAAAAACGGCGGCATCTTTATGGCAAGCGGTTTTAATTATTATAAAGCGGGGCGCGCAACGGGTGAAATGGTCGTAGAGATTTTGCGCGGTGCGAAACCTGCGGATATGCCGATCCGTTTTATGACGGAACCGAGCGACAGCGATCTGCTCATCGACGTCGATGCGGCAGCCGCATGCGGCATTGCGATTCCGAAAAAATATGCGGACAGCGCGAATTATATTTATAAAAACGGAAAATTGACGACTCGATAAGTATTGAACCTATGAAAACCGTTTTATTCGTGCCGGAGTATCAAATGCTCCGCACGAATAAAAAAATTATATCACGATTTTATCTATCATAAAACGGCGATCGGAACGACGAGGCTTTCATAACCGACCCGGCTTACCGAACGTACCGATCGTTTACTGTACGGAGCTTTCGCTTCCGACGAGACACATCCATTCTGCTTCCGCAGCCAAAACGTCGCCGACATAGGCTTTGCCCGACTGCTTTACCATGTGAGCCGAAACGCGCAGGTTCGTGATTTCCATGCGCACCGTATCGCCGGGACGCACTTGATTTCGAAACTTCACTTTATCGACCGTAGCGAGAAAAAACAAACTGCCTTCCTGAAATTTCTTTTGAAAGCTGAGCGCCGCTCCTCCCGCCTGCGCCATCGTTTCGATAAGGATAACGCCGGGCACGACGGGATACTGCGGAAAATGCCCCTTAAAAAAGAAATCGTCGTCGGTAAATTTCCGCGTGCTTACGCTGCCTTTTTCATCGCACGAAAGTATTTCATCGACAAATAAAAACGGCTTTCGGTGCGGTAAAAGAGATGCGATATCGTTCGTAACCATAGTGTCTCCCGTTCGGAAAATATTAAATTCTTTTCAATACGATAACGCCGTTGTGTCCGCCGAAGCCGAATGTCGAACTCATGGCACAATCGACTTTGCACTCGATGCCTTTATTCGGCGTATAATTCAAATCGCAGCCGCCTTCGACATCCTGTTCGTCGAGATTGATCGTCGGAGGGATAAAGCCTTCTTGGATAGCCTTGACTGCAAACATCGCTTCGATTGCACCGGTAGCTCCGAGGCAGTGTCCGGTCATGCTCTTCGTCGACGATATGTGCAGCTTTTTCGCGTTTTCTTCACCGAACGCGATCTTCAACATCTGCGTTTCGCAAGGGTCGTTCTTTTTCGTCGCCGTTCCGTGCGCGTTGTAATACTGTACTTCTTCCGGCTTTACGTCCGCATCTTTGAGCGCTTCCGTCATAGCCGCCGCTCCCCAAACGCCGTCGGGGTTCGGAGCGGTCAAGTGATAACCGTCGCTCGTTCCGCCGTAGCCTGCGAGTTCGGCGTATATTTTCGCTCCGCGTTTTTTCGCATGTTCGTATTCTTCGAGCACGAATACCGCGCTGCCTTCACCCATAACAAAGCCTTCGCGCTTTTTGTCGAAGGGACGGCTTGCCGCTGCGGGATTGTCCGCAAAAGAAGTCGAAAGCGCGTGGAGCACTTCAAAACCCGCGATGCCGAATCCGTTGATCGTACTCTCGGCTCCTCCCGCCAGACATATATCACGCCTGCCGCTTCTGATAAAATCGAGCGCATCGCCGAGCGCGTCCGAACCGCTCGCGCATGCGGTCGTCACCGTGTGCGCCGGCCCGTGGATGCCGAAAGCCATGGAAATATTGCCGCATGCTTCGTTCGGGATCAGTTCGGGAATCGTCATAGGCGGCAGACGGTGCTGCGGACTCTGCGAATATTTGATACAGCAATCTTCGTTCACTTCAAAGCCGCCGATACCGACACCCATAAAGATCGCAGCGTCTTTGATAACATCGCTGTTCGCTTCGATAGATGCATCGTCGAGCGCCATCTTTGCCGCGGCGACCGCATATTGCGAAAAGCGCGCCATCTTGCGCGCCGCTTCGGGATTCATATACTTGGTCGCGTCGAAGTTTTTTACTTCGCCCGCATACCGCGCTTTAAACGTACTTGCATCGAAATGCGTGATGAGAGCAACTCCGCTTTTACCCGCTTTTGCCGCAGCCCACGTTTCCGCAACCGAATTTCCGATCGGGGTAACAGCTCCCATACCCGTTATAACAACACGCCTCTTTTCCATAACCGCCAACTCCTGTTTATTCCGTTATAAAATTACTAATCAATAACATAAAAGCGTCTCCAAAAATCCGGCATGGTTTTCGGAGGCGTCCATAGCCTTATGCGCCCATGCCGCCGTCTACACCGAGCACTTGGGCCGTAACGTATGCCGACAGATCGCTTGCCAAAAACAGCACCGCGTTCGCGACGTCTTCGGTTTGCCCCGCACGTTTGAGCGGAATCTGAGCGACCCACGCTTCGCGCGCTTTTTCATTCACCGCCTTTGTCATATCCGTTTCGATATAGCCGGGCGCTACGGCGTTTACGCGTACGCCGCGGGAACCGACTTCTTTTGCAAGGCTTTTCGTATAGCCGATGAGACCCGCTTTGCTCGCGCTGTAGTTGACCTGACCAGCACCGCCGTGTATGCCGACGATGCTCGACATATTGATTATCGAACCGGATTTTTTGTGAATCATATCGTTTGAAACGATCTGCGTTGCAACGAACACCGCAGTGAGATTGACGTCGAGAACTTTTTGCCAATCTTCGATTTTCATGCGGAACGAAAGACCGTCCTTCGTGATGCCCGCGTTATTGACGAGCACGTCGAATCCCCCGGAAGCCGAAAGCGCTTCTTTAACGACTTCCGAAAGGCGGGCGGCATCTCCCGCATCGGCAGCAAGTTCGTGAAAAGCCGTACCCTGCGATGAGGCAACCGTTCCAGCTCCGATTTCGCTTCCGACGGATGCGAGCAGAGCCCCCACACTTCAGCGCCTTCGCGCAAAAAAGTTTCTACGATCTTTCGACCGATGCCGCGGCTCGATCCCGTGACGAGCGCCTTTTTACCTCTAAGCAGCATCACTCGACTCCGCCGATCGATTCGGCCGAATTGACGGGCGTGCTCGGCCGCTTTTCGCCGAAAGGAGAATCGCGCCAAAGCCCGCTCAGCACTTTACCGACACCCGGCTCAAGCACGCGCCATTCGTTCGCGGAATCCGCATCCATGACGTCGGCGAGCACTTTTTCTTCCAGAGTCCACCGCACCGGATTCGTCAAATGCAGCACCGCGTTTTTTTTCGCACCGCTTCCTTTGACGACTTTTTCTCCGGTTACGTTGCTGAACAAATCGATTTTAGGATCGGCGAACGTCACGTCCGCGATAGCCTTTTCAAATTCGTCGGCGGCTTTTTGCATGAGCGGACAATGGAAGGGACCGGCGACCGAAAGCCTGATCGCACGCCGCGCGCCCGCTTCGGTACACGCTTTTTCGGCTGCGGCAAGACCGTCGGCCGTACCGCTGATAACCGTCTGTTTGGCGCTGTTTAGATTTGCAGCGTACACGTCTTTAAGACCTGAACAGATTTCCTGCACCTTTTCAGGCGGCAAACCGATGATCGCGCTCATGCCCGGAGCATGGCCTGCATTTGCGGAAGCGATCTCTTCGCACACGCGCTGCATTATCTCGCCGCGCTTTTGCACGACGCGGATGAGGTCTTCAAACGAAAGGACGCCCGAAATGCCGAGCGCCGGAAATTCGCCGAGGCTGAATCCCATAGCAGCGGACGGTACGATGCCTTTCGCTTTCAGCACTTCGGAAACCATGAGAGAGGCGGACGTGATCGCGAGCTGACTGTTGTCGCTGCGGCTCAATTCCGCCTGATCCGTTTCCCACAAAAGCTTTGCCATATCTCTGCCGGTAATCGATGAAATCGAATCGAGCAGCGTCCTCGCTTCGGGAAAAGATTCGCACACGTCTTTCATCATGCCGGGTTCCTGTGCGCCCTGACCCGGAAACAAAAAAGCATATTTTTTCATTGGTACCTCGTCAAACTCAAAATGACAAAACGCGGTATTTTGTCATTCTCGATACATTTATATGATAGTGAAATTACAGGTTTTGTCAAGGTAAAAATTGACAGGTAAAAATTAACAAGCAATAGAACAAACTGTTTTTAATCCGAAGGGGGAAGCCTCCCCCTCGCGCACACTTCGTTGTGCGCTGCCCCCTCAAGCGGGGACACCCCGCAACGCCCCGTAATTCTTGTCACGCAGGCATTCATTGCATTACAATAGCGTTATGGATCCGCACGGCTCTTACACTCAGGCGTTCGGCAATCCGATTGCGCCGTCCGAAGTGCGCTTTGCTTTTTTCAAATACCGCGTATGCCGTTTTCTTTTTTCTCGGGATGATACGCCCGTCGAACCGGGAGCCGTCGCCGCAGGGGAAGCGTATAACGATTTCGGCATGCTCACGATCGTCGACAAAAATAAAACGAAAGGAAAAGTACGAGACATACAATCGAAACACGCGATCATCATCGGTACGATCCGCATGGGATTCGGACACTGGCGCATTGCAATCGCAATGGCGTCTGCGGCGAAACGTTTCGGCTATACGCCCTATCTTTTGGATTTGACGGCGTTCGACGGAAGCACGGCGCAAAAATCGATCCGCTTTTTACAGTATTGGTATGACGTGCTCTCCCGCGTTTCGCAGCGTTGGAAGTGGTTCAACAAACACGTGTGGGAAAAAGCGACGTCCGTCGGGAGCAGACCGCTTTCGGCGTCGGTGAACGAACGCATCCTCTCGCAGCTTTTCGAACCGATTTTGGAATTGATTCCCGAAGACGTGCCGCTCCTTTCGATGCACCCGTGGGTCGGACACGCGGCGATCATGGGCGGTGTCAAAAACGTCGTCAGCATCATCCCCGACAATTACCCGATGGGATTTTGGCTCGTCGAAGGAAGCCGTCACACTGTGCAGTCGCCGTCGGCATATATGGGTTACCGTACGCTCCTTTCGATGGACGGCAAGTGCAAAATCACGCGCTGTCTCGAACCGGACACGCTGCTCGAAACCGGTCACTACGTCGATTACGAAATCGTATCGGCAATCGAAGGAGACTGCAAACGGCGGATAGAACGCATGAAAGAAGGAAAGCCCCGCCGCTTTTTGCTCACGATGGGAGGAGCCGGAGCGCAGGCACGGCGTTTTGCGGATATCATCGAAACGTGCAAAACATTTATCGAAAACGGCAATGCCGCGTTTTTCGTAAACATGGGAGATCACGCCGGACGATGGAAAGAACTCAAAGCGAATCTCGATAAGAGCGGCGTTTCATATATGATGCACACCGATTGGAATGCGACAAAGCGCTTCGTCAAAGAAACCGAAACGGACGACGTGCGCGGCGTTCACGTCTTTTTGCACGGCGAATTCTACGCGGCCGTCTACTTAACGAATTTGCTGATGCGTGTAAGCGACATCATGATCACAAAGCCGAGCGAACTGTCGTTTTACCCGATACCGAAATTGTTTATCCAGCGCGTCGGAAAACACGAAGCGTGGGGTGCAATCCGCGGCAGCGAAATGGGCGACGGCACGATCGAAACGGAAAACACATCCGACTTGCACCGCACGCTCGCGACGCTCATAGAAACGGACGATCTGCTCGAAATGTACATCAAACATATACGGCAAAACGCAAAAGCCGGCGTATATGACGGCGCCTACAACGCGCTTCGATTTGCGTGCGAGGGGTAAACGCTCATTACGGCGCGTACGACGAAGCGGCTGCATAAGAAAGACGCGGGCGAGGGTTCATCGAGCATCGTTATATTTTTCTACGGTACGTTTAAAATTATTAAAACTCGGCGATTTATTGTTGCAGACATCCATATAGAGCGCTATCGTCGAAGCCCACTTTGATTTCTGCGTACCGATCGCTTGAAAACCGTCCTTTTTCAATTTTAAATGTCCGCCTTTACAGAGGGCATCCGCAAGCAGTTCCCACGTCCCGCAAATGCTGTCGTTTTTATAGCGGGATAACACATTGTCGAGCGCCTTCGGATACGCTTTTCTAATCGCAGCTATATCGCCAAGCAGCCACGCTTCCCCTTCTTCTATGGCAAGACAGAATTCCACTCGCGGTTTTGGGCGGCAATTATCCGATAACGATTTCAGCTCCGACAAAAATTTTCTTTCATTACGGTCATCCAAATCGCATACGACGATAAGAATTTGTTCATTATCCGCTTTATGCACATTACCGTATCCCCTCAATAATCGCGGAAGCTGTTCCAATAAAATCCTATTCGATACGCCGTGCGCGGTTTTCAGATTTTTAGGAATTGTACCAAGTCCTTTGTACGCGTGAACACGAAAAGTATTTTTTGTATGTATAATAATTTTCGGCAGCAAATTATCGAGCATCGCTTTCCCGGATATATCTTCCACCAATATTTCATAATGCACGGCGGTTAATCCTTATCCAAATATTCACTATACCACAGACTTCCCAACGGAATACCTTCAGCAACCATATCTTTTACCAATGTATCATCGCTTGCACGATGAATTGCAGAAAAACCGTCGGCTTGCTTTTCAAGTATCCAAACTTCGTCCGGTTCAAGAGCGTTGACAAAATACGGCTGATGGGTTGTAATAAATAATTGGGAGCCGCTTTTTTTCTCGGCTGCATGTTCACGAAACTCAGCTGCGAGGATTTCCAATAATCTATGATATAAACCGTTTTCAGGTTCTTCTATACAGATAAAGGAATGAGGTTCGGGATCCTCCATGAGCAGCATATACGTAAACATTTTAAGCGTTCCGTCGGACATTTGCTGAGCGTAAAACGGCTCTTTAAATCCCTGCCCGTAAAATTTCAAAAGCAAACGCCCGTCGGAAGAAATTTCGGTATCTATTTTTTCAAGCCCCGGTATTTTCTTGGCAATGCGTTCCAAAATTCCTTTGAATCGTTTCGGATGTTCCCGCTGCATAAACTGTACGACATTCGCAACGTTATCGCCGTGCACATCGAGATGCTTTTGTACGCCCGCAAGCGGCAATGCACGAGCCGAATCCGGAGAAAAGTAACTGACATACCAACCTTCGATAAATTTACGAAAGGCGGTAATACGGGGATGTTGCTTTAATGCTCCCAATGTCGTAATTGCCAAATGCCGGTTATCGTTAAGACGTACCACTTCCGTCTCATTTGTTTCTTCCGTTTGAATACCCGATTCGATTTTTGAAATAAGCGGATTTATATCAAATACGGAATTTTCATCTTCCGTAATCTGCGTTCCTGACGTTTTGCCTTTCCACGCAATCCCCACGCCGTCATTTAAAACCAAAAACAAAAACGGCTGCCCGCATCTTTGTCCTTTTCTTCGCTGCCGCAGCCGTTCCGTAAAAACAAAGGGACGGTGATTCTTATCCAATTTTATCGAAAACTCATACGTAATAGGGCTTTCTTCCGCACTCTCCCGATAATACAATTCGAATGCCATAGGTTCATCTATGTTTTGACCTTTCGAAAAAATCTTTTCAAAGCCGCCGCGCACATCGCACGCATCTTCCACGCCCGTCTTTAAACAATCGGCGATAAAACCGAACGCTTCAAAAATACTGCTCTTACCGCTTCCGTTCTTTCCGATAACGACGGTAAGAGGCGTCAAAGGTCTATTACGATTATTCCATAACTTTCCGAGTGTAATATCTTTCAGCGCTTTGTAGTTTCGGATTCGAAATCCCTGTATTTGAGGCATTTCACCCCCCCCTTAAAACTTCTCCAGCGCCTTTTCGATCCGCGAAAGACACCGCTCTTTTCCGAGGATGAGAATCGAGCCGATAAGCGGAGGACTTATTCTGCTGCCGGTTACCGCCATGCGCACGGGCATCATAAAATCTCCGAGCTTTACGCCGAGCACTTCTGCTTCCGTCCTCGCAAGATTTTCCGCTTCTTCATGGCTCATACCGAAAGCCGCATCGACGAAATTTTTTGCGCGAAGGAGTATCTCTTTCGTTTTCGCCGCGTCGAGTTTTTTCGGAACGATCTCTTCGACGGGAGGCACGGCCGGTTCGGTAAACAAAAAGCGCACCATCTCCGCGGCGTCGGTCAGATAGTGGAGCCGCTCTTTAATAAGCGGCATGAGGCGCATAAGGGCGGCTTTTACGTCGGCGCTTGTCATCTGCATGGAAGCGTCAACGCAAACCGGTTCGCCGTCGCTTCCGAGCGCGATACCCGAATATTCCGGCCCCACGCGCGGAGGCGGAAACTCACCGTCGGAATGAATCGGAAGCGCGGCATCGCCCGTTCCCGTGATAAACGGCAGCGTCATACGGTAAAGCGCTTCGTCCGAAAGCATGCGGATATACTGACCGTTATACCATTCGAGTTTTTTATAATCGAATACCGCAGGCGATTTATTTAAATGTTCGATTTTAAATAAGCGGCACAGCTCGTCGAGCGAATACAGATCCCTGCCGTCTTCGTACGAACAGCCGAGCATCGCAACGTAATTGATAATCGCTTCGGGAAGATAACCGCGCGCGCGGAATTCATCGACACTCGTCGCACCGTGCCGCTTCGAAAGCTTTTGACCGTCTTTACCGTTGACCATGGGCAAGTGACAGAATTCGGGGTGCTTCCAGCCGAAAGCGCGGTACATCTGTACGTGCAGCGGCGTCGACGGTATCCACTCCTGCGCGCGCATTACGTGAGAAATATGCATAAAGTGATCGTCGACGATATTCGCCAAGTGGTAGGTCGGAAAACCGTCGCTTTTGAGCAAAACGGGATCCGGGCTGATATCTTCGTTTTTCCACGTGATCTTTCCGAGCAGATAATCGTGAAATTCCGTTTCGCCTTCGAGGGGCACTTTGAGGCGGATGACGTGCGGTTTTCCCGCAGCGATATTTTCCCGCACTTCTTCAGAGGTCAGCATACGGCAATGGCGGTCGTAACCCGGCGCCATTTTATTTTCCGTTTGGATTTTTCGGATGCGCGCGAGGCGCTCTTCGTCGCAAAAACAGTAATAGGCTTCGCCCTTTGCAACGAGTTCTTCCGCATATTTTTTATAGAGATCGAAACGTTCGCTCTGCACATAAGGGCCGTAAGGGCCGCCTTTATCGCCGCCCTCGTCCCAGTCGATGCCGAGCCATGCCATCGTATCGTACAAATTCTTAACAAATTTTTCGTCGTAGCGCGTACGGTCGGTATCTTCGAGGCGCAAAACAAATTTGCCGCCCTGCGAACGCGCAAAAAGATAATTGAACAGCGCGGTGCGAACACCGCCGATATGCTGCATCCCCGTCGGAGATGGAGCGTAGCGAACACGTACTTCGTTTTCCATAACGAATCGATTATAGCAGAATAATAACGCTCACGCAATTACGCGCATCTGCCGGGCAAGGCGAAACGATGCAAAACGACGGATCCGCTTACGAAAGCTTTGCCGAAATCGCGCGGCAGCCTGCAAGCACGTCGTCCCACGTCGCATCGAAGTTTCCCGTATACCACGGATCCGCAACGTCGCGATGCACGCCGCACCACTCGAGCAGTTTGCTCATTTTATGCTCGCGATCTTCGCCGAATGTTTTCCGCATATAGTACAGGTTTTCGTCGTCCATGCCGATCAAAAAATCGTATGCGTCGTAATCGCTTCGTACGATCCTCCGCGCAGAGCGCGCTTCATGCGCCACTCCCATATCGTCGAGCTTTTTTCTCGTGCCGCGGTGAATATCGTTTCCGATTTCTTCGCTGCTCGTCGCCGCCGACTCGATAACGAAATCGCGTTCCCGTCCCGCCCGTCGTACCAAATCTTTCATAACGAATTCCGCCATCGGAGAGCGGCAGATGTTTCCGTGACAGATAAATAAAATGCGATGCATGCCGTCAGTATACACGAAACAAAATAAAAAAGGAGCCCTGCCGACGGCAGGGCTCCAGAAAGGAGAGGAGAAAGCAAATCAGATTACGTTTGCTCTTGCATTCACCTTTCAAACAGCGATCACGCAAAAAAGGTTACACGCCGCATCGTTACAAAACGGTATTTTACATTGAATAGTTTTAAATATTTTGTTATATTCGGAACACTTTATTGTATAACAGAGGTAAGGAATGAAAAAAATCGCTCTATTTTTATGTTCGGCCGTACTGCTTGTCAGCGCGACAGGTGCTGCGAAAAAAACGCAGGCGAAAACTTATTCGAAAACGATTTCAGCGCACAACGCGCCGATGACCGTTTCCGTAACGATAAGCGACGGAAAGATTACCGACATCGATTATTCGAAAAACCTTGAAACGATCGGCGTCGGGAAAAAAGCGCTCGAAACGGTCGCCGATCGGATTATCGAAAATCAATCGCTCGCAGTCGACGTCGTTACCGGCGCAAGCATTTCGAGTCACTCCCTCATCGCTGCGGTGCGCGACTGCCTCGTCCAGTCGGGAGCCGACATTAAAAAATGGACGAAGCCGAAAAAAGCGAAACAGCTTAAAGATGAAACCTACGATACGGACGTACTCGTCATCGGCGGAGGAGGCGCGGGACTCGCAGCTGCCGTCTCCGCGGAGCAGAACGGTGCGAAAGTCATCGTCATGGAAAAAATCGGTTTGCTCGGCGGAAGCACGAACGTTTCCGAAGGCGCGCTCAACGCCGTAGACCCAAAACGCCAAGTACCGCAGGGTATCACCGATTCCGTCGAAACTTTTTACAACGCGACGATGACCGGCGGTCACAACACCGGCACCCCTTCCCTCGTCCGTTATATGACGAGCAACGCTTATCCCGCAGTCGAATGGCTCGAATCGATCGGCGTGCAGTTCAAAGACAAAGTCGGCTCTGCAACGGGTTCGCTCGGGCAGCGCAGCCACTACCCGAAGACACCGTCGGGCAACAGCTATATCAGAGTATTCGAAGCATACGCGGCAAAACACCCGAACATCACCGTTATCATGAACACGAAGGCGACATCGCTTATTAAAAAAGACGGCAGAGTTACAGGCGCAATCGGAGAAAACGGCGGAAGAAAAATCACGGTCAACGCTTCCAAAGGCGTCATCATCGCAACCGGCGGATTCGGCGCAAACGTCGCGCTCCGCCAAAAAGTGAACACGGGCGTTTGGAAAGAAGTGAAGCTCGACAATTCGATCGGCACGACGAATATGTTCCTGTGCGCGCAGGGCGACGGTATTACCCTTGCCGAAAGCGTCGGTGCAAACATCGTCGGCATGCCGGACATCCAGCTACACCCCTGCGGCACGCCGGGAACTGGTCTCATGGAAAATATCCGCACATCAGGCAAAAATCGAATCTTCGTCAACGCTTCGGGTAAACGATTCGTAAACGAAAACGCGGCGCGCGATACTTTGTGCAAAGCAATTTTCGCACAGGACGGCAGCACGTACTGGATCGTCGTCAATTCGGTGCGCTATCCCTCACGCGATTTCGTCGACAACAACGGCGCGACGATCGTGAATATGGTCGCACAGGGTTCCGTCATCGAAGCTGCGACGCTCGACGAACTTGCGCAAAAGACGAAGATGAACGCAGCCGACCTGAAAACGTCGATCGCACAGTACAACTCCGTCGTTTCAAAAGAAGTCGAAAAAGACGAGTTCGGATTTACATCGAACAGTCCGGACGACAAAACGCTCGATGCCGGCCCGTGGTACGCGTGCAAAAAAGTTCCGACCGTACACCACACGATGGGCGGTATTCAAATCAACACGAATGCGGAAGTAATCGGCGCAGACGGCAAAGTCGTTCCCGGCTTATACGCGTGCGGTGAAGTTACCGGAGGCATTCACGGTTCGAACCGACTCGGCGGCAATGCGATCGCAGACTGCATGGTATTCGGAAAAACGGCGGGAAAATCGGCGGCATCGCGCTGAATCAGCCGTCGACAATAAATTATTAATAATTATTAAATGATCGAACGGCGGGTATGTATAAAGCCCGCCGTTTTTTTAACCTTCAGGCGCGCACATCAAACGGCGGCGCAGGGCAAAACTCCGTTCCTTAAAATTCAACAGTCGAACAAAATATCAATTTTGGAGACTGTTGAATTGGTGCGCGAGCGCGCACACGTATATCAGCGAGTTTTCGAAAGAAAACTCGAAGTTAAAAGTGCCGCGCTATTTCAGCGGCGCTTTTAAACCTTCCTTAAAATGCGGCATTGCAGAAAATATCAATTTTCGAAAATGCCGCATTAGTGCGCGAACGCGCACATGTTGATGTGCGACGTTTGCCTTACGGCAAACTCGCCGTTAAATGAAACACGCTATTTCAGTGTTTCGTTTAACCGTTCCTTAAAATTCAACAGTCGAACAAAATATCAATTTTGGAGACTGTTGAATTGGTGCGCGAGCGCGCACACGTATATCAGCGAGTTTTCGAAAGAAAACTCGAAGTTAAAAGTGCCGCGCTATTTCAGACGTTCAATTTGAACCTTCCTTAAAATGCGGCATTGCAGAAAATATTAATTTTCGAAAATGCCGCATTAGTGCGCGAGCGCGCACACGTATATCAGCGAGTTTTCGAGAGGAAACTCGAAGTTAAAAGCACCGCGCCATTCGAGCGGTGCTTTTAAACCTTCCTTAAAATTCAACAGTCGAACAAAATATCAATTTTGGAGACTGTTGAATCGATGCGCGTAAGCGCACAGTTAATAAGCGATGTTTCGGCTTCGTCCGAAACTCGAAGTTAAAAGCGCCGCGCTATTTCAGCGGCGCTTTTAAACCTTCAGTCCTGCTTCGGCTTTTGAGCAAGCGCCTCTTCGCGTTTTGCAATCTCTTCGTCGCAATGCTTTACTTCCGCAACGATCGGCGCGATCTCGGCATCATCGCCGCGAACTGCAGACGCCGCATCGCCCGAGAATTTTTCAAAAACTTTTTTCCCGAGTGCAAGCAGCTGTTCTTCTTTTTTCGTTTCGAATTGATGTTTTTCTATGCGGACGACGCTTTTGTCGCTGAAATCCTGAACGGCGCTGCTCGCTTTATTGAACGCGGTTTTAGACGCTTCCATCCCTTTGTCGAATGCCGTCTTAGACGCTTCCACGCCTTTGTCGAAATATCGTTTGATTTTATCACCGATGGCCATACAACCTCCTGTACATTTCCCCTATAATATACACACAAATAGCCGCGGTTGCAAACGTTTTTATAAAATATTTTCGGCGAAATATTTTACGGGCGGAGGACGGCGAGCAGCGTCAAATCGTCCAGCTGTTCGTCTTCACGGAGATATGCGTATTCGAAATAATTCGTTCCTTCCGCGCTTTCCTGTTTTACGCCGCAATAATAATTGTATCGATTGAAATGCTTTTCAAGAAACTCATCGATTTTTTTGTCGACGCGTACGACATCGGCTGCCGTTACATCGGGTGACTTGTACATGCGGAACACTTTTTCAACCGATACGAGCGCGATGACGGCTTCTTCGATCGTCCCTTTGCATGTCGAAAAATCGAAAACGAGTTCTTCGTCGGGAATCGGATTGTGAAATTTTTTAAGCGTATAAACGTTCCGTGCAAATACCGCTTCGATGATTTCACCGACGCGGCTGCTTTCAAGCTGCTCCGAATCTTCACCGACTTTGTGATTGCCGTGAACGTCTCCCGGATGCAAACCTTTTTCGGCACATCGTATAACGTCAAACGACGGGGAACGGAATTTCCGCGTCGCCTCTTCGATGCCGTCGGTATAGAGAAAAAGCACATCGCCTTTTTGTAAGTGAGTTTTTTCGACTTTGAATCCGCCCTTCATATTAACGAGAGATGACGGAAGCGGGCCGGCCGCCGGCGTTTCAAACAGCGTCAGTTCGGTTTCCTTTCGTGCCATATTGTCGTATATGTGGACGATATTGTCGCCCGCATTGCACATATACACATCGCCCGAAACGGTATCGAAAAGGCAGATGATTATCGCAGCGAATTTTCCTTTGATGCCGAGCGATTCGATAAAATCGTTTATCTGCGAAACGACCGTATCGATCTGCGTACCGTTGCGCTCGTATGACCAGTTTGCGAAATACGTACGGAAGAGCGTCGCGACGATCGTCATGAGAAGAGCTGCGGGAACGCCGTGTCCCGAGGCATCACATTTTATTAAAACATACCAGCGGTCATCAAGTTTTTTATAATCGAAATAATCTCCCGAAACTCCCGTCGCTCCTTCGTAATAACCGAAACACCGGAGATTGACTTCGTCGAGTTTTGCAAACGTTCCTTTTGCACCGTCTTCGCCCGTCACGAGCGGAAGGAAAGTCTGCTGAACAACCCTGCCGTCCATGAGCAGCCGTTCGTCTTTTGCCGCCCGAACAAGTCCGTGCGTCATTTCGTTGACGCTCTCTCCGAGCTGCCCGATTTCATCGTGTCCTTTGATTTTTATATCGTGCCCCGCAAGCTTCATCTTGTCCGCCGTTTCACCGATGATCTGCACGTGGCGCGCAAGTTCACGGATAGGGGCCACGATAATCGATGCAAGTATAAACGAACCGGCGGCACCGATCAGAACGGCAAAGAGTGCAATAAAGAGAGCCGTCAAAAACACGCTGCGGCGCGCATTGTAGACCGCTGCAACGATGTTTTCCGTAGACACTCGCATAAAGACGATACCCCTCACATATTCCTGCGAAGTGCCGTAACGATACAGTACCGGCCGATAAAAAAGATAATCGGTGTTTACCCTGTCAAAATGATTATAATCATACGAAGGAACGGAACCGCTTCCTTTTGCCGCAAGCTCATTCAGCGAAACGGTCAGCTTTGTCGAAAGTTCCGTCGTGATCCGGGCAATCTCTTCGCGGCGCTCAACGGAACGCTCGTCGGTTCGCAGCGCAAGCGAAATGCCTTCGGCATTGAGTTCGGCTATATCGGCTGCAATGCCTCCCACCTCTTTTGCGGCGGCATCATTGAGTTTTTCGCACCGCCGGGCGATTTCCCGAACGGTTTCATTCGTTATCTCCGACACCCCGTACGTGAGCGCCGAGTTCGAAATCTTTTGCAAAATTTCGGGATCGTTTGTCGCCCATACATACCCGAGACCGGTATTCGCATTGTTCGACGGATAACCGGTAATCGTTACGTACCGAGCTTCTTCGAGCGACGACATTTGATCGGGCAGATAATTCATTTCAAGAATATTTTGTGTCGACATATAGACACGCGTACTCGAAGACAAACTTTCGAGGAGCATATCAACCCGTTCGGAAAGCCCGCGCGCAAGCGTACTTTGCTGTGTGCGCACCATATTGATGCCGAAGGGCAGCGCAACGAGCACTACGGTAACGATGACGAGAAGCGTCGTAAACAGCATCAATTTGAATCTGAGGCTGATGCCTTTATACTTAAGCTGCATAAATCGTTTTTTCTTCCTCTGAGGCATACTATCTCCTGCAATAAGCGCGCGTATTTCCATACGAACGGCAAGCGTATCCCGTACCGTCTCCGTCAAGCCGAAAAGGGCAAACGCAAACCCTGCCGCTGCAAGGGCAATTACGATCCAAAACAAAAGCGTTCCGATTTGAATATGATACGGCGATGCCGTTTTAATCGGCTGCCACGGCGAACCGTAAGCGTATTGCCGTTCCATTTTCACCGTACCTTTTTTTTCGACACGGAAAAGCACGCCGCTCATAAAAAGTCCGCGATCGGAATGCACAAGTCCTATATGATACGCGCCTTCATCGAGCGCGGTGCCGGTGCGTATGTCGACGATGCGATTGTCCGACACTACTCGGAACGTTCCCTCGCTCCGCCGAAGCGTTAAATCATAGGGAGCCTTTCCGTCCTTGTCGATATATATTTCATTTACCGTTCCGTCGTAAGTAAAACCTCCGCCGATGATATCGATCGTGAGATTTCCGAACATATCGCTCGACGAGGCGACCGACGTAATATAGGTGACGGGCACATATTTGTTAAGCAGGAGCGGCACCGTAGACGCTTCGCCTATATTGCCGACATCATCGATGGCCGCAACGGAAAACGCATAGAGTCCGTTTTTACGGTTTGCATACGAAGTACGGCGCTCTTTTCCGAGTATGCGTTTCGGCGGTTTTTCAGCGTGCCGAATATCATCCGCGCGGGATGTCAAAAACGAAGCGGCCATAGCTTTCGCTTCGTCAACGCTCACCCGCATCGTGTGACGCTTCGTGTAAACAAGGCGATCATCGATCGGTGCGATGTACTGCAAATGCCACGTATAGCCGGCGATATCGCTGTCGGCCGCATCCGGCTGCCAGCTTATGTCGAATGAATTCGAACGGATAAAGCCGGCCTTATCCGTTTCGGGAAGTTTGATCGAAGGTTTTGCCGGTGCCGTCAAATCGAGGTAATATTCGGCAACCGCCGAATCCGATCGGTTTCCCGCATAGTCCGCCGTTCGTACTTTAAAATACCATTTGCCCTCGGCAGACGCATTTACTTCGACCGTCCGCTCTTTCGAAGTATTCATAATCGTATCGGGAGGTTCGGTCGATTTGTCTTGCGACCAACTCCACGAATAGCCGGCGACGCCGGACGAATCCGAAGGCAATTCGATGCGGAAGCGTACGCGCCTTTCCTTCGCGCGTTTACCCGTTTCGAACGAAAGCGGTTCGATCGAAGGCGGAGCAACCGAAATATCGGGTTCAAGAAGATAGATACCCGGCTTTCCGTTTTGGGGATTTTCCTGCCACACGAATGCGAGGTGTTCGACATTCGATTTCGATCGGGTGATAACGGGAAACGCGAAAAGGCTCGGAACACGTCCCGATGAAAGAGTAATCTCTTCCCAAAGCGGACCTTTTTTTTGCGCCATACGCACCGTTTCGATGCCGATCCTCGTATCAAACCAAACGGCGGACAAAGTATTATTAAACGAAAAGAGGACGACGCGGTTCGCATTCCCCTCTCCGCTGATTTGTTTTGCAGTGCCGGCAACGATTCCCTCTTTTGTCAGCTGTCCGACCCAAATATGCGAATTCTCGGAAGCGTAATACGTCCGCTCCCATGCGATATACGTAACGCCCGATCGCGTGAACAAAAACGGACGCTGATTGTGATACGCGGAAAAACCGTGTTTATCGTCGGGTGCAAGCGAAGAAGCGCCGGTGATCAGCAAAGGCATCGACCACGTCACTCCCGCATCGGAAGAAAAAGTCGCATAAAGCTGATAGGATATGCGGTTTTCAAGGATATACTGCGCTTGAAAAACAACGACATCGTTTTTCGGCATCGAATTGAGTACGGGAATAAACGGATTTACTTGAGAATCAGCGGGCAAAAAATGAGAAAACTCCGACCATGCAAAACCGTCGGGAGATGTCGCCGCATACATTGCAAACGAAGCGTTTTGTCCGAGCGACACAAAGAGCATAAAAGTGCCGCGCGAAGTCGCATAGATTTGAGGTGCGACGAAAGATTCGTCATAATGGGGAATCTTCACTTCGGTAAAATAAGCGCCGTCGTCGGACGACGTGAAAATCGAAATCGTTTTTTTTCCCGAAAGCACTGCAACAGCTACCGTTCCTCTTTTTGAAACCGCAGCGGAATAGATGTCGGGTACCCTCCCCGAATACGGAAAAGGACCGGCGAAACGGCGATTCGTCCGCACCGTACCGTCTGTATCGGTATAGCGGCACGAAAGTCCTATCGTTTCGTTTTTCGTATCGATCTCTTCCCAAAACACCCATGTTTTTTTACCGTTCGTTACGACACGGGGAAAACGGGCATCGCCCTCCGTTATGCGTACGGCATTTTCCCAATACATCGATTGAGCATAAAGAGGCGCAACGGAAATGCAAAAGAGTGCGGCACACAGCGCGGACAAAGGAGTGCATTTTATTATCGTTATCGTTCGGTTCATCACAGCAGCGCCCGGATCTTTTTTTGCAGATCGATAATCTTCGAAGAGTTTTTATTTGACGGTTTTTGTAAGAGTTCTTCGACGAGCGCATTTGCGGTAACGATGTCATTGCTCTGCAAAGCGGTGACCGCTTTTTGATACTTCGCTTCGTCTTCGGACGACAGCACGATAAGCGTCTCGCCTCCGATCGCAATCTGTATGCGATCTTTTAAAAGGAGCGCCGCATTGTTGTTCGGATCGAGAGAAATCGCTTCATTGACAAGAGAGAGCGCCGCGCGAAGTTTCACTTCGTCCCGTCCTGCACTGTCGGCAACGCTCTGCGCCTGCTTCGTAAGAGATGCCGCACGAGCGATCGCCTCGCGGTCTTGAGGACGGCGGCGGATCCCCAAATCGATTTCCGTTTCGTAGATGAGAGCGGCGAGTCCCGGATACGACGGGTCGATTTCATACAAGTCGAGCAAATCCGTATAAGCCGACTGCCGTTTGTCGGGCGTTTTATAATTCGCTTTCGCCATTTCGATGCGCTCGGCAAACAGAGACGCAAACCCCGAAGGATCGAGCACTTGCCGGATCCGCAGCGTTAAAAGACTTGCCGATCGATTGCGCGGGTAGACGAGCTGCAGCTCTTGAATTTTTTGCAGCGCTTGGGCGAGAAGCGCTTTTCCCGCATCCGTATCGCCTTTTTTTAATAAATTCTGTCCTTCGTTGAAATACTGCCGTGCAATGCTTAAAAGCTGTGACATCTCCGGATAGAGCGGTGCCGACGGAGAAAGAACACGCCCCGCCTGAAGCGAAAGCGCCGTACCGACCAAAGCGAGCAGCGACGTTATCTCTTCATCTTCGTCGATATTCGTCATCGCCCACAGCGCTTTTGCCTGCGTCAAAACGGATTCCGCAGCGCTGAAATTTCCGTTGTAATATTCGTTCCGCGCTTTCGTTTTCATGTCGCGTACACGGCGGACGACGATTTCGTTTTGCCGCGTTTGAATGCGCTCGCCCAAAGACGCAAGCCGCTCATCGGAAAGCTTGCGCAGTTCGGGCGATTCCTGATACGAAAGCGATTCATTGTATTTCGTACGCGCTTCCTGAAGCCTTCCGCGAGCTTCAGCGAAGTCGTTCGCCGAAAGCGCCTTTTTCGCCTGCTCATACCTCAAATCGGCTTCGTCTTTTGCACGCCGTGCCGCATTGACCTGTTCGGTCGCATAGGTTTTTACGGTTTGAGCTTTCGGTGCAAACGAATCGAGTTTGGTAATCGCGTCGCAAATCCGCTTCAGCGGCAATGCGTACGTATCGGCATACGGCCCCCGCGCCAAAAGCGTCCGCGCCGAAACGAGGACGTCCGTATTTGCCGCAAGCGCATTTTGAAAAGCGGCAGCCGCTTCCGCCGTTTGAAGCGGGTATTTCAATCTCGTACCGACACCTTCATCGAAGTTTTCGCCTTCGAGCATTTCGATATTGGCAAAATCCGTTGACCGCGCCGCTTCATACGACGCGCCGCATGCGGCATAGTACGAGGCGATTTTCTGCCATACTTCAATTTCGGCATTGCGGCTGAAGTCGGCCGCATCCCCGGAAAATTTACGGTATGCGCCGACGGCGGTATCGAAGGGGATTATTTCATCGTCTTCCGTATACTGCGCTCCGAGGTATGCACGGGCTTCCGGCGAGAGTTCGAAATTATCCTGAGAAATCTTCATCGCTTCGGATTTAATAAATTCGACGGAAGCAAGAAGAGAATCCGTATACGCTTTTCCGTCTATTGCCGCGCGGTCGTAATCGGCCGGTTCCGGAAGCGAAAGCGCTTTTTGTCTTTCGGCCGTCATCGCTTTACCCGCATCGAGCAAAACCGAAAAACGGGAAGCGAGAGCCGCACCGTAATCGACCGATAGCCCGAAATTTGAAAAGCGCGATTTTTCAGGCGTTCCGTCCAATTCACGCCTGAGCATATATAAAGCGTTTATCGATTTTCCGAGTTCCGCAAACGACATACATGCCGAAAGTTCTTTTTGCTCGGGAAAAGCGTTTTCGCCCGTAAACGCGCCGGCGTCCAAGTTATAAACGAAAGAATCGATGTTCTGTATAAGCATCCATCGGATTTCGTCTTCCATATGCTTTGTAAGGGCATCCCATTCGCAATTCATCGCGCCTAAAACACCGGAGTCCGCAATCGTATTGATGCCGAGAATAAAACGAGAAACGAAAGGTAAAAACGACGCATCGCTTACCGTCGCGTTTTCCGACTGCCCCATATTCCACAGTTCAAAACCGAGCCGATAGATACTGTTCCGCAATTCCGCAAATTCCCCGAAAGAATATTGCACGGCGGGAAACAGAGCATGCGCTTTTTCGACATCGCCCAAATGGACGACATCGGAAAAAGAACGTACCGAGCTCTGCAGATTTTCTTCGAGCGCTTTATATGCGGCGATCCGCTCATCGACATAAGACAAAGCGCTCCGTACCGGAATCGTTTCGAGAGCATCGGTGTGTTTATTAAAAAAATCATCGCGGTACATAAAAAAGCCGCTTTCCGCTTTTTCGACGGCATCCGTATAATTGCCGCCGTGCGCCGAATCCGCACTCGCCTGCAAAATCGAAAACAGCTGCCTTCGATACATCGTAAACTGCGCTGCCGATCGGGCTTCGCGGATAAACGAAAGCTGCTGCTCCGTCGGATTTTTTTTCAACGATTCGAGCTTCGCGATAATCGCCAATATTTTTTCCCCGTTTTCGGGGTCATTTTCCACAGTATCGAAAAGCTGCGAAGCGGTTGCGGTATAGAGGTTAAGTTTTTTAATAATTTTTCCGACACGCCGCTGCATATCTTCGAAGCGTTCCGGATGCGATACATTGAACTCGTAAAGCGCAGAAAGCGCCGCATCGTAGTCCGTCTCCCGAATGAGCCGGTCGATTTCGGCGAGGGAGAGGCTGTCGTCTTTCGGTTTTGCAAAAAACGGCGCGGCAATGAGAATACAGTATGCTGCGGCTAAAAATATTTTTTTCATTATTAACGGATTGCAATCTCCCGTTTAAATATATTGTATCATGTTTTTGCGAAAAAACCTACGGTACCGGTCTGCATACGGCTGCTTATATTTTCGGTATGTTCAATCTCGAAGTCGAGAAAAAATGCCGAAAATATGATATACTGAAATGCCGATGATGAAAACATTTTTTGCTCGTATGCCGTTACTGTTCGTTTTTTGTATTTCGATTCGCGCCTTTGCCCTCGATTTTACCGGAGCCGGCTCGTTCGCAAAAGCCTTGTCCGCGTTTTCAAATACGGATGAAAATGCCCTCTCGTTTTATTCGCTCACCGTTCCGTCGGGCGGAAGGGCTGAAGCGCTCGGCGGCGCATATACGGCTGTTTCGGACGACAGCTTTTGTATCGATTACAATCCGGCGGCAAGCTCGCTGCTTGAACAAAATGAAATCGCATTATTTCACAATATATGGATTGCGGGAGCGGCGATGGAAACGGCCGCCGCGGCCGCAAGGCACGGCGATTTGGGATTCGGCGGAGAACTCCGATTTTTTTACGTCCCCTTTTACGAATACGGCGCTTTCGGCAAACGAAGTGCGGACAGCCTCTATTCCGAAGCGTCGGCAACCTTCAACATATCATACAATATTCTCGCCGGTTATTATTTTAAAGGGATCGCGCTCGGCGCAAATCTAAAAACCGCATGGCGCAGTATGCCCGACGCATCGGGATCGATCATAAGTTCCGCAAGCCTTTCGCGTTCCGCCCTCGCACTTGCATCCGATGCGGGTGTCATGCTGCGCTTCAATGCAGGCAAATTTTTCGCTTCACGAGAGCCGAACCTGCGTTTGGCTTTATGTGTCCGCAATGCCGGAGCCGCGATAACCGGCTTCGGAGAAAAGATTAAAACGGACGATCCGCTTCCGACGAGCGTTTCGCTCGGACTGTCTTACCGGCCCCTTAAACGGCTGCTTGCCGCTGCGGAATTCAAACAACCCGTAAATCTTTCGAATATCGGAAACTATATGCTCGGAACTGCCGGCTGCGCCGTCGAATTGACCGTCACCGATTTTTTAGCGGTTTTCGCCGGCTGCACTTTTTCCGCCGACGAAAACGCCCCTTATATACGTTTTCAAAGCGCCGGAGGCGGCATAAGCGTTACGCTCTTTAAGCGCGTGCGTTTGGAAGCGGCCTATACTTTCGACCGATTTTCGTCGTTCAATCCTTTTCCGTCAAATCACATAAGCGCAGGCGCAAAAATACTGCTCGGCGACGGCGGAAGAGCAAAGCGGCAAAGCGAAGCGGAACGATTGTACGGCGAAGGACTCGCTCTCTTCGCCAAGGGTGATTTCCGAGGAGCCGTCGAAGTATGGAATAAAGCACTCGCGCTCGATCCCCGCTTTACTCCCGCAACAGAGGGAATCGAAAGCGCACAAAAACAAATCGATTTGCAGCAGCGCATCCGCGACGCACAATCCCTGCAAAATTAACAAGACGGAAGGCTGCCGAAAAAGCAGGCGGCTTTTGAGACAGCCCCATTGCATCATCGTTTTTTACTGAAAATCCGATAATTTATCCACGGGAACACGGGATGCTTCGCTTCGTACGACGTAAGCCATTCGGTGCTCACCGTATTTGCGCCGAGCGATTCGAAAACCTTTATAAACGCGCCGATGCTTTCCGTAAAACGCGCTTCGGCATATTCGGGGAAAGTGCCTTCCCATATCATATTTGCCCACGTACACGACTGCGCAAGCAAAAGTTCTCTCGCGCTCAAATTCAAAAGCCGCGCTTTGAGCCCCGTATCGTCGGGAAAACGTTCGGCCAAATCGATCATCCGTTCGCTTGCTTTACGCGCATGACGCAGCATCCAGCTGTTTTTATTTGCGATGAGCGTTTCTCCGTATCCCGATCCGATCGAAGCGCTGCAGTAGGGCTGCAGGTTTTGCAAATGTCCCTGTGCGGCGATGATATCTTCAAAAGACGAAAACGAAGCGGGTTTGTCTTTCGCGTAGCGGTATATGTTTTCGATCCATGAGACGCCTTCATGCCACTGCTGCAAAAACTGTTCGACTGAAAATGTACACACGAGTGAAAACTGAGGCACGGACGGCAAAAGACTTTCCGCCTGCACGAGTACATCGAGCTTTTTGTCGAAAAAAGCCGCCGCATCGATTTCATTTTGTTCGGCGGCGCGCATCGGATCGTAGAGGCAATCGGAACCTTTTTTTTCGGTGCCTTTATTGTAATATTGATAGCCCGACGCATAGCGCGATGAAGCACCGCGGAAGTACGGTGCGAGCCGTTCGAATGAAAGCTCAAATGCAATGTCACGGTTGACGTTGCAATAGACGGAAGAAGATGCGTAACCTTTTTCTCCGAAAACTTCTTCATCGGTACGGTTATCGCGGGCAAACGCGACCGTCTTTCCGCCGCAGACGACCGGTGCAAATATCCCTTTTTCAGCGATATCGTCGGAAAAAAGAAATGAACGTGCATCGAGTACCGTATAATCCACGCCGTACGTGCTCATCACCCGCTCGAGCCCCGGAATATAGCCCGTTTCCGGAAGCCAAAATCCCTTCGCGCGGCCTCCGAAAAACGAACGATGAGCGTATAACCCCGTTTCTATCTGCGCATTGAGCACTTCGCCCATATCCGCATAGTGCGGCAAAAAAATATTCGTAGCGCAAGTTGCAAGCAGTTCGACATATCCCTTCTTTTGATATTCGGCAATCTTTTTCAATAAATCCTGACCGTACACCGCCGTAAAGCAAAAGCGGTCTTCCTGCGCTTTTTCAAGATGAAATTTAACGACATCGCACATCGCAGCATCGTCTTTACAGCGCTCAAGTTCGCTTTTACCCAGTTCGATTTTCGCATCGAGCCACGCGATGTACTGTTGCTGCACGACGGGGTCTTTCAAAAGCGTACACAGCACCGGCGAAATCACGAGCGCAATTTTAAACGGAACACCGTCCTTTTCAAGCGAAGCGAACATATTGAGCAGCGGTATATAGACGTATGAAATCGATTCATACAGGCGATTCATCTCCGCCGCAAATCTTTTTTCTTCGGCGCCCGTGTGATAGATGAATTCCTGAAGATTTGAAATTAATAAAACAATTCTTTTATTTGCCATCGCAGTCTCCGATGTTGAAAATTAAAACTCGACGGCACCTTTAAAAATCCGACAGAACTTTCAGAGGTGCTTTTAGAAAAACGATTCACGATGATGTACATAATGATCGAGCAAAAGTTCTTTTATACCCGACAGGGCTGCAATCGGTCTTATATCGCCGTCATTGCCCGGACGGATATGAGTAAGCAGTTTTGAAGAGCGCGGAATTTCAACCGAACACGAAGAAGCGAGTACGGTCGTTCCCGTCGCAGTCGAAGCGGTAAGTTCCACACGAATGATTTTTTTGCCTGCGGGACACAAAAGGTATTCCGACGTATCGCCTTGATCGATCTGCACATCATACGCATCTTCGCTCTTTGAAGCCGCACGATCTGAAAAAGAACGGACGCGAAGAAAGATCGTATAGTCTCCGTGTTTTTTTAAACTGCGGATATCGCGTTCGCCTATGTCCCAATAGACGTAAATCCACGCAGGATTTCTGAGTACCGCTTCTATTTCCGTAACATTGTAGGATTCGGGAAGCCGCTCGGATAAAGACTGCGCTTCATCTTTTTCCCGAGTGACAATCATATCGTCCGAATCGTTCCCGGTTTCCTTTACAACATCGAGGAGTTCACCGATGAGAAACCGTCTGTTCAAATTATCGGGCACATCTATGCCGTACGTGTCAGCAAGCGCAAGCAAGTCGGAAAAAGGCAACGATTCAAGATATGCGCGGGTTATCGTATTTTTTTTCATAACATCCTTAAAACGCGTCTCGCCGTTTAAGCGCCGCTTTTTAATCCGTAGTTTTTATAATGCTCTTAATAATCCTAAAAAAAGAAATATTAGTCAAGGCGGATTTTTCATGCTACAATATAATCGACATACTTACAGCAAGCGGGAGTACAAAGGTTTGATGAGAGAAACCGGCGATGACATTTTATTTTTACACGAAGCATCGAAAAGCATGTAAAAAGATCACAAAGGCACTGGAGGACAACGGCCATACGTGCAATACCTACATAAATTCGGACGAATTTTACAAATCGATTTTGAAGATAAAAACCTGTCCCGATTTGCTCCTTATCGATTATCTCACCTACGATCACAGCATTTTCAATATCTATCGATACATGCACGATATCGGATGTTCCATCCCGCTGCTGTTTTATAACAGTCCGTTTCCCAAAGATGCCGATTCGCGCCTGAAGCATTGGATTATGGCGCTCAATCTGTACTACGGACATATCGGTTCGCTCGATATCGATTCCTTGTTTCCTCCGCTGAAGACGATTGCCGAAACGGTCGAAACTCACGGCACAAAACCGCATATATCGCTCGATCGCATATCGAGAACATCCGGTTTTTCAAAAGACGAAAAAGATAGGACGCAGCATGAAGCGCTTCTTGCCGTATACAAGAAACAACTCTCCACTTCGATCTTTTCCGTGTTCGAAATCCTGTTTACAAATGAAGGCAGGGCGGTAAGCATTCCCGAACTGCAGCAACTGCTTCGGAAACGAGGTATATGTGCAAAAGAAGGCACGATCTATTCGGCTATATCGCGATTACGGACATATCTCGACGAAAAAACTTCGGAAATCCATATTTTGAAAGCAAAAGAGGGGTACAAACTTTTTATAAATGCGGAAACGACAAATACGATTCTTTGAAACGGGGCTGTCTCAAAAGTCGTTTTCTTTTTCGACAGCCCGCATCGCGGCACTTTATTTCATGCTTGAAGAAATGCGCTCCAAAACCTTTTTGCGGTCAAGCGGTTTGATGATGTAGTTTTTTGCACCGAGCAGCAAAGATTTTTTTACCAATTCTTCTTTGCCGAGCGCACTGACCATAACGACGCGCGCGTTTTTGTCGAACGTCATAATCTGTTCGAGCGCGGTGATACCGTCCATGCGCGGCATAGTGATATCCATCGTTACGAGATCGACATTCGGGCAAAGTTCTTTGTATTTGTCCACACCTTCTTTACCGTCGGCAGCCGTCGCGATAATCTCGTAACCTTCGCTTGAGAGAATCTGACCGAGCTGCTTTGCAACGAACATTGAATCGTCCACAACCAATACGCGGATCTTCGATCCGTCGGCTTTCAGCCCTTCCTGCGGCCGATCGTTAATTGTCGGGAAATCCTGTTTTGTCTTCATATTCTACACTCCTGCCGTTTATGTACGTTCACGTATTGCCACATTGACTTCGATTTTACCGCATTCGGAAATAAGCGGGACGATAAGCGCTTCGACGTTTTCCGTGTGAGCGCTGCTGAGAGCCGCGATTTCCATCTTCTGACCGACAAAAAGCGCCGGAGGCGTCAAATCGAATTTAAATCCGAGTTCCTGCAATTTGGTAACCGCCTGTGCCGTAATCAAATTCGCAAGTTCGCTGATCGTCGCTTTTGCCAAATCATCGAATTCGGGAAGCGTTTCGCCGTTCATTTTCGAAGCGATACTCAGCGCCGTTTCGATCGTCATATCGTACAGGACGCGTCCTTCAACATCGCCGGCGAGACCTACCAGTGCGGCAACCCCCATCATCGGCATGGCCGTCGATTTGAGATACAGATCGCCGCGCTTTACATCGGCTCCCCCGAGCACTTCTTTCAAAACGCTGTAAGAAGTTTCAACGAACGGGTTAATATACTCTACTCTCATTCAAATCCCCTTTATTTATTTTTTGTGTACACTTTCAGTGCACCTATTGTCTTTTCAATAAAACCGGCTCCGGCCGGAAGCGTTTCGTTTTCGCCCACAACGATGATACCGTTTGCTTTGAGCTTTTCGTCGAAGTCGGTAATAACCGCTTCCTGTCCGCTCTGCGGCAAAAGCGACAAAACGTCACGCGCAAAGATAATATCGATTGCGGGAAGCTGATTCGTATGCTGACAATCGTGGTACTCGAACATAATACTATCTTTTACGTCTTGTGTAAATGTGTATTCACCGTTTACTTTTTTGGTCAAAAAGGGCGCGTACCAATCGGACGCGGCGGCATCCGGCACGGACATAAGCGGTGCATTCGAAACGCTGAGCAAATCGATATCCTGCGCATAAATTCGAAGCCGCGCTCCGGGATATTTTTTCCGCAGTATGCACGCAAGGGAATAAGTTTCCATCCCCTTACCGCAGCCGGGATTCCACACGCAGATCTGCTTTGCAGTGTTGTCGGGCAGGACTTTGTATACGGAGTCGGCATAAGCTTTCGTCCACCACGTGCCCGTACACGGCGACCAAAACAGCGACAAAAAAAGGTCGGCGTCGTTTTCGTTTTGCAGCTGTGATTTGCCCTTGCCGCGCTCTTCTTTCCATGAGTCGAAACGCGCGTTCACCCACTGTTCGTTGAGCGGCGTCACCGTAAATTTTCGATACGTCTTTAAGCTTTCGATAATGAATTTCAAATCCTGAGCCGACGTATCGGGCGTGCTGCTCTGCGTTTGCGAAGCGGACGGTTTCGCAGCGGCGGCGGCTCGTTCATCCATCGCGTCTGCGGCATTTTTACGGGCTGAAACCGGCACCTGCGGCGCAGCATCGGATGCGGAAGTATGGAAAACCTGTTTGGTATAGGCACGGCCTTTTTCTTCTTCGCCGACACGTGTATTGAAAATACGCGCGACGTCGAGCAAAATGTAGAGGCGCTTATCCGCTTCGACGATACCTGCAATATATTTGATATTGATATCGCCGAACAGAGGATGCGGCGGCTGAATTTTGCTTTTTTGCACGCCGAGAACTTTATCGATTTTATCGACGACGACACCGAAAGTCTGCTCGCCGACGGAAAGGATGAGCAAGCTTTCAAGCTTGTTTTTTTTGTCGGTGCGCTCCGGTATGGGGATATTGAAAAAGAGGCGTAAGTCGATAATCGGAATGATATCGCCGCGGAGATTGTACACACCGAGCACGAACGGAAGCGTATTCGGAACATACGTAAACTGCCCCGCCTTCGCGATCTCTTTGACATGCATGATATCTACGCCGTAATCTTTTCCGGAAAGCGAAAACGATACCATTCTGAAATCGACGACGGACAGATTGCCGCGCGTGTTGACGACCGCAGCTTCCGCCACGGCAAAAGCGTTTTTCAACCGATCCTGTATTGTCTTTTCTTCCATCGGAACCTCACTCACCTATTCGCACCGATCGCCTGCTGAGCGTTTATCTCTTTACGCACGCCGAGTTCAAGCAGCTGGCTTACGTCGATAATCAGCGATACCGAACCGTCACCGAGAATGGACGCACCGGCAATGCCGGGCGAATTCGTAAACCGGTCGCGAAGCGGTTTGATAACGACGTCTTCTTCGCCGATAAGTCCGTCAACCATAATACCGATTTTCTTTTCCTGAGAACCGACGATGACGATAAAACAATAACCGTCGTTATCCTCGTCGGTTTCGCGGATATTGAACAGGCGTGAAAAGCGCAAAATGCTGATAACTTCGTTGCGCACGTTGAGCACTTCGTAGTTGTCGATCGTATTTATTTCGCTCAGCTTGATGCGCTGGCTTTCAATGACGCTCGCAATCGGAATGGAATACACTTCGCTTCCGACTCTGACGAGCAGACCCTGTATAATCGCAAGCGTCAGCGGCAGTTTGATCGTAAAGGTTGTACCGCGTCCTTTTACCGAAGAAACGAATACCGTGCCGTTCAATTTTTCGATCATCGTTTTGACGACGTCAAGTCCGACGCCGCGTCCGGAAATATTCGTGATTTTATCCGACGTCGAAAATCCCGGTTCGAAGATGAGATTGAACGCTTCCTGATCCGTCAAAATTTTATCGGGATGGATGAGACCTTTTTGAACCGCTTTTTGGCGGACGCGCTGCACATCGATACCGCCGCCGTCGTCCGATATTTCGATGATGATCATATTGCCTTCGTTCGACGCTTTCAAAAGCACCGTACCCGTTTCGCGTTTGCCCGCCTTTTTGCGATCACCGGGGGATTCGATGCCGTGATCGACGGAATTGCGCACACAGTGCATGATCGGATCGAGCAGATCTTCGACGACGGATTTATCGAGTTCGGTATCTTCGCCTTCGATTTTGAGATCGATTTTTTTGTTAAGATCACGCTGCAAGTCGCGCACGACGCGGGGAAAGCGGCTGAAAATCTGGCTGATCGGAACCATGCGGATTTTCATGACGCCTTCCTGCAGTTCGCTCGAAATACGTCCGAGGTTCTGGGTCGACGAACGGAATTTATCGGTCGCACTTTTGACTTCGGAAACGTACGCGTCGAAGAGATTCGACAGGTCTCCGTAGTCGCTCATGATTTCAGCTTTTACGTCATTGACCGGAGTGCCGCTTTCGATTCTCTCGAGATACTGCGGAAGCATTTCAAAAAGCTGCCGCATTTTTTCTTTGTAATTCGCTTCCATGCCTTGAAACATGAGAAACGAATTGACAAGCTGCATGGAAAGTTGATTGAACGCCGCCTTTGTGATAACGGTTTCGCTGACGAGATTTAATAAATAATCGATACGGCGGGAATCCACGCGCAGTATGGAACCCGTCGGCGCCGTATGTGCCGGAGCCGAAGCAGCCGTCTGTGAGGCGGCGGACTGCGAGGAAGGAACCGTCTCTTCGTCCGCGCCATTTTCGCCGGAAACGGACGCGGCATCTTCGGCGATTTTCGCTTCATCGTCCGCACCGTCAAACGAGTCGATGCGCTGCGCATCGGTAGCAAGCGTCACGTCATTAAGAAATGCAGTATCTTCGATCTTTTCCTGCGTTTCCGCCGTCGCGATATAATAATAAACGTTTTCATAAAACGTGTCTTCGTAAAGCGCATCGAAATCGGGCACCGTTTTCAAAACGCTGCCGAGCGATTTGAGCACGGCGAACACTTGAATACCGCCGACGCTGTTCATCGGATTGCTTTCGTCGAATTTTACGGCGACACACCACAGTGACTGATTGCCCTGACACGCTTCTTTGAGTTCGAGGAATTCGCCTTCCGAAAGTTCGGGACGCACAAAACCCGCATCCGCGGATACGGCGGGCGTCGGAGATTCCGCTTTCGGCGGCGCCTTTTTCGAGGCGGCGGTTTTCGAAGCGGATTTTACGGCAGAAGCTTTTCCGCCTTTTCCTGAACTATATGAATGGATCGTATTGATAAGATCGTCGATATTTTTCGAGTACACGGAACCGTTTGTGCGCGCTTCGAGCATCGCTTTGATAACGTCGATGGAATTGAGAAGCACATCGATGACGGGTTCGGTAACTTTTAATTTGTCGGAGCGGATTTCGTCGAGCATGTCTTCGATCGAATGCGTAAACGACGCAATTTCGTTCATTTCGACCGTTGCCGATCCGCCTTTCAGCGTGTGTGCCGCGCGGAAGATTTCGTCGATCGCTTCGTGATTCGTCGGATCGTTTTCTATGACCAACACATTGCTTTCGAGATTATCCACCTGCTGCTCGGCTTCGGCAAAAAAATCTTTCAACAGCTCTTCATTGTTGGGATCAAGATAATCGCTCATACCGTTATTATATACGGAAACCAAGATAATTCAAGCGCTAAACGGAAAATTTCATTCATTTTTACGCCCTTTGTCCGATACAGTTATTCGTTCTTTTTGCCGATACTATAACGATAGTATTTTCAAAGTTACCTCTAAAAACTGCAGTTTTTAGAAGTTCCCTATACGGTTTTTTTCAGGAGTACCGTCGTGAACCGAAGGAAAACGCTTTTTATCATATACGCATTATCCGCCGTACTCGCTCATCGCGGATTCGCTGCGGGATTTTTTTCAGGTTATACGGGAATCAAAGCCGACCTCGGATTTGCGGATGCAAGCGGTTCTTTCGACATGCAGCTCAAACTGCAGTCGTTTTTTGCAGGCCAATTCAATTTGGCGAACAACCTCATCGCGCGCGCGGAATTTTCGCTCCGCACCGACGATATCATCGACAATACGATTTTTAATAAAACGCCCGCCTATTTCAAAATCGACGAACTGTCCCTCATTTACCGCAGACAGTTTTACGGCGGTACGAATTTTTTCAGCGCTTTCGCCGGTACTTACGAACCGATCGGATCGGATTTGTTTTTGCGGCGGCAGTTCGGCATAGAAGCGATCTCTTCGAAAATCACCGAAAGCTGGCTCGGGCTGTCCGGCTCGATCGTGTGCCCGCTGTTCGGCATCGGCGTTTCCGATATCGTACGCTTTTCGGATGCGCCCGTAGCGGCGGGCGGTTACCTCTACGTCAACCGTGAAAATCCCGACAATAATTTCGTATTGAACGCCGATGTGCGTTTCGCGTGTGCCTATCAGTATTTTATCCTCGATGCGGCCGCGGGCGTCAATTCGCCGATGAAAAACAAAAACGGCGCGGGAGAAGACGTGCTTCTCCTCATCGACTCTCTGTACGCGCACGCAGGCATTACCATGCTTGTCGGAAACAATTATACGCCGCTCGGACTTTTTATGCAGGCGGGCGTATACGACTTGCCGCTCAGACGAGGTTCGGACACTTTTTCGTTCGATATCTCAAGCATCTACCTGCTCGCGGAATTCCGTATGCGCTTGTCGCCGTATCAGGCGATGTTCGCCGCGTTCAGCCTTCCTTCCGACACCGTAAGCGAACTGCTTTTTATCCGCGATACGCTCGGTTTTAATGTTACGCTTTGCAACGCTTCGGTATATCTCGGCGCACAAAGGTTCGAGTTCGGCATCCACAATACGCTTTCATTTAAGGATAAAACCTATATCGATATGTCGAATTTTGCCGGACTTTTTTCCGCTCTGCCGACGATCGCCGTCACTCCGTATGCCTCGGCAAAAATCGGAAGCGGAGAATACCGTTCCATGATACAAATCCGCATTTCCGACTTAATAAAAAATTCTCCCGCCGCCGCATTCGAGTGCAGCTTCGGCTACAAAATGCAGCTGTAAGCGCGAAACACCGCCGCTCGCTTTACCGTGCGGCAAACGGCCCGAGCCGGCGAACGAAAATTTTACCGAAAGCGTACTCTTATTTTAAAATGCGTTCGAAAATCGACATTCGACTTATTGAATTATTAATTTTACAACTTCAATCCCGAAAGCCGTGCACACGCTTCGTTTACGGCTTCGTGATGACCGAAAGAGCTGAAGCGCAAAAATCCTTCACCCGCTTCTCCGAACCCCGAACCGGGTGTCGTTACGACGCGGCATTCGTCAAGAATTTTATCGAAGATTTCCCAGCTCGTGTATTTCGGAAAATGTACCCAAAGATAGGGCGAGTTTCCGGTGCTGTAAACGCGCACTCCCGCTTTTGCAAAATTATCGCCGGAAAGCGCTTCCCCGATTGCACGGACGTTTTCAAGATAATAATCGATCGTCTTTTTCATTTCGGCAAGGCCTTCGGGATCGAGGGCTGCGAGTCCGCCTCTCTGCGCGATATTCGACGCGCCGTTGAAAAGCGTGGTCATAACACGCGACCAATCTTTGATGACGGGAGTACCGTCGGCATATAAAAGCGTTTTCGGCACGACCGACCAGCCGAGCCGGACGCCGGTAAATCCCGCAGGCTTCGAATACGAATTGATTTCGATCGCACAGGTACGCGCGCCGCTTATTTCGAAAATCGATTTCGGAAGCCCGGGCGTACGGATAAACTCCGCGTACGCCGCATCGAATACGATGATACAGCCGTGAGCATTTGCAAAATCGACGAGGCGGCCGAGCTCTTCTCTCGTGGACGCGTAGCCCGTCGGATTGTTCGGCGAACAAAAATAGATGATGCTGTTGTCGCGCACTTTTGTTAAATCGGGAAAAAAATTATTTTTAGGCGTACATGGAAGATAGCTTATACCTTCGTATGCGCCGTTACGCGGTGCGCCCGCCGCACCGATGAGTACCGATCCGTCGACATACACGGGGTATGCGGGATCCTGCACGGCGACGCGCACTCCGCGTCCGAACAAAAGCTGTATGCGCGCAATATCGCATTTTGCACCGTCGGATATGAACACTTCATCGGCTTCCGCAATGCCTTCATAAAAGGTTTCGGCGATTTTTTTGCGGAGTTCGAAAAGCCCCTGTTCGTCACCGTAACCCGAATAACCTTCGGGAGTCGCAAGGGCGCGCGCATAGTCCGACATCGCGTTCGAAATATGCGGCTCGAGCGGCTCCGTCGTATTGCCGATGCTCAAACTGATGAGCTTCGCATCGGGGTGAGAAGCCGCGTAAGTTTTACTCCGGCGCGCAACTTCGGGAAAGAGATAGCCCGCAGTGAGATTGGCAAAGCATCGGTTTCTTTCTATCATAACCGCATTTTAGCGAATCGCGCAAAACAGTGCAACAAAACGCAAAACGGCAAAAGCTACGCATGGAGTACAGCCGAAATGCAGCGTCGCCGTTCCGACACTGACATCGGCAAAAAGAACGCAGGTCAAACCGCAAGCTGGACGATGCGCGCGAAAGAAGTTATACTCATTGCCATGACCAAAATACCGATGAAAAACGCCGTCGCAGAACTCGACGGAGACGAAATGACGCGCGTGTTATGGCAGCTCGTCAAAGACAAATTGCTTTCTCCTTACGTCGATCTCAAAACCGAATACTATGATTTAAGTTTAACAAAGCGCGACGAAACCGACGATAAAATAACCTACGAAGCGGCCGAAGCGATCAAGCGGCTCGGCGTCGGCGTCAAATGCGCGACGATTACGTCGAACGCGGCACGCATGGAAGAATACAAACTCTCGCACCTCACGCCGAGTCCGAACGGCATCATCCGCGCGGAACTCGACGGCACCGTGTTCCGCACACCCATCTTCGTAAACAATATCAATCCGTCCGTTTCGTGTTGGAAAAAACCGATTGCGCTCGGCCGGCACGCATACGGCGACGTATACAAAAATTGTGAAATCCGCACGCCCGGAGCGGGAAAAGCCGAACTCGTGTTTACGGGAACGGACGGCAAAGAGATCCGCAAAACGATCATGGACATGAAAAGCGCCGGCATCATCCAAGGTATCCACAACCTCGACGCGTCCATCGAAAACTTCGCCCGTTGCTGTTTTACCTACGCGCTCGACAAAAACGTACCCGTGTGGTTCGGCGCAAAAGACACGATTTCGAAAACCTACGACGGCACGTTCAAAGAAATCTTTCAGTGCATATTCGACGCCGAATACAAAGCGCGCTTCGAAAAAGCCGGCATCACTTATTTTTACACGCTCATCGACGACGCCGTCGCTCGCATTATGAAAAGCGAAGGCGGCATGCTGTGGGCGTGCAAAAATTACGACGGAGACGTCATGAGCGATATGATCGCATCCGCGTGCGGCAGCCTCGCAATGATGACAAGCGTACTCGTCAGCCCCTCAGGCGCATTCGAATACGAAGCCTCTCACGGCACGGTGCAAAAACACTACTACCGCTACTTAAAAGGCGAAAAGACGTCGACGAATCCCGTTGCGCTCATCTTCGCATGGACGGGCGCGCTCGCAAAACGCGGCGAACTCGACGGCACCGAAGCGCTTAGCGATTTTGCACGACGCCTCGAAAGGGCGACGCTTTCGACAATCGAAGACGGAGAGATGACCGGCGACATAGCGCGCCTCGCCTCCCCTGCGCCCCAGCGCGTGCTCAACTCGTGGGAATTTATCGACGCGATCCGAAACCGGCTTTAGTACCGCTCATAATTAATCGTTAATTTTTTCGGACGACACGTATCGGAAGATCCCGCCCTCCGCGGCTCACTCACGCTCGGCCTCCTCGCTCGCTTACGCTCGCTCCGGTGGCTGTCTGCGGCACCGCTCCGGCCGGGCGTAGGTTTTTATACTTTATCGTTTCGAATGCAACAAAAGATATACAAGCCGACTGCGATTCCTTATGAGGACACACGGAGTGACGTTTACGGCGCGCAGTGTGATAGGAGACGCAAGCAAATCCTGCGCGGGGAACTTCGCGCTCGTTGCAAGTCGCGCACTGCTCGGATTTGCTCTAGTTAAGTCGTGAGTTGAAAAACGCCTACAGCGTTTTTCTCTCATAGGAGACGCTCACAAATCCTGCGCACTGCTCGGATTTGCTCTAGTTAAGTCGTGAGTTGAAAAACGCCTACAGCGTTTTTCTCTCATAGGAGACGCTCACAAATCCTGCGCACTGCTCGGATTTGCGAGCTCTTATAAATTTTTGATTTCCGATTCCGAGAGGCCGGTCGCTTTTGCTATTGCTTCAAGACTCATTTGCATACCCGATAAAATTTTCGCCGTCTCTCGTGCTTTTTGATAAGCTCCCGCGGCAATACCGTCGCGTCGGCCTTGTAAGAGTCCGTCTTCCCTGCCTTTGCGTATTCCCCGCTCAAAACCGATCTTTTCACCTGCCATGCGTAAGTCATCTTCCCGTATATTTAACGACATATACCAGCTCCTGAACTTTTCGTTCCGTTTCGCTTTTTCGACAAGCGCATTAATCCGCCGTGTAAAACCGCTCGTCGCCCGCCTCTCGCAAAGATACTCCAACAAGGCGCTCAATTCAGCTTCTCGCTCTTTACCGTAGGCACCGACATTATAAAACACCTTGACGCTTTTGTCATCAAGAAAAAGGGGCTGTCTTCAAAAGTCGGTTACTTTTTCGACAGCCCGTCGAGTTTAAAATTAAGTTTTTATATCGTTATGACTTAATTTTAAACGTCGCATAATACATCAAGGGAGCTTTCCAAAAACTGAAGCTTTTGGAAAGCCCTTAGATATTGCAAAACTCGTATATGGGTAAGCCCTTGCCGAAGGGATCCTGCGTACAGATAAAGATGACATAACTCTCTTTTAATTCCGCATAGCTTTGTCCCCGCAAGAGATTGTCGACATCCATAAGGCTTTGATAATAGCGCGTACGTTTGGGAAGAAAAGGCGGGATCGACGTTTGTATTTCGATATCGAAGATGCGATCGGGGTCGGAGACATAGACGTCGAGGCGTATGCCCTTGCTTTCGTAAAACGGAGTGATCGTTTTTTGCAGGGAGGGATATTCGATTTTACCGACTTTGATGTGCAATAAGCGCTCCAATACACCTTTGCATATAACTTTATTTTTCATGACCGTGCCGAACATAAAGTCGTCGGTAAAGGTAAGTTCTTCGACGGGTTTATGAGTATATTCCATAGCTGCACCTTCGATTGTTGAGGTAGCGCGGCAAGGAAGTCGCTGATCTATATATCGCCGATAAAGTGATAAATTACGCGCTTTTTTATGAAAATAAACGTAACTGCCCCGAACGGAGGTTCCGCAGCTCCTTCTCCAAAATTGCTTCAAAAAACTCCGAAATCGCAACATCTCCGCGATATATATAGTGAATATTTTGCGGGGAGACCTGTATGAGAAAAAGCTTTGACGACTTAACCATCGCTGATGACTTTATGTTTTGCAAGGTTATGCAGGATGAAGGCATTTGTAAAGAGTTTCTCGAAATGATCTTGTCAGATAAAATCGGGAAAATCATCTACCTGTCGCCGCAAAACGCTGTAGCAGCCGGCATTGAAGCAAAATCGGTGCGGCTCGACCTGCTCGTAAAAGACGAGGCGGGGAAATCGTACGACATTGAGATGCAGGTAAGCAACGAGTACAATATCCCCAAGCGCATGAGATACTATCAGGCGGCGCTTGACATCGCATTCTTGGACAAGGGTGTTCACTACAAAACATTAAACGACAGTTATATCCTCTTTGTGTGCTTGTTTGATGCGATCGGGAACGACAAGCCCCTTTACACGTTTGAAAATATTTGTATCGAAGACGGGCAAACACCCTTACGCGACGGGACAAAAAAGGTTATAATAAATGCGGAAGCCTTTAGCAAAGCCGAAGACGCGGAACTCAAAGGCTTTTTAGAGTATGTCAAAACCGGAACGGCGAATACGGAATACACAGAGAGGATAGAAACGATGATACAGGCAGTAAAACACAACGAACAGGCACGGCAGGAATACCGTTTTATGTCGGGATTCGAGATGGACGCGCGGGAAGAGGGCAGATTGGAAGGTAGAAGCGAAGGTCTTGTGCAAGGCATACAACAAGGATTTTCCGATGGAGCATACCAAAAAGCACTTGAAACGGCACGGCTGATGAAAAATGCAAATTGTGAACTTGATTTTATTATGCAGATGACCGGCCTTACCAAAGAAGAAGTGGAATCGATTAGCTGAAAGGTATCGAAAGCACTTTGCAAAACACCCGATAATACGCTTTCGGTGATGTCCCGGCCGATTTGCGAAAACAAGCCGGCGTCTTACCGTTTGCTCATAGCGGCGGATTTTTCACAGGCGGCTTTTACGGCATCGAATACCGCCGACCGAAAGCCGCCTTTTTCCAAAGCGGCGACCCCTTCGATCGTCGTGCCGCCGGGAGAGCATACGGCATCTTTCAGAGCGGCGGGACTTTTTCCGCCGGCAAGAACCGCAGCGGCCGCGCCCTTTACCGTCTGCGCCGCATAGACGTAGGCCGCATCTCTCGGCATACCCGAGCGGACTGCGGCATCGGCAAGCGCTTCGATAAACACGAACGCGTATGCCGGCCCCGAACCGCTCACCGCCGTTACGCAGTCCATAAGTTTTTCATCGACGCGCTCGACTTTCCCCGAAGCTTCGAGGATGGTGCATATAGCCGCAACACTCTCTTCGCTTACATCGCTTGAAGCTGCAAGGGCGGTCATCCCTTCTCCTACGGAAACGGGCATATTCGGCATAATACGCACAACGGGTTTTCCCGAAGCTTTAGAGAGCGCTTCGAGCGGAACGCCTGCGGCCATGGAAACGACCGTCGCATCGCCTTTGAGAGAGTCCGAAATCTCTTCAAGCACGGAAAGAACGTAAGCGGGCTTTACCGCGATAAAAATAAAATCGCTTTTTCGGGCGGCTTCCGTATTCGTCTTTACTGCGGTGCACTTCGTTTCCGCCGCGATCGCTTCAGCGTGTTCGAAACGTTTTGCGCTCACTTTCACTGACTGCGGATCGATTTTTTTGCACAGCGCGCGGATAACCGCTCCGCCCATCGCGCCGCAGCCGATAACGCTTACCGTGATTTTTTTCATATCGAAAGCATCCGCCATATCCGTCTCGCTTTAAAAAAATTAATAATCAACAACCGGCCGTACGCACCGCCGTTTTCGCAAACGCGTATTCAATGCCGGTTTCCAAAGACAACAACGCGCGTTTCAAGACCGCCTGATGTCCTGCAACAATTTTCCTTCATCGGCAAAAAAGAGCGTGCCGCATTCCTTTCCCGCCGCAAGATTTTCAAGCGCAGTACCCGTACCCTTTGCAAGAAGGAGCGGGATGCCGTACGACGTCGAAAGTTCGGCCGCTTCGAGTTTCGTTTCGATGCCCCCGGTACCGAACGAATTCGTCGCACCGATCGTAATCGATTTTCGAAGAGATGCGATATCGGTTACCGTTGCAACGAGTTTTGCGTCTTTGTTCGTCTTGGGATTATCGGTGTAAACGCCGTCGATGTCGCTGAATAAAATTAAAAGATCCGCGCTCCACAAAACCGCCGTCAGCGCGCTCAGATTGTCGTTGTCACCGATCCTGATTTCATCGAAAGACACCGAATCGTTTTCGTTGATGATCGGAACGACGCCTTCGTCGACGAGCGTAAAAAGCGTATTCCGTATATTGAGCGTGCGGTGATCGTTCGTAAAATCGTCCTTTGTCAAAAGCAGCTGACCGATATGCAGACCGTATTTATTGAACGCGCTCCGCCATCTGTCCATGAGTTCGACCTGCCCGATCGCGCACAGCGCCTGTCGGTAGTGAACGTCCCGTTTTCTGGCCCACTCTTTGATCGTCGCAAGCCCGCTGATCTGCGCGCCGGACGACACGACGACGAGCTGTTTGCCGCAGTCTATGAGCGTCTTCGATTGACGCGCGAAGTTTTCCATAAAGCCGTCGTTCGGCAAACCCGTCGCATCCGCAAGCGTGTTGCTCCCGATTTTGATAACGATTTTCCGCGACCGATTAATAATTTCCGCGATCGCTTTTCCGTTTACCGCTTCCGTTTCGCTCATCGAATTTGTCCTTCGCCGTCGATGACGTATTTCGTCGTCGTCAGCGCTTTGATGCCCATAGGCCCGCGCGCATGGAGTTTTTGCGTACTTATGCCGAGTTCCGCTCCGAAGCCGAACTCTCCGCCGTCGGTAAAGCGCGTCGACGCATTGACGTAGACACAGGCGGCATCGACTTGCGCTTGAAATTTGCGGGCATGAGAGAGGTCGTTCGTCACGATGCATTCGGAATGTTTCGTGTTGTGTGCGTTTATGAATTCGATCGCTTCATCGACCGAGTCGACGGCGCGGACGGCGCACACGTAATCGAGAAACTCAAATCCGAAGTCTTCGTCCTTTGCACGCACGACGCAGTCCGCCCCGTAGAGCCCGCCTTTTGCAGCTTCGTCTTTTTCGGATGCGGCTTTCAAAATCGGATAGCACACATCGTCCGCGCGGAGCTGCGCACGACCGGCCAATTTTTTTTCAAGCAGCGGTAAAAAATCGACCGCGATTTTTTTATTGACCAAAATACATTCGATCGCATTGCACGCGCCGGGACGCTGAAGCTTTGCGTTTTCGGTAATCGACGCCGCCGTCGCCGCGTCCGCCGTTTCATCGACATAGAGGTGACACACGCCGCTTCCCGTTTCGATGACGGGCACGCGCGCGTTTTGCACGACGTTTTGTATGAGCGCTTTGCCGCCGCGCGGAATCACGACATCGATTTTTCCGACGGCGTGCAAAATCTCCGTGACGTCTTCGCGGCTTTCGCTTTCCGAAAGTTCGACCGCTTCGGGAACGCCCGCTTTTTGCAATCCGTCTTTGATCGCACAAACGAGCGCTTTATTCGATTCGAGTGCGGAAGACGATCCGCGCAGCAAAATCGCATTGCCGCTTTTGTATGCGAGACAAAAGGCATCCACGGTAACGTTCGGCCGCGATTCGTAGATGATCGCCACGACGCCGAAGGGAACGCGCACTTGCCGTATCCGCATACCGTTCGGAGTCGTCCAGCCGGCGACGACTTCGCCCACGGGATCTTCCTGAGCGATGACGATGCGCATACCCGCAATGATATCGTCGATTTTTTTATCGTCGAGCGAAAGCCGTTCGACAAGAGCGCGCGTCATACCCGCTTTTTCAGCGCGGCGGACATCGAGCGCGTTCGCCGCAAGGAGCGCGGAACGACCGGAATCGATGCGGTCGGCAACGGCAAAAAGCGCGCGGTTTTTTTGCGCGGCGGTTTGCAGGGCAAGTTTTTCGGCTCCTCGCCGGAGAGAAGCGCATACACTGTTTAAATCCATCGTCAGCCTCAAAAAAGAAAAAGCCGGGAACACGCTGAACCCGGCCGCATTTTAATAATTTGCAAGAAAGTACATTCCCAGCAAAATCGCATCACGGCACTTCATTTCGGGCCAGTCGGCGCTTCGCGGCAGGCTGCCGACGTACCACCAGTACGTGCCGAATTCCGGATCGATACGCAGCGCATATTCGTTGAAATCGTCCGTATGAACCTGCTCTCCGAACATAAGGTATACCGCATTGTAGAGGATATCGAGGAACGGAGCATAAGAAGCTTTCCACGTTTGCGCGGAATCGGAACGGAACTGTTCAAGCTGATACAAAACACGTTCTTTTAATTCGATATCCGTTTTTTCAACCCACGTTTTTTGAATAAGCAATGCAAGATTATTTTTAAAACTCACCGTCAGTTTGGCGTCATCGTTCGCGTTATTTCGCGAAAACGGTTGATTGTCAAAACCGAATGCTTGTACGATGATATCCGTTGCGCGAGAAAACTCTTTTTCATCATTCGATGTGACAAATACGGAAAGGGCATCGACGGTTTTTTTATCAATAAACTCTTCTATCGACCAGACCATATAATAATAATATACTATTGACGACCTTTATTCAATAACTCGGATAATGCCGGACGGCGTTAAGAGGCGACAAGACTTGCGCGGATCGCTTCCACCGCCTCGACGACTTTCGGATCGAACTGTCTGCCCGACAGCCGTTTAATGGCACTGATCGTTTCGTCGACCGAAAGCGCTTCTTTATACGGACGTTTACTCAGCAGCGCATCGAGCACATCCGCCGCAGCCATAATGCGCGCGGCAAGGGGAATATCGGTTCCCGAAACATGCAGCGGATAACCTTCGCCGTTCCACCATTCGTGATGACCGAGTGTCATAGCCCGCGCGGTTTCCGTGTATTCGTCCGTTTCAATACCCGAAAGATATTTTTCAATCAAGCTCGCTCCGTACAGCGGATGTTTCCGTATCATGTCGAATTCCTGTTCGGTCAGCGGCCCCCGCTTCGAAAGGATATCTTCGGGAATGCTTATCTTTCCCAAATCGTGGAGCGGCGCGGCTTTTGTCATCGTGTCGACGACATCGTCGGTAAGTTCGCCGGTATAATAACCGAGTTCTCGCAGCTTCAGACAGATACGCCGCACGTATTCACTCGTACGTTTAATGTGTTCTCCTGTCGTATAATCTTTCGATTCGACGAGGTTTGCAAAACCCGCGATGAGTTTGGTCTGCATGGCACGGATACGTATATCCTGTTGGTACTGTTTTTGAAGGCTCGCGTGCGCCGTCGATACGACATTGTACGAAAGGATAACGCAAAACACGTATTCGAGCGTTGCCCCGGTACCGTATGTTATAAACCAGCGTATGCCGTAGAGCGTCCCCGCAGGATAAGGCTGTGCCGCGCGGCTTCTGATATACAGCGATATCATCATCATGATATAACAGGCGATAATGACCCGACACGTAAAGCGTTTATTGTAATACATACAGCTCAATATGGGCACGAGTATGTACAAAATAAAAACCGATATACCCGGCACGATTGAAAGAAAGATAACGATCGTCTCGAGCATACCGAGTGCAAGATATTTCGTATGATGCGTATAGGGAACAAGCCGTATAAACAAAAATAAAAAAAGGCTCGTAAGGGCAAAATACAGCGTATATGCGAATAAAAATGTATAATTCGCTTTCGGAAAGATATTGAAATACCGCGCGGCGAGCATAACCGGCCCCGCAAACGTAAATAAACTGTACAATTTTACAACGACGATATTTACCCGCCGTTCGTTTTCGTCGAAGAAATCGATGCTCGAGTCAGATTGCATTGTAATTCTCTCTCTTTATAACTTTTTAAAATGAAATATTTTCAAAGCACCGTTGAAACGCTGCGGCACTTTCGAAGAGCACAGTATAGCACTTTTTATAAAAATGTAAATACTATAATAAAGTAATTTGCGATTTTCATCCTTTTTTCTTTACAAAATCCCTGCAATCGAATATACTAGTCTTTCGGTAGGAAAATATGAAAATATCGACGCGCGGCAGATATGCGCTCCGCTTTATGATCGACTTGGCGCAGCACAATCAGGATGAATTTATCCCGTTAAAAGATATTTCGGAGCGGCAGGCTATTTCAATAAAATATCTCGAACAAATCACCTCTCTTTTGAGCAAATACGGACTTTTGCAAAGCGTGCGCGGACCGCAAGGCGGATACAAACTTGCGCGGCCGCAAAATCAATACACCGTCGGCGAAATACTGCGCATCACCGAAGGCGATTTGGCACCGGTGAGATGTTTGGAAACCGAAACAAACGAGTGCGGCAGACGGTCAATATGTGCGACTCTCAAATTGTGGGAGGGTCTTGAGAAAACGATCAATTCGTATCTCGACGGCATAACCCTCGAGCAGTTATCGCAGCTCCCGAACCGATCGATTAAATCGAATAAACGATAGAATAAGTAATAAACGATAGAATAAGTAAAGAAACCCGATCGGATAAATCGAGCTGAGGCAGATTATCCTGTGGCAGTCGGTTCAAATCCGATCGCCTTTGTCCATCTTCTTTTCAATTTTCCCTTTTCTCCTCCGAATTTTCCCGTTTTACACATAAATATGCGTAAATCTTTCGCTTTCGATTTGACAGCTTTCGATTTGACATTTTGAAGATTGTACGTTATTATGTATGGTGAATTATTCTATAACCACGCACGCAAGGAGACACAGATGAATACTATCATTTTATTCATTGTTCTCCCGATTGCAGGAATTATTCTTGGATGGATTATTAGATGGCTGTATGCCAGATTTCAACTATCTGCGTCAGAACAAAAAGCTGAACGTGTAAAACAGGATGCAATTCGAGAAGCTGAAGCACAGAAAAAAGAAATTTTGCTCAATGCAAAAGATGAACTCATTCGGGAACGAAACCAGCAGGAACGGGAAAACAGAGAACGACGGGCCGAAGTACAGCGCTATGAAGCCCGCGTAAATAAAAAAGAGGAGCTCCTCGATCAACGGGCTGCCGACTACGAAAAGCGCGATAAGGAATTCGTCGATCGCGTCGAATCGCTGAAAAAACGCGAAGCGTCGGTTATGACGCAGGAAGAAGAATACCGCAAACGTCTCGAACACGTGTCGGGGCTTTCGCAGCAGCAGGCAAAAGAGCTCATCATCAAAAACCTCGAAAACGACGCCCGCCACGATGCGCAGGCACTGCTCAATAAAATCGAGCAGGAAGCACAGCTTACTGCGGAAAAAAAGGCGCGCGATGTGCTTGTGACGATCGTTCAACGCCTTGCGCCGGAAGTTACGAGCGATATTACCGTTACGACGGTATCGCTTCCGAGCGATGAAATGAAGGGCCGTATTATCGGGCGGGAAGGACGCAATATCCGTACGCTCGAAACGCTTACCGGTGTCGATATCATCATCGACGATACGCCGGAAGCGGTTGTCATTTCATGTTTCGATCCGGTGCGCAAAGAGATCGCAAAGGTTGCGCTCGAACGGCTCATATCCGACGGCCGCATTCACCCCGCGCGTATCGAAGAAATCGTGCAAAAAGTTACGCACGAGGTGCAAAATAAGATTTACGAAGAAGGCGAAAAAGCGCTGTTCGATTTGGGCATCCACAATATGCCGACGGAAGGTGTGCGAGCGCTCGGACGGCTTTATTTCCGCACGAGCTACGGGCAAAACGTGCTTACGCACTCGAAAGAAGTGGCGATGATCGCGGCCGCCCTCGCTGCGGAAATCGGCGGAAACCGCGAACTTGCAAAACGCGCGGCGCTGCTCCACGATATCGGCAAAGGAGCCGAAACGGAAAGCGATCAAAATCACGCGGAAATCGGTGCGGAAATCGCACGGAAAATGGGCGAAGATCCCCGCGTCATCAACGCGATCGCGGCTCACCACAACGACATCGAACCGACGAGTACGGAAGCGGTGTACGTGCAGATCGCGGATGCCATTTCGGCCGCACGTCCGGGAGCCCGGCGAGAAACGATCGACAATTACGTCAAGCGTCTTGAAAACCTCGAACAGACGGCGGAACGTTTTTCCGGCGTAGAAAAAGCGTACGCGATTCAAGCCGGCCGCGAACTGCGCATCCTCGTCGACAACGCGAAAGTGGGCGATGAAGAAGTAAAACCGCTCGCACAGAATATCGCAAAACAAATCGAATCGGATCTGCGCTATCCGGGCAGGATCAGAATCACGATGATACGCGAAACGCGCATCGTAGAATACGCGCGGTAAAAGCAGAAGTTTCCGGACGGCGGTCGTACATAAGGACATCGTCTGCATTGTCAGGCGGTGTGCCGCACACAGGCGTGTCGTCAGCGGTATTCGCCGATTCGACAAAATGGAACGCGGATAAAAAAGGGGCTGTCCAAAAACTTCAGTTTTTGGACAGCTTCCTTGATTTTATGTGCGACGTTTAAAATTAAGTCATTACAATATAAAGACTTAATTTTAAACTCGACGGGCTGTCGAAAAAGTAACCGACTTTTGAGACAGCCCCTTTTTTGTTTTCAATTTTTTACGATAACGATCCCGCCGAGCACGAGCAAGTGCCGCGAAAGCGTACTGAGCCAGCGCAAAACCGAATCGATGCTCCCCGACGGCAGCGCGCCCCTGCCGATAAAGTCGAGCAGCACGATCGCCGCGATCCACGCGATCATGATGATGACCATGAGAATCGTGTCGATCGGAGAACTGAACGTCACGAATATGCGGAGCAGCAAAAAAAGACCCGCAAGCACTTCGATGATTCCGAACACAAGGCAGACGATCCTCGCCGTGTCTCCGCCGGTAACCGATTTTACCGCCGCTGCAATTTCATTGCCGTTGCCGCCCTGCAGCGTCCAAATTCCCGTCACGAAAAAATACAAACCGAGCGCGATCTGAGTAAGCATATACCCGATCGAACGCCGTTCCGTCGTTGCCATACCGATACCTCCTAACAATAATCGAAAGTTTCCAAAATTTCCGTTTTCGGTAACTTTCCTTAAATTATTAATTAATAATTTAATCTAATCGACAATACGGAATTCATGAAAAACAAGTTTAATATCTTCGGCAAATGCAAAACCGACGATCTCTCCCTCGTCTTCCAAATATCCCTTCTCTTTTTCACGCCACGTTTCAAGCGATTCGTCCTCGCCTTCCGCGATCACCATTTCGTGCGTCACTTCACAAAACGGAACGATCCGCACGGAAGTCAGCTCGATAATACACCGCGGACTACCGCTTCTGTCAAGCACCACGTACATTTCTCCCGATGCGGGGAGCTCTTCGTTATCTATAATATACGAAGCATAGCTTGAAAAAAATGCAGTCTTTTTTCCCGCAAGCACAAGCGCGAGCAGCTCGTCGCCGAAAAATCCCTCCGCTTCAAAACACATTTCGCCGGCGCAGCGGCCGACGGGATTATGTCCCCTTTTCTGCAAAAATTTTTGCCAATAAGACGCGGCAGCGGTCGTCATCGGTTCCGCCTGATCATGAGGATAAACGAAATGATAAAAAAACAGCTCGGCACGACGGCGAACAAAAGCGTCGGAAGCGGAATGCCGGCGACGGTCAAGGCGTTCGGAAGGATGACGCCGAGTTTTGTCATCATATCATACACGAAACTCGCATACGACGTTACGACGCCCGCAGCGAGCGACATCCATGCGGCATCCCGCGTTTTCGACCACAGCATGATCGCACAAAACGCCGAAATGCCGCCCAGCACCAGTTTAATAATCGACAGTAGTATATCCCCTTGCGCCATTGTTTTCCCCAACAATCGATTTGCAATTACTCGAACGGAGTATTTTTCAACTTCGTAAATACGCCCCTGTCCGCGCCGAACGGAACGATCGAGGGCACATTATAGTCGCAGCTTACGACTACCTCGCAGTCAAGGCAGTGCAGCAAAAAATCGGCATAGCGCGCTTCCGCGATTTTCGGATAGAGGTAGGGCCCTTCGCGCGTCCAATATTTTGTTAAAACCGTATCGTAGATAAACCAATCTTTTTCTTCGAAGCGATTTACCGAAGCGATACAATCGTAGATCGCCCTCACCGCAGCTGCCGCAAGGGCTGCCGGAATGCGCTCGCATGCCGCCGGAACAAACCCGGCATCGATACGCTCTCGACGTACGGACGGATGAACTGCGACAAAGTATAACGCACACGCCCACGGAAACGGCGGCGTTACGATAACACAGTCGATTTTTCGATAGTCGGAAATATTCGGATTCCACGGCTTCCAAAAAGCGGTACTGCTCTCCGAAAACGCCAACGCCGTTTTCAACGCGGAAGCACGGTCGGTATACACGTACGCGACGCGCTCATCCCCGATAAGCGAACTCACCGCCCTCGCGATGCGCCCCTCATAATCCGTATCGAAGCTTCCGGTAAGTCCGCGGTCGAGCGTATTTTTAAAAATTTTCAGCGCCGCGCCTCCCTTCCAACCGAGGATCGCCCGCCCTCCTTCCCGATAGAGGTCGGTGAGACGCACGCCTTTCCGCGTATACAAAAAACAGCCCCGCGCGCGCTGCACGGTGCCGCAGCGCTTTGTTATTTCCGATGCCAAAAAATCGATCGATGCCATTGCTGACAGTATAGCGAAAAAAGGGCGGCTGCGCCACAGTACGCATATAAATGTCACGGAAATCAATTTTCAAGCCCCCTATTTAAAAAGTCGATAAAATGCTAAAGTAAGAGCATGAGGTGGGAAACATTAGAAGATGCACTTGCAGTGCTTGAGACGGAACGGGAATACGACGGGTATTTTTGCAGCGTACAAGATGCGGTTATCATCGTGATTTTGGGAAGCCTGTGCGATTTGCAAAGCGTAAAGAAAATCCACGAATGGGCAACAACCGAACATGTCAGAAAGTTTCTGGAAGAAACCTTCGGGATCAAACGGATACCGTGCTATTGGTGGCTGTTAAGCCTGCTTGCAATCATACGTCCGGAATCATTGAATGAGTGTATGAAACAATGGGTTGCTTCGGTTGTACCGGATCTTGCAGCAAAACTTGAGACGGAAGAGGAAGAACAAAGCAAGAAGAAAAAGAAGCAGCCGTTGACGATAGCCATAGACGGAAAAGCTATCCGTTCAACGGGAAAGATGAAAAAATACGACAATCCCTTGCATATCATCAGTGCACAGATCGGAGAATTGGGATTGACACTTGCCCAGAGAACAGTCGAATCAAAGAGTAATGAGATTCCGGCTGTACCGGAATTGATAAAAGAGCTTGAAATTAAGGGCTGTATGGTGGTTGCAGACGCAATGAACTGTCAAATAGAGACTGCCGAAGCGATAATTGGGGCGGAAGCGGATTATTTGTTAAGCGCGAAGGGCAATCAGGAAGCACTTATGAACGATATCGCGGAGTATGTTCAGGATACGAAGCTGAGAGCGAAGATGGACAGCATCACGCGAACGGAAAAGGGACATGGTCGGAAGGAAAGGCGCAGTGCGTATACGAGTACAGATGTTTCATGGCAGCCGGGCGGCAGAATATGGCCGGAACTCAAATGCATTGGAGCACTTCATACGCGATTTGAGACGAGCAAAGGCGTGACGGAAGAATGGCATTATTATATTTCAAGCAAAGCGTTACGAGCGGAAGAGCTGCTCCATCATGCAAGAAAGGAATGGTCGGTAGAAACGATGCATTGGCTGTTGGATGTACATTTTGACGAGGACAGATGCAGGGTGCAGAGTAAGAACATACAGCAGAATCTCAATATGCTGCACAAATGTGCGCTTAACATAATCCGCATACACAAGCGGGAGACACAATCGAAGCTGCCGTTGAACGGTATTATGTTCCGTGCTCTTATGAATCCTCAAGCATTATTACCGCTTTTGGGCAAAACTTGATTTCCGTGTATAAATGTTTTTAGATTTTTTTACCGATGATGAGGTTTTTGCATCCTAATCAATGCTAATACAAAACAAAAACAGTGTCACAAAAAAGAGTGAGATATGAGGTGCAGTACATAACCGAGTTCAATCGCCTTATAAGAACAATATACCCCGATGTTTTCATCGGGGGTATGGTGATTAAAAATATTATACAGCACCAAACCGCTATTCAAATTTTTGATGAGAGGAAATAAGCGTACTTTTCGGTTCTTTATTGATATTTCCTTCTTCCCCCGATAATCCGTATTTATGCACCACAGCCGAACCTATATGTCTGTTGACAGCTGCAAGACCTTTTTCTTCAACCAACTGCAAATATTTTTGCATAAAATCTCTGTTATTTTGAATAAGTAAAAATACTTCGTCGGTTATCGACTTGTTTTTAAAAGCAATGACCTCATCGGTAAAATCTTTAATGTCCATATGAGCTTTTCTCCTTTATTTATTCTACTACTCCGAGAATGACAGGTATATACATAGGTGCTTTTCCTCCGGCTACTACAACGCTTATATCCCCGAAAATTGAACGTTCAGCATTGATCACTTCACCTTTTACTTTTTGACTTATGTAGTTTACATAGCGGTAATGAGGATCGCTAAAAAGACTGACGATAGCTCCACCCATACTACCACCCGCAGAAATCAGATATGATGAAATATAATATGCGTGTCCGGCTTCCAATGCGCCGCCGTCAAAAAGTTTCGCATTTTTATCGCTTTCATCAATGCCGTGATATACATATCCTTTTGCAAGAACGCTTGCTTTTTCATTAAGAATTTTCCGTTTTTCGGCTCTTGCCTTTTCTTCCGCTATCCTTTTTTCTTCTGCTGCTCTTTCTGCTGCAGCCTCTTTTTCGGCTTTTTCTGTTCTTATTTCGTCTACGGTTCTTAATCCTTCAATTCTTTCTAATACAAGCGATGTATCTACGAAAAACAGGAAAAACCTTTCTTTTTTCAGTTTTATATATACTGTATATTTTTTGTCGAATTCAATTCGCTCAAAAAAATCGGGATTGTCTTGTATAAACGATGTTGCATTAACTATTATACCGCTGACAGAGCATTCGGAATCTCCGTATTTGCTAATAGATGCATTTATTATTTTAAACCATTTACTACCGGCTTCTATCTTTTCTGTTGCAATACTTTTACAATTATCTTGATTACCGTCTATTTCCGTATAAACAATCTCTTCGTTTTTTGTCCCGGTAGACATACAGCCGGTAAAAAGACTCATACATGCTGCAAAAACACATATCCGAATAATAATTTTTTTCATAAAAACTCCTGCACGGTTTTAGTTTAACGAATTTGAAAGATCATTCAGCTTTTCAATTGTATTATCCAATTTTTCAACCGTATTCGGCAGAGCTTTTGCGGCATTTGTCATCATGGAAGCTCCGACTATAAGTCTGACCGTACCGATAATCATAAAAATACCGCAAATTATTGTTCCGGCAATATTTGCACCGCGTCTTTTATTTTTCACAATACCTGCAATCCCGAACGCTAATCCTATAACCAGTAAGGGAATTCCCAGCCAATTCATAATTCCCAACAGCGGAATTAATCCCAACAAAACAAAAAATAACCCGATTACCCCCAAAATGATGCTTGCCATTTTTCAGCCTCCTTGTACATATACTCTATATATGACATCCAGTGAATGTCATATATAAGATGATTATAAGATATATTTTTGATATTGACAAGCAGTAGATGTCAAAAATATGTATAAAAACAGAAACGGCGATCAAAACAATATTTCAGGGAAAAATATCTCACGATTGCGAAAAGCCGCCGATCCGTTACTTTCTCAGCGTGCGCTGGCGGATAAAATGCAGCTTTTCGGTATCGACCTCGACAAAAACGCCGTTCAGCGCATAGAATGCGGAAAAAGGTTCGTTACAGATATAGAGCTTCTAGCTTTTTCAAAAGTTTTGAATACAACGCTTGATACGTTATTGCAAAACGAATAGAGGGATGAAGAACGTATGGCACAGCGCCCGATCCCGCTGCGCGTTGATCCCGCCTTTTACGAAAGTCTTTCCTTGAGCATTTCGGTCGCCTGTTTCGGATTCGCTTTTCCGTGCGACTCTTTCATCACTTGCCCCATAAGCCAGCCGAGCGCATTCGTCTTGCCGTTTTTAAAATCGGCGACGGCCTGCGGATTTGCGGCAAGCACGCTTTCGACGATCTTTTCGATCGCGCCGGTATCGTTTACCTGCTCCATGCCTTCTTCTTTTATAATTTCAGACGGCAGCTTTTTCGTTGCAAGCATCTTTTCGAAAACGACCTTTCCCTGCTTGCTCGTGATAGTATCGGATTCGAGGGCGTCTGCAAGTTCCGCGATGTGCAGCGGCGTAATCGAAACGGAATCGATCGTTTCCTGCTTTTCGTTTAAAACTGCGAGCAGTTCGGTGAGGATGAGATTTGCGGCACGCTTCGGGCTCTTCGATTTTTTTGCGGCTTCTTCGAACCACAGCGCAAGCTCGCGCGTCGCAGTCAGCGTTTCCGCATCGAACGAAGAAAGAGAGTATTCTTTCATAAAACGCACGCGCTTCGTTTCGGGCAGCTCGCCGACCGCTTCTTTTGCCCGCGCGATAAGCGCTTCGCTGACGCTGAAGGGTTTGATGTCCGGCTCGACGACAAAGCGGTAATCGACGAATGAATTCTTCGTGCGCTGAACGACCGTTTCGCCTTTCGCTTCGTCCCAGCCCATCGTCACTTTAAAACCCGCATTAAAGGGCTGCCGATCGGTTTCGAATTCTTTGAGCTGGCGTTTTGCTTCATAGGTACATGCGTCTTTTATCGCGCGGAACGAATTCAGGTTTTTGATTTCGGAAATGGGCGTGTGATACAGCGTGCCGTTTTCCCACACGTTCAAATTGATATTCGCGTCGCAGCGCATATTGCCTTCTTCGAGATTTCCCTTTGTCACTTTGACGTAGCGGAGGATCTCCTGCACAGTCTGCATAAAGAGAGCCGCTTCTTCGGGACTTGTCATATCGGGCTTCGTTACGATTTCGATGAGCGGAGTACCGCAGCGGTTATAGTCGATATACGAATGCGCACCTTCGAGGTGCAGCGATTTTCCGACGTCTTCTTCGAGGTGAATGCGCTCGATCCGCACGCGGCGGTATCGGTTGTCGACGATGCAGTTTTCGCCTTTGAAATTCACCGTACGGCACTTCGCTCCGCCGGGGCGTTCGTCTTCCGGATAATGGATAAAAGGCAAATCGACGTACCCGTCGGCGCACAGCGGAATATCGTACTGCGTAATCTGGTAGCCCTTTGCCAAATCGGGATAAAAATAATGCTTGCGGTCGAATTTCGTAAAGCGCGCGATGCGGCAGTTGAGCGCCTGCCCCGCAACGGCGCCGAGTTCGACGTAGCCTTCGCTTACGCGCGGCATCGCACCGGGAAGTCCGAGACACACGGGACACACGCGCGTATCGGGCATACCGCCGTAGCGGTTTTCGCACGCACAAAACGCTTTTGTCTTTGTTAAAAGCTGCGTATGTATTTCGCAGCCTATTACGATTTCGTATTTATCGATTGCCATACATCATTCCTAAAAACCGCAGTCGGGCGATCTGCCGATATAATTAATTAATAATTTCACTTGGTACCGAGCGGTACGCCGCAGCCGGGATGATCGGCTTCCCACGCCTCGGCTAGCTCAAGTATCTTCGCTTCGCCGAACATCGGTCCGACGAATTGAATGCCGACGGGCAGACCCTCTTTTGTAATACCGGCCGGTACCGAAAGAGAGGTGATACGCGCGAGGTTTACGAAGTTGACGAAGAGATCGCTCAAATACATTTCGAGCGGATCGTCCACTTTTTGACCGAGTTTAAACGCCGGTGTCGGACAAACGGGGCAGAGTACCGCATCGTACGTTTTAAAGAGTGCCGCCATTTCACGCTGAATACGAGCGCGCACCGTCATGCCTTTTTTATAGGTGTCGCCCGAAAACTGCTCGGATAAAACGTAATTGCCGATGACGATCCTGCGCTTTACTTCCGCCCCGAAGCCTTCGCTTCTCGTATGCACGTACAGCTCATCGTAGCCTTCTCCCGTATCGACGCGGCGGCCGTAACGGATGCCGTCGAATCGGCTCAAATTCGACGCGGCTTCGGCAAGCGCGAGTACGTAATAACTTGCGACGGAGGCATCCATGACCGGCATATCGACGACTTCGATTTTCGCGCCCCTGCTTTCAAACCACTTGCGCGTTTCGTCGAAGACTTTTCCGACATCCGTATCGAGTCCCTTGTTTTCGAGGAATTGGCGGATGAGTGCTATCTTCAAAGACGAAAACGGCGCGTCTCCGCAGGGTTTGAGATTTAATAATTTTTCTTTTTCAGGCAAATCCGCGCTCGTATCGTCGTACATATCGGCGCCGCACATCGCGTAAAGCGCTTCGGCAATATCCGACGGCGTGTGTGCGAGGATGCCGACTTGATCGAGAGAGCTGCCGTATGCGACGACACCCCATCTGCTCAAAACGCCGTATGTCGGCTTTAAACCGTACACGCCGCAATAACTCGCCGGCAAGCGCACCGAGCCGCCCGTTTCGGTACCGAGCCCGAAAACCGCCTGATTCGCGGCGACGGCGGCGGTCGAACCGCCCGACGAACCGCCTGAAACATAGTCGCGGTTTACGGGATTTCTCGTCGCCCCGTAGATCGAATACTCGGTCGAAGAGCCCATCGCAAATTCGTCCTGATTGCAGCGACCGAGCGGAACGGCGCCCGCTTTTTCGAGGCGCGCGATCACCGTCGCATCGTAGGGAGCGACATAGCCTTCGAGGATTTTACTCGCGCAGGTTAAGCGCTTGCCCTTCGCCGAAATATTGTCTTTGTTCGCAAACGGCAAACCCAAAAGCGGCTTTTCTGAAAAGAGCGCATCGAGCGTACCCGAACTGCGCGCACTCGCGATTTCCGCGTCCGCCGCTTCGGCTTTTGTAAGCGCATCTTCGTATATTTCAAGAAAGGCATTGAGAGGAGAAGCCGATTTTTTATCCGCTTCGAAATCCGCCGCCGATTTTTTAATAATGTCCGCACTCGTCACCGAGCCTTCTTTCAGCGCCGCGCGCATATCACGTATCATACAATTCATCACGCGCCCTCGCCCAATACTTTCGGCACTTGAAAATAGCCGTCCATAAAATCTTTCGAAATCTTTTTTACGTCGCTCATAGCCAAACCCGGCACAACTTCGTCTTTGCGCAGTTTATCCGCCTCCGTCGACGGATACGCATCGTAAGGATTTTCGCTGTCGTCGTATTTCGACAAGAGTTCGAAATAGCCGATGATTTCATCGACCTGTTTTTTTAATATCGTTAAATTGGTGCTTTCGGGCGAAAGCCGGGAAAGATACAGCAGCTTTTCGAGCGTATCTTCATCGATCGTCGTATGTGCAGTCATGATGGATTATTTTAGCGGATTTTGTGAAAATGGACAACAATAGGATTGTGCAATAGGAGAAACTCTTTTTTCGGACAAAGAGGACGCGTTGTTTATCGTAAATACTGTTATGAAAGACTTCTTATTTTGAGTGAAACAGCGAATAATCCGAGTGAAAAATACAATTCAAAGTATTTTAAAAATCTGTTCCGAGCTTCAAACATTACTGTCTTTCACTAATCGCGTCGAAACACAAACTTATCTACTTTCCAAAATAGAAGTTTTTAATTTTCGGAAATTCAGAGATATAATCTTTTAAGTCAGAGTATTTTAACAATTCGGTGAGAATTCTAAAGTTACCGATTTTATCTTTTTTACATTGATTATTAATTATTTCAGCCAATTGTTCATAATCTTCTTCATAAGACTTTAACGCATCTGCCAATTCTTTTCCAAAATTATCAAATACTATTTCGCCTAAAATAAATTCTTCGGCACCGTATTTTCTTACGGCATCCAAGTTCCGGTTATCTTTTTCGTAATAATCGGATATGAGAAAATTCCTAATTCCATAATAATGAGAAACAATCTGTTTTAAACCTTCAATGTATTTAGGCTTTGAAGCCGTAAAGCTCCCGTTTTTTTCGTTATACTGTAAGCATCCTCGCGAATTTAATTCATCATAGATAGGCTTACTGAAACAGCCTTCCTTAAGATATGCTTTTCCGATTTTATATTCGGTGTCTTTTTTATTTATTCCCGTTATATATTCCGAAAATTTGGATTCAAGAAACAGAATCACCTTTTTATTCGTTTTCTTATTTTTTCCTAAAAGAACAACATCGATATTTGAAGGATATCTTATTACTTTATTTTTGAATTCAAAAAACGACTGTGTAAATTCGCAGCTTTCCACCCCCCGTATTTTCAAAGGCATAGTATCTACATTGAAAAAGAATAACAATGCACACAAAGAGGATGAATGCAATGTTGTGATCTTCTTTAATTCTCCGCCGGTTCCGGAACATGACATTCCGAATTTTTCTATAAACAAATATTTTTCTTTTTCGATACCGAAATTATTCGCCAAGGATTCGCTCACAAAAGACGCGGAATCCTTATCTGCAAATTCAAATTCATAAGAGGGATCTGATACACCTTTTTTAATAATATTAAAATCAAAATTTTGATTTGCCCATAAATGTTTATAGATTATCCGCTTTTCTTTGTTCTTCAGTTCATTAACATCGATTTTATTCTCTCCCATATTGCCGTTCACTCATCTCATTTTTTTGATAATTATCGCTTCACCTTTCATTATATATACTCTTCGAGCACGCTTCGGAATATTGCAAGCCCTGCGACCATCTCTTCGTCCGTGATCGTAAGCGGCGGCAAAAAGCGGATCACGTTTGCACCCGCCGTCGATACGCACAATCCTTTTTCAAGGCAACGCTTGTCCACATCGAATGGTTTTATTGTTCCCGCGATTTCCGTACCGATCATGAGACCGAGTCCGCGCACGTCGGTGACTATCGGGATCTTCCAGCCGGAAATACTGTTTCTGATATAATCGCCCTTTCGATTTACGTCGTCCAAAAATCCGGGAGCGGAAAGCGTTTTGAGCACGACACGTCCTGCGCTGCACGCAAGCGGATTTCCCGCAAAGGTCGATTGATGGTCGCCTGCGGAAAACACTTTGTCGGCTTTACCGCGGAAAAGACAGGCTCCCATCGGAATGCCGCCTGCGATTCCCTTTGCAAGCGTGACGACGTCGGGACAAAAGCCGAGCCGTTCGCTTGCCAAAAGCGTACCGCATCTTCCCATGCCGGTTTGCACTTCGTCGGCCATAACGATCGCTCCCGCTTTGCGCGCGGCGTCGGATACCGCACACGCCCATTCGGCATCGACGAGGTTTACGCCGCCTTCGCCCTGCACACATTCTATGAGCAGCGCGGCTGTCGTATCGTCGAACGCCGTTTCGAGTACGCTCCAATCGTTCGCTTTGATCGTTTTAAAATCGGCGACATAGGGAGCAAAATACGGCGGATGAAATTTTTCCTGTCCCGTCGCAGTAAGCGTCGCAAGCGTTCTGCCGTGAAACGATTGTTCGAGCGTATAGATCGTGCGGCGCTTCTCCCCGCCGTTCATATAGCCGTATTTCCGCGCAAGTTTGATCGCAGCTTCGTTCGCTTCCGCGCCGCTGTTGCCGAAAAAACCTCCGGAAAATCCCGTCGCCGAAAGCAGTTCGTCCGCAAATGCGACACCCGCATCCGACAGATAATAATTCGAAATATGGATTTCACGCGCAGCCTGTTTTTGCACGGCTTCGACGAGCGGCGCGTAGTTATGCCCGAGCGCGTTTACGCCGATGCCTGCGATAAAGTCGATATACCGCTTTCCTTCCGCGTCGAAGAGAACCGCCCCTTCGCCTTTTACAAAAACGACATCGAAGCTTCCGTAATTATTAACGATTTTTTTCTCCATGATCCGCCCCTCAATTTATTAATTAAAATAATTTTGAGTTTGCCAAAACTCACAGGACTGTCTAAAAAACAACTGAGTTTTGAGACAGTCCCTTTTCCAATAGTTTCGCTCACCAATTGAATGGCAAGTTTGGAAAATAAACAAAATTATGCTTACGGCGAGGTTCCAACCGCGTGCCGTTTCGAGCGTTAGGCTTACGGAAGCGACGTTCGGCTTCGCCTCACTGACGAGTTTGCGTCGCAAACTCGCGGTGTCTACATACGGAACGGTTATGCTTTTTTAACGGGGGTACCCGCTGCGAAAGCCGCGTTCGCATATAGCTGCAAAGATTGTACGTCGGTCATTTTCGCCGTAAGCATCGCTTCATTCAGTTAAATATTTTCAAAACTCTCCATTCAACCTAATAAATCATAGTGCCGATACCACGGTCGCTGAACATTTCAATGAGGAGCGAATGCGGCACCCGTCCGTCGATAATGTGCGTCCGCTCGACTCCTCCCGCGAGCGCCGTTATGCAGCATTCGACTTTCGGAATCATGCCGCCGGCGACAGTGCCGTCATTTACGAGCGATTCGGCTTCCGCCCTCGATATGCGGGCTATGAGAGAGGCTGCGTCGTTCGTGTCGCGCAAAATGCCGGGCACGTTCGTGAGCTGCACGAATTTTTCCGCATGCAGCGCGACGGCGATTTTGGCGGCGGCGGTATCGGCGTTGATATTGTATCGATTCGTATCTCCGTCTTCTCCGACTGCGACGGTCGAAATGACGGGGATAAATCCTTGAGACAAAAGGGATGCGACGATGTCGGGACGTACTTCCGTCACTTCGCCCGTATAGCCGTAATCTATTTTATCGTTGTTGATTTTTTTTGCGCGGATCAAACCGCCGTCAACGCCGCTCAAACCGACGGCTTTACCGCCTTCGCGCAGCAGCATACCGACGATCTCTTTATTGAGTTTTCCGGACAGAACCATTTCGACGATTTCCATCGTGTCGGCATCGGTACAGCGCAAGCCGTCGACAAATTTACTTTCTTTTCCGACGCGATCGAGCATTTTGTTGATTTCGGGACCGCCGCCGTGTACGAGTACGACGTGTACGCCGATCGTATTGAGCAGCACAAGGTCTTTCATAACCGCCGCTTTCAGTTCGTCGTTGAGCATCGCGTTGCCACCGTACTTTACGACGACGACTTTGCCGACCCACTTTTTAAAATACGGCATAGCCTGTACGAGCACGTCCGCCCAGTGCGCATTGTCGAGCGGGCGCTCGCGATTTTCACCGTACTGTCGTTCATCTGCCGAATCGGTCGTCATAGCTTCCTCTCTTTCGCCGTGCATGTACGCACCGTCGGGTGCACCGCGCTTTCGTTTGCGGCGTTTGAACTGTACCGCGCATTTTCGCTCATGTCCGATAATCACCGTTTATTTTAACATAATCGTAAGTTAAGTCGCATCCCCACGCGCGGCCTTCGGCTTTTCCGTCCTGCAGTTTGACGAGGATTTCGACTTCTTTTTCGCCGAGTATTTTTTTTGCGAGCGCTTCGTCGAAGTTTAAGGGAACGCCGTTTTCAAATACGGCGATCTTTCGGCTGCCCCCCGCTTCGCCGCCCGCCGCATCGCATTCGCGCGGATCCGACGAGGATTTTGCGCCGGGCGCACTCGAAAAATATACCGACGTTTTTTCCGCCGTAAATTCCGCGCCCGAATAGCCGAGCGCGCACAAAACCCGCCCCCAATTCGCATCGCGCCCGAACATCGCGGCTTTTACGAGATTCGATGAAATCACGCTCTTTGCAAGCGTGCGCGCCGTATCGACATCTTTGGCACCCGTAACCGTGCATTCGATGAGCCGGCTCGCCCCTTCGCCGTCGGCTGCAATCTTTTTTGCCATAACCGTGTTCAATGCGGTGAGCGCCGAATAAAATATGTCGTAATCGCCGCCCTCCCGTTCGATCGGAGCGTTGCCCGCCATACCGTTTGCCAAAATCGCAAGCGTGTCGTTCGTACTCGTGTCTCCGTCGACGGACACGCAATTATACGTCGCGTTCGCGCTTTCGAAAAGCGCTTTATGAAGCATCGCTTGAGAGACGGCGCAGTCGGTCGTGATAAAGCCGAGCATCGTTCCCATATTGATATGAATCATGCCGCTGCCTTTACACATGGCGCCGATCGTCACCGTTTTTCCGCCGAGTGTAAATTGTACGGCACATTCTTTATACTGCGTGTCGGTCGTCATAATCGCTTCGCGCGCCTTTTCGTGATTTTTTTTCGAAAGACCGTTTTTCAGCTCATCGATTTTCGCTTCGATTTTTTCGACGGGAAGCTGCCTGCCGATAACGCCGGTCGAACACACGATCACGTCGCGAGACTCTATGCCGAGCGCATTTGCGGCGGCTGAAGCCATGCGCCGTGCGGCTTTCGCACCCTGATCGCCCGTGCACGCATTCGCGTTTCCGCTGTTTGCGATCACCGCCTGCGAAAATCCCGAAGCGATATGTTCTTTTGTTAATTTTACGCATTCGGCCTGCACGCGGTTTTGCGTAAAAACGGCGGCGGCAGTGCAGCGCGTTTCGGAAAAGATAAGCGCCGTATCGGGAGTTTTGCGGCTCGCTTTTATACCGCACAAAACGCCGTTTGCCGTAAAGCCCTGCGGAGCGGTCACTCCGCCGTCGACAAAGCGCATATCGTTCGGTTGATTTGATTGCATATTTATACACTCCAAGTACATAAATATACAATCAGTATAGCACCGTGCAGCGATTAGAGCAAGCACCGGTTATCCCCTAACGAATAAAAACGCACGGTATTTAAAGAACGGCCTTTTCCGCCGCAAGCTGCGCGTGAATTTTCGCGGTATCGAAAACGGGAATATCCGAATCTTCCTGCGAAATAAGCAAGCCTATTTCGGTGCAGCCGAGGATAACGGCTTCGGCTCCGCGCGATTTCAAATCGGCTATGATACGGAGATACTCTTTTTTCGATTTTTCGGAAACGATGCCGAGACACAGTTCATCGTAGATGACCGCATTGACCAGCTCGATTTGCACCGGCTCGGGAACAAGCACGTCCAAGCCTTTTGCCGCGATGCGGTCTTTATAAAAATCCTGCGTAAGGGTGTATTTCGTGCCGAGAAGGCCGACACGTTTTATTCCGTTTCGAATCAGCTCTTCCGCCGTCGCGTCGGCGATATGCAAAATCGGAACGGAAATACGCGCTTGAATCGCGGGAACCGTTTTGTGCATCGTATTGGTACAGATGACGATAAAATCCGCACCCGCTTTTTCAAGCGACGCAGCTGCTTCGGCAAGTATTTCGGCGCTTTTTTCCCAATCCCCGTTTGCCTGACACGCTTCGATTTCCGCAAAGTCGACGCTGTACATGACGATTTTTGCCGAATGAAGTCCTCCGAGCTTTTCTTTGACGGCTTCGTTGATTATGCGGTAATACGTTACCGTACTTTCCCAACTCATCCCGCCCAATAATCCGATCGTTTTCATTGTATCTCCCGCAGCGATTTTATTAATAGAATGTGTGCCCGACTAAACAATACGGCACTCTTATGGAAACCGTATAATCAACACCCCCGACGCAAGCGTCGGGGTATGTTGTTCTCATAAGGTGGTTGCAGTCGGCTTTAATACCCTTTGTTACGACGCAGCCTCGCAGCGAAGCTTCAAGCGGCGTCGGGGTATTAAACCCTCCGCACGAATAAAATATCACGATAACGAGCACATGTCCATCGACAAGTTTTACGACAGAGTACGTAAAAACGAGTACCGGCGAAGAATGCCGGAAAGCGTACTTGCGGAAGCCTGCTCTAAAAGCGCGACCGCGGCATACACGGCGAGTTTGCAGAGCAAACTCGGTAGTGAGCGCAGCGAACGAAGTTCTCGCCGAAAGCATAGCTTTATTCACGCATACTTTCAAAACTCGACATTCGACCTAAAAAATATGTTTATTGTACGCGATCCGCCTACGCCCGCGTGGAGCACCGCGAAGCGTCCGCGCGCGAGCGCGGATGAGGGTTACCGAAGTGCGGAAGGCGGGTTCTTCCGATACGCGCCGTCCGAAAAAAGAATGTATTTATCATTAAACCCTCCGCACGAATAAAAAAAGCGCCGGCACACCTTTCGGTAAGCGGCGCCTTAATTTTTACATAGCGTTTTTTATATACAATTTTTATTAAAGTTTTTTGTGGCAAAACCAAAAGTCGTAACCGTCGTATTCGGAAAGGCGCTTATCGGCTTCGGCTTTGCTTCCCGGCGGCGGAATGATGACGCTGTCGCCGATCAAACCGTTTTCAGGCCAATCGGCGGGCATCGCGACGCCGTTCGCATCGGAAATCTGGAGCACTTTGACGGCGCGCAAAACTTCTTTCATATTGCGGCCGACTTCCTGCGGATAATAGAGGACGAGGCGCACTTTGCCGTTGGGATCGCCGATAAAGACCGCACGCACGGTGTTCGTGCCTTTTCCGGGATGCAGAAGTCCGAGTTTATTCGCAACCGTATCGTTCGCCGCGATGACGGGGAAGGTGATTTCGATTCCGAGTTTTTCTTTGATCCATTCGATCCATTTCAAATGGCTTTGCAGCTGATCGATTGAAAGGCCGATCAATTTGACGCCGAGCTTTTCAAACTCGGGAACGAGCTTTTGAAACGCGGCAAATTCGGTCGTGCAGACCGGCGTAAAATCGGCGGGGTGGCTGAACAGCACAAACCAGCTGCCTTTCAAATCGCCGGGAATATTCATTTTGCCGAGCGTCGTCGTTACGCTCAATTCGGGAAAATCGTCGCCCAAGAGGGGCATGTGCATTGTCGTTTGTTCCATAAAATCTCCTAAAATTATGATAAATTAAAGTAATTATATAATTGTAATAATTACATAAATGAAATATAGGCTATAAATTGAGTTTTGTCAAGAGGGGGAGGAAAATTGCGCAGGGTTGATATTTGCCGTATGCTTTCGAATGAGCGGATAGAGTATAATTCACCGCACCGATTTAAAAATAAAAAAGCCGCTCCGCCGCGTTCGATTTCGGAACGTTCGGAGCAGCCGTGTTTATCGGCTTCTGCCGTTTACGACAATTTCACCGAAGTAAGCTCAGCACATTTTGGCTAGATTGGTTCGCTTGTGCGATCATAGCCGTGCCAGCCTGTGAGAGAACGTTGTCTCTCGTGAAATTAACCGTTTCTTTTGCCATGTTGGCGTCGCGGATGCGGCTCTCGGATGCCTGGAGGTTTTCCGCGCCGATATCAAGACCGACGATCGTCTTTTCGAGACGGTTTTGATATGCACCGAGGTCGGCGCGCTGTTTGTTGATCTTTTTAATCGCTTCGTCGAGCGTACCGATTGCGCGGTTCGCTTCATCCGGCGTTTCGAGCGTCATAATCGTTTCGTCGCCGACATTGCGCAAACCGAGCGCCATTGCCGACATCGTGCCGATATAGACTTGCGTGCGCTGATCCATGTTCGCACCGATGTGGAACCACATCGAACCGGTAACGGTGTTTTCTCCAGTCGGGCGGGCAAAGCGTCCGGTGAGCATGTTCATGCCGTTGAACTGCGCCGCGCTCGCGATGCGGTCGACTTCCGCGATGAGTGAAGAAACTTCGACTTGGATCTGCATGCGGTCTTCCGCGCTGTAAATACCGTTGGAAGACTGAACAGCCAGTTCACGGATGCGCTGGATGATGTCGGTCGTTTCCTGCAGATAACCTTCCGTCGTCTGAATGAACGAAATGCCGTTCTGAGCGTTCGTCGACGCCTGATTCAAACCGCGGATCTGGCTGCGCATTTTTTCCGAAACGGCGAGACCGGAAGCATCGTCTCCTGCACGGTTTATTCTCATACCGGAGGACAGCTTTTCCATGTCTTTCTGTTGGGAAACCTCCGTGAGTCCCTCAGCGCGAGTTGCAAACATAGCGCTCATATTGTGATTGATAACCATAGTAATCTCCTTCAGCTTTGGTATCAGACAAACCGTACTCGGCTTGTTTTGGTTTTATCACCTTACATACTAATCATCGGAATTCGGCAAAAAGACATTAGCTTTTTTTTAAATTTTTTTGAGGGATTAAAAAGCTGCCGCACGGCGGCAATCGATACCTGCCTATCAAGCGAAAGGGTCTTCCGGAAGCTGTTTACGAAGCGTATCTTTGACGACATAGCCTTTTTCGTTGCACGTACCGTAATAATCGAAATAACCGCGGTCGAGGGCGATCGGGAGCCATACACGGCAGTCGACGGACATTTTACCGAACGGCAATTTTTTGATGTTTATCCAATACGGCAGATTTTTGTCGGTTTCTTTGATCGTACCGGCAAACTCGTCGGCGACAAACACATAGCAGCGCAAGTCGCGGCCGGGAAGTGCAAAATTCAATCTTCCGTGACAGCGCACTTCTTCGATAGCAAGTCCCGTCTCTTCGAGCGCACACCGTTTGCACGCGTCGAGGGGATTTTCTTTCGCTTCTAAACGACTCATCGCCCCCGACACTTTGCCCGATCCTTTTTCGATATACTTCCGTTCGATGAGCAGTACCTGATTCCGCTCGTTTACGATAAAGCACAGCACGACGCATTCGTCGGGTTTCCACGCAGTCCATTCGTCGTCGAATTCTTTTTGAATATCCGCTTCCGTTTTCGGCGCAAGTTCCGGATGTTCTGCAACAAAACACGCGCCGCAGATATTTTCATCGTTTGTGAGCATCTGTGTAATCGTTAACCTTTTTCCGCATTTTTGACAACGGCTTTTAAAAGGCCACGTATGACGGCGGAGCAAAAATCCCGTAAAAACAACCGCGATAAAACCCGGAATCGCAAAATACGGATTCCAATGCATTCGCTGAATCAAAAGCAAAAACGCCAAATAAAATACGGCAAGCATAAGCATGATAAACACCGCTCTCCGTTTTTTTACGGACACGAACCCGACTCTTTTTTGATTAAAATAAACAAGGGCGAAGGCCGCAAGTAAAAATAAATAATTTTCGATTATTTTTTGTATGATTTTTTCCATAAATAATAAAAGCGGAAAAATACGGGGCCGCTTTATCTCACTCGATAACCATGACCGACACGCCGTCGGGAATCGCGGTTATCGTCGCATTCGGATCGCCGCAAAGTTTTTCGGCTTCTTTCATCGCTTCTTCGAGACTGTGCGCGGGGATCATGTGCAGAGCACGTACCGTTTCATCGGGAGCATCCGAAACGTAAATCACGCGCGCCTTTTGTAAAATGCGGATAAAAATCTGCGTCTGCCATTGATCGGGCTTCGTTTCGTTTCTGCCGCGGCTCATAAAAAGATCGAGCGTCTTTTGAATATCCGGCTCGTCGGCCATCTGGTGATAAAATCCTTCGCCTCCGTGACCGTCGTTCGACTTCGCAAGCATAATGATAACGCCGCCTTTTTTGACCGTCGCTTCCGCCGCCGTCATGCCTTTTACCGCTTGGTAAATATTTTGATCGAGAGGATAGCCGCCGTTCGTCGATATGACGATGTCCGCCGGCAGAGCCGCGACTTTGCACAGCGACGAAAGGAAATCGCAGCCTTTTTTATGTGCGGCTTCCACATCGCCTGCAACCGCATAGATCGCTTCTTTTTTTTCGTTGATGACGACGTTGACGATGAACGCGAGTTTCGCCGCGTGCGCCGCCCACACCATATCTTTGTGAATCGGATTTCCTTCGAGGATGCCGGTACGCGAATGCACGTCGGCGATGAATTCGGAACAGTGATTGGCAAGCACCGTCGTACGACTCGCAACTCCGGGAAGAATACTTTTGCGCCCGCCCGAAAAACCCGCAAAAAAATGCGGTTCGATAAAGCCTTCCGCAACGAGCAGATCGGCATCGACAGCAAGCTTATTGATAATGCACTCGCCGCCGCTCGGCAGCGTTCCGACCTTTACGAGCGGAGAATTGTCGCAGTCGTGAACGACGATTTTTTCGTTTTTGACGATTTCTTCGCCGAATTTATCGATGAGTTCTCCTTTTGTCGAAAGCCGGTGACAGCCGGTCGAAATGAGGATCGTAATGTCGGCGTTCGGGTTTCCCTTTCGGATTTCGGCAAGCATCGGCGGAACGATTGTTTTGCTCGGAACGGGGCGCGTATGGTCGCTTGCGATGAGCACGATATTGTTTTTCCCTTCGGCGAGTTCCGAAAGTTTTTTCGTACCGACGGGATTTTCAAGCGCACGGGCGACGAGCGCTTCCGGCGTATTTTTTGCCGTATAGTGATGAAGGTTCGAAACGATGACACCCTTTAAGCGTTCGTCGGGAATATCGATTTTTAAAAATTCTTTTCCGTAAGGAAACGACAGATTCATATATACCCCCATAAAAACAAAAGCCGCACGGTGACGGCTTTCGGTACGGCTTACATTATTTAAATTTTCGGCTCGCGCTTTACTTCTTTTTCAAGCGCCGCATCTTCGGAAGCGAGCGGCACATCGTAATTGATAAGGCCGTGTTTTTCTTCGTACTTATACAGCGCGTTGACGACGAGCGGTGTAACGATAGCCGTGACGATAACCGCAGCGGCGCATTGTGCCGTAGCCGCGGCGGCATAGGGTTCCCACGTCGGATCGACGGCGGCGATGGCGGCAGGTGTTCCGACGGAATTTCCCGCAGCCGTACCGACCGCGGCTCCTACCGCGCAGCTTCGCCGGTTCTTTTTGCGGATAAGCAATTTGTAGATAAAATACGTCGGAATACCCGTCCACAAGACGGTAAGCAGACCGATAAGGATACCCGGAATACCGGCCGTGATAAAGGTTTTAAAACTCATACCGGCGCCGAGCGGAAAAGCGAAGAGGAAAATCGATATGAGCATACCGGGCTTTAAAAAATCGCGCATTTTATCGTCGAGGTTTCCGAGTATCATGCCGACGATGATCGGGAAAATACATGCAAACAAAGCTTTCGCCGGAATCGTCGCGACGCCGCCGAGTCCCATAAACAGCATTTCATAAAACGGACCGTCGTTCGAAGAGATGACCGCGATGGCACCGACATCGGTTTTGTCGCCGTATTTCGTAGCGAGCGCGGTGTACAAGCCTCCGTTTGAATTCGACATACAGCCGATAAGGCCGAGCGGCGTCATACCGAGCATAACGGCACCGGGACCGCCGATTCGCGCGAGGATAACACCGATAGATACGCCGAACAACACTTTACTCGTATTGATGACGACGCCTTTATACAATGCCTGTCCCGCGCTGCGGAATTGAATTTGCGCACCCGAACAAAGGAACAGCACTGCAATAAGACAGTTGCCGCCGTTTTTGAAAAGCGCCGTCGTAAAGCTTCCGATCTTCAAAAAATCCGGAAAGAGCGTGTTAACGGTCACTCCGAGAATCAACGGAACGACCATCAATCCGCCGGGGATTTTGTTAATGGTATCAAGGATTTTAACTTGCCCGAGTTTCATAATTTCCTCCGCGATAAAGTAATATATAATTATAAACCCCGAATTTAAACGCTGTCAAGGAAAATAAAATCTCGTATCGCACACACGGAACGCGCCGGATCGCCCTGCACTCTCACGACGGTTCATATTTGCAGCACACCGAACAGCCGGTAACGATGACGTGCTTTTTACCGTCCTTCGTTTTATTGAAAAGACGGGCGACGAGGTGACCCTCAGGCGGAACTTCTTTATGGCATACGGGACATATCCGTCTTACACCCGGCTCGGGTTTCGGATAACAATGCGGACAGCCGAGTATGATACAGCGTTGATCGCTTACCGTCATCGGCCGAAAAACGCGCGAATACAGATCTTCTTTATATAACGGCGAAGCGCAAAGCGGACAATTCGCAAACGAAGGAGCTTTTTGCCGCGTGCCTCTCGCCGTATATTTATCGCGTTTCGTCAATTTAATAAAATACCGCAGCGCAAAGACAATGATAACGACCGCACCGCCGATCAAAATATAATCAAGCATACGGAAAGTATAGCACGTTTTCGCCATACGTACACGCAGCGTACCCTGATGCGATTCGAATGCGAATGCGATGCGCATCTTGCCGTTCGCGGTTTTTTTATTTATTATTAATGCATGAATATCATCCTCGTCGGATCGGGCGGGCGTGAACATGCCGTCGCGTGGTCTCTCGCGCAAAGTCCGCTTGTAAAAAAGATCGTCGTCGTTCCCGGAAACGGCGGTACCGCTTCTGAAGCGAAATGTAAAAATATCGATATATCCTCGTGCGGTTATATAGAAAACAACGGTACTTCTCCTTACGTGCAGATTGCGCGGCGCGAAGAATGCATTATGGCTGTCGTCGGACCGGAAAATCCGCTTGCTGAAGGCCTTGCCGACGATTTTTGGAAAGCCGATATTCCGTGCATCGGACCGAAAAAAGCGGCCGCCGAACTTGAAGCGAGTAAAGATTTTGCAAAGCGATTTATGCGCACGTACGGCGTCGCATGTGCAAAAAGCGAAACGTTTGACGACAGCGAAAAAGCGAAAGCATACGTCATGCAACACGGCGCACCGGTCGTCATAAAAGCGGACGGGCTTGCGGCGGGAAAAGGCGTTGTCGTTGCAGCGACCGTCGAAGACGCCCTTTCGGCGATTTCCGATATCATGGATTCGGGCAAAGTCGGAGCGGCGGGGGAAAAAATCGTCATCGAAGAATACCTCGAAGGCATCGAAATTTCCGTACTCGCCGCGGTTTCGGTAACTCCCGAAGCGGCAAAAAAACAAAAGGCGAAAATCGTGCCGTTTTTGCCGGCACGCGATCACAAACGCCTTTTCGACGGAGCGGCAGGCCCGAACACCGGCGGCATGGGAGCCGTATGCCCGCTTGCCGACGTGACGGATGAAACGATGACGCTCTTTCGGCGCGATATTCTTTCGCCGACGCTCAAAGGACTCATAGCCGAAAACTTCGATTACCGCGGTTTTATTTTTTTCGGCCTCATGCTCACAAAAGACGGACCGAAGCTTCTCGAATACAATGTACGGCTCGGTGATCCCGAAACGCAGGCCCTGCTTCCGCTCGTCGATTTCGATTTCGCCGCGATGTGCTGTTCGATCGTCAACTGTTCGCTTGACAATTTTTCATTCAAATGGAAAACGGGCTGCGTCGTCGCTCCGGTCGTCGTTTCGGGCGGTTATCCCGGCGCATACGAAAAAGGCAAAGAAATTACAATCGATGAAAACCGCATAAAAGAGGCCGGTGCGAAATTATTTATTGCAGGAGCAAAGCGCGCTCCAAACGGAAAACTCGTCACCGACGGCGGACGCGTACTCGCATGCAGCGCACACGGTGCCGATTTCGACGAAGCGCGTAAAAAAGCGTACGATGCGATCGATGCGGTACGCTTTGACAATGCGTTCTATCGAAAAGATATCGGATTACCGGGCGCGGCGGAATCCGGAACGCTGTAAAAAATCGATTGCGCGGATCCCGAATTTTGCTCGTCATATCCGATTAAAAACATCGGACGGTAACGCTTTTCTTGAAACATATTTCTTCTTTCCCCGCATTTTGTCGATTCAATTGCCGGGTGTAAAAAATTCCATGATATCTTCTTTGAGACATTCGACGGCCGCTTTTTTATCGCCGCGCATCAAATAATTAATAAGCTGTTTATGATAATTCGCTCCGCTGCTTATCCGCGTTAAATGCAGCATTTTCCAATACGAACGGACATAGACGATGCCGAGCGTCCGCATAACATCGGCAAGCCGTTCGTACGAAAAATCGTTGCCCGAAAACGAAAAAAGCGTCAAATGAAAATTACAGTTTTTTGCCCAGTGTTCAAGCGCTTCACGCTGTTCGGGCTTACGGTAATCTTTATACAACAATTCTTCCAACCGAGCGATCCGTTTATCCGTTACGGCATCCCAATTCCGTTCAAGATACCCGCATTCCAATACGACACGGTAATCGAGCATCTCGGAAACCGTTTGCTCGGAAATAGACATCACTTCATAACCGAATCTCGGTATGCTTTTTAACAATCTTTCATTACATAGAGAAATCAACGCTTCTCGAATCGGAGACTTGCTCACGTTGAATTCATCGACAAGAGACTTTTCCGTAATGATGTCGCCCGATTTATATTCATCGCGGATAACACGCTGAAGGATAATATCGTAATACGTATCTTTCAGCGTGTTGTTCGAATATTTTTTCCGCGTCGCAACCATGACATGTGCCTTATTTTTCGAGCATGATATGCAATATTTCCGTATCGGTTGAACGCATACCGTCGCGGCCTACGCGGCCGAAGCTCCGTATCGTTTCTTCAGCCGACCCTTTAACCAGACCCTCACCCTTTTGGAATGCGATACCCTCTTCGGAACCGAGTTCGAAACCGAGAATCGCCGCATCCACCGCCGATGCGATCTTTGCCGCACACGAAGGCTTTGCGCCGTCACATACGATACCGCCGACATCGCCGAGCGTATTCGTAATCGTACGCGTAATGGCATCTTCTCCGCCGCCGTGCAGATAGGTTATGCCGCAGCCGGCTCCGGTCGCCGCGCACACCGCTCCGCAAAACGCGCTCAAGCTGCCGATATAACGCTTTTGCAAAAGCGCCATGAGATTTGCCAAAACAAGCGCACGGATAAGCTTGTCGTGCGGCACATGCCACTCTTTCGCATATTCGATGACCGGCAGCGATACCGTCATTCCCTGATTGCCGCTTCCGCTGTTTATGACGACCGGCAGCGGACATCCGCTCATACGCGCATCGCTTCCCGCCGCGGCGGCAGCACGAGCGCGCACGCGTACATCGTTTTTGTCGTACAGCTTTTCAAGCGTGCGTCCGATCCTCGCTCCGTATTCGCGCGCAAGCCCTTCTTGCGATATGGCGGTATTATATTCGATCTGCCGTTCAATCACGGCGCGCACGTCTTCGATATTCACTTCATTCGCAAAATCGATGATATCTTTTACCGCAAGCAGCGATTTGTCCGCTTGCGTTCCCGTGTCGGCTTTTGCTGCGGGCGATTGCGCATCGATTATTACTTTTCCGTTTTTTTCAATATATGAAATATTCGTGTGCTTTTCGGATACGATGACGATCGCCGTATCGTCACCTTTTTTTGCCGTTACGCGGATATAAAGATTGTCTTTGCCGTCGACAAGACTGCACTTGCAAAACCCCGAATCGACAAGCTCTTTCGTTTTTTTAATCTGCTCTTCGGTGATTTTCGAAAGCACTTCCAAACCGATTTCAGCGTCGCCGCCGACAGCACCGAGCGTCGCCGCCACATCGATTCCTTTCATGCCGCCGGAGTTCGGAACGGTTACGCCCTGCACGTTTTTGACGATATTACCGCTCGCTTCGACCCGTATCGTTTCGGGAAAACTCCCGAGCACGTCGCGCGCTTTTGCCGCCGCAAACGCGATGGCGATCGGCTCGGTACAGCCGAGCGCGGGTACGAGTTCCGTTTTTAAGATTGCGACGTATGCATCGTATATCTTTTTATCCATATAATTATTTTCCTTGCCAATACGTATTTATCGCTTCAAACAAGAGTTTACCGACGACCGAACCGCCGTCGAGAACGCCGATGCTTTTTTCCGCGTAGTATGCCGCACGTCCGTGTACCGCTTTCATATTTTTCGTATTTTCCGAACCCTTTGCGGCAGCGGCGGCGGCAGCTTCGAACGCTTTTTTTTCACCGTCGGCACTGTGCTTTTCAAGTTCGTCGACTGCGGGAATAAAGGCGTCCATAATCGTTTTTTCTCCGGCTTTCGATCCGCATTTTTCGCTGATCGCATCGATCCCCGCTTTAAATGCGGCACTCGTTTCCGCCAAATCGATATCCGTTTTGCCGCGCATCGCTTTCGCCATACCCATAATGCCGATCGACGTAATCGTCCCGAGCGACGACGGCGCCTTTTCGTTAAACGTCATCCCCATTTTCATAAATAATTTTCCCAAGTCCGTTTCATCGGAGGTGTCGAGAAAATCACTTACCGCTTTATAACCTTCGCTCATGGAAATGCCCAAATCGCCGTCGCCGTTTTGCTGGTCAAGTTGAATGAGATAATCTTTATTTTTCGTCATCACATCGCTTATAATTTTACATGCACCTTTTACATCTTTCGCATTCATACGAGATCTCCGTATATTAATAATTAATAAACAGGGCTGCCCGAAAGCTGAAATTTTCAGGCAGTATCCTCCATTTTTTATACATTATTTTAAATAATAACTATTTGTTTTCATTCGTATAAAACGGTGTCGATGCCGGGGCGCGGAGCAATTCTTCAAGCTGCGAATCGAGCTTGAATACGGTGATCGACAGGCCGGCCATCTCCATAGATGTCGCAAATTCTCCGATGTGCGGCATAAAAACGCTTACGTTTTTAGAAGCGAGCATCTTTGCAACCGAACGATAGACGATGAGCTGCTCTTCAAGCGGCGTCGCACCGAGTCCGTTTACCATAACGGAAACTTTGTCGCCGGAAGCGAGGGGCATATCGGCAATGATTTTGTCGAGGATAACCTTTGCGACTTCATCGGCCGTCATCATCTTGCGCACTTCGATTCCCGGCTCGCCGTGAATGCCCATACCTACTTCGATTTCATCGTCATTGATGGAAAACGTCGGCTTTCCGACTTCCGGAACGATGCACGGGGAAAGCGCGACACCCATCGTTCTGATATTTGCAAGCGCTTTTTCCGCAACGGAAGCGACTTCATCGAGCGACATCATTTTATCGGCGGCCGCACCGGCAACTTTAAACGCATACACCATACCCGCAACACCGCGGCGCTTTGCCGCCGTTTCTTTTGCGCTCGAAGCGACGTCGTCGCACACGAGTACGGTTTTCGTTTTGATATCGTCCATGTCGACCATTTCGCAGGCCATGTCGAAATTCATTTTATCGCCGCCGTAGTTTCCGTAGAGGCACAAAACGCCGCTGCCGCGGTCGCACGCTTTAATCATATTCGCCATCTTCTGCGATGACGGAGAAGCGAACACGTTACCGATCGCGCAGCCGTCAAGCATACCGCTTCCGACATAGCCCAAAAACACCGGCAAGTGCCCGCTGCCTCCGGCCGTCACGATACCGACTTTGCCGTCTTTTACGGGATAACCCGAAACGAGCACACGGCAGTCGCCGTCGAGAAAATGCACTCTGTCGCCGTATGCAAGTTCGATGCCTTCCATCATTTCGTTTACAAAGTCTTCCGGTTTGTTAATAATCTTTTTCATACATACCCCCATATTGATATTGATTTAATAATTTATATTGCGGACAATCGATTATATCACGATTATCCGCCCAAATACGCTTTAATCACTTGCGGATCGGAAAGCAGTTCCTTTCCGGTTCCCTCCATGATTACTTCACCAGTCGCAAGAACATAGCCGCGGTCGGCGATCGACAAAGCCATCGATGCATTCTGTTCGATCAGTAAAATCGTTTTGCCGCCTGCTTTCAATTTTGCGAGCAGTTCGAAAATTTCTTCGACGATAATCGGCGCAAGTCCCAGCGACGGTTCGTCGAGCATGATGATATCGGGCTTGAGCATAAGTCCCCGCGCGATGGCGAGCATCTGTTGTTCTCCTCCGGAAAGCGAACCGCCCGCCTGCTTTTCGCGCTCTTTTAAGCGCGGGAAAAGCGCATACTGTTCTTCGATGAGAAGCGGTATATCTTTATTTTTAATGGACGGATTTCCCATCGTACCCGTGACAAGATTTTCGTAAACGGTAAGCGCCGGAAAGATTCTACGTCCTTCGGGAATATGCGCGAGTCCCATTTTGACGATTTTATCGGGAGCGAGGTTCGTGATATCCTTGCCTTTGAACATAATCGTTCCGCCCGATTTCGGCACGAGATTTGAAATCGCCATGAGCGTACTCGTTTTGCCGGCGCCGTTTCCGCCGATAAGCGTTACGAGTTCTCCGCTTCGCACTTCGATATTTTCGTCTCGGAGCGCGGATATACTGCCGTAATTGACGCTTAAGTTTTTAATGCTGAGCATACGGCGCCTCCCCTGTCAAAAGACCTTTACCGAAATACGCTTCGCGCACTTCTTTATCGTTTTTTACGACATCGGGAGTGCCTTCGCATATCTTTTGTCCGAAATTGAGCACGAGAATTTTTTTGCATGTTCCCATAACGAATTTCATATCATGTTCGATGACCGCAATCGTGTATCCCAAATTGTTGAGTTTAATAATAAATTCCGAAAGCGATTTCGTTTCGTTCGGATTCATACCGGCAGCCGGTTCATCGAGCAAAAGAATTTTCGGATTCAGTGCAAGCGCACGTGCAATTTCGACTTTGCGCTGAATACCGTACGGCAAATTGCCCGCAAGCGTATCGGCATACGCTTCAAGACCGATCATCGAAAGAATTTCAAGACCTTTTTGCGCGGCAAATTCTTCGTCGTTTTTATACGTTTTATCCCGGATAATCGCATCCGCAAATCCCGTTTTCAGTTGAAGATGAAATCCGATTTTAATATTTTCCAAAACGGACATAAAGCGAAACAGCATGATATTTTGAAAGGTGCGCGCCATTCCCTTCGCCGCGACGCGTTCGGGTTTCATGCCGGTAACGTCTTCGCCGCAGAACAGGATTTTACCGGACGTCGGATAATCCATTCCCGAGCACACGTTGAAAAACGTCGTTTTGCCCGCACCGTTCGGTCCGATGATGCCGAAAATATCTCCGGCGCCGATTTCCATGCTGACTTTTTCCACGGCTTTAAGACCGCCGTAATATTTACACACGTTTTCCGCTTTTAAGACAGGAGTATTCATTTCGAGACCTCCGTATCGCGTTTTCCGTCAGAGCCTTTTGTCTTCCCTGCCTTCCTCGCTCTCTTTACAAAACGGCGCAGGCTGAGATTCCCGGCAACGGCTGAAGCACCGACAAGTCCCTGCGGACGGAACCACATCATAATGATTATCAAAAGCGCGTATGCGACGAGCCGCCACTGTCCGATCGGCCGCAGCACTTCGGTAAGGAAGTTGACGATTATCGATCCGACGACGGGACCGACGAGCGTCCCCTGACCGCCGATAATCACCATGGACAGGATATTCCATCCTTCATCGAGCGTAAAATACGTCGAATCGATAAAGCGGACATAGGGAGCGTATATTGCGCCGGCAACGCCGATCCAAAACGCGCCGTACATAAAATTCGAAATTTTGTACCGAGAAGAATCCACACCGAGGCTCTTTGCGGCAAGTTCGTTCTCGCGTATCGACATCCACGCCCGCCCGATCCGCGAATTGATAACGCGGTGCGATACGAACAAAAATAAAATCGCAAATCCCAAAAATACATAATAGTAACGACGCGGGTTTCTGATCGCAATGCCGAAAAACTGCGGAATCGGAATACCTTTTATACCGAGCGCACCGCCGGTAAGAGCCGTCCAGTTGAGCGCAATAAGACGTGCGATTTCGGAAAAACCGAGCGTTACGATCGACAGATAGATACCGCTCATTTTAAGCGTCGGAAGCGCAACGAGCAGCCCGATCACAGCCGTAACGATACCGGCGACCGGAAGAGCGAGCCAAAAATTCCATGCGGCGCGGGTTGAGAGAATCGCTTCCGTGTAGGCACCGACACAAAAGAAACCCGCCGCACCGAGACAGGTCATACCGCTGTAACCGTTGATGATATTCAGCGCTCCGGCGAGCAGCGCATACAGGCAGATACGGCACATAACGCCCATAAAATAGCTTTTGCCGTAGATCTGCGGCAGAGCGAGCATCACCGCAATGAGAACGGCGGCAGTGACGATAACATGCTTTTTGCACCAGGCATTTACGGAATATAATGTATCGACGACCGCACTCATACTTTTACTCCGCGTTTTGAAACGAATCCCGTCGGCTTAATAATTAAAACGGCTATTAAAAATCCGAATGCGAATATATCGCGGAAGCTTGCCGATGAAATCATGATGCCGAAATTTTCGATTATGCCAATACACAATCCTCCGAGCGCGGAAAACCGCACGTCGGTCAAACCGCCGAGCACCGACGACGAAAACGCTTTCATACCCATTGAACCGCCCATCGTCGCCTGCAGCATTTGATAATAGATGCTCGACAAAAGCCCCGCAATACCGCCGAGTCCGCAGCCCAGACAATTTCCGAGCATCGCCATACGCTTTACATTGATGCCCATCATGTATGAAGCCGTTTTATCCTGACTGACCGCTTTAAGCTTGATACCGAATTTCGTACGGGTAAACAAAAACGACAGCGCAGCGGCGAGCAGGATGACGGTTATCATGATCAATAACTGTACCTGTGATATTTGAACGGTACCGATTTTAAAAAATCGCGGCTCGATGACGTCGAGCATCGGTTTTTGATTCGGTCCGAATATAATCTGCGCCAGATTTTTAATAAGCATCGAAAAGCCTATCGTACACAGCAGAGAAATATGCCGCGGCGCCGTAAAAAAATTCTCATAGCAGATTTTATATACGAGGATGCCGAGCAGCCATGAAGCGGCAAAACTCGATATGATACCGAGTACGATATTGTTTCCGCAAAGTTCGAACGCATAAAAAGCCGCAAACGAGCCTATCATAATCACTTCGCCGTGCGTAAATGTAACCATGCCGACGACGCCGACGACTACCGAATAACCGATAGCCATAAGCGCGTAAACAGCTCCCTGACATAATCCGTTTATCAGGTGATTTAAAAAGTATTCCATAAACCGGGCTTCCCTTGAATCGCTGTAAGCCGGCGGTCGAATAAAATCGGCCGCCGATATTATATTTTATTAATTATTTTTTAGAATAATCGAATCCGGCTTTAACTACGTACTGTCCTTTTTCGACCGCGCAAATCATATACACGCGAGTGATATCGCCGGCAGGGTTGAATTTAAGAGGCCCGGTAATTCCCGTAAAATTGCCGGAAGCGAGGTTATCGCGAATCGCTTTCCGCGTGATTTTATCGGGAGGACAGCGCGCGATCGCATCCGCGAGGAGGTATATGCAATCGTATGCACAGGCGGGGTGAACGGTCGGCTGGAATCCGGATTTTTTTGTAAACTCGTTTTTCCATGCGGTAAGCCGCGGATCGGCAGGATCGAAGAAAAACGGCGTCGAAAGCAAAAGCCCTTCGGAATTTTCTTTCGTCAAATTGATAAGCTGTTCCGAAGTTCCCGGCCCGAGCGTCGTCAGAGGAATATTCCATCCGGATGCACGGATCTGATTGATAACCTGCGGAACAGCGCCCTGATCCATAATGAGTACGACTTCCGGACGGGCGGAGCGCAGACGCGTAATGAGAGAAGAAAAATCTTTTTCATCCTGGACATAACTTACATCCGCAACGATATCGAGCCCGACAAGTTTCGCTTCTTTTTTGAAATTGTCGAATGCGGACATACCCCAATCGCTGTTGATATAGATGACACCGACTTTCTTTACGCCCATATATTTTTTCAAAATGTACCGTGCAAAAAACGGCGCCTCACCGTCCTGCCGTCCCATAATGCTGAAACACCAATCGCTCATACCCGCATAGGTCGGATTCGACGCCGTCGGCGAAAGCTGCACGATACCGGCTTCATCGACGATCGGAGCGTTTGCCATACAGCAGCCGCTCGTAAAATCGCCCATAATCGCGAGGATTCTGTCGTCGTCACCGAGTTGCCGCGCGAGGTCGGAACTTTCCTTTTGGTCGCCTTTCGAATCTTTTATAACGAGATTTAATTTCCGTCCGTGAACACCGCCCTTTGCATTGATTTCGTCGACGGCCATCTGCCCTCCGACTTGAAATCCTTTACCGTATTCGGCATTCGTTCCGGTAAGAGGCGCCAATACGCCGATTTGAATGGAATCGCTGTCGGAAGACCCCAGCGCCCATACAGCGACGGCACATAAAAATACAGCCGTTAAAGCGACAATCAGTTTTTTCACATTGTACCTCCGTAATTCTTTCACTGAAATATCCGGTTTTATGCGGTTTGTAAGATACCAGTAATATCTTACAAATACCTTATAAGTATAAATCGAGTTTTCAAATAACGCAAGGTTTTTTTTGTTTTTTCGATTTCAGCGGTTCGTCCCCGTCACACGCTGAACAGCAAATCTTCATACGACGGAAACGGCTTGTACGCTTCGGCAAGCAGCGGCTCTATCGCGTCGGTTACCGCACGCACTTTTTCCATCGCGGGGATCACTTTTTCGGCGTACGCTTTTGCACGGCGCATATAATCGCCGTTTGCGATCGCCGCCGCATGCTTTTCCGAAAGCGAAGCCGTCTCTGCCGAAAGAGAATCGGCAAGCGTGTCGAGTTTTTCGAGCAGCGAAATACCCGCTCCGCATTTTGCGTGCGGGACTGCATCTTTTACCGACACGACCGTCTCCGCAATCGAATCCATATAACCGAGTACAGAGGGCATGATATTTTTATTAACCATTTCGATCATCGTGCCGACTTCGATATTGAGCACTTGGCAGTATTTTTCGAGCTTTACTTCATAGTGGCTTTTCATTTCCGCTTCCGTGTAGATGCCCATCTCGGTATACAGCTTGACGTTTTTCGGCTTGAGGTATTCGGCGACCGCTTCCGGAAGATTGCGCAAGTTCAAGAGTCCGCGCTTTTTCGCTTCGGAAACCCAATCGTCTCCGTAGCCGTTGCCGTTGAAGATGATTTTCCAGTGATCCGTGATTTCTTTTTTAATAAGTTCCTGCAGCGCTTGATTGAAGTCTTTAGCTTTTTCGAGTCTGTCGGCATATTCTTTCAAAACGTCCGCGACGATTGCGTTGAGCGTCGTCATCGGCCCCGAAATCGACAGCGAAGAGCCGACGGAACGGAATTCGAATTTGTTTACGGTAAACGCAAAAGGAGACGTGCGGTTGCGGTCGGTCGTATCTTTCGGGATGGGCGGCAAAACATCGGCGCCGATTTTTATCTTTTGTTTCGATTTCGCGCTGTACGGCGTTCCGTCTTTTATCGATTTCAATACGGCTTCGAGCTCGTCGCCGACGAATATCGACATGATTGCAGGCGGCGCTTCGTTCGCTCCGAGCCGGTGATCGTTTCCCGCGCTCGCAACCGAAATGCGCAGCAAATCCTGATTGTCGTCGACGGCGCGGATCACCGCGGTGAGGAAAAGCAAAAAACGCGCGTTTTCCCTCGGCGTGTCGCCCGGCTTCAAAAGCCCCTCGCCCGCATCGGTTTCGATCGACCAGTTGTTGTGCTTGCCGCTGCCGTTGATGCCGGCAAAAGGTTTTTCGTGCAGCAGACACACAAGCCCGTGCCGACGCGCAACCTTTTTCATAATCTCCATCGTCAGCTGATTTTGATCGGCCGCCAAATTCGTCGTCGAAAAAATCGGCGCCATTTCGTGCTGGGCGGGAGCCGTTTCGTTGTGTTCCGTCTTTGCAAAGATGCCGAGCTTCCACAACTCTTCGTTCAAGTCTTCCATGTATTCACTGACGCGCGGCGTGATCGCGGTAAAATACTGGTCGTCCATCTCCTGACCCTTTGCGGGCTTTGCACCGAAAAGCGTCCGCCCCGTCATCTGGAGATCTCTGCGCTTTTCATAGAGTTTTTCATCGACCAAAAAATATTCCTGTTCGGCGCCGACGCAGGAAATCACGTGTTCGACGTCTTTTTCACCGAAGAGCCGAAGCACGCGCACTGCCTGTTTGCTGAGCGCTTCGATGGAACGAAGGAGCGGCGTTTTTTTGTCGAGGGCTTCTCCCGTGTACGAACAGAATGCCGTCGGAATGCACAGCGAATGATCTTTTACGAACGCATACGCCGTCGGATCCCACACCGTGTACCCGCGCGCTTCAAAAGTGGCGCGGCTTCCGCCCGACGGAAATGACGACGCATCGCTTTCGCCTTTGACAAGCTCTTTGCCGCCGAACTCCATAATGACGCCGCCGTTTTTGTCGGGAGCGATAAAACTTTCGTGCTTTTCCGCCGTAATGCCGGTGAGCGGCTGAAACCAATGCGTATAGTGCGTCGCGCCTTTCGAAATAGCCCACTCCTTCATCGCGTACGCCACTTGATTCGCAATTTCAAGTTCGAGCGGCGTGCCGTCGTCGAGCGTTTTTTTGAGCGCTTTGAATGTGTCTTTCGGCAAAAGCTCCTGCATCACCCTTTGATTAAAAACCATGCTTCCGAACAATTCCTGCACATTCGGCATACAGTCCTCCGGCGTTTTATCCCGCACTTTAAAAATAAAAAAAACGATGCAAACCCCTTTTGCACAAAAGCGTTTACATCGCCTGCAGTTTTCATATTCACGTTATAGCCTTTGTCGGCAAAAAAATCAAGCGATTTACCGGTCGCTGCCGCTATGCTTCCGTCATAAAAGCGTTACGTCGCAGCGTTTCCTCCATTAAAAAAATATTCTTCGATTGCATCTTTATCGGGCATATTCCTGTTTTCAATTTCATTAATAACCGTTTTTGTATTCCATTCCAACTCGATCGGTTTTATCGTATATGCGTTTTTATCGATTTCTATAATATCGGCTAATTTTCCTTTTGAATATTTTCCGTCGCAGCCCGCAGATCCTACGCTTATATATGTATTTATTTTCTCCGTTAGGAATGCTTTATGTAAGTGGCCGAAAAAAATCACATTATTTTTCTTCGGTTCGATTCCGAATACGCGATCGAGATCAAGTCCGTCAATACCGTATTCGAATACATTGTATTCGGAAATTATTCCGTTTTCCAAAAAGAAATGCTGAAAATACAGATTATATTTTCCGATTTCGATATGATATTTGTAGGGAAGCTTTTCAATATAACGTACGTTGTCGATGCCTATTTGCTCTTTTGTCCATCGATAGTGTTCAGCTTCCGATTTTCCTATGCTCTTTTTCAATTCGGGTCCGAGCCCTATCGAACAGTTATATTCTTCGTGATTGCCTTTCAGATAAACCGTTTTTTCTCTCTTAATAAATTCCAGCGTTTCTTTCGGCCACGGCCCCAAATCAACGGCATCTCCCAGCGTTATGTGCAAATCGCATTTTTCGCGCGCATATATTTTTGCCAACGCTTCGCATGCCAATATGTTTGCATGTATGTCAGAACTTATCAATATCCGCATTTTTTACTCCGCCGGGAGCGCGACTCCGGCATCCGTTATCCCGTAAAAACGATTTCGCCGATCCCTCACATATCTTTTAAAACCGACTTAAAGTGCACGAGGTAATCGGCAAACGAAATATAGCACAGCGCAAGGCTCGCGACAAACATACCGAGCGCGGCGTTTTTCCAAGCTTCCGTATGCTGCACGACCGATAAAACGACAGCGCCGACAGCTCCCCCTTTCACCGCATAAAAGCGCAGCGCACATTCGGGGATGAGGCATACAAATCCCGATGCGACGTAAAATACGGTTTTGAGTTTTCCGCCCTTTCGCGCGGCGATCGCCGTACCTTGCTTTGCCGCGACCATGCGGAGAAAATTCTGCGAAAACTCACGGTACAAAATCAATACGAAAATCCATACCGGAAGATAGCTTTTAACGGATGCGGCGAACGAATACATAAAACACGTAAACGTCGTCAAATGGACGATAACGTCCGCAAAGGGATCGAACATCTTTCCGAAGTCGCTCACCTCACGGTTTTTACGCGCAAAAAATCCGTCGAGAAAATCGGTAAATTCCATGCACGCCAGGAGAGGAATCATAAGAGCTGCCGAAAGACCGGCAAATCGCCCCGTCCAAATCGGGATAAAATAGATAAGGAAAAATACCGGCGCAAAGACGATGCGAACCGACGTAAATGCATTTGCAAGTTTCATATTGTAAGTATGTTTTGAAAGACACATAGTGTCAAGACGCGATATTGGGGCTGTCTCAAAAGTCGGTTACTTTTTCGACAGCCTGTCGAGTTTAAAATTAAGTCTTTATATTGCAAGAACTTAATTTTAAACATCGCATATAAAATCAAGGAAGCTGTCCAAAAACTGAAGTTTTTGGACAGCCCCGAACACATTAACGGAAACTTACTCTCAATGCACGGCACGGATGCCGTGTCGTATTCTTGCAAAACGGCCGCGTATTTTTGCTCCGCAAAAATACGGTAGTGAGCGCTGCACGGATGCAGCGCGAACGAATATTACTTCGCTTTTTCGGGATGGCGGTTTGCGAGGAAGTTCGCGTAAACGGCGCCCGAAATATTATGCCACACGCTGAACACGGCACCCGGGATCGTCGCAAGCGGATACTGTGCAAAGTGCGTCGCCGCAAGCGATGTCGCAAGTCCCGAGTTTTGCATACCGACTTCGATTGAAAGCGCACGGCACTTCGTCGTGTTAAGACGCAGTAATTTTCCGACGCCGAATCCCGTCGCATAACCGAGCAGATTGTGAAGAATAACGACGATGACGACCATAACGCCGACAGTTTTAAGCCGCGCGGAATTCGCGGACACGACGCTTGCAATAATCATGATGATCGCGATCGTCGAAATAAGCGGAAGGATACGCACGATCTGGCGCGTCACTTTTTCGAAAAAATAATTGCACACCAAACCGAGCGCAATCGGCACGAGTACGACTTTTACAATCGACAAAAACATCGCGACGGCATTGACATCGACACGCTGCCCCGCATACAGGAGCGTTAAAAGAGGGGTCATAAGCGGCGCGAACAGCGTCGACACAGCGGTCATGCCGACCGACAGCGGAACGTCACCTTTGGAAAGATAAGTCATGACGTTCGACGAGGTACCGCCGGGACAAGTGCCGACAAGGATAACGCCGACCGCGATTTCCGTCGGCAAATTAAACGCTTTCGCCAAAAGAAAAGCGATAAGCGGCATGAGCGTAAACTGCGCGATAAAACCGATTATGATATCTTTCGGCCGGCTGAACACGACTTTAAAATCGTCCATTTTGAGCGTGAGTCCCATGCCGAACATGACAATGCCGAGCAGCCAATTTATCCAGCTCGTTTTAATCCACAAACAGGTCTGCGGTGCAAAGAGCGCAAGAGCGGCAACCGCAATGACGATGAGCGCCATCCATTTGCCGAAAAAATCGCTCAGCTTTTCAAGAAATTTCATACTAATTACATCCTTTACATGTCTTTAATTATATTAAAGTATTTTAGCATAAATTAAACGGCCGTGTAAAGACGGCAAGACTTTGCCCGAACGGCGTCGTATATGCGCAAAAGTTTATTATTTTTCGTCACCGTTATTTTTTCAAAAGAGCTGCAAACGGATTGTAGCCTTCGCCGTCCGTCTGACCGGCCATATAACGCGCCGTCGTTTTATCCTGTTCGACCGACGTCGTCGGCGTAAGCGAAATACGCCGTTCCCGAGCGTTTACTTCTTTGACGAGTACCGACATCTTTTGTCCCTTCGAAAAGACTTTGTTCAGATTCGTATGAGAGTCGACGCCGTCCATTTCCGATATGTGCACGAGTCCGTCGACGCCCGGTTCGAGTTCGACAAAAACGCCGAAGGGCGCAACGCGCGAAACGGTGCCCTCGTATTTCGAACCCGGGGCATATTTTTCCGCTGCAGCCGTCCACGGATCGGCAAGCAGCTCTTTTGCGCTCACCGAAACGCGCTCGTGCGCCCAGTCCGCTTTAATAATTTTTACGCCGAGCTTTTGCCCGACATGCAAAACGGCGCTCACGTCGTCGACACGAGAGCGCGCGATTTCCGAAATCGGCAGGAGCGCTTCGAATCCGCCGATATCGACAAAAGCGCCGTATGTTTGCAGCGACACAACTGTCGCTTCGACCGTCATGCCTTCTTTTAATTTTTCCTTGAGCGCTTCAAGTTCTTTTTCGTACGCTTCTTCCAGGACGACGCGGTTTGAAACGAGTATGTCGCGCCCGTCGTTTTTGTATTCCTGAATTTTAAAAACGAGGTGCTTTCCGACAAACGATGCGGCATCTCCCTTTTGCTTCCAGCCCATCTGAGAATACGGGCAAAAGGCGCGGCTCGTCCCGACCGTCACTTCGTAGCCGCCTTTGATCTCTTTGTCGACATGCCCTTCGACGGGGATGCCGTTTTTATACGCGTTTTCCAAAATCGATTTATCCGCTTTGCCGCCGGAAATCTTTGTCGTAAAGCGAGCTTCCCCGCTTTCGTTTCCGATAAAATATACATCGAGCATATCGCCCGGATGTATCGAACAGATGCCGTTTTCATCGGTAAACTCGGACGCGTCGAGTACGCCTTCGCTTTTCGCGTTCAAGTCGAGAAAAACCGTACCCGCGGAAACCGCGACGACTTTGAGCGAAACCTTTTCGCCTATATCAAATTTTTTCATAAGAACCTCATACTTCGAACGCGATTATAGCGCATTCTGCAAATGCGCGCAAATCGAAATGTAAATCGTATCGGAGCGCAAATCGGCGAAATGTCACTATCAAGGCAACTGCGGTTTTTATACCGCTTTCGATTATACTTTTCAACGCACTGCGATACGTTTTTTCGGGACAAACTCAACTTTCAGATTCATGTTCAATCCATTTGCAAGCCGCTGCAAAAGCCGTATCGTCGGATTTCCTAAACCGTTTTCTATTTTGCTTATATCCGATTGCGCAATACCGGTCGCTGCAGCAAGTTCTTTTTGTGTGATATTACATGAATTTCTTGCATCGATTAACGCCCGAATCAAAGCATATTCGGGTTCCAATGCTTCGTATTCTTTTTTGAAGTTTGTGTTTTTACATTGATCTTTCAACGCTTTAGTCAATGTCATTTTTATCTCTCATGTGCGATGCCGCACATATCGTACACGGAGGCAAAGCCCTTGCGCTTCATAAACGCTTCGATGCCGGAGAGCACTTCGAGCATCGTCAGCGGATTTGCAAAAGTGTTCGTACCCACTCCGACGGCAAGCGCTCCCGCCATGATAAACTCGACCGCATCTTCCCATTTTTCGATACCGCCGACAGCGACGATCGGCACGCGTTCGTGCGGCGGAAGCGAGCGCATCGCTTCGAAGGTTTCCCACACGAGGCGCACGGCGATCGGACGGACGGCAGGGCCGCCGAAGCCCGCTTTGATTTTATCGAACACCGGCACACCGCACTCTATGTCGACGGCGACGCCTTGAAAGGAGTTTCCGATGCTGAGCGCATCCGCACCCGAGCGGATGCAGGCGAGCGCGACACCCGTAAAATCGGGCGCTTGCGGCGTAAGCTTTACGATGAGCGGTTTTTTCGTTACGGCGCGCACTTCGCGCACCGCAGTTTCCGCATTCGCACACGTCATGCCCCACGCCGCTCCTCCGGCCGCAACGTTCGGACAGGAAATATTCAGTTCGATGATCGGGACAGCACTTTTATCGAGCAGCTTTGCGCCTTCGATATACGTTTCGAGTGTCGAACCGGAGAGGTTCGCGATCGCCACCGTTTTCAGTTTGAGCATTTCCGGCAGTTCGAAATCGATAAAATGAGCGATGCCCGGATTTTGCAGCCCGATCGAATTCATGAGACCCGAAGGCGTTTCCCACAAGCGGATGCCCGTATTTCCTTCGCGCGCTTCGAGCGTCAAACCCTTGCTCGCAATGCCGCCGAGTTTTCCGACGTCGAAAACGGAAGCGTATTCCGTGCCGAATCCGAAAGTCCCCGAAGACGCGATGACGGGATTTTTTAAACGCACGCCCCCGATCGCAATCGAAAAATCGGGTACTCCGTCGAGCGCTTTTCGAGCAGGCTTCGATACGGGCTTCGGAAATTCGAGGATGCGGCTGTCGAAAACGGGGCCGTCTTTGCAGCAGCGCTTATTGCCTTCGCTCGTGTGAATCGTGCAGCCGAGGCAGACACCCATACCGCAAGCCATTCGGCTTTCCATGCTTATATAACACGGGATACCTGCGCTTTCGGCTATGCGCTTTACATACGAAAGCATAGGCGTAGGCCCGCACGCATACACGGCGCCGTAACCTCCCGCACGGAGCGCATCTTCGGTAAGGGCTGCGGGAAGCATGCCGTGAACGCCTTCGCTTCCGTCGTCCGTCGTAATTATTAATTTTTCCGGGCGAATATGCTCCAAACCGTAGGAGCCGCTTTTAAAGCTCGCAAAAAAATCGTAAGAGCCGGGCGGAAGCGTTTCGGCAAAAGCAGCTACGGGCGCGACGCCGATACCGCCGCCTGCAATACAGACTTTTGTATCGTTTTCGGGAAAGGGAAAAGTGTTGCCGACGGGGCCGAGCATCAGTACTGCATCTCCCGCTTTCAGCGCGCACAACTCCCGCGTACCGCGCCCCTTTACGAGGATGAGAAACTGTACTTCGATTTCGTCCGCGCACGCTTCGGCATGAAATACGCTGACCGGGCGCCCCAAAAGCACACTCGACCTTTCCGCGCGCAGCATATAAAACTGCCCCGGAAGCGGCATGCCGGACTGCGCGCTCGGCGAACTTCCGCCGCATACGGTACTGACAGCATTCGCGGCTTCCTGCGGCACGGCGGAAGGGTTTACAGCTTGCAGAATCGAAGACGGCATCGACTGACAGTGCCTAGCTGCCGACTTCGGTACGCAGACTTTCAGCAGAAAAACGCTTCCTTCGGGACGCGCGCCTTTTTCTTTTTCACAGAATATGACGGTACCTCTTGCATAGAGCGGAGGAGATTTGCAAGCTGCTGTATCGGACATAATGTAAAGATATGATTTTACGCGAGTTAGGGCAAGACGGGGGCAGAGGCTCCCGCATAAAAAACGGCACCCCGAATAAGGGGGTGCCGTCCGCACACTATCGTCCGCACTTCTAAGCCCTTCCGAAAGGTCTGCTTTTAGAACGGACGATCACTTGCCTGTCGCTGCGTTCGCGCCCGCTTTACGACCGTTTACGCAAAAATCGACGATAGCGTTGCCGCCGAGCCTGTTTGCGCCGTGATAATTTCCGGTAATTTCTCCCGCACAATATAAGCCTTTGATAATCGTGCCGTCTGCACGAAGTGCATGCGCATCGTTATCGACGTTGATGCCGCCCATCGTGTGATGCGTTGCAGGCTTTCTCGGATACGCATACCACGGACCGGTAACCAATTTTTTCGTCCATGTAATGCGCCCGAGCGGATCTTTTGCCGAACCGTCGACATAGGTATTAAAATCATCGACCGTTTTTTGCAAAACGGAGGCATCCATATTGAGCGTTTTTGCCAAATCCGCAAGCGTCGCGCCCGATACGTATCCCGCCAGATGATTGTCGAGAAAGTACGCGACGCTTTTACCGCCGAGCGTCTTGCCTTTCGCAGGATCGGGTACGGTGTCCGCGCTGAACAGCTGATACATAAGACCGTCGGGCTGCGCGATAATTGCAAGAGACATTTCGTCGCGGCGGCCGTCTTCACGAACAAAGCGCCTTCCTTCTTTATTTATATACATGCTTGCGCTGTATGTGAGCGTAATATCGCTTGTCGCGCCCGTCCACGGATTTGCATACGGCAACAACTGTATCTGTTCCATATTGATGAGTTCGGCGCCCGCATCCTGTGCCATAAAAATGCCGTCTCCGGTAACGCTCGCCACATTTGTCGTAATGACTTTTTCGCTTAAATCGGGCCACTTGCCGGTTTGACAATATTTTTGCCGCATCTGTACATTTCCGGCAAAACCTCCGGTTGCAAGGATAACGCCTTTTTTCGCGTGCAGCGTCACTTTGTTTCCCGCTTTGCCGACCGCATTCACGCCGACGACATCGCTGCCGTCCATGATCAAACTCTTCGCTTCGGTATCCATAAGCGCTGTAAATTTGTCGCCCCGTTTTGCAAGCACGTCTTCAAACGCTTTGAAATAGCCGGTGCCGTTCGGCATAACCGACGTATGCATACGCATATAAAGAAATCCGCTCGCAACAAACAGCACCTCTAAAAATCGAATCGTTTAGCGATGCCGAATAATGCGCGTATGCTTTTACCCCGCCTTTCGCGCACTGCCCTTCCGCGCATCGATTATGTTTTTAATAACCGGCCAAGAGAACGCGAGAATCGTCGCGATCAAAAGCACGCAGGAAACGGGTCGCTGCACGAAAGTCATGAGCTTCCCGTGGCTCATCACGAGCGCACGGCGGAAGTTCGCTTCCATCATATTGCCGAGGAGCAGTCCGAGCACAAAGGGCCCCGTCGGGAAATCATATACTTTGCACACAAAGCCGAGAAGAGCAGCGGCAAACATGACGATAACGTCGAAAAAATTATTATTCAACGCATAAGATCCGACAACGCACAAAAGGCATACCGCCGTCCAAACGGTCGGCTGCGAAACGTTCAGCACTTTCGCGGATGCTTTTGCGGTAACGAGACCGAAGATCAAAAAGACGACATTCGCAAGCAGCATAAGCAGCATAATCTTTGCGGTAAAGTCGGCATTTTCCGTAAACATTTTCAAACCCGGCTGCATACCGTACATCGTCAAAGAGCCGATAAGGATGGCGGTAACCGAATCGCCGGGAATACCGAGCGTCATCATCGTCGTCATCGCTCCTCCGATAACCGCATTGTTTGCAGTCGAAGAAACGGCGAGCCCTTCAAGCGAACCCTTTCCGTATTCTTCGGGATGTTTACTCATTTTTTTTGCATTGCCCCACGAGATGATCGATGCGATGTCGCCGCCCGCTGCGGGAATCGCGCCGATGAGCGTTCCTTCGACGGCACCGATAAGCGTCGGTATCGTGAGTTCTTTGAATTCCTTAAACGACGGTAAAACGCGGCCGAGCGCAAGATTGACTTTCCGCGCTTTCATTTCCGCCGCTTCTTCCGTGCGGTTTCGCGAATACATCTGATACAGCACTTCGCCGATGCCGAACATACCGATCATAACAGGGATAAATGAAATGCCGGCGAGCAGGTCGACCGAACCGAAAGTAAAACGCGGTATGGCAAGCAGAGGATCAAGTCCTACACAGCTGAGCAGGATGCCTGCAACGCCGAGAATCGTACCTTTGAGCACGTTGCCGGTGGATACCGCGATCATCATCGAAAGACCGAAAAGCGCGAGCATACAGTACTCGGGTGCATTGAACGTTACGGTAAAATTCGCGATCGGCGTGGAAAACAAAATGAGACACAGCGTCGAAAATATGCCGCCCATAAACGAATAGATGACGTTTACGCCGAGCGCGAGACCGCCTTTTCCCTGCCGGTACATCTGATAGCCGTCGAGCGATTGACTTATGGAAGCGGGCGTTCCCGGCGTATTTATTAAAATCGCGGAAATGCCTCCGGAAAAAATCGCAGCGTTCCACAGCCCCATAAGCAGCGCGAATCCGTTTGCCGGCGGAAACCAAAATGTAATCGGCGTCATAATGGCGATGCCCATCGTTGCGGACAAACCCGGCAGCGCGCCGATCACCGTACCGATTACGACTCCGAGACATAAAAACAATAAAACCGACGGCGTACAAAGTTCAAAAAAAGCCTTGGCAAAAATTTCGAGTGTCATACATACTCCCGTATACTATCTGTCATTTTTTAGATATTAAATTGAATGGAAAAGCCTACGACAAAGGCCAGATAGATAAAAGCGACAAACACGACCGAATAGATGATATTGAATTTCCACGTACGCTCAAATATAAAATTGAGAAAAACCACAAGCGCAAGCGCCCACAAAATAAATAATTTCGTAAGCTGCCATAAAATAAAAAATACGACGATGGCCGTTATCGTCAGTACGAGCATTTTAATATTTTTTTTTGTTTCTTCACTTGCAGCGGCAGACTGTGCTTTTTCGATCTTTTCACGGATGCTGCGAATCAGTAAAACGATGCCGAGAATCCCTAAAACGGATCCGAGCAGCACGGGAAAAAAACCGGCTCCCGGAACTCCGTCGGAAGTTTGCGCGTTAAAACGCATCGTATTTTCCGCAAGCGTATAAATGACCACTCCGAAACCCAAAAGCGTTATCACAATACCGGATATCGCATCACCCTTGCGCATAACGGCGACCTCCTTTTCATACGATAAAAATCGGGGCTGTCTCAAAAGTCGGTTACTTTCTCGACAGCCTGTCGAGTTTAAAATTAAGTCTTTATATTGTAATGACTTAATTTTAAACGTCGCATAGTACATTTAAGGAAGCTGACCAAAAACTGAAGTTTTTGGTCAGCCCCGATCGGCAAAGCATTATTTTTTGAGCAATGCGGGAATCAATTTTCCGTAATAGCTCAATTCTTTTGCGGCGGCGGCATCCATATCGGAACCGCTCAAATACGCGTGTTCGAAACCGCGCGATGCAAGCAGTTCTTTTACCGGCGCGGAATTAAGCGCGACGAAGGACGCTTTTTCGAGGATACTCACGATTTCAGCGGGCGTACCCTTCGGAACGGCAAACGCACCCCAGCCCTGAATCGCAATGTCGATGCCTTTTTCGCGGGCGGTCGGTACATTCGGAACGACGGACGAACGGCCTTCGCCGAGAATTATTAAAACTCTCAGTTTACCGTCGTTGACGAGGCTTTGTACTTCCGACGGAGAAACGGTAACCGCTTCGATATTGCCGCCGGCAAGAGCGGTTACGGCAGGAGCCGCGCCTTCAAACGGAACGTGCGTAAATTTAACGCCGCATTTATCTTCGACCGAAGCGGCCGCGACATGCCAGATGGATCCCGTTCCGGAATTTCCGACGCGGACTTTTCCCGGATTCGCTTTCGCATACGCGATGAAATCTTCAATCGTCTTCCACGGAGAATCCGCCTTTACCGTGACGGCCGACGGAATCGTCATCGCCCGTCCGATAAATTTGAAATCGTCGGTGCTCAAATCGGTAAGACCGAGTGCGCGGAGCATCGTCGATTCGACGGGCATATACGCGATCGTGTAGCCGTCGGCCTTTGCGTTTTTGACCCGCGTCAATCCCGTCGCTCCCGACGCGCCGGTGATATTGCTCACGGTGATCGTACCGGGGAGCGCTTTTTCAAGTTCCGATGCATAGATGCGCGCCGTCGTATCGGACGCACCGCCCGCAGAATACGGAACGATCAGAGAAATCTGTTTGTTGCCGGGAAATTTGACATTGTCTCCATTACCCAGAGCAAAGCTCCAAGAAATTACCGCTGCCGAAAGCAGACACAGTATTCCGATTCTTTTCATACTACCTCCATAAAAAGCCATATACCTCTACACCGTATTTGCAATTACAAATACGATGCAACTTCTTTTTTCAGTTCCGCAACCTGCTCGGCAGTCAAATCGAGAAGCGGTCGGCGCATGTATCCGCCGCGAATACCGCGCATCGTTAAGATATTTTTGAATATGGACATATTCGCGCCGCATTTCATAATCATCGCCAATTTCGTTGCTTTAACCTGCGCTTTCCGAGCCGCGGCAATATCTCCCGATTGAAACGCTTTATACACGTCGACGAAAGCTTCCGGAAACGGGCCCGAACAGCCGGAAACGGTACCGTCGCATCCGCACGACAGCGCGGGCAAAAAGAGATCGTCCGCTCCGGGGACAACCGAAAAATTTCCTCCGCGCACTTGCAGATATTCGTTTATCCTGCGCATATCGGCAAAACTGTATTTTACGCCGACGACGTTTTTACACGCGGAAGCGATCTCTTCCATCGTCGCAGCCCCGATGTCGTTGTGCGCAAGCTGAGGAATCACATATACATACACGGGAAAATCGTCCGGCAGCGCGGCGCATACCGTTTTATAATATTCGACCATAGCGCGGTCATCGACATGGAAGAACACCGGCGTAATGATGCCCACGCCGTCAGCACCGATGCTGTGCGCGTGTTTTGCAAGACGGATCGTACAGTCCTGACACATTGCACCGACGTGGACGAAAACCGTTACGCGGCCGGCGGCTTTTTTGACAACGGTTTCGGCGACGAGTTCGCGCTCTTCGGCGGACATCGAAAACATTTCACCCGTCGTACCGCACGGATACAAACAGTGAATGCCTTTTTGAATTAAAAATTCGGTCTGTTCTTCAAGCGCCGCGACGTCCACTTTGTTGTCTTGCGTAAACGGTGTTGTCATGGCGGTAATAACGCCGTATAATTTTTTCATAGAACCTCCCATAAGTCAGAACGGACGATTATTTACCCGCAGCTGCGTTCGTACCGGCGATGCGTCCGAATACGACCGTATCGGTCAGCGCGTTGCCGCCCAAGCGGTTCGCACCGTGTATGCCGCCGGTAACTTCGCCCGCCGCATACAAGCCCGGAATGATTTTTCCGTCGGTGTTGTACACGTGACAGCCCGTATCGATTTTGACGCCGCCCATCGTGTGGTGAACCGTCGGAACGCGGGGAGCCGCATAGAACGGAGGCTTGTCGATCGGCGTCGAATAAAGCGTACGACCGAACGCGTCCTTCGATTTGTCGGCGACGTGTTTATTGAAATCGTCGAGCGCGGCTTTCAAATGATCGGCGGGAACGTTCATCGCTTTTGCAAGCTCTTCGACGGAGTTCGCTTTTACCGCGCGGCCGGCCGCAACAAGTTCGTTCGCGGATTCGTTGAAATTGTTTTTTTCGTCGCCCGTCGGATAGCAGTGCGAATCGAGTACGATCCACATATAGTTATCCGGCTGATGAAACAACGCCATCGTCATCGTATCGCGCCTAGCGCCTTCATCGACAAAGCGGTCGCCGTTTTTATTGACAAAGATGCGGCGTTCGACATCCATTTCGATATTGCCGGAGAGGCTTCCCGTTTCGGGATCGCCGAGCGGCAGGAGCTGGATGTTTTCCATCTGCACGAGCTGCGCGTGAAGCGGTTCGAGCATGGCAAAAGCGTCTCCCGTCGAACTCGGCGGGTTCGTCGAAGGAATATTCGCACCGAGCGTCGGCCATTGTTTGTTATATTTTTCGCGCATTTCGACATTGCGTGCAAAACCGCCGGTCGCAAGAACTACGCCCTTATTCGCGCGAAGCGTCACTTTGTTGCCCGTTTCACCGATCGCATTGACGCCGACGACTTTACCGTTTTCGACGATAAAACTTTCACCCTTCGTGTTGAGCATCACTTCGATGCCCTCGTGCGAATCGATATAGCGGTTATAGGTTTTGAAAAATCCCGTGCCGACGGGGTCTACCGGTTTATGCGCGCGCGGCCACAAACCGCCGGTTACCGTAAACGTGCCAGGCTTGAATTCCATGCCCATCGATTTGAGCCACTCGACGCCTTTCCACGCATTATCCGTAAGCACGTGGATCAAAGCGGGATCACCCTGCTTGTCGCCGCCCTCATAGGTCTGCTTGTAATGCAGCGCGACCGAATCTTTGTTCGCTTTTGCCGTTTCGCTGCCGTCGTCGACCGCGTTCAGCGCGCCGCCGGCCATAATCGTATCGCCTCCGACGCGAGCCGTCTTTTCGATGATGATAACCGTCGCGCCGTTTTGATTTGCCTGAACGCCGGCTGCCATACCCGCTCCTCCCGCGCCGACGACGATAACGTCCGCCGTCTTTTCGACATCGGCCGCTTTCGTTTCCGCAGAAGAAACGGTTGCCGCGTTAAGCTTTTCGACATTGACGCCCGCGCTTTTGAGCGCAGCATCCGCCGCCTGCATAATCGCGCGGCTCGTAATCGAACATCCGCCGATAACATCGAGGTTCGTTTTTTGGGAAGCGACGATCTGCGCCGGAATCTTTTCGATCGCAGGATCGCTGATGCCGGGCGTTTCGTTGTGCTTCGTTACCGTTACCGATTCGATTTTCGAAGCGGAAAGCTTTACCTGCACCGTGAGCGCCCCTCCCATACCCGTACCCTCACCGGTATAGGTTCCCGCTTTGAATTTGTTTCCGCCTCCGCAAGAAACAAAAAACAACGATGCTGCAAGCATCACCGCTGCCGTCCGCTTAAAAGCGAATTTCCTCATTTTTCCTCCCATAAAAACTTTTGCAGGAAATATCAATTTCCGAAAAAGTTTTTAGCCGTGCGCGTGTGCGCACACGTTCAATAGTCGAGTTTGCAAAACAAAACGTATCGTATTCATGCGATTTTTATCGAAATAACACGTATACACGTCTTCTGCAAACATCCAAGCAAACTCGAGATAAAAAGTATCGGCGATATTTCAGACGGCGCTTTTTATCGTACCTCCGTTGTAAAACATATTGTGCGTGCGCTTTACGACAGAACAAATCCCGCGTGTCCGCGCTTAGAGCCGAGTTGAAAGATTCAATTTCAAATTAAATAAAACGCGTCATCAGACTTCATACTAACACATCAATTCGTAAATGACAATCTTTACGCGATGCATCTTTGTCCGATGCACGATGTAAAAGCCGGCGCTTACGTCAAAGCGCACAATTCTTCTTTTGCCGAAAGCGCGCTTCGAGCAGCCGCATCGGCCATATCGGAAAGCGTAATCGTCCCTTCATCCGCTTTTCGCAGGAAATCCGCATCGTTTTTCCATGCGCATAAAAGAGCGCGCGAAGAGTTGACGACGCCGCCGGCTTTGCCGAGGAGTGCAGCGGCAACGCGCGCTTTTCCGCCCTGAGCACCGTAGCCGGGGATCAAAAAAAAGAGTTCGGGATACGCGTCGCGCAAAAAACGGGCATCGCTTTCTTCCGTACAGCCGACGACGGCACCGACGGGCGGACAGCACTCGGCCGGATAATACTCGGAGCATTCTTTCGCAAGCCGCTTGAGTTCCGCACCGACGATGCCGAATACGACGCCTCCTTCTTTAAGCTCCCTTCGTTCGATGTCCGCCGCCCCGGGATTCGACGTGCGGAGCAAAACGAATATCCCTTTGCCCTTTTTGCAAAAATCCGCAAAGGGCGAAAGCGTATCGAAACCCATATACGGATTTACCGTCACGATATCCGTTTCGAAGTCGCCCGAAAAATGCGCACGCGCATAGGCTTCCGCCGTATTCGCGATGTCTCCCCGCTTGATGTCGGAAATGACCGACAGCCCTGCAGCCCTCACCGCCGAAAGCGTTTTCGCATACGCGCTCATTCCCGCAACGCCCATCGCTTCGTAATACGCGATCTGTACTTTACAGCAGCACGCACTTTTGTCGGCCGCAATTCGATTAACAATTTCTCTGTTGTATGCGAAAACCGCTTCCGCTTTTCCGCCGAATCGGCGCAAAACGCTTTCGGGGATATACGACGGATCGGTGTCGAGTCCGACGCACAGCGGTCCGTTTTTTTTCGAAAGCTCCCGAAGACGTTCCATCGCGTGGTTCACGTCACACCTCGATTTTGTGCTCCATAAGCCAGCCCGTCGCCAAAAAATATACTGCGCCGAAAATCGCATAACGCAGCGTATGATTCCACGAATAGCGCAGCACTGCCGCATAGACCGACGAGTTCCGAACCATGTCGCTCACGTCGGCATCGAAACCGAGCGTACCGATGCGCATCGGAAAATAAAACAGAAAAAATATGATCACCGCGATTAAAAATTTATTCGGTTTTTTCGTACGGATAAATGCGGCATACAGCGCCATCGCAAAATTGAACATCGCCTGCCAGCTTGCAAAAGAGATGACGCCCATGACACCGAATTGTACGAGTTCTAAAAAATGTTCGGCAAACGCAAAGCGGTACAGCTGCTTTATGCTTTCGACATAGGACATACCCGGGTTGACCGGAAACGGCATATATTCCGAAAACGCGCCGTGAAACAAGAGCCCCGCAGTCGGCGCCATAAACGACAGATACAACAGAGCCGGCAGCATATAGATGACGTATTCGGCAAGATTTACGAGCTGCCTCGCTCCGAGCTGTGCATAGCTTCGTTCGGGCACAAGCAACGCAAGCCATCCCGTATCGCCGAAAAGAATCGGCTGCATATTGCCGCTTCCGCGAATCAGCGCATACAGCGGGATGATCCCCGCGCAGCAAAATCCGATAAAATACAGTATCATACCGAAAAGCGAAAGGTGATCCGACCTCGTTTGATACGCGATAAAATTAACAAGAACCGCACCGAGCAGCACCATCGCGATAACGGCGCTCGTATACAAAATGCGCAGACGGCTCGCTTTCCATTCCTGTTTCAACGTTGCGTGCGTAATCATTACAGCTCCCTGACGGCGATATTTCAAACGCCGTTTTTTACATTTCCTTAAACGTATCGATATACAGTTCATCGATGTCCATGCCGCGTCGGCTTTTCAGCACGCTCGCATCTTCATACAGCACGATTTCTCCGTTGCCGATAAAACACACGTCGTTGAACATGTGTTCGATGTCGTGTACGAGATGAGTGCTCACGATGATCGATGAAGAAGGATTGTACGTGTTGACGATAGCCGATACGATTCTTTCCCTTGCAACGGGATCGACGCCGCCGAGCGGCTCGTCGAGCAAAAACAATTTTGCACTGCGTGAAAAACACAAAGTCAAATTCAGCTTTTCGATCATGCCTTTCGACATCTGCGAGACGGGAACGTTTTTTTCGAGACGGACGAAATCGAGCATATCGGACGCTTTGCGCACGTCGAAATCGTCAAAATAATCGCGGTAATAATCGAAAGCGTCGAGTGCCGTCATCCACTTCGGCATAATATTCCGATCGGGTAAAAAGGATACGTATTTTTTGCTTTCAACGCCGACGGGGTTTCCGCACACGCACACTTTTCCGCCGTTCGCCTTTTGCAGCCCCGCAACGACTTTCAAAAACGTCGTCTTGCCGCTGCCGTTCGGCCCCATGAGTCCCATGATTCGTCCCGCTTCGAGCACGAGCGAAATATCTTTAAGCGCGGGCTTTGCGCCGTACCGCTTCGTCAAATTTTCAACAGTCAATATCGGTTCCATAGAATACGGACAGTATAGCGAATTTACGCATGCTGTGCTATCAGCTCCGGAGAATTCGTTTCTCGTATTCCGCCGTTATCGATTACCGCTTTTTTATAACCCTTGTTTCCCGCCGGTATTTCGGCTACACTTGTTTTATGACGGCGCTTCAAAAAAAATTATTTTCGATGCAGGATGAGGCTTACCGGCGATTTCAGCAAAAACTTTTGCCGACGCTTCCGAGCGAAACGATCATCGGCATACGGACTCCCGCGCTCCGCTCTTTTGCAAAAGACTTCGCAAAGACTTCCGATGCGAAAGAATTTATTAAAAAATTACCGCACGTCTATTACGAAGAAAACAACGTACACGCGTTCATCATCGAAACGATTGCCGATTTCGACGACGCCGTCGCCGCTCTCGACGATTTTTTGCCCTACGTCGACAACTGGGCGACCTGCGATTCGATGAGTCCGAAAGCGCTCGAAAAAAATATTCCTGCGTTGTACAAAAAAGCGCAGGAATGGATGGCATCGAAAAAAACTTATACGGTGAGATTCGGCATCGGCATACTCATGCGCTTTTTTCTCGACGAACGCTTTACGCTTTCGTCCGCGACCCTCGTTTCAAAAATACGTTCGGACGAATACTATATCAATATGATGGTCGCATGGTATTTTGCGACGGCGCTCGCAAAACAATACGATGCCGCTCTTCCCTTTATCGAAAAGAAAAAGCTCGATGTATGGACTCACAACAAAACGATTCAAAAAGCGATTGAAAGTTACCGCGTTCCCGACGACCGCAAAAAATATTTGTGCAGTCTGAAATTAAAACCGTAAACGTATTTCGATAAGCCGCCGGTTACGTCTCTCTCTTCCGTGTTAGGGATTGGAGGGGCGGCGAAGCCGTTCCCGAGCGAGCCGTGCGAGCGAGGGAATGGAGCGCTTATGCGCGGAACCCCGCAAAGCCCGGCGCCGAGCGAAGCGAGGCGCAACACCCGAAAAAGAAAAAGAATATTTGTACTACATCCTGTTGTGATTGCACAGTTTTTTTTACTGCACTATAGTAGACGTATGGCATACAGGGTTTTTATCGACGGACAGGAAGGTACGACGGGTTTAAAGATATACGAGCGCTTTGCAAAGCGAAGCGACATCGAAATACTGCGCATAGACGACGACAAAAGAAAAGACGCGGACGAACGAAAAAAATTAATTAATAATTCCGACTTTACGTTTTTATGTCTCCCCGATGCCGCTGCCGTCGAAGCCGCAGAGCTGTGCACGAATCCCGCCGTGCGCATCATCGACGCGTCGACTGCGCACCGTACGGCTCCCGGCTGGGATTACGGTTTCCCCGAACTTTCAAGCGATTTCAGGCACCGCATCGAAAGATCGAAACGGGTCGCGGTTCCCGGCTGCTATGCGAGCGGCTTTAACGCGATCTGCTTTCCGCTCATCTCTTCGCACATCATGGGACGCGATTATCCCGTCGTATGCCACGCGGTTTCAGGCTACAGCGGCGCGGGCAAAAAAGCGATCGCCGAGTACGAAGCGGAAAACCGCCCCGAAGAACTCGCCTCCCCGCGCCTCTACGCGCTGACGCAGCATCACAAGCATTTGCCGGAAATGCAAAAGATAAGCGGCTTGGATTTTCCGCCCGCCTTTACTCCGTATATATGCGATTATTTTTCGGGTATGACGGTTACCGTGCCTCTGCACGTGCGGCTGCTTGCAAAAAAAGTTTCCGCTCTTGACGTACGGGAGATGTTTGCGTCCCGCTATGAGGGTTCAAAATTTATTAAGGTTATGGAACTGCAGGATACGATCGACGGCGGATTTATCGCGGCAAATACGCTTTCGGGAACGAACGATATGCAGATATTCGTGTACGGAAACGACGAGCGCATCGTAATCTCCGCACGCTTCGACAATCTCGGCAAAGGAGCGTCGGGAGCTGCGGTGCAGTGTATGAATATCATGATGGGAATCGACGAGGGTACGGGACTGTAACGATGGCCGGCGATATCCGATCCGACGAAGGGGGCGATGCTTTTAACAATCTGTATGCCGGCGGCTGCGGTTATTTTGAAGGCCGCACGTCGCACGAAACGATTTACCGCATTCCGTCAGTGGACGAAGCGTCCGCTATGCTGCTGCACGGTGAAGAGCAGAAGCGTATCGAAAACGATCCCGCACTCTGTCAGCGAATTTTGTTCGACATCATCCTCGCCGAAGGTTTCCGCCGATCAGGATCGTACGTATATCGCGCCGACTGTCCCGATTGCAAAGCGTGTATTCCGATCAGAATTTTTCCGGACGCGTTCGAGCCGTCGAAGTCGCAGCGGCGAGTGTTCGAGCGGAACCGCGATCTTGGCGTAACGATCACGACGAAAGCGGACGAATTCGTCACCGACGAAAAAGTTACGCTTTTCCGCATCTACGACAAGCGGCACAATCCCGACTCTGAAAAAAGTTTTGACGAAGCAAAAAAAACGCTCATCGATATGAACGGCATCTGCCGCACGGCGGAGGACGGCAGATACGAATCGTTTTATTCCGGCACGATAAATATGGATTACAGGTACAGCGGAAAGCTCATCGGCGTCGGCATCATCGACACGGGAAAAGAAAGCCTGTCGTCAAATTATTTTTACTATGACACGTCGGACGAAACGAAAAAGAGAAGCATCGGCACCTACAGCATATTGAGGGAAATCGAATTGTGCCGAACATTTCATCTGCAACGGTACTATCTCGGCTATTGGCTTAAAGACTGCAAGTCGATGGTGTACAAATCGAATTTCAAGCCGCACGAATTGCTGATCGACGGCAAGTGGAAACTGATTACATAATCGAAATACGGAAAAGGCGGAAATATATCGATGAAAACGGGAATCGTAATCGAAGGCGGAGGACACCGCGGCATCTATGCGGCGGGCATACTCGACGTGTTGTGCGAAAACGGCATCGAAGCCGACGGTGTGCTCGGCGTGTCGGCGGGAGCCGTTCACGGAGCAAGTTATGCGTCGCACCAAATCGGACGCTCCGTCCGCTACACGATGAAATACTGCGGCGACAAACGCTATATGAGTTTCCGCTCATGGCTTAGGACGGGCGATTTATTCAACGCGGATTTTTGCTGGCGCGAGTTGCCGGAAAAACTCGATCCTTACGACAACGACGCGCTCGAATCTTCTCCGGTTGCGTTTTACGTAACGTGTACCGACGTCGAAACGGGGGAGCCCGTTTATCATCGGTGTAAAACGCTCCGCGGCGATGAAATGAAATGGCTGCAGGCGTCGGCGTCCATGCCGCTCGCTTCGAACATCGTATACGCGGACGGCCGTAAAATGCTCGACGGGGGCATCGCCGATTCGATTCCGCTCCGCGCTTTCGAGCGGCTCGGCTATACGCGAAACATCGTCATTTTGACGCAGCCTGAAGGATACCGTAAAGGAAAAAATCCGCTGCTCCCCGCGCTGCGCATTGCAATGCGGAAATATCCCGCGCTCATCCGTGCGATGGAAATGCGCCATATCGTATACAACGATGAAGTCGCGGATATCGAACGAAGGGCGGAAGCGGGCTCGGTTTTGCTCATCCGTCCGAAGCACACTGCGGGTGTCGGGCGTACGGAAAAAGACGGTGCAAAAATCAAAGCGCTGTACGACATCGGACGAAAAGACGCTCTCGATCGGCTCGATGAGATTCGGAAATTTTTCGAAAAGCGGTAACGTGTGCCGAGCGCACAATGCCGCTGTCGTTTACAAAAAGCAGAAAAAACCGCCGGCATATCAAAACGACAATACTTGACGCAACTCGCAATATCACTTTCGTTTACGAAAGACTTACGCCCGCGTGGAGCACCGCGCAGCGTCCGCGCGTTAGCGCGGATGAGGGTTACCGAAGTGCGGAAGGCGGGATCTTCCGATCCGCTTCGTCCTGATAATTATTAATTAGCCTGAATGTCGAGTTTCGAAAATATCAGTTAAATAAAGCGGGCTTTCGGTAAAATGACCGACGTACAATCTTTGTAGACGTAGCGGCCTCACAGCGGGCGCCCCGCTTACGCTCCGGTTGTGCTTTTAAGCGCCGCTTCCGCAAGCTGAACGCACAAAGTCGCACGCGGGTCTCCCGCTGCTACGCCGCAGCGCGTACACTTCCGACCGTTCTATTACGTAGCCGGAAAGCCGCTTTCGCACACTTTTATTTGTTTTTCGAAACTCGCCATTCACTTGAGTCACGAACCGGCTGGAAAATTTCGCGTTTTAGCAAACTCGAAATTTTGGTTAATTATTAATTATTAAAAATTTCCGTCGGCGACGCTTTCGGCGTGCAAAATCGCAAAATACGACAATTGCACAAAATCCGTAAAAATGTTATTTTTAAATCCGTATGAATACCCTCGTTGCGCTCTGCGCCGTCGGCGCGGATAAAATACTCGGCAATGAAATTAAACATCTCGGCTACAAACTCGCGGGAAACGCGCCCGGACGGGTTTTTTTTACCGGCGACGACGATGCGCTTTTCCGCGCGAACCTGTGCCTCCGCACGGCCGACCGCGTATATTTACAGGCGGCTTCTTTTCAGGCGGCCGATTTCGATTCGCTTTTTGCCGGCACTTATGCGGCCGATTGGCAAGATTTATTAAAAAAGGACGTGCGCGTCGTCGTGGACAAAGTGCGCTCACATCACTCGAAATTGAATTCGGAACCGACGATTCAAAGCATGGTGCAAAAAGCGATCTACAAAAAACTCGGTGACAAGTGGCGCATGACGACGCTCCCCGAATCGGGAGAGACGGCGGATGTGCGCGTATATATCGACAACGATAAGGTAAACGTCCTGCTCGATCTTTCGGGAGAGCCGCTGTACAAACGCGGCTACCGCACGGGAGGAGGGACGGCGCCGCTTCGCGAAACGGTTGCCGCCGTGTTGCTGCAGGAAATGCTGTGGCGCAGAAAAACGCCGCTGCACGATCCCTTTTGCGGTTCGGGAACGATCGCGATCGAAGCGATGCTTTTTGCGCACGATATCGCGCCGGGGGCAGGCAGGAGCTTTGCGCTCGAACACCTTGCCGTTTTTAATAAAAAACGCGCGGACGAAATCCGTGCGCAGGAAGCGGAACGGATTCGAACGGATGTCGAAGTGCGCGTTACCGGAAGCGATATCGACATGGAGGCGGTAAACCGTGCAAAAGCGAACGCCGAACACGCATGCGTTGCGGCCGGCCGCGCTTTGCAGTCCATCGGAAAAGACAACCGCATTCCGCGCCCCGATTTCATACAGTCGGATTTTATCGATTTGGCGGCTCCGTACGACGAAGGGCTTTTGCTGTGCAATCCTCCGTACGGCGAGCGGCTCGGAGACGAAGCGGAAGCGGAAGCGCTCTATAAAAAGATGGGCGCGCTGTGGACGAATTTTCCGAATTGGCAAATCGGCGTCATCACCGCAAGCAGACAGTTTCAAAAATGCTCGGGACATTATGCGGACAAACTGAAAAGTTTTAAAGCCGGAAATCTCGATACGCATTTTTATATGTATTCCGGAGCTTCAGGCAAAAAAGAAAAAGCGTAGGCGGAGGGCTTTCATGGCGATCATCGTCGAACACGACAAACGCAGACATAAAATACTCGAAAAAGCGCTCGACGTTTTCGTCGAAGAAGGCTACGAAGACGTCACCTTTCAAAAGATAGCCGACCGCTGCGGCATTACGCGGACGACGCTGTACATCTATTTTAAAAACAAACGCGAAATTTTTTTATGGAGCATCAAGCAGCTCGTATCGGGAATCGAAACGACGATCATGCAGATCGTCAACAATACATCTCTCAACACGGAAAAATGCTTCCGCAAAATGCTGATGAGTATCGTCGACGGAATCGGAGCAAATAAAAAACTCTTCAGCGTTTTGCTCTTGTATTTGATACAGCTGCAAAAATCGGGCATCGATCCGAGGGAGCGCGTCATGCGGCGCGTCATCAAGCTGCGGCACATCATGACGACGCTGCTCATCCGCGGCGCAAAATCGGGCGAATTCAAAAAGATAAATGTCAAAGTCGTAAACGATATGTTTTACGGATTGATCGAATCCGCGATCTTCCGCCTCGCCGTCCTCGCACAGGAAAATATCGACGACATACGCGACATACTCAATTTTGCCGTCGACGGCATCATCGCAAAGCGGAGCCGCGCTTGAGGGCACAACGCACGGGGTGCGCGGATTTGCCGCTGCATCGGGGCACGGTTCCGACGTGGCTCGCCGAGCGCATGAAAAATCTCGGAACGCTGATTGTCGAATCGATCATTCAAAATTACGGTAAACGGGAAGTGCTCGTGCGATTGAGCGATCCGATGTGGTTTCAGTCGTTCGGTGCGGTGCTCGGTATGGACTGGCATTCGTCGGGCATCACGACGAGCGTCATGTATGCGCTCAAACGGGGACTGAACGAACGCGGACGGGAACTCGGCATCTGCGTGTGCGGCGGGCGCGGAAAATATTCGCGCAGTACACCGAACGAATTATTATTTTTATCCGATGCCGCAGGACTCGACGGTGCCTCGCTCGTACGCGCAAGCAGGCTCTGCGCAAAGGTCGATAACAACGCCGTCCAGGACGGCTTCCAGCTGTATCAGCATAATTTTATTGTAACCGACGAAGGCGATTGGGCGGTCGTGCAGCAGGGCATGAATGCCGCTTCGCGCACGGCGAGGCGATATCATTGGTGTTCGCCGAAACTGCGCTCTTTTGTCGAAGAGCCGCATACGGGCGTCGTCGGAGAAAAGCAAAGTTCAATTTTAAATCTCACCGATCGGGCGGCGCAAAGGACGCGCGCTGCGATCGTCGAAATCGCACACGAAAATCCAGACCGTATCGTGCACGAACTCTCGCATATCGCATCGCCTTCTGCGGCAATCGTCGTGCCGAGAGAGCCCGAGCTTTTTCCCGACCTTGCCGAAAGCGCGGACAAAACTGCGGAAGCGGTTCGCCCCTCGCCCGCTCCGCACTCGAACGACGTCGCAAAAACGGCTCGCATTTCGCACTCATCGCGCTCCATAACGATGAGCACGCATCACGACGTACGCGCCGAAGACATCGATTTAAAAAGACTCGGCGCCGTGCTCGCGCTATCATATGAAAGCCCTCCGGAAGATTTCGAATCGCTTTTACTCACTCCCGGTCTCGGGCCGCGCACGTTGCAGTCGCTTGCGCTCGTAAGCGAAATCGTATACGGAACGCCGTCGCGTTTTACCGATCCCGCGCGATTTTCGTTTGCACACGGAGGAAAAGACGGGCATCCCTTTCCCGTACCGTGCAGGATTTACGACGAAACGATCCGTGTGCTCGGTGACGGCATCGAAAAATCGAAACTCGGCGACACCGATAAAACCGAATGCCTGCGACGGCTGTATGCGACACAGCTGCAGATCGAACGATTTTGTTCGCCTGAAGCAGATTTCGACAAAGCGGTCGCGTATGAAAAAGCGCATTCGAAATCGTGGGACGGCCGACAAGTATAATAATCGGAGGATTGCAGTTATGGAAACGGCGTTATATCTTATTCCGACGACGCTCGGCGACACCGACACCGAGCGCGTTATACCGGAATACAACCGGAGCATTATCTCGGCGATAAAATATTTTATCGTGGAAAACGTACGGAGCGCACGGCGCTTTCTCAAAAAAATCGACGCTTCGATCGACATAGACGAACTCACGTTTTTTGTGCTCGACGAACACACCGATTTGGCAAACATCGAACCTTTTCTCGCGCCGCTTAAAGCGGGCTTTGCAACCGGCGTCATTTCGGAAGCGGGCTGCCCCGCAGTTGCCGATCCGGGCGCCGCAATCGTCGCGCTCGCACACAAAAAAGGTCTCCGCGTCACGCCGCTTGCAGGCCCCTCTTCGATCATCATGGCACTTATGGCAAGCGGTTTTAACGGACAAAACTTCGCATTCAACGGATATCTTCCCGCAAAACCCGATGCGCGCGCACAGAGGATCAAACAGCTTGAAAGCCGCGTTTACAAAGAAAAACAGACGCAGATTTTTATCGAAGCGCCGTATCGAAATATACAGCTTCTTTCATCGCTCCTCTCATCGCTCAAAGGAGAAACGAAATTGTGCATAGCGGCGGGCATTACCTGCAAAGAAGAATGTATCCGCGCGATGTTCGTTTCCGAATGGAAAAAGTCACCGCTTCCCGAAATTAATAAAATACCCGCGATCTTTTTGCTGTACGCATAAACACCGCACAAGGCCATGTGATTAATAATTATTAATTTCGTTTATGCAGATACACTTCGACAAATTCGCCGATTGCGCCGGTATTTTACAAACCGACGTACGGCCGGATATATTTATTAATTAATAAATTCACACTTTCAGAAAAACCGTATCGATATTTTTCCGTTTCTGTTTCCGACCGGCGTCATATTCCGGTTTCGGGGGGGGATGGGTGTGACCTTTATTTTTATACAGCATACTGTCCGCTTTTTTAATAAGTTCAACGGCGCTCATATCCTGTCCGTCGGTTTTCGCATAACCGATGCTCAGCCTTATCATATAGGGCAATCTCCGTGCGGCCGCTTCCGCATCGATTATTTTATTAAAATCGTATATCAATTCATCGGGATTCGACAGATAAAGAGACTCGGCAATTAATAAAAATTCATCACCGCCGAACCGTGCGGTAAAAGCGTTGTATTTTTGACTTATCGTCCGAAGCACTTGCGCAACGATGCGCAAAACTTTATCGCCTTCAATGTGACCGTACGTATCGTTTATCTCTTTGAAAAAATCGATATCGAACATAAACAAATACAGCGGCCATTCGGTAAGCGGGCTGTTGAATTTCGTTTCGAGATATTGATCGGCACGGCGGCGGTTGTTCAGCTCGGTCAACGCATCGCTGAAAATCTGCGCCTGCTGAAAATTAATAAACGTAATGAAAAATCCGGAAAATACGGCCATTTCGATAAGCGGTGTACCCGGAACAAAAACCTGAAGCGAACCGACGACAACGGAAGCGATGATGGAAAAGGCGAAGCTGAACGTAGCCTTCCGCCGCATCGGCATGCGTTCTTTCGAGCCGTACCACAGCGCCCGAAAAGCCGCAACGATAAAATACAAAAGTGCGATCGTCATTTGCCAGCAATAATACGGTCCGCGCACATAACGGTTATCGCTCGATATATAAAAAATCCATCCCGTATGATACGAACAAACACACATAAAAAGAGAAAGTGCGAGCGGCAACGAAGCGATAATCCATAATTTGCGTTTTTTTACAAACAGCGTTTTTAACCTGATTTCCGTATAGACAAGCGTTAAAAATCCGAGAACGCCTACTAAAAAAACGGAAAGAAAACAAACGGTGCCGTTTACGGAACGCAAGAAGTACGGTATATAACCGTATTCTCCAAAAATCCACGCCGCGTCGATAAAAGAATAGGCTATAAATACCTGCAGCATGATCTTCAATATACGTATTTCGAGTTCGCTGCCGATATCGGTTGTCAATTTTTTGCTTATTAAAACGGAAAATGCAATAGAAAGAAAATCCACTACAATGTAGGTAAGAACGTTGTTGATCGTTTGGGACATACGATCCTTCCTTATTCTTAAATGTAAAATGGAGTGACATATATTCCGCAGCAACCGTTGAACGATTATAGCATATATTTACATTTTTTACTACGGCAAAAGATTTTTTTCACGGAAATCAAGTTTTGCCCAAAAGCGGTAATAATGCTTGAGGATTCATAAGAGCACGGAACATAATACCGTTCAACGGCAGCTTCGATTGTGTCTCCCGCTTGTGTATGCGGATTATGTTCAGCGCAAACTTGTGCAGCATATTGAGATTCTGCTGTACGTTCTTACTCTGCACCCTGCATCTGTCCTCGTCAAAATGTACATCCAACAGCCAATGCATCGATTCCACCGACCATTCCTCTCTTGCATGATGGAGCAGCTCTTCCGCTCGTAACGCTTTACTTGAAATATAATAATGCCATTCTTCCGTCACCCCTTTGTTCGTCTCAAATCGCGTATGCACTGCTCCAATACATTTGAGTTCCGGCCATACTCGTCCTCCCGGCTGCCATGAAACATCATCACTCGTATATGCACTCCGTGTTTCTTTCCGCCCATGTCCTCTTTCCGTTTGCGTGATGCTGTCCATCGTCGCTCTCAGCTTTGTATCCTGAACATACTCCGCGATATCGTTCATAAGTGCTTCCTGATTGCCCTTCGCACTTAACAAATAATCCGCTTCCGCCCCAATTATCGCTTCGGCAGTCTCTATTTGACAGTTCATTGCGTCCGCGACCACCATACAGCCCTTAATTTCAAGCTCTTTTATCAATTCCGGTACAGCCGGAATCTCATTACTCTTTGATTCGACTGTTCTTTGGGCAAGTGTCAGCCCCAATTCACCTATCTGTGCACTGATGATATGCAAGGGATTGTCGTATTTTTTCATCTTTCCCGTTGAGCGGATAGCTTTTCCGTCTATGGCTATCGTCAACGGCTGCTTCTTTTTCTTCTTGCTTTGTTCTTCCTCTTCCGTCTCAAGTTTTGCTGCAAGATTCGGTACAACCGAAGCTACCCATTGTTTCATACATTTATTCAGTGATTCAGGCCGTATGATTGCAAGCAGACTCAAAAGCCACCAATAGCACGGTATCCGTTTGATCCCGAAGGTTTCTTCCAGAAACTTTCTGACATGTTCGGTTGTTGCCCACTCGTGGATTTTCTTTACGCTTTGCAAATCGCACAGGCTTCCCAAAATCACGATGATAACCGCATCTTGTACGCTGCAAAAATACCCGTCGTATTCCCGTTCCGTCTCAAGCACTGCAAGTGCATCTTCTAATGTTTCCCACCTCATGCTCTTACTTTAGCATTTTATCGACTTTTTAAATAGGGGGCTTGAAAATTGATTTCCGTGGATTTTTTTCGATTGTTTATTTGTATGATGAACATATTGATTTGACAAGAGCCGGCCGATGTTTTATGATAATTCGAACTTCCGAAAATCCGTCGAATATTCGGATGGGGACATACTTAAACGGAGCATATATGTTAAAACATATTCCTTCAATTATCGGACCGGATCTGTTGAAAACGTTAATGGAAATGGGGCACGGCGATGAAATCGCGATCGTCGACGGCAATTATCCCGCCGCTTCGCGTGCGCGCAGGCTTATCCGCATGGACGGGCACGGCGTATGCGAAGTGCTGAAAGCCGTTCTCGCGCTTTTTCCTCTCGACCACATGAAAGAAAACGCGATTCTCATGGAAGTTCCGAAAAACAATTTCGTCGAAACGCCGATTTGGAAAGAATTCGACGCCCTATGCCGTGAAGGCGACGAAGCGTATAAAAATTATTCGCTTATAGAAGCCGGCGAATTTTATAATCGCACCGAAAAATGCTACGCCGTAATCGCGACGAGCGAAAAGGCGCTGTATGCCAACATCATTTTGCGAAAAGGTATTGTACGCTGAGGACGGAACACTCGGTACGCAAAAGCGTATTTTTAATTTGACAACTCCGATAACTCGTGCTATTATCGTCAGTAATATTCTAAATCCAAGATAAAGTAAAGTTTTACATTGGAAAAAAGTTATGAAAAAATTTATCTGCACCGTACTATCGGTTTTATTGCTGTGCGCAATGGCGGCGGCAAACGGCAAAAGCGACGGCGATTCCGACACCGCTTCGGACAATCAAAAAATAACGCTGAAATGGGCGTCGGTTCATCCTCCGATACATCCCGCTTCTCAAATGATGGCGCGCATCGCGGAAGAGATTTCGGAAAAGACGAACGGCCGCATCGAAATCAAATGCTTTCCGGGCTCACAGCTCGGCGGAAGCAAAGATTTGATCCGCGCGGTACAAAAGGGCGACATCGATATGGTGAGCGAAGGAGCGGCAAACTTCGGACAGTACGTGCCTTCCGCAACGATTGCCGAAGCGCCCTATATTTGGCGCAGCATCGGTCATCTTGAATCGGCTCTCAACGGAGCGTTCGGACAAAAAATAAACGAAGCGCTTGTCCGTGAAAGCGGTATGCGTATGCTCGGCGCAATGTATTACGGAACACGCCATCTGTCGACGTCGACGAAAGCGATACATTCGGTCGCCGATTGCGCGGGCATGAATATCCGCGTTCCCGAAAACGATCTGTTCGTCGCAATGGCGCACGCGTGGGGTTCCAATTCGAAACCGATCACGTTCAGCGAACTGTATTTGGCGCTCCAATACAATATCGTCGACGGACAGGAAAATCCGCTGCCGACGTTCGCTTCCGCAAAACTTCAGGAAGTGCAAAAATACGTCATCCTCACGGGGCACGTTATGACGCCCGCGCTCGTCGTCATCAACGAAGCGGCATGGCAAAAGCTCGAAGCTACCGATCGGGAAATCCTTAAAGCTTCGCTTGCAAAAAACATCGAATGGCAAAACAACGAAATCGTCAAACAGGAAAATGAATTGATTGCGTCGCTGAAAGCGCAGGGTATAACGGTTATCACTCCCGACGTCGAAAGCTTCAGAGTGGCGACGCTGAAAACGCTGCCGCCGCTGTTCGAAGCGAAGTGGGGCAAGGGTACATGGGAAAGCATTCAGGCTATTCAATAACCGCCAAGCGCTTGCGATACGGGCAATGATCGCCGGAGCGCCCTGCTTCGGCAAAGCTGCAAACTGAACGCCGCATTCCGATGCGAGCTGCAGGCAAAACGCTTTATTCCAGCGTGAGCTGTGTTTCTTTTTCTTTTTGATTTTTCAAATAACAATCGCGGCAAAGACAGGTATATTCGCTGTCGCCGACGACGATATCGCTTGTCTTTGCACCCTGCTTATAATACGAATAGTTGCCGATTTGGCTTGCACACTGCGTGCACACGCCGTTCAATTTGATGATGGAATCGCAATAAGGCAGAAGTTCCGCCGCTTCGGTAAAAAGCGTACATTCCGATGTCGCAAGCAAGCCGGCAAAATAAACGTCCTGATCTTTTCGGCACTCGGTTGCAAGCGCGGCGCAGTTTTTTATCATAAAATATTCGTCGACGAAAACCGCGTCGTATTCGTCGAAACGAGTTCCTCCGTCGAAAGCGCAAACGGAAACCGTATAGATCTTTTTCGATTCCGCGAGCCGACGCAAAGCGTTTTCGAGTGGTGAATGTGAAAAAAAACTGCGCGTGTCGCGCTCGGGTCGAACGAGAATGATTTTTTTATGCGCGTATACGTAACGCTCCATCTTTTGAAACAACAGCGTCGATTTGCCCGAAAACATCGGCCCCGTAATCAGCTCAACCATGCCTACCCCGTCTGCAGGCTACTGTAACGCAAAAACGACAGCGTGGCAATGAGAAAACACAGTGAAGTTCCGCTTGTGCGTTACCTTCGGACAGCGGTTTTCGGATAAGAAATAAAACTTTATCGAAAAACAAGCAGTATCGATATCATAAAATTTTCGGGACTAAACTCCCTATAAATCGTCACTTTTTTCATATAAAATACAATCATGATTCCGAATATAATTCTATGCGATGACCACGCTCTGTTGAGAAACGGAATAAAAAGCTGGATAGAAACTCATTCAAAATATAAAGTTACGTATGAAGCGGGAACGTGGGCGGAATGCGAAAAAATTATCGAAGCGTTTCGCTCGTCCGACTGTCGCTCGTCCGATTCTCCGAACAACCATATCGCCGTCGTGGATATTTCGTTCAAAGCAGAATATTCGCCTGCAGCCCACGAAGAAAATTGCGGTTTTGAAATAATCCGCCGCTTTACCGCGCTCGGCGTTCCGTGCATCGCGTATTCAAGTCATGATTCGGGAGGATTTGTAGAACACGCCGTAAGTTCTGCCGTCGGGGCAAAAGGTTTTGTTTCAAAAAATGCGGATGAAGAAATTTTGCTTGCAGCGATTCGTGCGGTGTCCGACGGAAAAACATACATTCAGGCGGAACTGGTAACAGGTCTTTTGGAAGTAAACTGCATAAGTCGGACTTTTACCAAAAAAGAAAAACTCCTTTCGGATGCGCTGACGATCCATAACACAAACGCCGAAGTTGCCGCCGCTCTCGGCATCACGGAAAAAACCGTTGTAAATTATCTTACAATTTTGTATGACAAAGCAGGGGTAAAAAACAAACTTGAATTCTTGGAAAAAATGGGGAAGTTAAATTGAACGTCCGAGTGAAAGCATTTTATAAAACGGCACTTCTTTGCTTGGCCGCACTCGCTTTGAACATTGTAACTTTCTTACTCGTCACGTATTTGCGGCTTCCCGTTTTTATGGACACGATTTTTACGGTCGCTCTCGTTTTTTATGCAGGGCTTGTGCCGGCTTTGATTGTCGCAGCTCTCTATAATCCGATTATGACGATTTTGCTTTGTGTAATTAACGGAACGGAAATCTTTTACTTTGATTTTTTGTATGCGATCTGCGGAATCCTGATTGTCATTTCGACTTGGATTTTCAGCCGCAACAAAAAAGAATTCTTTCATTCGAAACCTTGCAGTTCCGGCTGTCGGCAACATTCCTTTTAAAACCGTCATAAACGATTTGTGCGAGCAGTTCAAAGAGCAAAGCGGAATGGACTGCTCGTTTTTCGTTTCTCCCGACGTTGTGCTTGACGATTTTTCAAAAGAGCAAAAACATCACATTTTACGGATAATTCAGGAAGCCCTGAACAATGCACAAACGCACGCAAAAGCAAGCGAGACAAGCATTGTCATAAGAAAAGGCCGCAGTGAAAACCGCCGTTCCGAGCCGGTCCCGGAGCAAAACTTGCAGGCCGGCGAAGATTTTATTTGCATAATGATTTTTGACGACGGGCAGGGCTTTGCCGGCGCTGTACAAACGGAACGAGAACGATATTCGCAAAACCACTTCGGCATGAGCGGAATGGAAATGCGTGCAAAACTTTTAGGCGGTTCTCTTGTTGTGCAAAGCAATGCGGAAGCCGGAACGGAAGTGCGACTGGAAATTCCGGTAAAAAGCGTATAGTTTCAATCCGATTCAGTCATAATCCCGAAGTTTTGACTTTTCCCTTTGTCCCGATTTTTTCGGGAGCAAACTCCCTATTATGTAAGCAAAAACAAGTGTAAAATCATTTCGAATAAAAGGATGTATCACGCCGATTCACAATCGTGTAAAAGCGATAAAAAACTAAGTCGGATAAATTTATCTAGGAGGTATGATAAAAAGGAAAACGAACAAGTGGTAATGTGATAAGCTGAACAAAGAAAGAGTTCAGCGGGAACCAGGCAAGAGTTCGACATATTTAGTGGAGGCTATGACCTTCGGTTAGGAGAATGAAGAGCTATTGCCGCACCATACGATAGTCGTAAGAGACTGAATGGGAGAATGGGACACATTACCGAATAGACTTTCCGCTGAGTGAGAACGGAGGTCAAGATGACAGTTTACATTGGCGTTGATTTGCACAAAACACAGTTTACCGTGCATGAGCGGACAGAGGAAACGGTTGAAAGCATTGAGCAGATCAAACAGTATCCGACGACAGAAGTTGGGTATGCGGCATTTCTTGCGAGAATAACGGAGTACAAGATAGGCGGTTTCACTGTGAAAATCGGAGTTGAATCAACCGGCAACACAAGATTCTTCAAGGCTCAGGTAGAAAAAGTGGGAGCGCACGTGACGGTAATCAATACGTTGAAATTCAAGGTAATCAACGAATCGACGAAGAAAACCGACAAGCATGATGCTTCGACGATTTCAGAGTTTCTATCAAAGGATATGCTTCCGGAAAGCTATCTGTGCAGTAAGGGAACGGAAAACTTGAGACGGCTTTTGAAATCAAGGGAGCGGCTGGTTCATTCGATTGTCGGACAAAAGAATGAAATTCATGCGCTTCTGGTGAGTATGGGGCTACAGGATGAAAGTCGAAGCCTCCAAAGTAAAAAAGGGCGCCAGGAAGTTCTGGACACCCTGTCGTCGCGTAGCGACCTCGTGCTCGAAGCACAATCAGTAAAACTGATGATTGAAATTATAGAGCAGATGAGCCAATCGGTCAAGCTGATTGAAAAGCAGTTAAGCGAATTAACGAAAGACGATGAAATGGTTAGTCGTCTTATGACGATTCGAGGCTGCGGAAAAATCACGGCATGGATAATCCGCTCGTACACAGAAGATATAGGTAGGTTTGCCAGTGCGAAGAAATATGCGGCCTTTTGCGGGCTTGTGCCATGGGTACAGGATTCAAATGAAACGGTGAGACATGGCAGAATAACCAAGCGCGGTCCTCAGGAATTGAGAACGGCGTACGTACAGTTGGTGTTGGGAATTCGTCGTTGCAAGGATACTTCGGGATGGAGGATCATGCAGCGACTGGATTATATGAAAAAGAACAAAGGCAGCGGCAAATCGATTGTTGCAGCTGCAAGGAAGATGGCAGAAATCGTGTGGGCGTTGCTCACGGGAAAACAGGACTTTGATTCAACAAAGATGATGGGTAGATATAAACCTATGAGTCTTGCTGAACAAGCCCTCGTTGCCATGAATTAAACAGCTTAGAAAGTCACCTTGTTCATTGACTTTTTATGGGAGGAATTATGAGAACCTGTTTAAGGAAAATCGGAATACTTGCGGCGGCGATTTTGTTTGCCGCATCGGTATCGTTGGCACTGCTGTTTACCGCCTGCTCGAATAACGCGGGCGGAAATACGGGAGGCGGAACGCCCGCGGCCGTATCGTACCGCATAATCTTCCGCGTGGACGGCGGGCACGGCACGCTCAAAGCAAAGGCGGAAGGCGTTGCGGAAACGGCAACAAGCCCTATAAGCGTCGAAAAGGACAAAACCGTAACTTTTATCGCGGCACCGGAAAGCGGTTACAGAGTTGAAAAGTGGACTGTAACACCGGAGTCTGCGCTGATCGCGGAAGGAAAGGCCGGCAACACCCTTGCAAAAGTCAAAATCACCGCAAACACAAAGGTGAACGTAAACTTTACAAATGATTTATACACGGTAACTTTGGAAAACATCGATCCTACAAAGAAAGAGGCCGTTATAAAAGCGGTAAGCGAAATTACCGGCAGTACTCTTGAAGAAGCAAAAACGCTTGTAGAAAGCGCACCGAAAGTGCTTAAAGAAAACATAACCGAGGCGGAAGCGGATGAAATAATTGCAAAAATTGCCAAAGCAGGCGGTACGGCATCAAGACCCGAGAGATACACCGTAGCGCTAACACCCGGAGAACACGGAACAGTGACTGCAAATCCCGTAATTCCTGCAAGCGGCAAAGTTGACAAAGACACGGAGATCACCTTTACCGCGGTTTCCGAGTCGGGCTACAAAGTCGACACGTGGACAATAACCCCCGCTTCCGCACTGCAAGAAGGCGGCACAGCCGGAAGTTCGACTGCAAAAGTAAAGATAACCGCGGCAACAACGGTAAACGTGAGCTTTACCAAAGAGGGATACGCAGTAACATTTGATGCAAAAGGCGGAACTCCCGTACCTGCGGCACAAACCGTAAAGTACAAAGAAAAAGCAAGTGTGCCGTCGCCTGAGCCGACAAAAGAAGGTCATACCTTTGAAGGCTGGTACAACAAAGACGGAGACAGTCTTTGGGATTTTGCCGTAAACGAGGTAACACAAAACACCGAACTGTACGCAAAGTGGCGGATAAATACATATCCCGTAACCTTCAACGCTACACCGCCGAACGGCACGCTCAAAGCGGAAATTGCCGGCACCGCAATCGCTTCGGGGAAGCCGATTGAATACGGCAAAACCGTAACCTTTACCGCGGATCCTGCAACAGGCTACAAAGTTGACAAGTGGACAATAACCCCCGCTTCCGCACTGCAAGAAGGCGGCACAGCCGGAAGTCAGACTGCAAAAGTAAAAATAACCGCCGACACAAATGTGAATGTGAGTTTTACCCTGAAGACATATCCCGTAACCTTCAGCGTGGACGGCGGACACGGCACGCTTAAAGCGGAACTTGCCGGCAGCGCAATCGCTTCGGGGCAGCCCGTTGAGTACGGCAAAACCGTAACCTTTACCGCAGGTCCCGCATCAGGCTACAAAGTCGACACATGGACAATTACCGGCGGAACATTTGAAGAAGGCGGCACACCCGGAAGTACGACTGCAAAAGTAAAGATAACCGCCGACATAAATGTGAACGTTACCTTTACCTCACTTTACGAGCCGGTAGCTTTCGGAACAAACGGTACAGGTTTGGACACCTATCTTAAAAATACCGCACCGCATACAGACGGCATTTGTTACATAAAAGTAACCGGACTTACGCCGGCGGATTTAAAGGGAGGTAGTAGCTATCCTATCAAACCGAGCGCACTCGGAAAAATACTAAAGGATAACCCGACTAAAAAGGTGGCTCTTAAATTGGAAGAAATACCCGGTCTTACCGATATGACCGCCTGCTTTCTCAACTGCACAAACCTTATTCAAGCTCCGGTGATTCAAAGCAGCGTTACCAATATGACCAGATGCTTTGAAGGCTGCACAGGCCTTACGCAAGCTCCGGTAATTCCTGGCAGCGTTATCATTATGGCAGCCTGCTTTGGCGGCTGCACAAGCCTTACGCAAGCTCCGGTGCTCCCAAACGGCGTTACCGATATACGAGGCTGCTTTTCCGGCTGCTACAGACTTACTCAGGCTCCTGTGATTCCGGAGAGCGTTACGTATATGACCAACTGCTTTGGCGGCTGCACAAGCCTTACTCAAGCTCCGGTGATTCCAAGCAGTGTTACCGATATGCAAAGCTGCTTTAAAAGCTGCACAAGCCTTAGGCAAGCGCCGGTGATTCCAAGCAGCGTTACCAATATGAGCAAGTGCTTTTTCGACTGCGAGAATCTTTATTACGCTCCCGTATTTGCTGCTTCCGCCAGCGTTACCGATATGACCAGCTGCTTTGAAAGCTGCTACAGACTTACTCAAGCTCCCGTGCTCCCAAACGGCGTTACCAATATGGAAAACTGCTTTTCCCACTGCACAAGCCTTACTCAAGCTCCGGTGATTCCAAGCAGCGTTACCAATATGGAAAGCTGCTTTTTCGGCTGCACAAGCCTTACTCAAGCTCCCGATATTCCGAGCAGCGTTACCAATATGACCAGATGCTTTGAAGGCTGCGAGAAGCTTTATCACGCTCCCGTATTTGCTGCGTCCGCCAGCGTTACCGATATGAAATGCTGCTTTCAAGACTGCAAAAGACTTGTTTCCGCTCCTAAGATTCCCAACGGTGTTACCAATATGTTCGGCTGCTTTTCTGACTGCAAAAGCCTTACTCGAGCTCCGGTGATTCCAAACGGCGTTACCGATATGCGCTTCTGTTTTTCCGGCTGCTGGAACCTTACTTTGCCCCCTACGATTCCAAACAGCGTTACCCGTATGTTTGGCTGCTTTGAGGGCTGCGAAAGCCTTACTTACGCTAATGAGATTCCAAGCAGCGTTACCAATATGACTCGGTGCTTTCGAGACTGCAAAAATCTTACGTTTGTTACGCTAAAGTGCGATTATGTTGCGGATAATTTTAACGAGGCTTTCTCCGGTTGCACAAAACTGACGGCAGGCAGCATAAAAGTTCCGGCGGACCAGCTCCAAACGTATAGGAATAATGCCACGATTATGGGGGCTCTCAAAGACCGGTTTATTGCGGAGTAAACTTTGTCAGACAGACATAATTTAGCCTGTCCGGTGCGATTTTGCGTTAAGCAAAATCGTGTAGCATAGTGCGGTACGGCCGCCGGTCGGTAAAAATACCGAGCGGCGGCAAACATCGCAAAAGGTACAACCGGCAAAATGTGTAGGAGCAGTGCAGTACATTTTTGAAAATAAGATGTAACAGCACCGTTTAGCCGCTTTAGCGGCCGAAAAAAATTTTTATGGGAATTTCTATCTATGATCGATAATTATTGGGAGTGTATGGGATTGCTTCCCGACCCTTCCGTAAACTGCAAAAAACACAGAGAAGAGGCATATAAACGTGCCCATAAAATACGGCAATTTGAAATACAATTGTTTTGGACGCGCGGAACCTATTATTGGGCATTTATTCTTGCCGCTTTTACCGCGCATTTTGCCTTATTGAGTTTGCTGTTCAATGCGGAGCGTTATCCGTTTTCTTTGTGTAACGTGTATAATTTGCCGAGGCTTTCTCTTTTTGCATTGATAATAACTTCTTTATTCTGCTATTTTTTTTCACTTTGTTGGGTATTAATGAATAAAGGGTCAAAATTTTGGCAAGAAAATTGGGAAAAACAGATTTATGCGTTAGAAACCGAATTTTCGGGAAGCTTATATCGGACAATGCTTAATACGGAGAATAAAGACGATTTTTGTGCCTGCACATGGAGTTTAAAACCGTATAACTATTCCGTTACAAAAATAACGGCACTTACTTCAATTGTGTTGGTGATTGCCTCGGGCTTTATGAATCTTTTTTATGTGGTGATATTTGCTTTGCGTCTTTGCAAAATAAGCAGCACAGTTTGTTTTACGAAGATTTCCATTGTACATTGGATTTGTTTAATCGGTGCGATCCTTGCATGGCTTTTGATTGTTGTAGCGGTACCCTGTCTGACAGAAGGAAATAAAAAGAAAGAGCAACAGGTAAATAAATGGCGAAATATATAAAGAAAACAAGTGAAAAAATCTTAAAAGAAGTCTTTCCGAGTTTTCCGATGATTTCATGTCGAACGGAAGGTGCAAGACCGGCAATGCAAAGCCTGTAACGGGTTAGGGATAGAAGCGGAAATTGCCTAAGGCAATTGGAGCGGATAGCCCGACCCGCCGCAGGCGGGGAACCCCCTGAAAAAAACGAAACGTACGATGTAATTAAGACTTGGCATTGACGTACGCTATAATGTACCTTATCTTAAAAATAGTAAACATTAAGTTATATGAAATTATGTGTTGTTTTTAATGATTGGGAGATGATTTTTTTATAAAATATTGTATACTATGAGAAATAGATGGAAGGAGTGATAAACAGTTCGGCAGAAATTCAGCCTGACTGTTTATCTGCCGAGTTTGCCTTTCGGCAAACGTCGCATTATGAGAGGTACCTATGTCGGAATTAGCTTTTAAGCAACTTTCAGCACAAGTTGATATGCTTTCTTATACTGAGAAAATTAAATTACTTGATAAGATAGTACGGACTTTACACAGACCCGTAAAAACTCATAAAAGAGAATTCTCAGACTTTAATGCGGTTTTCGGTTTGTGGAAAGACAGGCATCTTTCTGTTGAGGAAATAAGAAGCAAGTCTTGGGGTCGTTCTTAATGATTTATCTTTGTGATACTTGCGTTCTTATAGACTATCTTCGTGGAAAAACCGAAGTTCAGCAAAAACTTGAGCAAGACAAAGGACTGGGTTTGGGAATGTCTTCTATTACTTATTTCGATGGAAGCCGCGCAATAAGCGGCGAACGGCGCGCGGTGAGAATTGGTCGTACAGATACAGTTTGTTCTACTGCCCGCATACGGGTTAGGGATAGAAGCGGAAATTGCCGAAGGCGATTGGAGCGGATAGCCCGACCCGCCGCAGGCGGGGAACCCCCTGAAAAATAACTTTATGGACTCCCTTTCGGCCTGAGAGATGATTCAAACAAAAAAAATATCCGGTAATATTTCGGAAGCGGCAAAGATATCGAAATGAATATATCCTCTGAATCGGATTTTTCTGCTGATACAAATAGGAAACTGTCCAAAAACTGAAATTTTTGGACAGCCTCCGCATCGGATTTATTTGATATTTCGATTTTTGGCGAACGAAGTCGCATATTGAATCGAATTCAGCAAACTCAATTCGTTTTGAATACCTTGCCCCGCATGGCCGAAGGCCGTTCCGTGATCGACGGATACGCGAATGATCGGCAAGCCGAGCGTTATATTGACGCCGGTTACGGCTCCCCATTTTTTTGCCGCTTTATCGTATACGAAACCGAGCACTTTCAGCGGTATGTGTCCCTGATCGTGGTACTGAACGACGAGTACGTCGTACCAGCCGCCGCGCGCTTTCGAAAACGCCGTATCGGCGGGAAGCGGCCCGTCGACATCGATGCCTTCGCTTTCCGCCTGTTCTATTGCCGGAGTAATTTCCTTGATTTCTTCGTCACCGAACAAACCGTTTTCTCCCGCATGGGGGTTAAGACCGCAGACGCCTACTTTCGGACGTGCTATGCCGAGCTGTTTGCACGCCTGATTTGCAAGACGTATGCACTCGAGCTCCCGCTCTTTTTTCGCGCGGTCGCACGCTTCCCGCAGCGATACGTGAGTCGATACATGTACGACGCGAAGATCGTCTCCGGCGAGCATCATCGCATATTTTTTCGTATGCGTATAATCGGCATATATTTCCGTATGTCCGCTGTAATGATGCCCCGCAAGATTGATCGCTTCTTTATTAAACGCATTCGTTACCGTGCCGTCGATTTCGCCTTTCATCGCCAAATCGATAACCTTTATGACGCATTGAAACGCGGCTTCTCCGCACATGGCGCTCACTTTTCCGTATTCGAATTTCGACATATCGACGAGTTCGAGATGATACACGTCGATCGTACCGAGTTCGAACTTCGCCTCTTTGACTGATGCGATGCGGTTGATCTTCGTCGATGTGTCTTTTAAAATGCGCAGCGAATCTTCGATCATCTTTACGTCGCCGACGACGAATGGCCGGCACATTTTATAGACGTCCGGATTGCGCAGCGCTTTTACCGACAGTTCGGGACCGCAGCCTGCGGGATCTCCCATCGTAATGCCGATAATCGGTCTTTCGTTCATGTATACCTCCGTCGCGTCATCGTATTTTTATTCGATAACGCTTTCATAAATCATGCGGATATCATCGAGGCTCAACTTTTTGCGGTTGTTGACAAGGAGCCGCTGCTGCTGAGAACCTGCCGTTACGAGAAAATCGACGTCCTCTTTTGTGATGCCGAATTTTTTTAAGCTTACCGGAATCTCCGTATTTTTAACGATCTCCGCAATACGCCGTACAACGTATTTACTTTTTTCTTCGGCGCTTTCGCGGGCAGATTCGGGATGAATCGTATCGCATAATTCGGCGAGTTCTTTGATGCACGCATCGCAGTTGAAATCCATAACCCGCGCAAATAAAATCGCATTTGAAACGCCGTGCGCAATATGGTATTTCCCGCCGAGGGAATACGAAAGCGCGTGTACCGCAGTAGTTCCGCTGCCGGTAATTGCGACTCCGCCGTAAAATGCACCGAGAAGCATGTTCATCTTCGCATCGAGATCGGCCGGGTCGGTATACGCTTTTTCGATCGAAGAAAAGATAAGACGGGCACCGGCACGCGCATATTCGTTGCTCAACACGGTTGCTTTATTCGATGTATAGCATTCGACGCAGTGCGCGAGCGCGTCGACTCCCGTTGCGGCGACGATGCTCTTCGGAAGACGGGCGATCATATTGACGTCGAGGATAACTCCGTCGGGGATGAGTGCCGGATTGACGATGCCTTTTTTACTGCTTTCTTCGGGGATCGCGACGATCGCGTTTTGGGTCGCTTCCGAACCGGTACCGCATGTCGTCGGAATAAAAACCGCTCGCATACGTTTTTGTGCAAGAGAAGGATCGTTTACCAAATCGAATACCGTGTACGGCGCACCGATAAGAACGGCAGCCAATTTTGCCGTATCCATAGTGCTGCCGCCGCCGACGGCGACGACGAGATCGCCCTGCACTCCGCCCGCTTCTTTTATAACCGCATCGACATCATAGACGGACGGTTCGGCTGTGATACCGTCGAATATTCTGCAGTCGACGTTCTCTCTTTCCAAAATTGCGATAACTCCGTCGCAAAGCCCTGCCGCCCTGATGCCTTTGTCCGTAAACAAAAGGACACGCTTTACGGAATCGCGCTTTACAATGTCGGCAAGTTTTTCAATGCTGCCCGCCCCCGCATGCAGTTCGGACGGTATTTTCAAATAACTTATCATATATCGTTCCTTACTTCCTCTCACCGTGATTATGTTTTAATAAAAAATCGACGCATTCGGTCAGCACCGAATCGCTTCCGAAGCCGCCGGATTTTGTGATAATCGGAAGCGAGTCCGCCTCGCCCCCGACCAGGACACCGAGCGGCGTTCCCGGCACGATTTCGCAAACGGGCTCGATACCGAAAGCGCCCAGCGCATTGCACAGCCGCACCGTCGTATCGCCGCCGCATGAAATGATCGCCCGAAGCGGGAACGATTCGTATATGCGCGCGGCAAGTCTGCCCAAAGCACGCGACAGAACGTCCGCTTCGCGGTAATTTTCATCGCTGTCTTTGAGTACAATCGTAAAATCTTCAAACAAACTCGAAAGCGCGACAAGAAGCGTCGTATCTCCCGCTGCGATTCTACGAGCGGCTTTTTCAAAGCAATCGTTCAAAACTTTACTCTCGCCGCCGTATTTTATCGCTTTCGTATCCGCAACGATGCAGCGCGTACGTACATAGTCGCACAGCTTTTGAAATTGTATACGCGTTTTTTTATTGCGCGAACCGGAAATGACGAGCGTAAAGCCGTCCTTCAACGGCAAGTTTTCAGCCGCCTCTTTTTCCTTTTTCGCAAAACGCATGGCATCGAAACGTGCAAGCCCGGCCGATCCGCACAGCACATATTTTTCGGAAAAAAGAGAAGCGGCATCATATATCGATTTCAAATCGCTTTCCGAACATGCGTCGAACACGAAAACGGAAGCGCCGGATTTCGAAGCTTCGTCAAGCATATATTTTCTGACGACCGCCGCGCCGCCCCGAACGGTCTCAAGCGGCACCGAACGCACGGTACGCTTCATATCGCCCGCAACGGTTTTTACCGCATCGATTTTATCGTCTCCGGCATACAATATGCCGTTTTTGACGATGCGTCCGTTTCCGGGATAGGCCGGACACACAAACGCAAAATCGCTTTTGAACGAATCCATAACCGCTTCGAGTTCCGTACCCGGATTCCCCCGCAGCACCGAATCGATTTTTTTATACGGAGCGGCGGCTCCGTTTTTATTAAAAAACCGGCACACCTCGTAAACGGCGTCATAGGCCTTTGTACTCGACATGGCGCGGCTGTCCGTATTTACCGCAATGACATCGTACCCGGCAAAACGCGGCATACTTTCGGAATCGGGCATACCCACGCTCACAATTGAAGACGCTCCGCAATTTTTATATTGAACGGCAGTATCGTTCGCGCCGGTTAAATCATCCGCAAGTATAATCATAAACAAATTTTACTTTGCAATATCCGTGCCAATCGATTTAAAACAGGCGGCAAAGATTTCGAATGAGGAAAGATGAATTATGTACTGAAAGCGCTGCGGTTTACCGCGGTTACTGCGGACGGCCGCAAAATAAACGTATATTATAAAAAATATTTTTTTATGTTTTTAATAAAACTAAAACTTTGTGTTGCAATACGCATCATAAGTTGTAAAATGCAATTAAAGTTGTTTATTGCAACACAAGACATACAAGGAAATTTCCTCTCAATAATTCGGATTCCGTAAAACCGATTACCGAGCATTTCGGAGCGGCGAGCTGTTTTTTAAATTATCAATGTGCTATTATAATATCGTACTTCGATATGAAGTTTTAATAATTTTTATACAACAAGGGGGCGCATATGAAAATCGGATTCGGAAGCGATCATTCGGGGGTTGCATTAAAACATATTTTAATGGAGTACGTTCGCAATAAAGGATATGAATGCGTCGATTACGGTGCGGCGGATTCGAAGGTTCCGGCAAACTATGCCGAATTCGGCTTAAAGGTTGCCGAAGCGATTAAATCGCGCGAAGTTGAAAAAGGCGTGATGGTGTGCGGATCGGGCGTCGGCATTTCTCTTGCCGCAAACAAGGTTCCGGGAGTAAGAGCCGCGGCGTGCAGCGAACCGTGTACGGCAAAGCTCGCCGTCGAACACAGCGACATAAATGCGGTCGCCATGGGCGTATGCATCGTCGGACCCGAAGAAGCGAAAATGATTGTCGACGCCTTTCTCGATGCCCGCTTTGAAGGCGGCGTCTACACGGAACGGGTCGACACTCTTTCCGCTATAGAAAGAAAATACGGCAAATAAATGCGGCCGCCGAATCGGCGGCTTTTGCGGGCTTTATTGCAATGCGATTTTTTCTATTTCCGCAGCCAAAATTTTTGCCGATGCCGAATTAAAATGAACGCCGTCTACGCTTGCGTTCAAACCTCGTGCTTTTGCGAACCCGTCTTTACAAAACGGCAACAACGTCATTATCGCGGCATCTATAAGCCTTAACGCAAAACCGTATTTCCACGTATAGGTGCGCTTGTCGGGTAGAAGCGTTTCTTTTTGCAGTTCGTATATATCGATAAAAGAATAATTATATTTTTGCGCCAATCGTTTGATAACGGCGTTTCTTCGTACCGTCTTTTCATGCGGAAAATTTTTTAAGTTAATAAACGGTATTCCGAAAACGATTACGCGTTTGTTTTTTTCGGAGCATAAGTGCAAAAGTCTGTCATATTCGCGTTCAAAGTTATCGTCATCTTCTATGCACCGTTTTATTTTGCAGCGCAGATTCATTGTCAAAAACCAAAACAAAGAAAGGGATTTTAAATACGGCAGCAGAATATCGTTTGTACCGATTCCGAGGATGAATGTACCGCCCCCGTGTCGGGGCTTATCGATTATTTCTTTGAGCCGGCCGTAAGCGCCCCTAAGCGTGTCGCCGTTTTTTCCTTTGTTTACGGCATGAATTTTTTTGTTAAAAAAATGAATATACGAATAGCCGACATTACCGAATGTTAAGCTGTCGCCGACACAGATGAGTTTCATTCCACGCTGATTATTGTTTGTCGGAATTCCGGCAAGGTATTGATACAACTGCGAGTGCAGAGATCGCATTTCGTCGGGGGCTTTCATCGAGTGCCGGTACATAAATAAATTTCCGAAGCGGCTTTTAAAAACTTGAGTAAAAACGGCTTGCAGCACCGGAGCCGGCAGCAGCCTCAAAAGGTGCATTTTCGGCGGCGAAAGTTTTACTCCCGAACGGTACAATTTTTGAAAATTGTTTTTTATTTGCCGCGCCGTATCGTTCATAATGCCCGCTTCTTTCCAAACCTCTTCGGGTTTTTCGGCTTTATAATACGCATCGGCAATCGGAACAACCAGCGCCAAGTGATACAACTGCCATGCGTGCATGTCTTTTACGATTCGGTACGGTACGCCCGCCGTCTTAAAAAGAGCCGCGAGTTTTTTCAGCCGCTCCGATGTGTTCCCGCCGATTTCGGCGAATGTCGTAGCCTGAATAAGAGGCGGCGTAAAATCCGCTTTCAGCACGCCGTCTTCATAGCTGCCGCCCGCCCCCGGAAAGGCGGGGATAATACGCCCCTTGCCGCACAGGTTCTCCCAGCCGGCGTAAGGTTCAAGCGTATTGACCATTGTAACGATGTTCGGGCTGCCGTTCGGCCGGAGTTCTTCAAGCGCCGTATGCACTTGATTTTCTTTTACCGTCAAAAAGATAAAATCATAGATATCATCGTTTTGCAATGTATCGATAACTTTAACCTTTGCTTTATACTGTTTGCCGTTTTTTTCATACAGCAAGCCGCGGGTTTTCAGTATTTCAAGTTTTTTCCCTCTTGCGTACACCGTCGTGTCACAGCCCGCTTCGGCGAACGCGGCGGCGTACAAACCGCCGATTACGCCCGCACCGTAGATTAAAAGTTTCATTTGTCGATTGCGGTCTCCTCTGAATTGAAAATTATTCCACAAATAGATTTCAGTATAAAAACTAAAATATTGGTGTAAATTCAACTGCTTTTTCCTTTTTGCATTTTATGTAATTCGGCGATATAATTCAAACCGAAAGTCTCAATCTCGTCTAACACTTTTTGAAATTTGGTTCCCAATTTACTTAAAGAGTATTCAACATGAGGCGGGACTTCGGCAAAGACTTTTCGGTCGATCAGTTTATCTTTTTCAAGCTGACGCAGCTGTCTTGTTAAAACAGTTCGAGTTGTTGCAGGCATTAATCTTTGGAGTTCATTAAACCTTTTTGTGCCCGTACTCAGATGATATAAAATTATAATCGCCCATTTCCCTTGCAATACTCTTTGAGTAGTAGCGAAGGGGCACTTATCATAAATCGACATCATAAAAAACTCCTTTCAGGTAGTATATTAGATACCATGTATTATAAATATTCGTACTTGTAAAATCAAGATAAGGGAGTATAATAATACCCGTAGAAGAGAGGAATCCTTTTAAATATTTTCCGGAGGAATTTTATGAAAAATGAAGCAATGAAGGTATTTGATGCTTATCGAGATGCATTGGAAAGGGGTGATTTTGCAAAAGTTTTTGCAACAATCTCCGATGCTATTGTATGGCACATGGGAGGCGAAAGTTCGCTTTCAGGTACGGTTGTAGGGAAACAGGCACTGGGAGAGGGTTTAGGAGAATTTGCAAAAAGGAGCGACGGTACATTTAAAGTTATTACCAATTGGGCTGCAAGTAACGATTGTTTTGTTGCTGCAAGTGTTGTTTCCGCAGCAGAGAGAGGTTCTGACAAGTTAAATGATCCGGGTATTGATCTATTCAAAATAGAAAACGGCAAGATACAAGAAGTATGGACTTTTGCCGAACAGCAATCGGCAGAAGATACATTTTGGGACAAAGTATAGAATTTTTCCGTGTTACAGATAATTCATCGCGGAAAAGTCATATTTTCTTTCGATGAGTAAATATACTTGACAGTATATACACATCAATATATATTTCTCTTGTGGGAAAAACAATTATAAGTGAAGATAATCGTTTTGAGTGGGACGAGGATAAAAATCTTGCCAATATTGAAAAGCATGGAATAGCTTTTGAAGAAATATTGGAAGTATTTGACGATCCTGCATTTTTGACAGGATATGATTTTGAGCATTCCGAAAAAGAGGATAGATATTACGGAATCGGAAATTTGAACGGAATATTGATAGTTCTGGTCTTTTTTACTGAAAAGAAAAACAGAATACGGTTAATATCCGCACGGCAAGCAGATAAAGGCTTGAGGGAGGAATATTATGATTACTTCAAAAAAATTAACGGCTGAAAGATTGGAAGAAATAAAAAATTATCCTATATCGTATGATGAGGATAGTCCTAAATTAACAAAGAAACAAATTGCAAGGCTAAGACCGGCGCATGAAGCATATTGGAATGTAACGCCCGTTAAAAAAACAATTTCCATAAAAATAGATGCCGATATTCTTGCAGTCCTTCAGTCTTTAGGCAAAGGCTATCAGACTAGAATAAACAGTATTTTAAGGAAAGCTATTACTACGGGTGATTATTAATTTAACATTTATCCTCAGCTTATGCCTTCCAATAAGTCCGGTATGTTGTTGTATTAAGTATGCGGACTCTTTTTGTTTTGTAGTTGTATTTGTTCGGGTTGAAAGCTGATATCTTTATGATATAATGATAAGAGAAAGACTATTGTGTATACGGCCGGTCGAGCGAAAGGTTGAAGAAAGATGAAAAAGAATTTACTGATATTAATTGTGTTTTTTATTACATCAATATTATTTGCATTAAATAGCGAATATTTTAATAATACAAAAATTGATATTCTATATGTAGATTCGATTGAGGGACTGCGGATTAGAGATACTCCCGGTTTGACGGGAAATAGAATCGGTGTCCTGTATGATAGAATGATTGTAAAAGTTGTAGAAATCGGTGATGAAGATTTCCAAAGTGAAATAACACAGGACGTTTTTCAGATTATAGATATAAAAGAAAATGCGCTGACTTTAAGATTAAATGATGTTGAAGGAGAACTTGTTCCTTCATTTACAAATCGCTATTTTTTGAGTTGTTATGAAAAAATATAAACAATATTGGGAGAAATAAAATACGCTTTTTCTATCGGCATATCGGATAAAGCGTGCATGGCAAAAAACGCGCCAATACTGTTTGCTATAATCATCACGGATTTGCAGTCTTTAAAAACGGAATCAAAATACGGCGAAAATTCTTTTTTTGCTTCCCATGGTGATTTGGCCTTGTAATCGAAACCGATAACATCGGCGTCTGCAAAAAACGATTGATAATGCGATGCCTCTTTTGCGCTTCCCCCGTTTCCGTGTATGTATATGATCGAGCTTTTCATAATTCCGCCTCAAGTTTTATTTGTACTGCATTCTCATAGTATAAATCCCGCACAGTTTCTATTTTTTCTTTTTTCTTTCGGTGCCGGCGGTTCATCATACACCGCCTTTTGCTTACTGTTGCTCTCTTATTATCTTTTCCAGTTTTCCAATTTCAATAACGGAATATTTTTAAAATGCTTTGTATTATTGGTTACTAAAGTCAAATCATTGTAAATTGCCGTCGCTGCAATAAATAGATCCATGCCTTCTATTCTCATTGCTTTGGAATACATGTTCGCTTTTATATCGGCAAATAGTTCCATAATACCGATATTCAACTCTTCGACAGGGTAAATTTCGCGAATACGATTCACTTTTAGCATATTCGTCCGTTCATTCTGCGAGCGTTTTGCACCGAATACAAGCTCTGCATACGTAATCAGCGAAATCGAAATAGGGATATTTTTGTTTTCTTCGAATTTTGCCAATACCGTCTTGTCGCCTCGCAGCGCGAATATTATGATGTCCGTATCAATCAAATATGCCATCTAAAGCCTCGAATCTTGTTGAATTGACGCGGGTGTTTCTTATATCGTCAATAATTTCTTTCGTTCTTCTTGCATCTTCCCATGAGCCCGAAAGTTTCAAAAATTCTTCTGTGGCATTTTTCGGTTTTACGGGAACGGAAGTAAAATAATTTTGCAAAATGGTAACGACTTGTTGGCTGATTGAGCGGTTATCACGTTTTGCGGCGAATTTCAATCTGTCGTATAAGCGGTCATCCATGTCGCGGACTTGTAACATTGCCATGTTTTGCCTCCGTTTATAGTATACGGCAGACTGCATGAAAAATCAAGCAAAGTTCATGTCAAATCAATATATTTTTTATACGATCCCCACACACTCATGGGGAGCCCCAATGACCTGCCGGTATTCAAGACTTCTCTAGCCGGCCATATGCCGTGCCTATTGTTCCTGCACCGTAGATTAAAAGTTTCATTGTATAGCCTCGGTTATTTTATTCGTGCGGATGGCTTAATTCCCCGACGCTCTGCAGCGGGGGTGTCGATTTCGGTCATAATTAAATGTTTCGTTAAGGGAGCGACAATAACAAGGGGCAGCGATGCGTATTTTCGACGGAGGCAGGAATTTGGCATAAGCCACACGGTTACCATCCTACAACACGCAATCGCACAGCCGTTGACTTACCGTATTTTTATGAAGTAGGATAAAGCTATGAAACTTATACGTATAACAGTACCGTTGCTTACGGCGGCGCTTCTTATTTTTTGCGGCAGCTGCCGAAGCGGCAGCCTCGAAGCAAAAACCCCTGCGGGAGAAGGCACGATGAAACTGACTTGTTCTGCTTTTGCCGACGGCGAAAAGATGCCGGCGGAATTTGCAAAGCTCGGCGCGAATCGCATTCCGCCGCTGGAAATCGCCGGAGTACCGAGCGAAACAAAGAGCTTGGCGATTATCGTGCACGATCCGGATGCGCCGTTGCCGGGCGGGTTTTACCATTGGACGCTGTGGAATATTCCGCCGGAAACGACATCGATCGGAACGGACAACTTGCCCGCGGGTGCGGTTGAAGGCAAAACCAGCTGGGGAAAAAGCGGATACAACGGGCCGCAGCCGCCGTTCGGTAATCACCGCTATATCTTTTATCTGTATGCGCTCGATACGGCGATCGACCTTCCGGCCGGCAGCAAAGTAAAGGAACTGAAAGCCGCGATTAAAGACCATATAATCGAAACGGCTTCACTTACGGGTATGTTCGCGGCAAAAGACAATCCCTAAAACGGAACGAAAAAAAAACCGCGCTTAAATAAAAAAGATATATTGGGACATCAGCTTGCCGCTTGGGCGACGACTTCCACTTCGACGAGTACGTCTTTCGGAAGCTCGACAACCGCTACGCACGAGCGCGCGGGCTTTCCCGTAAAATATTTTGCGTACACTTCGTTGAACGCCGCAAAATCGTTCATCGTTTTTAAAAAGCACAGCGTTTTGACCGCTTTCGTAAAATCGCTTCCCGCCGCTTCGAGCACGGCTTTGAGATTTTTCATAACCTGTTCCGCCTGTTCGGTTATCGTTTTGCCTTCGACGGCGCCCGTCTGCGGATTGATCGGAATTTGTCCGGATGTGTACACGAAACCGTTTGCAACGATCGCCTGAGAGTACGGACCGATTGCAGCCGGTGCATTTTTCGTATCGATTACTTTCATAAAATTGCCTCACTGTATAAAAAGATTGTATATGTCAGTATAGTGCTGAAAAATAGTAAGGTCAAGAAAATCGAATCGAGTATTGAAGCGGGAAAAAATTCACGCAAATGAATTTTGTGAAATTCCACGAAGACGAAAATGATACCGCGCACAGCTGTGCGGGGCATCGGAAAAAAGAGAGCGCTTTAATTCTGCACTTTACCATGCGGCGGAAAACACGAGCGGTTTTGCCGCCGTGAGCAAATCGACGAGCGGACACTCGATTGTTTTTACCGCTTTTTCTCCGTTCGGCGCAAAAAACGAAATCTTTATTTTCGCGCGCGAGGCTTCATCGGCGAGCGCTTTACCGTAGACGGAAGCGATCAAATCGACGTATTCGTCTTTGGGTACAGCTTCTCCGAGAAAAACGGGCGCCATAAATAAATCGATATACGACTGCAGCGTATCGGGCAGGAGTTTATATAATTTTGCACAGGATGCGGGAGAAACCGTGATCGCCGAACTGCGGGCGGATCGGGAAATACAGCCCGACCGCGATATGGGGTCATTTCCTTCTTTCGGCAGGCGAAGCGCAATACCGAGAGATGCGTTCGCCGGAGATGCGACGCGCACGTCTTTGATACCCGCCGCCCGAAACTGAGAGGTCATTTCATCCGCATCGAAAAGCTGCGGCCCGCTTTCGCCCGAAAGCGACTGCATGATTTCGATAAAGGCGGAATCGAATGCCGCGTCATACAATATGTTTATGCTGCCGTCACCGTTTGCATGCAGTTCGACGGAAGACGTACATGATGCGAATACGAGCGGTATCAAAAGCGCGGCGATCGCAATCATCGATTTAAAAAGCGAAGATTTTATTCCGGCCGTTTCGGAGTACGGTATTTTTATCGATATGTTTTTTTTCATCACATAACCCTTCGTATGAAAAACAAACGGAACGGTTAAACGAAACACTGAAATGGCGTGTTTCATTTAACGGCGAGTTTGCTGAAAGGCAAACGTCGCATATCAACATGTGCGCGCCGCTCGAAACCTCCGCCCTATTCGACGTCGAGCGGCATTTTATGCGTCGGCGGCGGAAAAGCTTTATCCAAATCGGCAAGATCTTCCGCATCGAGCTGCACCGTATCGGCGCCCGCATTGAGCAGCGTGTGCTCTTTTTTCGAACTGCGCGGAATCGCAATCGTACTGCCGTCGCGGATACACCATGCGAGCAGCACTTGCGTCACGTCGCAGCCGTGTTTTTGGGCAACGGCGGCGACGATTTCGTTTTCAAATAAACCGCGGCGCAAAGTCCCCGCCTGTGCAAGCGGGCAATACGCCATAAGCGCGACGCCGTGCCGCCGCATCCACGGCAGTAAATCGAATTCGATGCCGCGCGAACCCAAGTGATAGAGCACTTGATTGACGGCGCAATTTTTCCCCGACGGAAGCGCAAAAAGTTCTTCCATATCGCTTGTGTCGAAATTCGAAACGCCCCATGCGCGGATTTTTCCCTTCATTTTCAGTTCTTCCAGACACGCGACCGTTTCGGCGAGCGCGATGCTTCCCCGCCAATGATAGAGATACAGATCGAGATAATCCGTACCGAGCCGCTCGAGCGTCGCATCGCACGATCGCTCCATATTTTTTTTGCCGGCATTCGACGGCAGCACTTTCGAGACGATAAAAAGATTTTTCCGCACTGCCGATGAAATCGCTTCTCCGACGAGTTTTTCGCTTAAGCCGTTACCGTACATTTCCGCCGTATCGACGAGCGTCATACCCGCTTCTATGCCCGCACGTATCGCATCGATCTCCTGAGCGCGTTTAGATGTCCTCTCTCCGATATACCACGTGCCCTGCCCGATCGCCGGCACAACCGCCCCGTTCGATAACCTTACCGTGTTTTTCATCGCTTTACCTCGCATATTGATTGTATAGCGATTACCGAAACTTTGTCTATGCGATGTGCGACAGAATAATCGTACCGAAAACCATATTCTCTAAAAAATAGCATGTAACATTAAAAATCGGCTGCACTCCCGGCAGCAGCCCTGCCGTTCGCCGCGGCAGACCGTGATTGGAATTGGACTGCGCAATCTTTTTGACAAAAGATTGCTTGCCATTCCTTGTAGTACGGCATTGCAGAAAATGTCAATTTTCGAAAATGCCGCACTCGTGTGCGAAAGCGCACACGTATATACACAAGTTTGCTTTGCAAACTTGCAGTTAAACGGGGCGCGCTATTTTAGCGTCCCGTTTAAACTCGGTCTGAGCGGCTCGGCGGCAGTTCCGCTGCCTCGCGTTCCGCCTTTTTATCAATACGCTTCTTTTCTGAGTATCCATTTCCGGTGCGCTTGCTCCGTCATTGCGCCGGCATCGCATTCGATGGTATACTGAAGGTATGAAAATCGCTTCGGTATCGATAGTCGGATTGGGTGCGGTAGGAGCCGTCGTCGCGTCCCGTCTCACCTCTTTTTTGGGTAAAGCAAACGTACAGTGCATAGTCGATGCGGAGCGCAAAGCGCGCTGCGAGCGCGACGGCATCTTCATCAACGGCGTGAAGCAGGATTTCAATTACCTTACGCCGGAAGATGCCGTGCCTTCGGATTTAATAATCATCGCGACGAAAAACCTTCAGCTCGGCGAAGCGCTCGAAAGCATCCGCACTTCCGTCGGAACTCACACGGCGATCATGACACTCTGCAACGGCATTCAAAGCGAACGCGATACGGCGGCGGTTTACGGCGAAGAGCGCGTACTCTGGAGTTTTATCATCGGCATCAGTTCGATTCACGAAAAAAATCAAATCCGCTGTCCCATCGAAGGCCGTATCGTATTCGGTGAAAAGGACAATAAAAAAACTGATCGGGTAAAAGCTGTCGAAGAATTATTTACAAAAGCGAAAATCGAAAGCGAAGTACCGGAAAACATTCACCTCGAGCAGTGGAAAAAATTTCTGCTCAACGTCGTGTTCAATACGCTGAGCGCTTTGTGCCGCGCTCCGTACGGTGCTTTTTCAGCCCCCGTTATGCGCGATCTTGCGCGGAGCGTCGGAAGAGAAGTCATCGCCGTCGCTCAAGCGGAAGGCGTCTCGCTCACGCAAGCGATATTCGAAGATACGCTTTCGCTTATCATCGGTTTGGATGCGCACGGTAAAACTTCCATGCTGCAGGATTTTGAAGCAGGCAGAAAAAGCGAAAACGAGTGGTTTTGCGGTACGGTGAACAAGCTCGGAAAAGCGCACGGCATTCCGACGCCCGTGTGCACGCTGCTCGAAGCTCTCGTCGAAGGCACGGAAATCGCGCGCGGCATCTGACCGCTTCGAAACACCGGCACGCTTTTCGAAATCAATAGGTTCAATTTCGATTTTTCCGAAACTCAATATCCAATCTGACAATCGTCCGAATTGCGCTTTCCGGCAAAGACGGTATCCGAACAATTATTATTAATTATTTTTTCATCCTTTTAACATTCCGTTGCAATATGCGCGGCACACCGCCGGATAATTCGTGATGATTCCGGAAATATCCCACGCGTACATTTTTTCAAGTTCGGCCATCGAGTTGACCGTCCATACGTTGATGCCGATACCGTGCCGCTTCAATTCCGCGACCGCTTCATCGTTCAGATTTTTATAACTCGGATGGTAGAATTCAAAACCGTATTTTTTGCAGTAAAAACCCGCATTTACCAAACCCGCTTCTTCGACGAGCGCTCCGGCCGGAATCGAAGGCGCGATTTTTTTTGCCATGATGAGCGAGCTGTGATTGAACGACGAAAACATCACTTTTTTTTCGAGTTTGTATTTATCGACGATATCGATCGTTTTTTGCTCGATGTCCTCATAATACACAAGCCCCGTTTTCAGTTCGATATTCGTCGTTATGTTTACCGTCGCCGCCCATTCGCAGTATTCTTCGAACGACGGTATCGATTCTTTCGGATATTTTCCGTTCCACGTTTTCGCCGCGTCGAGTTTTCGAATTTCCGTAAAGGCGTAATCGCGGACGGCACCGGAGCCGTCGGTCGTACGGTCGACTTTTTCATCGTGTATGACGACGACCGTTCCGTCTTTTGTAAGCTGTACGTCGAGTTCGATTTCGTCCGAACCCGCTTCAACGGCTTTGCGGAATGCAAGCATCGTATTTTCAGGATAAACTCCGCTGTATCCGCGGTGTGCAACAACGTTCATAAAATCCTCCCGACATTCTCCCGTGTTATTTGCCGCTTTCATCATCCGGCCGCACCGTAAATTAAATTCGGTACGACGAGCGATATCTGCGGAATATACGTTATGAGGATGAGCGACACGAGAAGCGCGATAATAAACGGATACACTTCTTTGATAAACGCTTCGAGTTTACAGCCGGTAATGCCGCAGCACGTAAACATCATGGAACCGAACGGCGGCGTAAGTCCTCCTATCATGATATTGACGATGCAGATTAAACCGAAGTGTATGACGTCTACGCCCAGCTGCGTGATAACCGGTACGAGCAGCGGCGCGAGGATGATGATGAGCGCCCCTCCTTCGAGAAACATACCGCCGACGAGCAGCACGACGTTGAAAATTATCAACATAATATATTTGTTTTGCGTAATGCCGAGCAGCCACGTCGTCATCGTCTGCGGGATGCGCTGCCAGTTCAAATAATAGCCGAACACCGATGCCGCAACGATAATAAAAACGACCGTACTCGTTCCGTACACCGTTTCGAGGATGATCGGAACGATGTGTTCTTTTTTCAATTCTTTGTATACGAATTTTCCGACGATGATACAATACAAAACCGCAATCGCTCCGGCTTCCGACGGCGTAAACAAACCGATGCGGAGTCCGAGCACGATGCCGAACGGGAAGAGCAGCGCCCAAAGCGAATCGAGCGCCTGCTTACCGATTTCAACCGGAGACGCTGCGCGCATTCTCGTCGTCCCGTAGTTTCTCTTCTTTGAAATAATATGCACGGTTATCATCAGCGACAGCGTCATTAAAAGACCCGGTAAATATCCCGCGGCAAACATACGGCCGACCGAACAGCTTGCGATGAGCGCGTAGACGATTAAATTGATGCCCGGCGGAATGACCGGCGTAACGGCGGAAGACGCGGCAGTGATCGCTGCGGAAAACGCTTTGCCGAAACCGCGCTTTTCCATTTCAGGAACGAGCATTTTGCTTTCCATTGCGGCATCCGCGTTTGCCGACCCGGAAACGCCGCCCATGAGCATACTGAGTAAAACGTTCGACTGCGCAAGTCCGCCCGGCAGATGACCGGTGAGTACATCGGCAAACTGCATGAGCTTTTTGCTTATACCGCTGTAGTTCATAATTGAGCCGGCCATAACAAAAAACGGAATGGCGAGCAGCGGAAAGGACTGCGTCGCGCTCACAAAACGCTGTAAAAGCAGGGCGGCCGACGTACCGGTATCGATAAAACCGAAATAAAACATGGTCGCGCCGAATAGAGCAAACGCGATCGGCATACTTGAAAAATACAGAACGAGAACGAGAATAACGGGAAGGTATCCGATCATTGCGTATCCCCCTGCTTCGTCATTTTAATAAAATCAAAAATGAAAAATTTGACGGAATATATCGTCATGAGCGTAAACGCGATGAGAATCGATGCGCTGATACATACCGACGAAATGCCGAGAACGGGCGTCGGTTTTACGTGCGACACTTTTACGTAGCGCAGCGCCATATACGCAATGTAGCCGTTTACGAGGATGAGCAGCAGATCCATGATGACGGCGATAAAAACGCGTGCTTTTCCTTTTGCAAGGTTGACGACCATATCGACGCTCACGTGTACTTTCCGTTTGTACGCAGCCGCCGCTCCGAGAAAAACGCTCCACACAAAACAGCCTGTAGCAACTTCTTCCGACCAAAAGATAGCCGTTTTCAGAAAATAACGCGTAAACACGTTGATGATGACGAGCACCGTCGTCGCTATGAGAAAAGTTCCCGCGCAGATTTCTTCAAAATAATTAAAAAATTTTTTTATTTTTTCCATTTTGATATCCGTAAAAGCCGAAACGCAGGCGAAAGCTTTGCCGCACACCCGCGTTTCGGAAGATGAGCATACCGGCACGCGCTTATGCGGCCGCTGCGATACACGATTATATGCGCGCGATTATTTTTTCGGCATTCTCGCGATTTCCGCGCGGAATTTGTCTACGATGCCGGGTGTCGTGCCTTTCATATTGGCATACACCGGAGCGACGGCTTTTGCGAACGCGTCGTGATCGACTTCGTTGAACGTGATGCCCTGCGATTCGAGCTTCGCTTTTGCCGTGCTGTAGTTTTTCGAAACTTCCGAAATCATGTGAGCCGCGCCCTTCGTAAACTCTTCCTGAATGATAGTTTGATATTCTTTCGGAATGGAATTGAACAAATCCGCGTTGATGTATACGCCGCATGTTCCGAGAAAGTGATTCGTGAGCGCCATCTTTTTTGCGACTTCGGAACTGCCGTTTACACCGTATGCGTCCATCGTTCCTTCAAGACCGTCGACGACACCCTGCTGTACTGCGGAGATCGTTTCGGAAAACGGCAGCGGCGTTGCACTCGCGCCCATGGCGTTGAGCGTGTTGATAAAGAGCTGGCTGCCCGGTACGCGGATTTTCATACCTTTCAAATCCGCCGGCGTTTTAATAACTTTATTCGTCATCAAACTTCTAAAGCCGAAAATATAATCGAGGGCGAGCACTTTGATTCTGTGCTTGTCTTCGACTTCTTTGATCATGCGTTTGACCAAATCGGTGCGGATGAGATATTCATATTGATCGAAATTACTGTAGAGCATGGGGCCGACGAGCGCGTTGAAATCGGGAACGTAGTCGCCGAGATAGGACGGATCTTCCACCGAAATGAATTTCGCACCCTGCACGACCTGTTCGACGCCGTCTTTGTATGTGGCAAGCTGTCCCTGCGGATACTGCTGAATTTCGATTGCACCGTTCGTGCGCTTTGCAATATTGTCGCAGACGATCGTAAGCGATTTTGTCAGCTGCTCGTTCGGCGCGAATACGTGGCTCATCCTCAAAACGAGTTTGTAATTTTTTTTGCCGGCTGCCTTTTTCTGGGCGCCCAACGTATTTGCCGAAAGCAAAATCGCACATGCGGCAAAAAGGATCACCGTTTTTTTCATAAGTCCTCCTACATTGATAATTCAACAAAATTAAACAACAGTCGATGACTATACTTCCGTAATTTCCCCTAAATCATAAGGCCTAAACGTACACTTGTCAAATTTTTCTTGCGCTTTTTTAAAATCCGTGTTAAATTTTGTTTAACAAATGAAAGCCAAACCGACTTTGCGCGATATAGCCGATGCCGTTCACATTTCAACGGCAGCCGTTTCGATGATACTCGCAGGAAAAAATCTTTCCCGCTTTTCCGACGATACGATCGAAGCCGTATATGCCGCCGCCAGAAAATTCAACTACAAACCGAAACACGGTATCGACAAAACGGGCATCATCGTCATCGTCTGTCCGTCTATAATCAATCCGTACTACGCAACGCTCCTGCAGGGCATGGAACTCGCCGCCGAAAAAAGCGGCTATACGACGCTCATCTACAATACATATTGGAACATCGAACGCGAAAAGAAAATCATCGCATTTGCGCAAAACCCCGCCGTGCGCGGATTGATTTTTTCGATGGTACCGCAGCAGCCCGGACTCGTCGAAAAAATGGCCGACAGTCTGCCTGTCGTCGCGGTCGGAGACAAACAGGATGCGATGCGGATCGATATGGCGGAAGTGAACAACTTCGATGCGGGTTATCAAATGGGAGTGCATTTGATTTCGCTCGGACACAAGCGCGTCTGCTATGTTTCGACGACGCTCAATAAATATCATTCTTCGCGCGTATTGCGCTACAGAGGCTTGTGCGAAAGCTTTAAGAAATTCGGCAGCGGTGCCGTATCGCTTATTACGAGCGACGTCGATCCGATGTTGGAGCTTTCGACCGTTGAAATCGAACACCGCACGGGGCGTGCGCTCGCTGAAAAATGTATACAAATGTATCCCGACGTTACCGCGATCGTCGCCATCAACGACATGGTCGCCTACGGCGTCATCGACGAAATCATCGAAGAGGGGTTTCGTATCCCCGACGACTACAGCGTATGCGGTTTCGACAACATCTACCCGTCCAAGTTCAGCGGAGTGTCGCTTACGACGATCGACCACTTTATCAATCAGCGCGGACAGAGCGCGTTTTCGCTTTTGCAGGCGAAACTTGAAAACGGCGATATCGAACACGTCGCCTTAACCCGTCTCGAATTTAAAAACAAACTCATCGACAGAAAGACTACGGGGAAGCCTCGGATGAAAGCGCATTGAAAACGCGCCGGAAAAAATATGACGATATTGCCGTTTTATTCCAGGAACGAACCGATTTCGCGCAAGTCGCGGAAAATCGCATCGGGCTTCGTGTCGGATTTTTGTACGTCGCGCATGTTCGCTTCTCCGGTGAGCACGAGCAATCCGTGAGCGCCGTTGTTGACGCCGACTGCTATATCGGTGTAAAGGCGATCGCCGACAAAGGCGATTTCGCTGCGGTTTTTCCAGCCTGCGCGGAGCATCGCCATGTCGACGGTTTCGGGATTCGGTTTTCCGAGCGATTTTACTTCGCCGACGCCCGCCGACAGCGAAATCATCGCGCAGAACGCGCCGACGTCTGTGATGTAGCCGTTTTCGACGGGGCAGTTGATGTCGGGATGCGTCGCAAGATAGACGGCGCCGGCGCGCACGCAGTCGCTCGCTTTTACGATCTTTTCATACGTGAGCGTCGTGTCGAAACCGATGACGACGATATCCGGATCGTCTTCGACGAGGTCGATTCCTCCTTCGCGAAAACTTTTGATAAGCGCTTCCGTTCCGACGAGGTATACGCGTTTTCCCGGATACGCGGCGTTCAGATATTCGATCGTTACGTCTCCGCTCGTCATAATCTGCTTCCGCGAAATAACGCAGTTCATGCCCGCGAGCTTTTCGATGTACACGTCGGGGCTTTTCGACGAGTTATTCGTAAAAAATAAATAATCGCGTCCGGTTTTTTCGAGTGTCTTTAAAAAATCGAGACTGCCCGGCAAAATCGTATTGCCGAGATAAAAAGTGCCGTCCATGTCGAGTACAAAATGTTTGCATGAATTGACGAGCGCGGCGCGGTCTATGCCTCTGTTAAACGCTTCGATGTCTTTCGGATCGTTGTAATTCAGCATCGCAAAACCTCATTGTCGCAATCCTAGCCGACCGGAGCGTATGTGTCAACGCAGCGGGATGCACAAAGAAGCGTTACAGCTGTTTGACTTCAGCTTCGGAGAGACCGGTCATCGTGCAGATTTCGGCAATCGGGTAATTATGCGCGCGCATGAGCTTCGCCGTTTCAAGTTTCGCCTGATATGAGCCTTCGGAAATGCCCTGTGTAACCCCAAGAGAAAAACCTTTCGCTTCGCCTTCTTTGAGTGCTATTTCCCGCTCTTCTTCTCTTTGCACGGCTATGTCCACATCGTAATCGTATTCGGCAATTAACATATTCATCACCTCCCGACTTTTTCTTTGTAAATACTCCCGCAGGATGTCGTTTTGTATGCACTCTTTGATCGCGTTCCTAAAACCGTTTTCACTGTCGAGCTTGGTATGTTTCCGCACCGCTTCGATAAACAGCGTGTATTCTTTCAGCGGTTTGCACGTATGCAATATCTTACTTCTTTAAAATTATACAGCGAGTAAATCTTCAGATTTAGGAGCGGTATAATTAGTGCGCGAAAGCGCACACGTATATGGGCGAGTTTTCTTTTGAAAACTCGAAGTTAAAAGCGTCGCGCCATTTCAGCGGCACTTTTAAACCTTCCCTTATTATAATTGATATTCGTCACGCTGACAACGAGTTCGAGGCTCGGTTTTTCGGGCGCCGTTATAAAAGCGTCGGACAGACGGAGGGTCGTGCTTTCCGGGTAATCTTCTTCGCCGTTGTAAAATACGTAAAACTCCGGCGTAGGGATTTTTTTCAATCTGCGGAGATAACGGTCGCGGGGATTTTGTATACGTTCATAAAGCCGAGCGGCATACTGTAAAAATCGCAGCGGCATATTGGCGTTGATTGTGGATTGGTGTTCGATCAATACGATGATTTTCCCGTCGACGAGGCAGGCGACATCGTTGCAAAAGGCCATATACATCACCTGTTCGAGACGCAGCGGTTCGAGTTCCGTCGTTTCATTGAGGCAAGTGCCGTGAAGCGCGTTGTAGAGCGAAAGAAAGTTCGCTTTCGCGTTTTTATCTTCGCCGAAAAAATCGACAAAGACCGAATCCTTATATCGACGATTATGCTTTGCCATAAAACCTCCGGGATAACCGCACCGGAAATGGATACTTAGAAAAGAAGCGCATACTTACATAAAAAGGCGGAACGCGAGGCAGCGGAACTGCCGCCGAGCCGCTCAGACCGATGGCAAGCAATCTCTTTGTAAAAAGAGATTGCGCAGTCCGATTCCGATTACGGTCTGCCGCGGCGGACGGCAGGGCTGCTGCCGGGAGTGCAGCCGATTTTTTATGTTATATGTTATTTTTTAAGAATACAATTTCCGGTACGGTTATCCTGATAATACTTCACTATATATAAATCGCGGAAAGTTGCGATTTCGGAGTTTTTTCGAAAAATTTTCTGCGCGGCAAGCCGTGCGGCAAACGGGGCGTTGCGGGGTGTCCCCGCAGGAAGGGGCAGCGCGCAACGGAGTGCGCGCGAGGGGAAGGCTTTCCCCCTTAAAATATACATACGGAATTTTTCTTAAACCGCTCGACTGCAGACAAGTCTGAGAATTTCCCCCGTTTTTTTCGTACACAAATCCGTCGAAATATGGTATACTGACTTTACGGATCGTATCCGTGTGTATGATAAAGGGGTATTTTATATGGATATAAAAATCATCACTGTCAGCAGACAGTTCGGTTCGGGCGGGCGCATCATCGCAAAGGACGTCGCGGATAAACTCGGTTGGAAATTTTACGACCGGGAAATCATAGAAAAGATTGCGGAAAAAAGCGGGCTCGCAAAGGAGTTTATCGAAGAGCGGGGCGAATACGCATCCGCGGGACAAAACCTCGTGTACAGCGCGCCGGCGGGCTTCGGCGGATTTTCTACGGGGCAGTCGGTATTCGATAAGCTCTACGTGATGCAGTACAATATTATCCGGGAGATTGCGGAAGAGGGACCCTGCGTTATCGTCGGGCGATGCGCCGATTACGTGCTGCGCGACAGAACGGATTGCTTTCACGTCTTTATCTATGCGGATATGGATTTCCGCATCGCGCGCGCAGGCAGCATTTATAAAGTCGATGCGCCGAACATAGAACGCTATCTGTTCGACCGCGACAAAAAGCGGAAGCTTTATTACAAATACAATACCGACCGCGTTTGGGGCGAAGTAAAAAATTACGACTTGTGTCTCAAAAGCAGCGCAATCGGATTGGATACCTGCGCGGCGATGATCTGCGATGCGGCACAGCACAAAACCGTCGGTCCCGTACGGAAATCGATCGAAGCCGCAGAAAAAGCGGCTGTATCTGCAACGAAAAAGTTTGCAGCGGATTTGAAAAAATCGGCGGAGGATGCAGGAAAGACGGCGGCTTCCGCTGCAAAAACGATTGCGAACGATATAAAAACATCTGCTCCGAATGCGGCGAAAAAGATTGCGGATGACATAAAAGTATCGGCTCCGAAGACGGCGAAAAAAATTGCCGAAGAAGTCAAAAAGACCGCTCCCGAAGCCGTGCGTAAAATCACCGCGGAAGTAAAAAAATCGTCGGTGAGTGCGAAAAAAACGGCGGCTTCCGCTGCAAAAACGATTGCGGCAAACGTAAAAAAATCCGCGCCGAAAGCGGGAAAAGAGGCGGCCGAAACTGCGAAAAAAATCGCGTCGAGCGTAAAAAAAGCGGTATCGACACGTGCGGAACACGGTGCAAAGGCGAAGGCGAAAAAAAAGGCTGACTGAAAGAAAGCTGTCTAAAAACTTCAGTTTTCGGACAGCCGCAAGGCTGTTGCAAGCGATGCGGCGATATGAAAATGAGGAGATGCCGCGATGATACAAGACGATATGTTGCAAAAATTCGACGTTCCGAAATATATAAAATATTTAAGCGTGATTTACATTGCGATAAGCATCGCGACGGGAACGATATCGTTGATTTTAAAAATATTGGAAGAGGGGCGCGCCACGCTCGATCAGCTTTCATATATAACCATGATGCTGCGCAATACGGTCGAAGGTTTTATCTTTTGGGGAGTCGGCCGGGTATTTGCAAAATTTACGGAAGAAAATAAGTGAAATTCAAAAATTATTTAAAGCTGGGCGCGCTTTATTATTTTTTATCCGGCGTCGTCAGCGTTTTCTTTTTCGTTTTATTTATCATCGAACTTCCGAGCGCTCGGCGCTCATATACGGCGTATACGGGATCGGTAAGCGGGACAAACGTATCGCCTGAGTTTTATTTTATAGCGCACTGCATGGGAAGCTTTCAATATTTTATTAAATTGCTCATCGTTACGCTGATCGCGTTTTTTATTTTTAAGAATTTTAAAATCGTGTACGGAAATATAAAAAAGGTATTGGGATAATAAAGCAGCGTTGCAGGTACGGGCATTTGAAAACAAAGCCTACGCCGCCCCGGAGCCGTGCCACAGGCAGCGACCGGAGCGGAGCGAGGACGCCGCGCGTGAGCAAGCGGCGGAGGGGCGGATGGCAAAAAAAGCTCCGTCCGAAAATTTATTAATTATTAAAACCTGTCATGGGTTTTTGTGCTCGGTGAACTCTGTAAAAAAATCTGCGGCGCGGGCACGGAGAAAATTGTTATTTTTTCGAGCGGACGACGCGCATGCCGATAAAGTTGTAGCGGGAAGCGGGGCTCCCGCAGTTTCTGAAATACGGCGAGCAGTCGGATGCTTCGGCATTCCATGCGCCGCCGCGACCCATGCGGTCGGTGTTGTCGGCTGTGCGTTCGGCGCCGCGCGGGTTTACGAATTCGCCGGCCGTATAGCAGTCGTACCAATCCCAGCACCATTCCCATACGTTTCCGAAAAGATCGTAAAAGCCGAGCACGGAAGGCGATTTTAAACACACGGCATGTGTCATGCAGTCGCTGTTGTTTTTGTTCCACGATCGGTTTTCGTCGGCGTCTTTCGCCGCTTTTTTTTGTCCGTCGTGAACGCCGCCGCGCGCTGCGTATTCCCATTCGGATTCGGTCGGGAGCCGGTAGCCGTTCGCTTCCCAGCGACATTGGACATTGTCCCAGACGTTGTTTTGTTCGTCGGGAACGGCGCCCCATTTTTTGGGATCGGATTCGCCTTTGATGATATAGCACGGGGTCAGTTTTTCGGCGATGCTGCGTTTGTTACAATAGACGAATGCGTCGTACTGGCTTATGTGTTCGACGGGGCGTTTGATTTGCGATTCGCCTTTTTTCGGACTGCTTGAAAAATATGCGGGATTTACTCCCATAATTTTTTTCCATTCGGCTTGGGTAACCAAATGTTCGTCCATGTAAAAGTCGTCGACGGTAACGGTATGTACCGGCCGTTCGTCGGCCATACCGGTCGGAGAACCCATTTGAAATGTACCGCCCTTAACTAAAATCATCATGTTCCCGTATTATAACACACCTTTTGAAATTTATCAAAAAAAATTGAGGGATACGGGAACGATTTTTATACGTCGATTTGTATTGAGATGTGTACCGGCAGATTATACGGTTCGGGGATCGATTCGATTTTTCCGTCCGCTTAGCCGACTCGAGCTTTTAGGGCGGGTTTCCGTAAGCATACCGCTTAAGCGCACGGCGCGCGATCGGAACCCCGCCTTGAGCACATTTTTATTTATTTTCGAAACTCGCCGTTCGCTCGACCTGCAAAACGATCGGAATCGTACTTAAAATTTAACCGTTCCTTCGAATCGCACGCAGCTCAAATCTTTATACTTTCCGTAAGTGCCGTCGCTTTTCGGACCGGGAAAATAGCCGTCGAACGCAAGCGCAAGCGAAATCTCGTCGGTGAGGTTGTACTTGGCTTTAAGGCCGGCAAAGCCGTCCAAATCGTTCCAGCGTACAAGGCCGGTACACGAAAGCGTGAGTGTTTCGGAAAAAAGCGTTTTCGAAAGGTTTGCCGTAGCCCCGTGCTCGTACGCGTCGCGCGCAAGCGAGTCGACATAAGCGAATACGACGTCCCCGTAATACTGCGCGGTAAGCATCCAGCCGTTTTTATTCCAGTCGATTCCCGCAAGGGCTCTCAGTTCGTTTTTTCTTTCGCAGCCGCCGAACGAAGTTTGTCCGAGCTGAAGCGCACGCTCGATAAAAAACGCGCTTTCCGCTCTGATCACAAAAGCTCCTGCGGGAACGGCCAAGTCGAAGCCCGCCATGCCGTACCGATAATACTTTCCCGTCACGGTAAATTTTGGCGACGGTATTGTAGTAAATGTGTACGATAGATTCGGCGAATCGTCAAAGCCGTAGTATCCGTACAGCGAAAAGTCGATCGCCGGAAACCAAAAACTTACGCGCGCGGCATAGCTCGAATTCGCGATGTTCAGCTCCGGCTTTGAAATATCGCCGAGTACGACCGGTACGGCACCAACGGAACTCGGAATGAGCGCTTTTCGAAGCGGATTCCACGATTCGAACGGAAGCGCAGAGGGTCTGAAAAACGGAATCCAATACGCATCGGCGGAAAAATACGTTCCCGAAAGCGTGCCCTTTATCGCGTCGATGCCGAGCCTGCTTTCGCTGTAGTTCGACGTACCGAGCGATGCGAGATTTTGCGGGCAGAGGATATCCGCGATGCGTATGCCGTCCGCCTTTCCCCAAGCCGTTATCTGCCGTCCGATTTTTAAGCCCGCCGTCAAACCGTTTCCGAACTCGTTCGACGTCCACGAAAAATACGCTTCCTGCAGTTCCGCGCCGAGTCCGTCGGTAACCGAAAAACTTCCGCCGGAATTCGCAGCGAGCGCATTGAAATACGCGTTGCCCGCGATAAAGACCGCACAATCCGCAAAGCGCGCGTCGACCTCTCCGCTCACCGTTTCTTTTGCGGGTGAAAAATCGCCCGCATTGTCGCCGCGGATAAAAACGCCGACTGCGGTTTTGGCGCTTCCCGAAAATGTGATGTCCTGCGAAAACGCGAAGGAGGCGGAAAGAATGCAGACAGCCCCGAACACGGCGGTACGATACCGCCGCACAGCCTGCAACATTTTTAAAATTAATAATTTCATTTTATCGCTCCGCGTTCAAGGGATGCAACGGTAAAGACGGAATCGTTTATGGGCATATTGTAATGCACGTCTTTCATTTCGATGACGGTCGAATGATTCGTCCTGACGTTTACCATCGTCATTTTTCCGATCGTCCATATACCGTCGATTTTTTCAATGTTTGTGCACTCGAGTTTACGCTGCAGTGCGTTTTGCCGGTCGTAGTATTCGCTTTTTAATAATTTAAAATTATCTTTGCGGATCCATACGATGCGGCGGGGATTTTTTTCCGTTTTATCTTTTGCAGCGCATTCGATTTTCCAGCAGTCGAAGCCGTCGACGGTTTCGGAAGCGAGCACGGTAAACGTATCTTTCGAAAGCGCTCTGTCGCCCATATCGTCGTACGTAAAATCCGTTCCCATAAAATCGCCGCCGCTTTCGCTGCCGGATATGCGGCGCACTTTTTTCATCGCGGGCATATACAGCCAATTGTCGGAATCTTTTTTCGTACCGTCGGCTTTTTCATCGTATTCCCACATCAAATAGCCGACACCGGCGACGTCTTTCGGCGTACGGAAAACGATGACCGTTTTATCGTTATCGCCGTAATCTTTCGTATAATACACGATTTCGCGCACTCGCTGATTGCCGGTTTTATTGACAAGCGTCATCGTTGCGGTATAGGTTCCCGTTTTGCCGGTGTCCGCGTCTCGCGCGCGCTTCATAATATCGTAGCCGCTCAAATCCTGTGCGGCGGCCGCGAACACGCAGGCACCGACTGCAAAAAATACGGCAGCTCTTTTTAACAATTTTTCGATCCTTTTCATAGTATCCTCCAAAATCAATATTATTAAGTCGAATATCGAGTTTTGAAAATATTAGTTAAATAAAGCTATGCTTTCGGCGAGAACCCGTCCGCTTAGCCGTGGTCGAGCTTCTAATGCAGGCTTCCGTAAGCCTAACGCTCGAAACGGCACGCAGCCGGAACCTCGCCTCCGCACCATTTTATTTATTTTCAAAACTCACCATTCAATTGATGCGCGAAACGGTTGGAAAATTATCATGTTTCGACGCATTGTTTTCTTTTGCATCCGCTTCTTTTCCGAACGACTTTGCCGAAAACAGCAGCACCGGCGTCAGCGTATAATCGGCGATAAGGGCAGCGGCGAGTCCGACGACGCTCAGCAATCCGATGCGGAACAGCATACTTATCGAACTGAACATATACATCGAAAACATCGCGCACAGGATAACCGTCGTCGCAATCATCGATCGACCGATTTTGACAAAAGAATCGACGACCGCTCTGTGATAATCGCCCGTCGCCTCGTATTCAAGTTTGACGTGATTCGTAAAGTGGATCGTATCGTCAACCGCGATGCCGAGTATCATCGGCATAATCGTCATCGTGAGCATATCGAGCGGATATCCGAAAAAGCCCATGAGTCCGCCGACGAGCAGTACCGGTGCGGCGTTCGGGATCATGGCGATAAATCCCGTATGTATGCTCGAAAACACGATTATCAAAAGGAGTAAAATTATTATAAACGAACCGCCGAGCGATTTCAATTCGCCGGTAACGAGCGTGTGATTCATCGTTGCAAAACCGACGATTTCGCCGATGCAGAAAACTTTCGCGCCGGGAAAATAACGAGAGCCGAGAGAACGCGCATCGACTATGTCCAAATCGATCGCGTTCGCATCGTATTCTTTCAATTCGACGTGTACGTATGCAGTGCTGCAGTCCTCGCTCATCCACACGGAAAGATTTTCACCGCCGGATAATTCGTACAGGAATAACAGCTGCGCTAAAAAATCCCGCTCTTTCGGAACCGTATAAAACGCAGGATCGTCGCCGTTCAGCGTGCGGTTCATCTCTTTTACGATATCGGTTACGGATGTGACGCGCGGCTTCGTACCCGATATTTTCGTCAGCCTGAGTTTGCCGAGAGCGGCTCCCAAATCGTCGAGTGCCTGCATATTTTCGGGCTCTTTAAATGCATCGGCTTCGGGAAGTTCGATCATCACTTCGTACGAATATTGGTTGCCTAGTTTCGAATTCATAATGGAAATCATGCGCTCGACATACGGGATTTTTTTGCCCATCATACCGACGTAGTCCATATTCACTTCAATGCGGAACATATAGAAAACGGATGCCGTCGCGATCGCACCTCCGACGATGAGGATCGGCAGGCGGTGTCGGAGCACTTGTTCGCCGAAGCGTCCGTATACGGCGTCGACTTTTTCGTGAAACGCTTTTATGCGCGCTTCCCGCCGGAGCGCTTTCGCTGAAGACGATTTTGCCGCCGCGGGGGAGTCCTTTCCGTAGCTGTACAAAACCGGAAGCAGCACGATGACGTACAGATAGATGATAAAGACGAGTGCGGAACAGGTACCGCCGAGCCAGCGCAGCGCACCGATGCCGGCGGTAAAAAACGAAATAAAGGATGCCATCGTCGTGATGACGGTAAATAAAATCGGCCAGCCGGTCGTTTTCACCGCGGCGATTGCAGCTGTTTTGCGGCTGCCGCACTTACGGAATTCGTAATTGAACCCGTTGATATAGTGAATCGCATAACCGACAGAAAGCGCCATACCGAGCAGTATCGGCAGCGTCAGAAGATTTTCTCCGGCAATGATGCCGAACCAGCCGGAAAAGCCGAACACCGTACCGATACCGCCGACGGTTGCAAAGATCGGAACGAGCACTCCCCGCACCGAACGGATAAACAAAATCAAACAGACGAGCATGACGATAAAGCCCGTGATGATACGCCATTTCATATCGTGCCTTACAGCGCGGCTTTCTTCCGTTTCGATGTAGCCGACGCCGCTGCCTTTGAACGTGTAAGCGTCGCTTTTAAATTCATCCGCCTCGACGATCGGGATCGCAGCGTCGCCGACTTTGTACATATCCGCATAATCGTCGTCGTAAGGCGTCAACGAAAGAACCACCCACGTCTCTTTTGCATCGTCGGACACGATATTGTTGACGAGCGATTCGCGGCTCATGATAAACGCTTTTTTTTCGGCGAGCTCCGCGCGTTCTTCCTCCGTCATCTGCGAGAGCCCTTTGCCGCCGCCGGGGATGCCGTCTTTAAACGGATTGCTGACTTCGATACCTTCTTCCGTGCCTTGCGAAACGGTCAAACGCATAAGCGACGTAACTTCATCCGCGAACGGTACTTCCGCTTCGAGGCGTTTGCCGAGCCGGTCGATCGCAGAAAGCACTTCAGGGTCGAACACGTCGTCGGCCTCGACGAGCACGGCGACGACGTCGGTGTTTCCGAACAATTCTTTAAATCTGTCATTTGCGGCTTTTTGCTCTTTGGAATTGGTAATCCACTGATCTTCGTCGTCTTCCGATTTAAACCTCGGCAAGCCGGCAAAGCCCGCAAGCGTGATAAGGGCGATTGCAATTAAAAATGCCGTCCGATGCTTTATTTGAAAACGTCCGATTTTTTCGAACCGCGTATTGATTTTGTTTACCGTCATACAGTCGTCCGTAAAAACATACGTGCTCAAAAGTTATATTATGCTAACTTATTATCGGATGTATGCTATGCGAAACTTGATTTTTTGTCAACACAGCGGAATAATAGGCGTAAGGAAATAATATGACGACCGTTTTTTGGGGGTTGATGATTCCGTTTATCGGAACGACGCTCGGCGCCGCATGCGTATTTTTTATGAAACGCGAAATGCACGACGGTGTGCGGCGCGCGCTTATGGGATTTGCCGCAGGCGTGATGATTGCGGCATCCGTATGGTCGCTCCTCATCCCGTCCATCGAGATGGCCGATGCGGCGAAACGTCTATCGTTTATACCGGCTCTCGTCGGCTTTTTATTCGGCATCGCCTTTCTCTTTTCGCTCGATAGAATAACACCGCACCTGCACATCGACGCATCCGCTCCCGAAGGACCGAAATCGCGCTTGAGCCGTACGCTCATGCTCGTGTTCGCCGTAACGCTGCACAATATTCCCGAAGGCATGGCCGTAGGTGTCGTATTTGCGGGCATGACGAGCGGTACCGCCAACGTCTCCGCCGCCGCGGCTTTTGCACTTTCGCTCGGCATAGCGATACAAAACTTTCCCGAAGGCGCGATCATTTCGATGCCGCTCAGGACGGAAGGCAACAGCAAAGCGAAATCGTTTTGGTACGGTATGCTCTCAGGCGCCGTCGAACCCGTCGCCGCCGTGATTACGATTTTATTAACCGAGATCGTCACAGCCTCTTTGCCGTATTTTCTTTCGTTCGCCGCCGGCGCGATGATTTACGTCGTCATCGAAGAGCTCATCCCCGAAGCGACGCGGGATGATAAAACCGACGTCTGCACGATCGGGTTTGCCGCCGGCTTCGCACTCATGATGGTGCTCGACGTCGCATTGAGCTGATATGGAAAATACCGCATGGACGCGTTGCAAGCGGACGCTGCTCGGATTTGGTTGATGAAGTCTGGTGTTGAAAAACGGCCGAGCCGTTTTTCTTTTATAGGAGACGCGCATAATTCCTCCGCATTGCTCGGAATTATGCGCTCTTGCATTTTCCAAGCCGCAGCGGTATTATGAATTAATTACAAAAATCACAGTTCGATCAAAATATCGGAATTGATTTCCGACAGGAGAATACGATGTCAGAAGGGATGAAAAAATTTTTACTCGGTGCGGTTGTCGGGGCGGCTGCGGTGTCGCTTATGAAAACGGATGCATTCCGCAAAAGCTGTTCCAAGCTGATAGCTGCTGGTTTACAGCTTAAAGAAGACGCCTCGGTGTTTTTCGAATCGGTAAAAGAAGATGCCGAAGATGCGGAAGCGGAGGCAAAACAAAAAAAGGCGAACGCGGCGAAAGCGTAACTGTCCCGTATGAAGTTTTATGTTAAGCATTCTCTCCCCGGACGCATGCGCGTGCGGTACGACAAATCCGAAGTAAGCGTGCGACAGGCTGTGCTTGCGCAAACTCTGCTTTCCGTTCAGGAAGGCATGGCTCAAGTAACGGTCAATCACATCGTCGGCTCTTTTCTTATTCGTTACGACGAAACAAAACAATCCGAAAAAAATATCAAAGCGCTGTTTAGAGCTCTTTCCGACAAATATCTCAACGATGCGGATATGCTGGCATCCGTTACGCTCCCGCCGAAGCGGGCAAGCCTTCCGGAATCGCTCATTTCGATGGCAGTATGGCATTATGCAAAGCGGCTTTTGCCTCCGCCGCTCGGATCGATCTTACAGCTGGCTTCGATCGCGCCTCGGGTTTTAAAAGGTGTCGAACGGATTTTTTCCGGACGAGTGTTCTGTGCCGACGTTCTCGATGCGACGGCCATTACCGCTGCCGCGGCGACGGGTGATATGTCAACCGCATCGAATATTAATTTTTTACTCGATATCGGCGAAACGATCGAAGAATACACGAAAAAGAAATCGTATGAAGATTTGGCGTCGACACTGTTTTCCGAAAACGATCAAGCACAGCTCGTCGAAGGGGAAACCGAACGAAAGGTTCCGTTGTATACGCTGAAAAAAGGTGATATCGTCGCGGTGCGCACGGGTTCGCTCATTCCGGCGGACGGCGAAGTCGTCAAAGGTGAAGCGCTTGTCAATCAGGCGTCGATCACCGGAGAACCGCTCGCCGTCGAAAAGCGAAAGGGGCACAGCGTGTTTGCCGGAACGATCGTGCAGGAAGGAGAGCTGTTCGTGCTCGTACGCGCGACGGGCAGCCAGACGAAAGTGCAGAATATCCTCGCGATGATCGATTCGTCGCAGCAGCTGAAAGTTTCGTCGCAAGTCCGGTCGGAAAAACTTGCGGATCAGCTCGTCAAATACAATTTTTTGCTTTCACTTTTGACGTTTATTTTTACGGGAAATATAACAAAAGTCTTATCGACGCTTATGGTCGATTATTCGTGCGCTATGAAGCTCGCAGCTCCGCTTGCGGTTTTGAGCGCGATGAAAGAAGCGGCCGAGCACGGCATTCTCGTCAAGGGCGGAAAATTTCTTGAAGATGCTTCACGAGCCGATACCGTCGTATTCGATAAAACCGGCACGCTTACGGCAGCGGAACCGAAGCTTTCGCGCATCATCGTATTCGCCAAAAAAAGCGAAGATGATATGCTCGCGACGGCCGCCTGTTTGGAAGAGCATTTTACCCATCCCGTCGCCCGCGCGATCGTACAAGCCGCCGAAGATAAAGGGCTCAAGCATCCCGAACGCCATGCAAAAGTCGAATACATCGTCGCGCACGGCATCGTAACGACGCTGAACGGCAAACGCCTTTCGATCGGCAGCCGGCATTTTATCTTTGACGATGAAAAAATAATTCCTCCGGAAAATCTCGATACAGTCGCCGAGGATGCACTCGATCGCGGCGAATCGCTTTTGTATCTTGCAGAAGAAAAACGGCTGCTCGCCGCTTTTGCGATTACCGATCCCGTGAGAGCCGATGCGAAAGAGATCGTCCGTCACCTGCACGGTACGGGCATTGTCAATTGTACGATGATAACGGGTGACGACGCGGGTGCGGCAAAGACTGCGGCGGGACTTGCGGGCATCGACCGCTATATCGCACACGCACTGCCGGAAGACAAAGTCGCCTACATCGAAAAACAAAAACAGGAAGGACACACCGTCATCATGATCGGTGACGGCATAAACGATGCACCTGCGCTCGCCGCAGCAAATACCGGAGTCGCTATGGGCGACTGTGCGGAAATCACCGGAGAGACGGCGGACATCGTACTGCCGTCGGGCGACGGGCTTGCCGCATTGTTGAAAACGCGGGTTATGGGTCAACGTTTGATGAAAAAGATCGACGACAACAATAAAAATATAATAATTATTAATTCCGCTCTTATCGCTGCGGGTTTGTTCGGATTTATTTCGCCGTCGCTTGCCGCCGTTCTGCACAATTCATCGACGATCGCATTTGCCGTGCGGGCAATGCAGCCGTTATTGAAAAAAGAATGATGCAAATCAATTATTTTCCGGGGAGACTGCGTTTGCGCGATCCAGCACTCCGCGATGAAGCGATACGGACGGCCGCCCTTGCCGTATTACACTCGATTTGCCCCGCAGCCGATCCGAAGTACAACGAAAAAACGGGAAGCGTGCTTATCACCTACGATCCTGACAGCGTGCCGCTCGAGCGGTTTAAGATATTGGTTCCCGATTTACAAAAACTTCGGCAAAAGATCGCCGTCTATTCGGAAAAAAATCGAGATGATATTCTTTCGGATATTGCGCGGATCCGCTCGATTATCGATTCATGGGGCGGTTGAACACATCATCTTGTCCGTCGTATATTTTTGTACGGAACGAGCGCTGCGGAATGCGCGATATTTTTTATATTTAAAAACTTGAAAAATTCAATTTTCCGATAGGGCTTATATCGGGAGGATTGCATGCGAAGAAAAGACAGAGAAGTGACCGATATCCGGCAAATCGAAAACATCATCGAAAAAGCGAAAGTCGTGCATGTCGGCATGATCGACGACGGCGTGCCCTACGTCGTACCGATGCAGTACGGTTATGTTTTTACCGACGGGGCGTTGACGCTCTATCTGCACAGCGCAAAAGAGGGGCGTAAAATCGATTGCATTAAAAAAAATCAGAACGTGTGTATCGAACTCGAAACGGACATTGCGCCGATTTCAGGCGGCGACATTCCGTGCAAATACAGTTCCGCGTATGCGAGCGTTATGGGTGACGGTACGGCCGAAATCGTCGAAGACCCGAAGGAAAAGGTGTTCGGTTTGGAGTCGATTATGAAAACGCAAACCGGCAAAGCTTTTACCGTATCGGAAGAGATGGCGGCGGCGGTGAGCGTCATAAAGATTTCCGTTCCCCGCGTAACGGCGAAGAGCCGGCCGAGCCAAGCGCCGAAAGACGTACGTCAGGAAAACCGTGCGATAAAAAGCGGCGATGTGGAAAGCGCTGTACCCGAAAACAGGGTATCCGAACGCGCTGCATCGGAAATCGAAAAGCCGGAAACGGAACGGCAAAACGGCAAAAAATCCGATCCGAAGCAAACGACGTATCTATTGGTTTTCAATCAAAACGGAAATGAAACGCCGGTGGCGTTGTTTGAAAACATCGACGAAGCGAGAAAAAATCTTCGATCCGTTCCCGGTTATGCGATGAGCGAAGAACGGGACGGCGATTTTTGCGACGTGCGCGAAACGTTGAGTCCCGGAAAACTGCCCGATTATACCGAAATCGAATATAACGGAAACCGTATACCGCTCAGCCGCTTTATGTTTCCGGATCCCGACGATGTGGAAATCATCTGGCGGGAAATTCCGAATATGGAAAAAGCAAATCGGGGACTTGCGGCAGGATATACGCGCGTGGACGCATACGTTATCGACAATGCGGAAGTGAAAGCGTATATCGAAAAGCGGGAGCGCACATACGAACGCGCAAAAATTTTGCTTGAACGGCAAGGCTGCGAAGTTGACAGGTCGTTTTTCGGTTCCGAAGACGGAGAGGCGATCGTGTATAAAAAAAGGGGAGAAAGCGATTGGCATTTTTTAATGCACATGGATCCCTCTTTCGTCGACGGCGCCCCCGACGGTGAAAAAGATTTCGAACGCTGGCTGGAAGAGGATATGCAATAATTTTTGCATATCAAAACTTCCCGCTTAAAAATTACTGTATAATAATTATTTTCTATAATAAAACGGCGGCGATGCAAAGCACATATACCGCCGTTGCCGAAAGCCGAATCATCTATTGTTTCACATCGTAAAACCGTATTTTTGATATACAAAACCCTCGATTTTTATTTTCGTTGACAGCTGAAAATTCACCTTCTATCATAAAATCAAAAGGTCGAATGTCGAGTTTGAAAAATATCAGCGGATAAAGCTGTGTTTACGGCGAGAACCCGTCTGCTTAGCCGCGGTCGAGCTTTTTAAGACAGGCTTCCGTAAGCCTAACGCTCGAAACGGCACGCAGCCGGAACCTTGCCGTAAACATAAATTTATTTGCTTTTCATACTCGCCATTCAGTTAATACGCGAAACGGATGGAAAATTTCGAGTTTTAGAAAACTCGAAATTGAGCATAAAATTTTTTACAGGAGGTTGCTATGTTACGAATACGGACTGCGAGCAGCAATAATGCCGATGCGGCACTGGCGGGAAAGGAATGCGCACGGAAAGTAAAAGACGCGCTGCACGATCTGAAACTTGTATTTGTATACAGCGGCGTTTCGTATGACCAGCAGGCGTTATTGAAAGCGATCGGCGAAGAACTTCCGGGAGTGCCGTTGATCGGAAACACGTCGTTTTCCGGCGTCGTTACGCAAGACGGGTTTGTTACCGGCGAAAAAGGCTTTGTCGGAATCATGGCGCTGTCGGATACCGATTTGACGGTCGGAACGGCGGGCTTGGCAAAGAGCGGAAGTGCGCGGGAAACGGGACGGAAATTGGCGGAAAAGGCGCTCGCCGCTGCCGGTAAAAAGGAAGCGCCCGCCTATATGTATATGGTCGCGCCTCCCGGCGAAGAAGAATACTATTTGAAAGGTGTTTCCGACGTTGTGGGAAGAGTACCGCTTTTCGGCGGCAGTGCGGCGGACAATACGCTCGCAGGCGAATGGAAGCTGTTTGCCGACAAAACGATAACCGGCGACGGTGCAGCCCTTGCTTTTTTCTATACGAAAGCCGCCTTTGCGAACAAATATACCGGCGGCTACAGTGAAACCGGTAAATACGGTGTTATCACCAAAATCGCAAAAGAGCGTACCCTCGTGGAAATCAACGGGAAACCGGCACTTGAACAGTACCGCGAATGGACGGGTGCGAGCACAAAAGATACGGAAGGCGGCAATCTGCTCGTGCGTTCCATTACGAATCCGCTCGGAGTAAAAGATCCCTTGGGCGATTTGATCGCGGTGCGTCACCCGATGAACGGCAATGCCGACGGTTCAATCGCAGTAGGAAACAATCTTGCGGTCGGAACGGCGATAGCCCTCCTCGAAAGCGATACGGACGGTTTAATAAAAGCCGTGAGTACGGCTCTTGCCGACTTAAAAGCGAAAATGAAAGGGCCGATAGCCGGTTTCCATTTGGTTCACTGCGGCGGCAGGCGGATCGGAATCGGAGAGCGGATAAACGAATTGACCGCAGCGATTAAAAAAGAGGCGGGAACGATTCCGTTTATCGTCGAATTTACGTTCGGCGAATACGGTTACGAAGACGACGGTCGCAATACCTGCGGCGGTCTTATGCTGTCCTTTACGGCGTTCGGTGAAAAATGAATTAACGAGAGGTAACAATTATGAAGATGATTATCAACGGAAAAAAAACGGACAGCGCGAGCGGTCAAACCTTTGACGTAATCGCGCCTGCGACCGGCAAAGTGATCGACAGTGTCCCGCGCGCAAACGAAAAAGATTTGGATGCGGCGATTGCGGCGGCCGTACGCGGACAAAAAGAATGGGCGAAAGTGCCTGTTTTTAAACGCGCCGAAGTGTTGTATAAGTTCTTGAGCTTGGTGCAAAAATCGCACGAAGATTTGGCTCGGCTTTTGTCGAGCGAAAACGGCAAACCAATAACCGAAGCGCGTGCCGAAATCGGAAACGTTACGATCGGCTTCAGCGGATTTATCGAGCGGGCAAAACACTTTTACGGCACGATTATTCCGCAGGGAACGGAAGCGGGACAGCAGACAACGATGCAGCTGGTGCTCAGAGAACCGGTCGGTGTCGTCGTGTGTATCATTCCGTTCAATTTTCCGTGCGATCTGTTCGACCAAAAAGTCGCTCCGGCTTTGATGATGGGCAACTCCGCGCTCGTCCTGCCTTCATCCGACAATCCGTTGACATTGATGCGGCTGACGGAACTGCTCGTTGAAGCGGGCGTACCCGACGGTGCGATCCAGTGCGTTACGGCTCCCGGCTCCGTCAAAAGTTACGCCGTTTCCGACAAGCGGGTCGGCTTGGTTACGCTGACGGGAAGCACCGAAGTCGGAATCGATTCGGCGATAAAGGCGGCCGCAAACCTTACGCACACGGCACTTGAATTGGGCGGAAACGACGCGTTCATCGTGCTGGACGACGGAGACGTCGATTTGGCGGTCGAAGAGCTCGTGTGGGGGCGCATGTACAATACCGGACAGGTATGCTGCGCAAGCAAGCGCTTTATCATTCACAATTCGCTGAAAGACGAATTCGCGAAAAAAACCGTTGCAAGAATAAAGCAGCTGAAATTCGGCGATCCTGCCGACGAAGATACGAAGATCGCCTGCCTTATCAGCGAAAAAGCGGCGATACAGGTTGAAAAGCAAGTGCAAAAAACCGTCGAACAGGGCGGCAAAATCGTTTTGGGCGGAAAACGCAACGGCGCTTTTTACGAACCGACGGTCATCACGGATGTTCCGAAAACGGCCGATGTCGCAAAAGACATGGAAATATTCGGTCCCGTCGTACCGATTATCGGATTCGACACCGACGAAGAAGCGATCGAAATCGCGAACAATTCCGTGTTCGGCTTATCGAGCTGTGTATTTTCACGCGATCAAAAACGTGCGTTTAAAATCGCGAACGCGATGGAAGCGGGCGAAGCGGTTATCAACGGAGCGAGTTTTTATCGCTCGTTTGAGATGCCCTTCGGCGGGTGGAAGCACAGCGGCATCGGCACTGAAGGCGTCATGTCCACGTTCAACGAAATGACGAAGATAAAAACCGTCGTGCTGAAAAATATTATTGAAGCGTAAAATAAAACAGCTTATAAAAATTCCGAAAGGCGCTTTCGGGTAAAATCCGCGGGCGCTTTTTTTATGAACGCCGTAAAACACGCTGCCGGATAAAGATTCGCTTTGTGTACCTTTTCTTATGAGCGCCGCAAAACGCGCTTGGGGTAATTTTTTGTTGCGTCTTTTTTAACGCACGCGGATATTTTTTGTTACGGTATTTTTAAAAGCGCGAGGGTATTGTTTTAAAGGGCGATAAAATTTACAAGTTCCCTTTCGCTTTTAAAACAATTCCGACGATACGCTGTGTGCCGTTAAGTTCAAAGCATGAGCCGCATTCGGCACACTTTTAAACAATCTGTTGCATAATACTTCTATTAAAAACGACACGGGAATTTTACTTCCGATTTCGGCGTCGAGGACTTGGGAGCGCAGTTTAAGGCAAAAAGTCAGATCCGCGGCGGCTCCCAGCGGAGAACGTTCGTAATTGGTAACGGCGATAACGGCAGCTTTCGTTTTTTTTCCCTGCCGGACGGCGTTTAAAATTCCCTTTGTACTTCCCGAAAAAGAAACCGCAATTAAAACGTCACCCGCATTCAGCGTTGAAGCGCGAATCGCCTGCAAATGAGAATCTCCTTCAACCGCGACGTCAAAGCCGATCCGCATAAGCCGATAACATAAGTCCCACGCTTGAGCATAAGAGCCGCCGCTTCCGATGACAAGTATTTTTTTTGCAGGAACCAAAATCTTTACCGCCCGCTCGAAAACGGCCGGCTCTATTGCCTCGTTTACCGTCCGGATATCTTTGCAAACGGAGGCAAGAAAACTGTCTTCGTCCGGCGGCGTGTCGCTTTCTTTTTGCGACGGCTCGAGAGCAAGCTTTATTTTAAAGTCCTGAAATCCCTTGCATTTAAGCTTTTGGCAAAATCGGATTATCGTTCCGTAACCGACGCCGCTTTCTTCGGTTGCCATCGTTATCGATTTATAAATGAGCTCGTTTTCCCGCAAAACATATTCTGCAAATTTCCGTTCGGTTTCGCTGAAAACGGGAAGCATTGAGCGGATATCGTTCAAAATCGAAGTTTCTTGCATCTTTGTTTATCTTTTATTCGGTGACGGTGATTTTTCCGCCGTAATTGAAAATCCCCGCTTCCAATCCGCGCGCGGCGGCGAGGAAGTGAATGATCCTGGGATGAATGCCCGAAACGGCTAAAGGAAACAAAGTTTCGTCGCCGGAAAACACCGAGCCGATTTTCAACACTTTGATCGATTTATGCGATACGGACGGAGTGTCGTCGGTTATAACCAAAACTTTCGCACCGTGTTCAGCCGAATCCGAAGCAAGCTTCCATGAAAAAGCGCTTGTTTTTCCTTTGGCGCAATAAATCACGATCGAAAATAATTTTCCGACGGATTCGAACGGCCCGTGACGAAATGCGCCGCCCGTAAAGGGCGAACTTAAACAGTGAGTGCCTTCCATAAAAGTGAGCGCCGATTGCCTTGCGCAGGTGTACGCGGGACCGCGCCCCACAAAGGCGATCGCATCTCCCGGAAGCAGATGATGAACGGCTTCCTGAATTTCTTCATCCGAAACGGAAAGCAATGAATCGGCGCCTTTATCGAGCGTGTCGAAAAAGCTTGCTGACGGCACTTGTTTTTTTGCGAGGGTTTCGCCCATAAAATTCAATACGGCAAGCGTGTTCGTATATGTTTTTGCCGAAATGCTCGCCTCTTCTCCTCCGAACAATGGAAAAACGAGTCGGGCACTTTTACCCAAAATGCTTTCGGTATCGTTTGTGATTCCTACCATAGACGAACCGATGCGTCCCGCTTCGATCAATTTTCGGATTTCAACGCTTTCACCCGATTGGCTGGTTAAAATCGACAGCGTTTTTTCGTTTTGTTTTTGTACTCCGTAATACAAATATTCGCCGGCATCGCGGACGGAAATCGGAAGCCCGTTCTGTTCGAATTTCGGCAGCGCGCTGTAAATTGAAAATTCGGAAGTACCCATTCCGAGAAAACTCAATGCCGAATGTTCGCTTACAAGCTTTTGCCAATCCGTAAGCTTTTTAAGTCCTTCCGCTCGATAATAATCGACGACGCGGTGAAGCGCTTCGGGTATTTGTACAATTTCATCATAAAATTTGCTCATATAATCCACCTCAAATAGTATCTGCCGCCGAACGAATTATCCCGCAGCAGGTTTAATATTGTATCAGCGATGCGGCGCCTAAAATGGGCGCCGTATCTCCCGCCTTTGTTTTATATATTTGAATTCCTTTTAAAGCGGAAAAGTTGGAAAACTCCGGTGCAAAAAACGCGTAGTCCGATGAAACCGAACCGCCGAAAACTATCGCATGCGGATCGAACATATTGACGGCCTGACACAAAAACGCACCGAGGCGACGGCCGTATACTGCAAAACACTGCAAGGCGGCAGGATCGTTTTGCACCGCTTTTTCGTGTATTTGCGCCCCGGAAATTTCCGTACCTGAAAATTTTTTATACAAACTTCCCAAAAAACGACCTCCCAGACAGCGGTCGACGATTTGATCTTTTTCTACGCTCGCATCGCTTTCATCGCCGGCTATAGATATCGGCGAGCGCCAAATTTCGCCCGCTTGTCCGCGTGCGCCTTTAAAAAGCTTTCCGTTTATGATAATCCCCATCCCGATGCTCGTTCCGAGTGTAAAGCCGAGCAGGGTCTTTTTTACCCCATCGTCAAACAGCGCGTATTCTCCCAAAACGAAACACGACGCGTCGTTTTCCAAGACGACCGTTCTGCCTAAACGCTGCGAAAGTTCTTTTGCCAAAGGGTAATTCGGCATGGTCGGCAGATTTTCGCAAGTATCAAGACAGCCGTTTGTAATCGATGTAGGAACACCCATCCCGACCGGAAGCCCTTTTTTTCCCGTTTCTTTTTCGGCCGTTTGAATCAAAGATATAATATCGTTTACTATATCCGCGGGAGGGCGGTCGCGCTGTGTGGCACAGCGGAAAATCCTGCTTTTAACGGCCGAACCTTCAACAAGAGCGCAGCGCATTTGCGTTCCGCCGAGGTCGAAACCCCAAGCGACGTTATTTTTCATTTTTATCACAAAATGGATTATATATCCGAAAAAATATTTTGTAAAGGATTATATATCCAAAATTCGATAAATTATGGATATTTTATACTTGACAGCTCAAAAAAGACGGATATAATATCCTTATAAAGATTAAAAACCCCAGTTATAAGGAGGTAACCGGTATGAAAAAATTCCCGATGATTATCGGATGCGCTTGTATCGTTGCGCATATTTTCGCTGTCGGCAGTACGGACGGCGGAAACGGAGCTGCTTCGGACAAAGTACAAATCCGCTTTCTCGCCATGGCACAAGCCGCTTATTCCGAACAAAACGTCAACGATATGACCGCCGACTTTATGAAAAAGCATCCGAATATCGTTGTACAAACCGAATTCGTACCCTACGAAGAGCTTCGGAATAAAACGATATTGGCATACGGGTCAAACAATCCTTACGATGCTGTATTGGTTGACGATATTTGGTATGCCGAATATGCCCAAAAAGGTATCATTTCCGATATTACCGCACAAGTGCCGGAGTCCTACAAAAAAGGCGTCCTTGCCGGCGGTTGGAATTTTACTACAAAAAAAGGCAAAATTGTCGGACTGCCGTGGTTTTTGGACTGCATGTATCTTTTTTATAATAAAAATATGCTCGCCCGTGCCGGCTATACAAAAGGACCCGCAACGATCGAAGAAATGGTTGAAATGGCAAAAGCAATCAAAGCAAAAGGTATTTGCGAATATCCTTTCGCATTCAGCCTTGCGCAAGCCGAAGCTTTAATTTGCGTATATTCCAACTTTTTGGAAGCGTACGGAGCGGAATACCAGGATAAAAACGGCAATTGGATTGTCGATAAAACCGGGGTCAAAGCGCTGGAACTGCTTGTACAGTTAAAAAAAGACAAACTCTTAAATCCCAATTCTACGGAATATCTCGAAGAAGACGTTCGCAGAGTTTTTTCCAGCGGCGACTGCGCTTTTACGATGAACTGGCTTTATATGTACGCATTGGCTTCCGATCCTGCCGAAAGCAAATTGACAAAAGCTCAAGTCGGTATTTCCGTCCTCCCCGGCATAAAAGGAGGCAAAAAATACGCGGCAATGAGCGGGTCTATGGGTCTGTCGGTCGTTTCAAAAACAAAACATCCTAAAGAAGCGCTGGAATATATTCTGTATCTGTGCAGCAAAGAGGTTCAGGATAAATATTCGAATCTTCAGCTTCCGGTATGGACGGCGTCGTATGACGATCCGGCCATCATCTCCGGTAAAGAAGAGCTGGCTGCGACCGCAAAAATCGCATTTAATATTATGAATGCACGCCCCAGCGTTGCAAGCTATCAGGAAGCCAGCGCCGTTTTGCAGCAGTATATACAAAAAGCGCTGTACGGAGAACTCAGTCCGCAGGAAGCGCTGCGCAAAGCCGTCGCTGAAATGAGCAGAATGTAAGTATGAAAAACCGGAAGCTCATACGACAGACCGATATTTTGCTCACGCCGATGCTCATCCTGATGATTTTAATCATCGGCTGGCCGCTCGTTCAAACTTTCATCATAAGTTTTACCGATACCAATCTTTTAGGAAATGAGGGGCATGCGGTCGGTTTAAAAAATTTTATAAACGGATTGCGCAATATCGATTTTCTTGCATCGTTGAAAGTTTCCGGCATTTTTGCGTTAGTGAACGTCACTTTGGAAATTCTTCTCGGTACGGCGGTCGCTTTATTGTTGAATCAGCCGCTCAAGGGTGTAAAATGGGTCAGAGGCCTTTTGATTCTCCCTTGGGCGGTACCGACCGTCGTAAATGCAATCATGTGGCGTCTCATTTACAACCCCGAATACGGCGCGATGAATTCGCTGCTGTATCAGCTTAAAATAATAAAAAATTATACCAGCTGGCTCGGCGATGCAAATAAAGCGTTGTTTTGCATTATGTTTGCGGATCTTTGGAAAAATTTTTCATTGGTATCGCTGATCGTACTTGCCGCTCTGCAAACCCTATCAAAAGATCAAATAGAAGCGGCCGTTATAGACGGAACGAATGCATGGCAGCGCTTTACCGCAGTTACTTTGCCGCATATCATCCCGTCAATTCAAGTCGCGCTGGTATTGCGCATAATCGAAGCGATTAAAGTATTCGATATTATTTATGTTATGACAAAAGGCGGACCTGCAAACAAAACGAGATCCGCAAGTATTTTCATATATCAGGAAGCATTTACCGATTCCCGGCTCGGTTCGGGAGCGGCGCTTGCCATAATTATGGTATGCCTGATTATGATTTTTATCTTCGCGTATTTGCGGATTTTGCTTCCGAAAAAATATACGAAAAACACAGCGCGGGGCGATGTATGAAACAAAAACGCATAATTATTGTTTTGGAATATGCGGCAATAATCGCATTGGTCGTGTATATCATAGCTCCGTTCCTCTGGCTCGTTATTATGTCGATAAGCACGGCTGCGGATTTGACGGAAAAACCGCTGAAATGGATACCCGCAAAACCGACATTCGATTCGTTTAAGAGTCTTCTTGTTTTAACAAAAAACAGCCGAGGCGAAGCGTTTTTATTCGCATTGCGGAACAGTTTACGCACTTCAATTCTTACGGTTTCCATTTCCCTTACAGCGACCGTTCCCGCAGCGTGGGTTTTTTCGCGTTATCCCGGAAAAAAGGATTTTATTCTTCGCTGCGCCGTTTTCACATTTATGCTGCCGCCCGTCGCATACGCTCTTCCTCTCTACCGCTTTTTAAGCAACGGCGGCATGCTCGATAAATTCTGGGCATTGTCTCTCGTATATTGCACGATCGTTTTGCCGTTTTGCGTATGGCTGCTTAAAGACGCCGTCGATACCATTCCCTTTGCGCTTGAAGAGGCGGCTATTTTGGACGGTGCGGGGATCTTTTCTCGTATATTCAAAGTTGTAATGCCGCTTTTACTGCCGTCGATCGGAACGGTCGCTCTGTTGGCGTTAATTATGGCATGGGACGAATATTTTTATGCCATGCTGTTTACAAACAGTAAAAATGCGCTTACCTTGCCCGTAGTCATATCGAATCTTGCGAGCGGCAGACAGTCCAATTACAATTTAATTGCAGCGGCGGGCGTTTTAACATCTTTGCCGCCGGTGCTCGTCGGCATGATTTTCCAAAAATCGCTTATCAAAGGACTCGCGGTCGGCGGAGTAAAAGAATAAACGATAAATCGCTTGTCCGGAAACAATAAAAAAAGGCGCTTTCGGGTAAAATCCGCGGGCGCTTTTTTTATGAATGCCGTCTTACGGCACGTAGCCCATATTTTGAGAAATCTCCGCGGCGGTTTGTTTCAGGTATTCGACTATTTCGGGAATCCGCTCGTCAGTGAGTATACTCGTGCTGCCGCTTGCGCTTATTGCCGCGATTATATCGCCCCGATAATCGTATACCGGCGCGCCGATACAGCGGTGTCCGATTTCGAATTCTTCGTTGTCGATCGCCCAGCCCCGCTGCCTGACCGAATCGATTTCTTTTTGCAGCGCTTCAATCGTCGTAATCGTATTCGGAGTAAAACGCGTGAATTCGGTTCTTCCCATAATCGATCGGAGCTGCGTATTGGAAAAATTTGCCAAAAGGCACTTGCCGAGCGAAGAACAGTATGCATGCATACGCAGTCCGATTTGCGAATACAATTTGATATTCGAAAATATATCCATCTTTTCGATATAAACTACTTTATCGCCTTCCAAAATGCCCAAATGCGACGTAAGCCCGAACTTTGCCGTAATCTGTGCGATGTACGGACGCACTTCCGTTTGCAGCTCCAAACTGTCGATGTAGTAGCTCACCGCTTCGATAAGCTTCAATCCGATTTTATATGTACCGTCTTCATTCTTTTTTAAATAACCGCGCTTGAGCAGCGTCGCAATAATGCGGTACGCCGTACTTTTATGCAGACCTGTTTTTTCGGCGATTTTCGTCAGCACGGCGGAATTTTTATTTGCCGCTACCGCTTCGATGATATCCAATGCCCGTTCAATAGACTGAACGCCGTAATCATTCGCCATCGCGCACCCCCTTTAAATGTACGGTAAAGTATCCGTATTGTTCAAGTACTTTCACGACGTTCTCACGACGCTTGCCCCAAATTTTACATTGCGATATACTGAATTCGAAATGGACGTTAAAATTATTAATCCGTTTTTAGTTTCATGCGAAAATGCATTCAAAAACATGTTCGATATGCCGCCGCAGCATAAAGATCCGTATCTGCTCGACCCGAATGCCGGCCATGCGTGGGAGATTTCGGGGTTGCTCGGTATTACGGGCGACTACAACGGTGTCGTTGCCTTTCGACTGCATAAAATCCTCGCGGATAAAATGCTGGAACGCTCGGGTATAGAGATCGTTATGGAATCGGAGCGGGAAGAACTTGCAAAACAGCTCGTAAGCGAGTTTACGAATATCATCGCGGGAAATGCGGCTTCGGAAATTAAAAACAAAGATATAAAAGTATCACCCCCTGTTGTCGTTGCAGGAAAAGATCATACGCTTTCGTGGCCGAAAACTTACCCGATCGTGGGTATTCCGTTTACGACGCAGTACGGACCTTTTGAAGTTGACGTGTGTTTTAAATAGGTCGAATGTCGAGTTTCAAAAGTATTTCTAAATAAAAGTATGCTTTCGGCGAGAACCCGTCCGCTTAGCCGCGGTCGAGCTTTTAAAGCAGGCTTCCGTAAGCTTAACGCTCGAAACGGCACGCAGCCGGAACCTCGCCTCCGCATCATTTTATTTACTTTCGAATCTCGCCATTCAATTGGCGAACGAAACGGATGGAAAATTTCGAGTTTTAAAAAACTCGAAATTAAACCTATTGATCAGGTTTTTATAAGTACGCAAATAATTAGGAGCATATATGGACGAAAAATTTATTAACGATTACAAAAAATTTTTAGACGGCGGAAAAACCGAACGCGAGTGTACCGCACGGATCATCGAAGCGGCGGAAAAACGCGGTTATAAAGATATCGCGGCATATAAAACGCTGAAAGCCGGCGATAAAGTGTATGTGCAAAAAATGCACAAAACCGTCGCACTGTTTGAAATCGGTACGGGCAGTCTCGAAGACGGCATGAATATCCTCGGCGCGCACATCGATTCGCCGCGCCTGGACGTAAAGCAAAATCCCGTTTATGAAAAAGACTGTATCGTGTATTTGAATACGCACTATTACGGCGGTATTAAAAAATATCAGTGGGTAACGCTGCCGCTTGCGATTCACGGCGTTGTGTGCAAAACCGACGGCAGCGTCATCAATGTGACGATCGGCGAAGCTGCGGGCGATCCGGTGTTTTGCGTATCGGACATTTTGCCGCACCTCGCACAGGAGCAGATGAAAGAAAAAGCGTCGGATTTTATTCCCGGCGAAAACCTCGACCTCATTTTGAGTTCCGGCATTCCGCAAAAAAAAGACAAACAAAAAGAACAAAGCGATGAAAAATCTTCGAAGAATAAAGAGAAATATAAAAAAGCCGTTTTAAAATTATTAAAATCGAAATACAATATCGATGAAGGAGACTTCGCATCCGCCGAACTTGAAATCGTTCCGGCAGGCTTATCGCGCGACTGCGGCATCGATCGATCGCTCATCCTCGCATACGGGCAGGACGACCGCGCATGCGCATTTACGTCGGTGCAGGCGCTCTTCGACAGCTCGGCTAAAGCGCGCACGAACTGCTGCCTCTGCGTCGACAAAGAAGAGATCGGAAGCGTAGGAGCTACGGGCATGGGTTCGCACTTGCTCGAAAATGCGGTCGCCGAAATCATTTCGCGCATGAGCGGCGGCTACAGCGATTTGACGCTCAGGCGCTGCCTTGCAAATTCCGCGATGCTTTCAAGCGACGTCAACGCGGCATTCGATCCGATGAACGGCAACCTCTACGATAAAGACAATTCATCGTTTCTCGGCGGCGGAATCGTCTTTAACAAATATACTGGAAGCCGAGGCAAATATTCCGCGAGCGATGCGAACCCCGAATTCATCGCAAAAGTCCGCGCGCTCATGGAAAAAAACGACATCCCGTTTCAAATGGCCGAACTCGGAAAAGTCGATCAGGGCGGCGGCGGTACGATCGCCTATCTTGCGGCAAAGTACGGCATGGACGTACTCGACGCGGGCGTTTCGGTTTTAAGTATGCACGCGCCGTGGGAATTGACGAACAAAGAAGACATCTGCACGGCGTATAATTGTTATAAAATATTTTTATCGCTCGAAAAATAAGGCGCTTTTGAAAAAGCTAAGCGGATTTTTAGAATAGCAAAATACAAACTGCTTTAAAAATCCGCCTTTCAATCGATACCGTTACACGGAGGCATAGTATGTGGCTGCCCTTTGCCGTCTGTTCCGCAGTGTTCGCCGCGCTCACTTCGATCTTCGCAAAAATCGGAATCGAAGGAGTCAATTCGAATCTGGCAACTGCGATCCGAACTTTTGTCGTACTCGCGATGGCGTGGCTTATGGTTTTCGTCACACACGAGCAAAGCGGCATCGCAGCGATTTCAAAAAAGAGCTGGATTTTTTTAATTCTGTCGGGACTCGCTACCGGCGCATCGTGGCTTTGCTACTACCGCGCGCTGCAGACGGGAGACGCATCGAAGGTCGTTCCCGTCGACAAGATGAGCGTCGTGATCACGCTCGTCCTTGCGTTTATTTTTCTGCACGAAAAATTTTCGGTAAAATCGATCGTCGGTGCGCTCCTCCTTACGGCGGGTACGCTCGTCATGGTGTTGTAAAAACGGCGGATGCGTGAGGGAGCGACCTCGACGATGGTCGTCGGCGCATGATCGACAACGTTTCAATTCACGCTCCCGTGAGGGAACGTTCAGCATAATTTAATAAGCAAGATTCCAGCCGAATTCGAATGCAAAATAATTTTGCTTTTTGGTTTCACGAATGACATAACGCAAACCCGCGCGCACGGTCGATGTCAAAAGCGGCGTCGCTGCGGCACCGAAGTTCGGTGTAAAGGTCAGCGATGCGGATAGGGTAACCGAATCGCAATAGCGCATTTCGCCCGAAAAAAGATTCCGTACAAGATGCGGCGCATCAAAAAAATCCCACGATGTGCCGCCCGTATAATCGAAACGGCCGGTATACGATGCACGCAGCGCCCAGCGGTTTACGTAGAAAAGCGGAATCGCTTTTTGCACTTCGCCCGCAAACAAAATAATTTCGGCGGTATTTTTTATAAAGGTCGATCTGCTCGGAAAAAATCGGGTGCCGAGCGTGAGCGGAAAATTATACGTATAATCATAACGGCATACATACGGCAAAATACGCGGCAGGCAGACAGCCGCATTGACCGAAAGATTTTGATATATATTGTTTTGCGAAAAAGGCGTTCCCCATGCAGCTTCATATTTGATTATATACGATGCGTTTGCGGCAAAGCCCGCTCTCTCGTATACGCCCGCGCCGGTTTTATAAATATTCGAATAGCCGACGGATAATTTATTAACCGCGATAAAGATCGGTAAAGCATCGTCATCTTCAAGGATGCCGAAAAGCGATGTGAAACCTTTCGGAAATTCCGTGCGGCTTTGCCTGCCGGCAAAAACATGTACATCGTCCCCGAACGTAAGGCGCGATATCCTGCCGACGGGAATCGCCGACGAAAGATTCACCGTGTGAGCCGTCTGCTTAAAGCCGCGACGGTCGAATTCGATTTGGTTGCTGAGCGAATATTTGAAAAGCGGAGTCGCCGTTCCGCTTTGGAAGCGCGTTTCGATCGCTCCGCTGTTTGAAAGAATACTGTAACCTCCGCTCGCGATTGCGATTTTCGACGACCACGGATTATTGGACGCGTAAGTAAAACCCAGCGGTAAAAGCATGCTTGTCACATCGCCGAGCGCATTATGTCCGTATGTCGATGCGATGCCGACCGGCAAAAAGATGCCGCGTTTATAATAATCGAACGGATTGTATTTTTTCGATCGGGCAAAAATCATTTGCACGTCTCGATTGTCGTCCGTCTGCTCTCCGCTTTGCACATTGTCGGCAGCTTCCGTCGATCGCGCTTTGTTTGCAGCTTCTGTTGCTTGCACGTCCTGTGCGTGCGGAGCGGCTTTGTCCGTATCGGAGTTTTCAAGCCTTTCGCGTTTTGCGCCGAGCGCGATTTCCCGCATCGGTATACTGTCGCTTTCCGCAGTCAAAAGGCGATTGTCGCGAAAAAAATGCCCCGTATATGCGATACTGCCGTTTTGCAGCATGACGGGATCGTATACGCCGCCCGACACATCGTCCGTCTGTAAAAGCATCGAAGCAAAATCCTCTCGGTCGTCATCGGATTTTTTAATTATTAATTTTCCGAAGCGCGGCATCGTATCTTCGGCCGCCCACGAAAACGTAAATACTTTTTCAGCATACGAACTTCGGGCGTTCCAATCGGTATCGGCACCGCTCACGGAGCGATCTGCAGTATCCGCCGTACCAGTGTCCGCAGCATCTGCAAGCGAAACATCACCGATAACCATGCGATCGTACGGCGCATCGTATACCTTTTCCGAACCGTCCGTAATCGAATACAGTCGAATCGACCATTTCATACCGCTTTTGCATATGTATACGATTTCGCCGCCGCCTGCGTCCTTCGGCGTAAATGCGACGTCTCCTCGATCGAGGGGACGGGATGCGATGAATGACGCGCCGTGTACTTTGCCGTCCGCGCTTTTGTCAAGTTTGTAGACAGTGAGCGTGCTTTGCTGCGACTTCGTTTTTACCGCCGCGAGATAATACTCTCCGTTCCATGAGATGACGGCCGCATCGCGCAGTCCCGTTTCTCTTATCGTATAGCGCGAGCGGCTTTTCATGTTAAAGATATGCACTTCGCTTTTCGGAACGGCATGCCTTTCGCTCATCACGCTGAAGGCCGCATATTCGCCGTCAGTCGAAAGAGATGTGTGCCGCAGATTTTTGACGGTACATATTTTTTTTGCGCGATCGCAGCATCTTCGTTCGGCATCCCATTTTGAAAAATAAAAACTTCCGGCTGCGTCGTCGACAAAGCCGAAGCCTGAGCTGCACGAAACGAGCGACGCATATCGTGAGGCGCGCGCGTTTTCTTTCGAGCGTTTATCGGTGCCGGAAAAATAATCCTTGCATGCGCCTTTGACGAGCGGGTCGGGATACTGCGCGGCGGAAGCGGGCACGGCGACCGAATCGTAAAAAAGACGCCACGCTTCTTTGACGGAAATTCCGTACACCGATTTGAATGCGGCGGATGCGTGTACCGTTTGAAAGTTGACACACTTATATAAAAAGCGCGCATAGTTTTTCATACCGTACGTTTTTTGAATCCAGTTTTCAAACGCCGCACCGAAATGATAATTCGTATCGTACGGATAGATATCGCGCGAACCGTAGATATCGGCATGCGACGGAAAAGCACCTTCGATTTTTGCCTGCCGTACCGTTTGCGCGCTGTACGGATCGTTCAACCGTCCTTCGCCGCCGGCACTTTCCGATGCGACGGCAACGCCTTCGGTCCGTGACCGCGTGATAAACAAATACGCGGGATTTACGACGTCGCCGAAGACCGCGCCGACTCCGCGCCAAAACGCATTTTTCATATTGTATGAAACGGCGTGCGTGAGCTCGTGTCGGAACGTCGACAAAAAATCGTCCGATGCGACGGCGATCTTTTTCGTCACCGGCGTATCGTACATGACGATCGTGTCGTAACACGCAGGCGAATAGTACGCGTTGAATTCGTCCTGTGCAGGCGTTATGACGACGGGAAAGCGCTTCCATTGCTCGGTTTCAAGATACGCGCATACGTCTTCGTATATCGCATCCGCATGACGCGCAAGATGTTCGGCGCTTCGGGCGGAATCCGGAGCATAGATGATATCGAACCACTGCGTCTTTACGACGCGGATATCTTTTTCGCCCCACATGACACCGTCGGCGGCACTGAGCGAAAGCGATATAAAAATCGAGACGATAAAAAAATTAATTATTATTTTTTTCATATACTGCACCGCCCGTGCCGCCCTTTTGCGAAGCGGCAAAATCGCGCGGCAAAGCCGGCTTACCGCGCATTCCTCTTTCCTTCCGCCATACCGGAAGCTCAGGTATTTCATCGCCGCGACGGACATATTCGAGCCAAGCTTCGGGTTCGGGAACTTCGAAGCGTACGGTTTTGTGCGTTGCGGGATGGACGAATTCGATAGTACGCGCGTGAAGCGCAAGGCGGCAAAACGGATCGGTACGAGCGCGGTGCGTTTCATCTCCCGCAATCGGACAGCCTTTCGACGCGAGGTGCGCGCGTATTTGATTTTTTTTGCCGGTATCGAGGTCGAGCTCGAAAAGCGTATGCGTCCGCCCCCGCTCTACGATGCGATAGCGTGTACGCGCTTCGACCGTTTTAAACTTCGCCTTTCCGCCGGAAAAATCGAGATGTTTCACGTAAGTCGTTTTATTTTTATCGAATCGTTTTATCCGGTACGCTTTATCGGAAGGCTTATCGTCCGCTTTCGGAACGAAGCCGATATTGTACGCGTTGTACGCAAGAGGCGCGTCGATGACGCCGGAATCGGGAAGCGCAGGCCCTTTCGGATTTTCGGCAACGGCACGATATATCCGCTTACTGACGACTTTTTGCCAAGAACGCATAAGCGAGCGCTGTACCTGCTCGCTCAGCGCAAAGAGCATAACGCCGGACGTGTCGCGGTCGAGGCGGTGTACGACGAAGGGACGATGCCGCTGCGAATACGTGCCTTTGCTCCTCATGATGCGGCAGAGCACGTCGAGCGCCGTCCGCGCTTTGCTGCCCGGATACGGAACGGAAAGCATGCCCGACGGTTTATGTATGACAACGATATACGCATCTTCATAGAGGATATCGATTCGCTCGCGTCCGAAATCGATTTTATGTTCGCGCTTGTATTGCGTGCTCGGCTTTTCCATAATTATTAATTAATAATGCGGCGGTATGCGGTTGGGAATTTCTTCTGCCGCATCGGCCAATTCGCGCAGTTTTTCCGACATCGCTTTGCACTGCGCCGTAATCCCGTCGATCGATTTCGTGTGAACGACGGAAACGCCCTGCAGCTGATTTACAAAATCTTCGAGATAGACAAGTTTCGTTTCGAGCGCGACGATGCGCTTTTCGATTTCAATATCCGTAGACAACTCCTTGTAAGATGCGGTTTACCGCTCTTCGAAATATTCGTATGCATCGACGATGTCGAGGTAAACGCCGTCGAATCCCGCATCGATAATTTTTTGAATATATGAATCCTCGCCGCCGCAGATGATAGTTTGCCAATCTTCGTTCCAGTATCGTACTTTGTAATTTCCTTTCCAATCGGGATTCAATTTGTCGAGCCACACAGGCGCATTTTTTGTCAATTTTTTTCCGCGTATCCAGCGCTCATCCCAATACCGGCGATAGTCTTCCGCTTCGCCGATACTCATATACGCGATGACAAAGCGCGCGCCGCCTGAAGCTTTTTTCTTAATCGATTCGACAGCCGCACGGGAAAACGGCACATCTCCGCCGTCTACAAAGGCGTCCATGATCACGGCGTCGTAATCCGTCGCCCGTATTTTTTCGATGAGCGCACTTCCGTCCGCATCGCCTGAAGACATGCCGAGCAAAAATAAAAAATTTTTCGCGTCGGAAAGTTTCGTCACGTCGTTTCGATTTTTGCGGTACGGATAATACTCTCGCCCGTATCCGCTTTGTTCCGGAATAAGGGCGAGATTTCTGTCGGGCGCGGCAAAACCGATAAAACCCGCTGCGGCGTTTTTCGCGTAAGAGTCGGCGATCGCGGCTCGGGAAGAACAGTAATCGATCGAAAAGACGGTCTTACCTTTTTCCGAAAATTTTTTGCACGTACCGACAAAATATGCGGACGCCTTCGAAGATGTCGCTTTGCCCGCTCCCCTTTCGCCGTAAAACGTATCTTCGCGGCCGCATCCGTCGATCGCATCCATGTACGAAGCATCGGCTTCCGTAAGCGGCACTCCGTTTTCGTCGGCGGGGGCATCGCTGTCCCACGCGACCGTCTGCCCGTTTTGCGGAATGACGACAAAGTGCGGATTTTGCGCCTTTGCATAGGCGGATATTTTTTTAATAAAAGAGCGCATTTCTTCGCGGTAACGCGGCGGCACATCGTGTGCGGTACCGGGTGAATTGTCGCTGCAAAAAACAGCCGCGGCAAACATGAAATTAATAATTATTAAAATTGTACATCGTCTTTTGTCGTTTTGTTTCATAAAGCTCCGTCGGAAGTGCGCCGGACATCTTTAAAAAGTTTCACATCGACACCTTCCAGCTCAAGAAGTTTTATTTTTTTATCGATACCGCCGGCATAACCGGTCAGCTTTCCGTCCGATCCGACGACTCTGTGGCACGGTATGATTACGGAAACGGGATTATGCGCAACCGCTCCTCCGACCGCGCGCGCCGATACCTGCCCAAACCCTTTGCGTTTTGCAAGCGTTCGGGCGATATCGCCGTAGGAAATCGTTTTACCGTACGGAATCTTTCGGAGGACGGCCCACACCGCCTGCCGAAAATCGCTTCCTGCCGGAGCGAGCGCGAGTTCAGCCGCATCCGGTCTTTTCCCCGCAAAATATCGATCGAGCCAACGTTTTACTTTGACCGATGTTTTATCGTCGTCTTTCGGCACCGCCTCCGAAATCGCCGCGCCGTAATATTTTTGCCCTTCGAACCACAGTCCGACGAGCGCTCCGTCCTTTACCGCTAAAAGCATATCGCCGAGCGGCGACGAATAAGATGCCGTGTATATCATACTGCTCCTGAGCCGGAAAAGAGTATACTATAAGCGGAAGAATCGGTAAACCGTGCGCGGAAATTCGTTATTGAAGCGAAAATACTGTTTTTAGTTTTACCCCGTGATGCGATCCTTACTTCATTTGCCTTTCGGAAGCCTGTTACATTTGCCTTTTCGTTTTTTTATTCGACAGCACAAGTCCGCAAATCGTAAGCAGGACGCCCGCTGTGCTCAATGCGGTGATCCGCTCACCGAGTACGAAATACGCAAACACGATCGTTACAACGGGAATCAAATAGATGCCGACGGTCGCGCGGACGGCGCCGAGCTTATCGCATGCGGTGTTCCACGCGGCAAAGCAGAGCGCGGACGCGGCGACGCCGAGAAAGAGCAGGTTAACCCAGTTGAGCGGTTTTGCGAATCGGGCCGTATTGACGGCCGCATCGAAGCTTACAAAAAAATTATTATGGTTTTTTGCAAGCGGAGACAATGCGCCGAAGAGTACGAGCGGCGCCATAAAGATGAGCGCATAAAAAAATATGCGCCGTACGACCGCCAATTTGTTAAGACGCAGCGCGTTGATCTTCGTGACGAAGAGCGTATAAAATCCCCATGAAACTGCGGAACCGAGCGCGAGCAGATCGCCTTTCGGTTTTAAGTGGAATTCCGCCGCTCCGTTAAAGCTTACGAGCGCGACACCTGAAATCGCGATGATAAAACCTGCGATAAAAAAAGGCGTGACGTGTTTTTCATGCAAAAAAATCTGCGCAATGATTGCGGCGAAAATCGGGCAGATCGAAACGATGACGCTTACGTTCGATGCCGATGAAAACATGATCGCGATATTTTCGAGAAATTGATATACCGCGACGCCGCTTAAACCGGCTGCAACGAAAAGCCGTTCGTCTTTTTTACGTTCAAGCTTGAGCGGATGCGGGCAGAGAATCCACAGCATGGCATATGCGAATAAAAACCGGATAACGAGAATTTCGAGTGCGGAAAAATCTTTTAAAAGCGATTTCGTGCAGACAAAAGTGATACCCCATACGAAGATCGAAAAAGCGGCGCAAAAAAAGCCGGTAAGCGATTTCGATTTTTGAGATCCGCGATTTTCAAACATGACGGAAGTATAGCACATTCGCCTGTTTTTTTCACACAGTGTACCGATTGCCGCGCGCAGATTAGACACCGATTGTACAGCGTACCGATTGCCGTGCGCAAAGTGACCGCGCACCGCGCCGCACAAAACCGCGCACAGCACGTGACGTTTTTACGCATTCCGTTTACAATAGATATCGTACTTATAACAGGAGCAACATCATGAAAACCGAACGATCGCCGAAAGAAATTTCGGTCGATAAAAAAATCATATCCGCGCTTGAAAAGCTGATCGCGCTTACGCCGGAAAAAGACGGTTTACCGCTCACCGTCGCAAAAGCGCTCATGCGCGACCAGGAAATCGAAGCGGTACAAAATTATGCCAACAACGTTTCGATCGTACGGCTCGGCTACAACGATCACGGGCCGGTACACATGCGCACGGTTACGCACAACGCGATCAAAATGACGGAGATATTGTACAAAGCGGGCGTACAGTTAAGTTTGCAAAAAGAAAAAGCGGGCACTTTTGCCGACAGTTTGACCGCCGTCATATTCGCTTCGTTTTTGCACGATTTCGGTATGTCGATCGGCCGGCAGGATCACGAATTGTACAGCGTTTTTCTCGCGCTCCCCGTCATCGAACGGCTGCTCAACAAATTCATTCCCGGCGGCGAAAACCTCGTACGGCGCGTAACCGTCCGCTCGCTCGCGATGGAAGGCATCGTCGGCCACATGGGTACGCACAAAATCCATTCGCTCGAAGCCGGCATCATCCTCATCGCCGACGGCTGCGATATGACAAAGGGCAGAGCGCGTATTCCCCTCGGGCTCGACAACGCTCCGACGATCGGCGATATCCATAAGTATTCGGCGAACTCGATCGAACGCGTCGAAATCGGCGCGGGCAGCGAAAAACCCGTGCGCATTCAAATATACATGTCGGCGGAAGTCGGCTTTTTCCAAATCGAAGAAGTGCTGCTGCAAAAGATAAACGCAAGCCCCGCAAAACCCTACATCGAACTGCTCGCCGGCGTCGAAGGCGAAGCGATGAAACAATATTTATAAGCGCGCAGGTTTCGGAGACGTTGCTTTCGGACGAAACCTTTTTGCCATCCGCCTTTCCGCCGCTTGCTCACGCGCGGCGTCCTCGCTCCGCTCCGGTCGCTGCCTTCGGCACGGCTCCACGGCGGCGTAGGCGTATCGCAGCGCGGACGCTTTATGTGCAGGCATATTGCACAAACAGTGCGGTGCGAAAACACAAACTGCAAAACATTGACAAAGCGATAAAAACATATTAGCGTTGCTTACAATCGATATGAAAGCAAACGCAGCAAAATCCGAACTCGGAAAAACGAAAGCGCATTCGAAATCGCCGTCGCAATCGGAACAAGCATCGGAGCATACAAAGACAAAAGCGCCGAATTCCAAAGAGCGCATTTTGCACTGCGCCGCTTCCGAATTTTTGCAAAAGGGCTGGGCGAAAAGTTCGATGCGGGAGGTTGCGAAACTTGCCGGCGTTACGACCGGCTCTCTGTATTTTCATTTTAAAAATAAAGAAGCGCTTTTCGACGCGCTCGTAAAAGACGTATACAATGCTCTTTTGGCAAACCATCGCGCAATGTACGACACTTTTTTTACGATGCCGCCCGACATAAAAAAGCGGCGCGCCTTCCGTTTTGAAAGCCGCAAAAAAACGATCGACTTTGTGTATGAACATTACCGCGCGGTAAAGCTGCTCGTGTGCGGTTCGGCCGGCACCCGCTATGCCGATTTTTTTTCGCTCATGATGGAAGATACGTACAAAGCCGATGTGCGCGCTTTGTCGTCGCTCAAAGACCGCGGAAACATACCGCATTCCGACATAGACTTGCGCCTGTATTCGGCGATCGATAAAAGCTTTTGGAACTGCCTGTTCGAAACCGTCCGCTTGGATATTCCCTACGAAAAAGCGCTCAAGTACGTCGCCGTACTCGACGAGTTTTACGAAGCCGGCTGGCGGAAAATTTTGTGCGAAAATCGCCCCATTGGAAAATGAAAATTTGTGTTTTACGCTTTACTTATACGCAGTATAGGATAAACATACTGTTTGATTTTTGCATATAAAGAATTGTATTTTACGGTTTTTATCTGCTTGACAGTTGTTCCCGTTACTGCACAATGGATTGTTATGAACGATGAAAAACAAAAACAGCGTATTTTAAATGACGGTTTGTGGAAGCTTATCTTCGATTTTTCATGGCCGGCCGTAGTCGCCATGGCGCTTTTGGGCGCGAACAATGTGCTCGACGGCATCTTTGTAGGCCGCCTTGTAGGGCCGGAAGCGCTCGCCGGTATTTCCGTAGTTCTTCCGCCCCTGCTTGCGTTGATCGGCTTTGCCCTTTTGTGCGGAACGGGTGCGGGCTCTCTTTTGAGCATTGCGATCGGAGCCGGCGACAGGGACATTCAAAAAAAACTCTTGGGTAATATGAATACGCTCATGCTTATGAGCGCGCTCTTTTTGATGTGCATCGGTTTTGCATTTTCGCACCGCATCGTTTTTTTGATGGGAGGACGCGGCGAGGCTTTGGCACTCGGCGAAACATACTATCGGACTTTGCTCTACGGCGCTCCGTTTTGGATTTACGCAATCGCTTCCAATGCGCTTATCCGCTCGGAAGGTAAGATGAAAACCGGAGCGCTGATTATGGCGTGCGGTCTTTTGTGCAACGCGTGTGCGAATTATATTTTGATGGTGATTTTCGGCATGGGCATCCGCGGAGCCGCATTGGGAACGAATATCGGCATGGCTCTGCAATCGTTTATCGGCATCGCGTACTTTTTACGTAAACCGCTCGCCGGCGAATTCGGTCCGCTCCGACAAACCTTTGCATTCCGTTTCGACAAAAATATTATCGCAAAAATTTCCGGTATGGGACTGTCCGCCTTTATTATGCAGATTATGATGGGCGTGCAAAGCGTGCTTGTTTTGAATGTGCTGAGTGCCTACGGCGGCGAAGCCGATATAGCGTTTTACGGCGTCGTTACGCGCCTTTTCAGCTTTGTCGTGCAGCCGCTTTCGGGACTTATGATTGCCCTGCCTCCGATTATCGGAATCAATTTCGGGGCGGCAAAAACCGATCGGGTTATCGCGGGCTTCAAATGCTTTTTGGCGGCGGCGCTTGCGCTCATTATACCGTTTTGGGTGTGCATGCTTATCTTTCCCGAAAGCGCCGTATCGATTATGATGAAAAATCCTTCCCTGAGCGCATCCGATATATTGAACTTCAGGCTCTACATGGCCCTGCTACCCGTCATGCCGCTCAGCTTTTTGACGCTTGCGTTTTTTCCGGTAATCACTAAGGGGCACATCGCGTCAATCATCGGTATTTTACAGCAAATTGTGTTATACGTTCCGGTCATGCTTATTTTGCCGATCTTTACCGGAGTTGCAGGCGTGTATTACGGTACCTTTTTGATCGAATTGACGACGGCGCTTCCCATCCTCATATTGCTCAAACGCGAATTCCGCTTGCTGCGCACGGGCCTTACCAAGTGGGAAGGGTAATTGCTTTTGCGACCCGGTGCACCGTTTTCGATTTGCCTATAGGAACACACGAGGAGGCATCGTACCGTTGATACGATTTTCGGTTTTGTTTTTAAGAACTTCGGCAGTTTGCCGCTTTTTTCCTTGACAAATTTCTTTGCGCTCTGTATTATAACGATGTTATGTTAGCTTAGGCTAATTACAGGGAACGTCTATCCGGAGAAATTATGCTACAAAGATTTTTTGCGTTGTCTGACGCGGGGACGCGGAATTTGCGTTCGGCGATTACGTTCGGCACTATTATCAATTTGTTTTTGATGGTTCCATTGGGGCTTTCGCTGTATGTGCTGCGCTATTTTTTGGCGCGCATTATGCAACAAGGTTTTCAAGTGCCGAATGTATGGGCGGTGTCGGCGGCCGCTCTCGCGATGATTGCCGTGTTGTTTATTCTCGAAAAATTAAAATACGGCAAGACATATAACGGTGCGTATGAAGAAGCGGCGAACGTACGTATTTCGCTTGCCGAATCGCTTCGGAAACTCCCGCTGTCGTATTTCGGCAGGCGGGATTTATCGTATCTGACTTCGACGCTTTTGAACGACGTTACTCTGATTGAAGAATCGCTTTCGCACGCCGTGCCGGAGCTGTTCGGCGGCATCATTTCGATTTTGATTGCCGCGGCTCTTTTGGCGTTTTTGGATTGGCGGATGACGATTGCGCTTTTTATCTTCGCCTTTGCAGGATTTTTTATCATCGTTGCCGCTCGATCAGTGCTGGATAAAAAAGCAAAGCAAGCGTTTGCGCAAAAAGATTTGATCTACGATTCCCTTCAGCAGATGATCGACAATATCAAAGTGCTGAAATCCTCCGATAAAAAAGCGGCGTATGTACAAAAGCTCAAAGACGATATTACCGAGTCAACGTACATAACGCTCAAAGCGGAAGCAGCGGGCGGAGCGTTTATTTTCGGTTCGGCGGCGATTGTCCGCTTCGGCTTTCCGCTGGTGATTTCATACGGCGCGTACCTCTTGTCGCAGGGAAGAATCGAACTGTTGACGTATATTGTCTTTTTGCTCGTTTCCTGCCGCATTTTCGATCCGCTGACGACGGTGTTTATGATGCTCGGCGAATTCTTTTTAATGCTGATTGCCGTTGAGCGCAAACAGGCGATTGTCAACTATCCCAAACAGACGGGAAGCGAAAGTTTTAAGCCCAACGGTTACGACATCCGCTACGATAATGTTTCATTCTCATATAATGAACCGAACGGCAAAGATGCGGACAGCGATACCGAAGAAAACACGGTAAGCGGAATCGACTTTACCGCAAAGCAGGGCGAAATTACCGCCCTCGTCGGGCACTCGGGCTGCGGTAAATCCACGATTGCACGCTTGGCGGCTCGCTTTTGGGACGCTTCATCGGGCACGGTGAGCGTCGGCGGCGTCGATGTTTCTACGGTAGATCCGGAAACCCTGCTCGCAGCCTTTTCGATTGTGTTTCAGGACGTCGTACTTTTTAACGACACGGTATACAACAATATCTTAATCGGCAACCGAAACGCGACAAAAGAACAAGTGCTTGCCGCCGCAAAAGCCGCCCGGTGCGATTCATTCATCGAAAAGCTGCCGCAAGGCTACGATACGGAAATCGGCGAAAACGGTTATACCCTTTCGGGCGGTGAACGCCAGCGGCTTTCCATTGCCCGTGCCCTTTTAAAGGACGCGCCGATCATCCTTTTTGATGAGGCGACCGCCGCCCTCGACCCTGAAAACGAAACGCTCATCCAACATGCTATCGGCACACTTATAAAGGGCAAAACCGTTATCGTCATCGCTCACCGCCTGCGCACCGTCGAAAATGCCGACAAAATCATCGTACTCAACAAGGGTATGATTGCCGAGACCGGTACCCACGCAGAACTGATGGAAAAGAACGGCATTTATCGGCAGATGTATCGGCTGCAGCGGGAAAGCGAGCAGTGGTCGGCGTAATAATTATTAATTAGAGGGTATATCATTTTAATTACACGAAACGTTTCCGATTATCAATTAGCCGGATCAGGAGGTCTGAATGGACACATATAAAAGATTGTTTAAATATACGCCGGAAAAAATGCACTGCGTGTATATTTCGGCGTTATGCGCCGTGCTGGGCGTCGCTTCTCAGATGGGGGCATTTTGGTTTTTATGGAAGTTTTTGTACGCGCTTTTGGTTACCAAAAACGTTACGGACGGCTCGATGTACGCGACGGTGATTGTCTCGCTGTTGGCGGGCTATTCGATTGTGTACTTCGGCGCTTTGTGGGCGTCGCACGTGCTCGGCTTTCGGCTTGAATCGAATTTGCGCAAAACCGCAATCAAACATTTAATGAACGCTTCATTTGCGTTTTTTGACATGAACCCGTCGGGAAAAATTCGCAAGCTCATAGACGACAACGCGCAGGAAACGCATATGCTGGTTGCGCATTTAATTCCCGATAATATTTCCGCATTGTTTACGCCGATTTTTATGTTTATCATCGTCTTTGCGGTCGATGTAAAGCTCGGTTTTTTGCTCCTCGGTGTTGCGCTTATCGGCGGTGTACAGATGATGTTTATGATGGGCAATAAAAACTTTATGCAGAAGTATCAAGCGGCGTTGGAGCGGATGAATGCGGAAGCTGTCGAATATGTGCGCGGCATGCAGATTGTAAAAATCTTTAAAAGCACCGTCGAATCCTTTAAGGCGTTTTACGAAGCGATTACCGGCTATTCCGATTTGGCATACAAGTACACGCTCAGCTGCCGTTCTCCGTATGTGATGTTTCAAGTGCTGTTTAACCTGTTCGCGGTATTTACCATTCCCGCCGCTGTTTATTTTATGAATAAGGGCGCGGACGGAAATCTCATCATTGCAAAAATCGTCTTTTTTGTGTGCATTGCCGGCATTCTTTTTTCGGCGTTTATGCGCGTTATGTATGTCGGAATGTACAACTTTCAGGCAAAAAGCGTTGTGGATAAGCTCGAAAATCTTTTTGCAGACATGGAAAAAGACAATCTCGAACACGGTACGGAAGAAAAGTTTGACAACTTCGGAATCGAATTTAAAAACGTTTCGTTCGGCTATACCGACGAAAAGATTTTAAAAGACGTGAGCTTTATGTTGGAGCCGAACAAAACCTACGCGCTGGTCGGTTCGTCCGGCGGCGGAAAATCAACCATTGCAAAACTTATTTCCGGTTTTTACAAAATAAATTCAGGCAACGTTTTAATCGGCGGAAAGGATATTTCTTCATATTCAAAAAATGCGCTCATGCACAGTATCGCCTTTGTGTTTCAAACGTCGAAGCTTTTTAAAACGAGCATTTTTGAAAATGTCAAAATGGGTAATAAACATGCAAGCGATGAAGAAGTGATGAATGCGCTTCGGCTTGCCCGCTGCGAAGACATTTTGGCAAAATTCCCCGAACGTGAAAAAACGGTTGTCGGTTCAAAAGGCGTGCACTTATCCGGCGGAGAAATTCAGCGTGTTGCGATCGCCCGCGCTATTTTGAAAAACGCGGATATCATCATTTTGGACGAAGCCTCCGCGGCCGCCGACCCCGAAAACGAATACGAAATTCAGCAGGCCTTTTCCAATTTGATGAAAAACAAAACGGTTATTATGATTGCGCACCGCCTCAGCTCGATTAAAAATGTCGATGAAATTTTGGTTGTCGAAGACGGAAACATCGTCGAGCGCGGCAGCGACGCCGAGCTTATGCAAAAAGGCGGAAAGTACAGCCGGCTGCAAAAGCTGTATTCTCAAGCAAATGAGTGGAGAGTCTAAGAATGAATAAATTACAAAAATGGTTCGGGGTTACCGAATCGGGTGCAAAAGGAATAGTTACGGCGTCGGTATGGTCGATGCTTGCGGATATCTCGTTTATTTTACCGATGTTTTTAACGATGTTTTTCCTGCAGGGATACTTTGAGGGAACGCTGCGGCCGGCGGGATTTTATATCGGTATTATTGCCGCCCTTGCGCTGGTGATGTATGTGCTTGTTCATATCAATTACAACACGCTCTACACGGCGACGTTCAAAGAATGCACGGAACTGCGCGTGAATATTGCAGACCGGCTCAAAGCCCTGCCGCTTGCGTATTTTTCGAAGCACGATGTTTCCGATTTGTCGCAAACGGTGATGACCGATGTCGCCGCAATCGAGCATGCGCTCAGTCACGCAATTCCGCAAACAATCGGCCTTGTGCTGTATTTGATTATAATCGGCGCGATGATGATTGCCGCTCATCCGGGATTGGGTTTATGCGTATTTGTACCGATTATCATCAGTTTTATTCTGTTAATCTTGTCGAAAAAAATTCAAATACGGGAAACGACGCGGGATTTTCATAAACAGCGTGAGCGTTCGGAATTTTTTCAGGAGACGATAGAGCTGCAACAGGAAATTAAAAGCTACGGGCTCACGGATACGGTTGCAGCAAAATTGAATCGCAATGTCGACGAAGCGGAAAAACTGCATTTGGTTGTGGAAGCGCATCAAGCGATCCCGCTTAACATCGCACTGCTGTTTTTAAAGTTTTCCATCGGCGTTACCGTATTTTTCGGACTAAAAATGTATTTGGCAGGAACGGCGCCGCTTTTGTATCTTATCGGCTATATTATCGCAGCCTCGCGCGTTACCGACGCGGTTGCAGGCGTTGAAGCAAACCTTGCCGAGTTGATGTATATCGATTCGCGCGTTAAACGCATTAACGAGCTGCGCGAAACAAAAACGCAGGAAGGCGAGCCCGCTTCGTTGCGGCATTACGGCATTCAATTTGAAAACGTCGAATTTTCGTATAACAAGGGGCAAAAGATTATTGACGGTATTTCGTTTACCGCCGAACAGAATCAGGTTACCGCGCTTGTCGGTCCGTCCGGCTGCGGAAAGACAACCGTGCTCCGGCTTGCATCCCGTCTCTACGACTACGATAAGGGACAGATCCTCATCGACGGCAAAGACATTGCAAAGATCGACACCGACAGCCTCTTCGATAAAATTTCGATTGTGTTTCAGGATGTAGGACTTTTTAATACGTCGATTATGGAAAACATCCGGGTCGGAAATAAAAACGCAAGCGACGACGACGTTATTGCCGCCGCCCGCCTTGCAAACTGTACCGAGTTTATCGAAGCGCTGCCGGACGGCTACAATACGGTTATCGGTGAAAACGGCAGCAGGCTTTCCGGCGGAGAGCGGCAACGTCTTTCCATTGCACGTGCACTTTTGAAAAACGCGCCGATTATAATCCTTGACGAAATCAGCGCTTCGCTCGATGTGGAAAACGAAATGAAAATTCAGGAAAGCCTCAACACGCTCATAAAGGGCAAAACGGTGATTATCATTTCGCACCGCTTAAAGTCGATCGAAAACGCCGACAAAATTATCGTCATGAATAAGGGCAAAATCGATGCGGAAGGCAAACACGCTGAACTCCTAAAAGCCTCACCGCTCTACCGCGACATGATTGAAAAGTCGGGTTTGACGGAGACATATGTTTATTAAACGGAAGGATAAAATTTTACCGCCTGCTCCGAAAGAACATCTTCCGGTGATGGGCGTCGGACCGGTGTGCATTGCGATTATGATTGCGCTCACAGCCGCGGGCATTGCACTTGTCAAATTCGATATGCTTACCGGCGGAAATGTGAACGGCACGCGAACTGCAATTCTTTTTGTCATTGCCGGCATCCTGTGCATTGCAGGCGGCATTGCACTGTGGTGCGCCGCGGTATTCGGTGCGCGCATCGACATCAAGATAAAATCGAACCGGCTTGCAACCGACGGCGTATATGCCCTTGTGCGCAATCCCATTTATTCGGCATTTTTATTTATTTGTACCGGCGCACTGCTGTTTTGCCGGAATCGGTACGTATTGATTTTGCCGCCGCTTTTTTGGCTGTACCTTACCGTGTTTATGAAATTGACGGAAGAAAAATGGCTTGCCGAACGCTTCGGCGATGAATATGGTGCATATTGCAAACGGGTCAACCGCTTTATTCCGTGGAAAAGAGGATGAATATGAATGAAACAAAAAAACGGGCATCGGAAAATCGGACGGAAAATCGAAAGCAGGCGGAAGCCAAGATTGTTGTTCCTGTTGTCAGGACTGTTGTTGTTCCGTTTGCCTACAGTGCAGTTGTTCGCGTTGTTGTTCCAACTGCCGCCGCGTTTGACGCGGTTAGAGCCTGACACGGCACCTTATAAGGTCCATACCGTTTTTAACCAAAAAATTTTCGAGCCGCTAAAGCGGCTAACACAATGCAGGTCATTCTTATTTTCAAAAATTTCCTGCACCGCATCTACGCATTTGTGCTTTGGCAGGTGCGCCGTTACGGGCTGCTTACGCTGCGCCCTCCACTGCTTACCCGCCTACGCACAAATGTGTGAACTCAAGGGCACCAAGCCAGGCGGAAGCCAAGATAGTCGTCCTCGTTGCCAGGACTGCTGCCGGACCGTGCGCCTACAGTGCAGTTGTAGTCGTTCCAACCGCCGCCGCGATGGACGCGGTAAAAGCCTGACGCGGCACCTTGAGGATCGGTAACTGTGTTAGCCGCTATATCGCCGTACCAATCAAAACACCATTCCCAGACATTCCCGCTCATATCGTGTAAGCCAAGTGCATTTGCCCGCTTTTTTCCTACAGGATGAGTTTTATTGTCTGAATTACCTCTATACCATGCAACCTCTCCTGTTTCAGCCGTATCCCATTTATCTTTGGCTCCGCTTGCACTGTTTAATTTGGTAAGGTATACATCGCCGTATTGTTCCGCATTTTCAGTATTGCTTCCCTGCCAGCGGGCTGCATATTCCCACTCGGCTTCGGTAGGAAGGCGGTAGCCTTTTTTACTCATATCGGCATAAGCGGCATCGCAAGCAGCTGTATCAGTCGCATTTTTTAATACCGCAATATCGGTTTTGCTTTTGCGGTATACGCATTCTCCCTCGCCCATCGTCTTTGCTGTATACGCATTACACCACACAATGCAGTCCCGCCAGTTTATAGTCGTTACAGGCTCTTTTTTTCCTGCTTCTGTGGGAGCGGCTCCTTCGGTTCCGTCGCTGCCTTCTTTTCCCTTATTTGCAAAGGCGTAGCCATTACTTTCTGCCCATGTCAGTACCTCGTGCCATACCTCGTACGTTACCTCTGTTTTGCCCAGCTTGTAGGGGCTTAATTTTACCTTCCGGTCTTTAATAAATACACCTTCCCAATAAGCCTGAGTTCCGGGTAAGGTGTAGTCAGGGTCAACGCCTACAATGCCTGTTGTCGGAGGTATTATTTTTACAAAGCCGTCGCCTGTGTCTTCAACAGAACCTACATCGGGAGTTACGGGGCCGCCGCCTCCTGCGCTGTTGGGGCAGGCGGTAAAAAGTACCAACGCAGCAAGCAGCAACGCTGCTGCACCTAAACCTAAGAGCTTGCCGCTCTTTTCCTTCATTTTCATACGAAAACCTCCTCCATATGTGTAATTATAGGGTATATAATAACAAAAAGCAACGGAATATCAAAGCGCAGGGAAAAACGGTTATCGTTGCCGAACACCGCCTTTATTATTTAACCGGAATTGCGGACAGAATCTATATATGGAGAAAAGCGAAATCGCCGGTATTTTTACGCCTGGCGACTTTAAATCGCTTAGTTCCGGAAGGCGGCATCGCATGGGCTTACGGGCACCAGATTTGAGCGAAGTGCGGCCCGATTGCGCGCTTGATACGGCGGCCGTACAAAACAGGACAGCATCCGCGCCGGACAAAGCAGCTCATACATCGGCTCAAGGGGCACACGAGCGGCTTGAACTGGAGGTGAAGAATGTTTCGCTGTACCGCAAAAAAAAGCTTGTTTTGCAAAACCTTTCTTTTTCCGCCCGCGCAGGCGAAATTATCGCAATTACGGGCGCAAACGGTACCGGAAAAACAACCTTTGTACGCGCACTGTGCGGCTTGCACAAAGAAACGGCCGGCAGTTTTCTATGGAACGGAAACGCGCTTAAACCGAAAGAGCGTCTGAAGCGCGCATATATGGTGATGCAGGATGTGAATTACCAGCTTTTTGCGGAAAGCGTCGAAGCCGAATGTTCTTTCGGCTGAAAGCGGTAAAAGCGGAATCGGTCGAAGCGGCTCTTGGTGCGCTGCATTTGTCGGCGCTCCGTTCGCGGCACCCGGTTTCTCTTTCAGGCGGAGAAGCACAGCGGCTTGCCATTGCCCGTGCCCTGCTGCAGGACGCACCGATTATCGTACTTGACGAAGCGACAGCCTTTGCCGACGCCGAAAACGAATACAAAATAAAAAAGACATTCGACGTGCTGCACAAAGACAAAACCGTCATTATGATCGCCCACCGCCTCTCTTCGGTCGTTAACGCCGATAAAATCTGTGTCATCGATGAGGGCACGCTTGCCGAAACGGGGACGCATGCCGAACTGCTCGCACGGAAGGGCTTGTACGCAAGTATGTGTGACAACTTTCAAAAAGGCATCGAGTGGAAGGTTTAATAATTTGTAATTGATAATTAGAGGGTAATGGGAAATCGGCAATGACTGAAAGTTTTATGCCGATGTGTTATAATCGCCTGCAATGAATATGTCTGCGGATAAAATTAAACTTGCCGTTATTTATTTCTCACCTACGGGAACAACGAAAAAAGTCATTGATTATATTGTTAAAGGAATTGACGGGGACATAATATGTTCTACGGATTTGACTAAACGGGACAATAGAGAAAAAACACAAGATGTAAGTTTCGCAGATGCGGATTTGATAATCGTGGGCGCTCCGACATACGGAGGGTTTTTATATAAGGAATTCAGAAACTGCCTAAAGCATTTGGATTTTCAAGGAAAATGTATAATTGCAATCACACTATACGGTAATGCATCACCGATGTTTGCTACCGGAGAAATGATATCTATAATACAAAAGGGTAACGGAAAGCTGCTCGGGTACGGTGAATTTGTCGGGGAGCATTCATATTCCGGTAAAGATATTCCGGTTGCGAAAGGCAGACCCGATAATGATGATTTACAAAAAGCGGTACTATTCGGAAAGACTGTAAGAAACAGATTATTACATACGGAAACACGGCATCTTTATAATAGGACAACTGTGTTTGATAAAATTATAAATTTTGTCGCAGATAAAAAACCGGTACATACCGGGAAAAGGATGTTTACTATTCCGCATACAGATAACGAAAAATGTATTCACTGTTCCGAATGTGTAAAAGTATGTCCTAAAAGTTGTATACGTGCGGATATGACAACCGATAAAAATGAATGTATTGTGTGCATGGCATGTGTTAAAATATGCCCGACGGGGGCAAGAGAAGCCCATCCTAAAAATATACTAGTCAAATCAGGTTTACATAGTATAAATAAAAGAAAGCACAAATCCCGTTTTTTCTAATCGGAGAGCGGCCGGCGGAAAAATCGTCGCATGCGGCACAGGCGAAGAAATCGTGCGAATCGGATAAGCTTCACCGGCACCTATCTTGTGCAGGTTTTGAACTAAAAGCATCTTTTACTTACGGCTTTTCCGGGTATGGGAATTTCCGCCCGGACAATTGACACGGCGTGCGCTGCAAAGTACAATGCGCTACGATTGGAATCGTCGATTATAAAGCCGGCAACATACAAAGCGTGCGGCACGCGCCGGATTTTTTGCGCATCGAATACGTGATTTCGGATACGCCGAAAAATCTTGAAAATGCTTCGTGCCTTATGTTTCCCGGCGTCGGAAACGCGGCCTATGCAATGGAACGCGTCAAAAAAGCGGGTTTCGATTCTTTTTTTAAAGAACGCGACGCACGGCTCAACACGTGGTAAAAATTATTATTTGCGGGAGAACAGGAGATATGGTTATACACGAATACGGAAACATTGAGGCGGAAAAAATACTGGTTTTGCACCCGATGTTGCTGACCGGTGCCTTTGCGGCAAAGCTGTTTGCGCCGCTAAGCGATCGGTACTGTATTATTGCGCCGGATTTGTCGGCTCACGGGCAAGCGTCTTCGAGTGAGTTTGTTTCCGCCGAAAACGAAGCTGCGCAAATCCTTTGCTATTTGAAAGAAAAAGGCTATACGGATATCGCATTGACGTTCGGCATTTCCCTGGGAGCGCGGATTGCGCTGGAGCTGTTGAAGGATGACGACATACACTGGAAATGCATTGTTTTGGACGGTGCGCCGGTATACAAAAATGCCCGCTTTTTGCGCTTTGTGTATACCGCCGTCTTTTTAAGTAAATGGAAAAAGGCGCGAAAATGCAAGGGGTTTGCTCAAAAGAAAATGACCGCATTGTTCGGTGAAGCGGGCGAAGTAATGGGAAGCACGTTTGAAAGCATGGGTGAAAAAAGCCTGCGAAATATCATAGCGGCATGCAGCCGCTTCGATTTTTATCCGTATCCGAAAGATGTGCAGCAGCGTATGTATTTTGAATTCGGCAGTAAAGAAATAGATGCACGGCAAGCAAAGACGATTTTGTGCCGCTACCCTTTTGTGCATATCGCACTGCATAAAGGGTACGGGCACTGTCAGTATATGGCAGCGGAAAAAAAGGCATACCTTGCGATGCTTGAAGAGCGCATGAAGCGGAAGGTTTGAATAAATTGATAACCGATAATGCGATGATATCGGTTCAAACGAGCATACAATTTACAAATTAACAATTTAAATCCCGCGTCATATCCGAAGCAGTTTCATCGGTTTTTTTACCGGGACGAAACCTTTTTGCCATCCGCCCTTCCGCCGCTTGCTCACGCGCGGCGTCCTCGCTCCGCTCCGGTCGCTGCCTTCGGCACGGCTCCACGGCGGCGTAGGCGTATCGTATTGCGAGCGTCTGTCGGCAAGTGCTATAATCGAAGGCGATGAAGCGTAATTATCAATCGGAACTCGACGGCATCCTCGACCGCATCTCAGCGGAAGAAAGAGCGGGAGCGCCTGCAGTAAAGCCTTCGCTGCTCCTCCACGCATGCTGCGCTCCGTGCTCGTCTTATGTCATCGAATACCTCGCATCGTATTTCGACATTTCGATTTATTATTACAATCCGAATATCCATCCGCAAAAAGAATACGAGCGGCGCTTACACGAACTCGAAACTTTTTTACCGCAATTTCCGCCGGCGCTCGAAAACCGCGTTCGGCTCATACGTGCGGATTACGATGTACGCGAATTCGAAGAGGCCGTGCGCGCAGCCGAAAATCCCGAACTCGCTTCCGAAGCCGAACGCGGGGAACGGTGCAGACGATGCTATGAACTGCGTATGAAGCGCGCATACGAATACGCCCGTGCGCACTCTTTCGATTGGTTTACGACGACGCTTTCGATCAGCCCGTTTAAAGACGCGGATAAAATCAACGGTATCGGTGCGATGCTCGAAGCATCAGGAGGCCCGCGCTTTCTCACAAGCGATTTTAAAAAGCGAAACGGTTTTAAACGCAGTCTCGAAATCAGCAAAGAATACGGCATGTACCGGCAGGACTATTGCGGCTGTAAGTATTCGCTCGAAAATACGAGAGCACATTGAACGACGGCGGTTCCGCTTGTCGTGCGTGAGGGATTGGAGAGGCGAAAGTTCCGAAGCGAGCGATGCGCGAGCGGAGGAATGGAGCGCGAAAGCGCGGAACCTCGAAAAGCCCGGCCCGAGCGGAGCGAGGGACACGCCCTGAAAATTAATAATTAATAAAAAACAAACATCGCGAAAACTGCAACAGATTTGGAAGAATGCATACCGGCTGCGGGGATCGGAAAAGCACGTGCATTGAACGGGCACGCGCTTCCGAAACCGCGTTTATTTTTTCATCAGATCGGCGCCGCTCTTCCACGCCTGCCCGACTTTTTCACCGATGCGGTAATAACCGTTTTGGAATTGGTCGAATACGAACGCATTGATTTTTTCAGGATCGATTTTGTTTTTTGCGTCGAGAATTTTTTCGTCCGCGATGACATTGACGATTTCACCGACGACGCGGAAGCCGCACACGCCGTGTTCGATCGCCGCGACTTTGCATTCGAGCGTGAGCGGGAATTCTTCGACGACGGGAGCGTCCACTTTTCGGCTTTTATACGCATGCAATCCCGTACGTTCGAATTTGTCGGGCATCGTATTGCACGACGCGATGCCGAAAAAATCGGCCGCTTCGATATTGTCGAGATCCGCAATGCTGAGCGTAAAAGCGTTTCTCTTTTTGATATTTTCGGACGTTTTGTGCGATTCATCGAGATTGAGCGCGACCATATTTTCCGCGCACATACCGCCCCACGCCATATTCATGACGTCGACGCTGCCGTCTTCGTTGTACGTCGCAACCATAAGCACCGGCATGGGAAACACATAGGGATGAACGCCTAAATCTTTTTTCATACTAAGCCTCTGTAATTTTTGCGGAAAATCGCAAGCTTTGATAAAAACGACGACAGTCTTTCGGCCCGCCGTTTACCGTATCTCACCGGATAAAAACACTATCACCGAAAGGAGGCTTTGTCAACGAAGGGGGAATCGGGTATCGAGGACATTATCTGAAAGTTATGATATGATACAGTATCATATTTCAATTAATAAATATAAGAACGCAGAAGGAAAGACTATGCCGGCAAAAAAGAAAACAAAATCGACTAAAACCGCAGCAACGTATAAGAACGAATTAGGATTGCCTCTTACCGATCCCGCCGAAATCGCACAAGATATCTGCTGGACGGCATGGGATATCGACAGTTCAACGGTGCGAGGCAAAAAGGAACGGGAGCGGCTTGTAAAAGAAGCGTTGCAGTATGACGAAAACTGCACCGATGCCTATTGTATTCTTGCTTCCGAATCTTCAAATGCGGAAGATAAACTCCGCTATGCGTTAAAAGCGAAAAAGAGTTTTGAAAGCACACACGATGCATCGTACTTTAAAGAAAACGAAGGCATCTTTTACGGTGTTTTGGAAACACGTCCCTATATGCGAGCTCTTTGGTACTATGCCGATGCTTTGCTCGATATCGATAAAAATAACGCGGCGGAAACTATGCAATATATGCTGCGCCTTTGTCCGAACGATAATCTCGGAATCCGTTATCGGCTTATCAATCTGTTCATTGCGATGAAAGATTTTGTTGCCGCGCGAAAACTGCTTAAAGCACACCCTGACGATGCCGGTGTTGAAATGATTTACGGGGCACTGTTGCTGTTGTTCGCGGAAAACAATTCGGACAAAAAGACAATCGCGCGGGCATACAAAAAAGCGAAAGAACGTAATCCTTTTGTTCCGGCTTATCTGCTCGGCAAAAAAAACGTTTCCGGTGAGGAAAACGAATATATCGCTATGGGCAGCGAAGACGAAGCGGCGCTGTATGCCCGCGATAATAAAATACTGTGGGAACAGTTTCCGACTGCGCTTGATTTTTTTAAGGAAGCCGACAGGGAATCCTTATAACAGAAGTAAGAGTTCGCCCGCGGCTTATAAAAAAAACAGTATAATACTGTAATAAGGGTTGAGTATGGCAAGTACATTGGTCCAAATCCGTGTTGATGAAAAATTGAAAGACGATGCGGCTGCCGTCTATGAAAATCCGGGGCTCGATTTATCGACAGCAGTACGTATTTTTTTTAAGCGCAGCGTTGCCGAAAACGGTATTTCCGACATGAATCTTGAAGAAATCAATACCGAAATCGATGCCGCTCGCAAGCGATAACGGGATGCTTTTGTACGCGCGTCAATTTTCAAGCCTCATAAGACTGTTATTCCGTTAAGAACTCTTCTATCGTATCTACAAGCTCGTTAAAATTGTTACGAAGACGGTTCATCAACGCTTTCGTTCGTTTGTCGTTGTAGGCTTGTACACTGCCTGATTCCAGGAAAAGTTCATACGGTTCAACTTCAAGCGCATTCGCAAGCGAAGCTATCGTTTCAAATTTACCGACTTTTTTTTGATTTTCAATTTCGCTTATATATGCGCTTGTTATGCCGGCACGTTCCGCCAGCCGTTCCTGTGTCAGCTTTTTTGATAACCTAAAACGTCTGATATTTTCCGAATATAATAGAAATGAAAATAAAATTTGAAGAGTGTTTTGCAAAAGAAATAATATAAAGTGAACCTCTAAAAACTGCAGTTTTTAGAGGTAATTTTGGAAATACGATATTTTTCAATCCCCCTACGCGCCTCATCAGAGCGCCTGCAATTCCGCACCGAAGCGGATGCTCCGCTCGGTTTGCATCGAATCGAACGCGATGCCGTAACAGCCGGCTTTTTTGCTTACCGAAACGACGGTGCCGAAGCCGAAAATCGGATGGCGTACGCGTGTGCCTTCTTCGTAGGGTGTGCCGATCCGTTTGAGCTGCGCTTCACTGTAATCGATGAGCGTTTTCGTCTGCACGACAAGCGATTCGTCGAGTTCTCTTTCAAGCGTGAGGTTTTCGAGTCCCGCATCGAAAATAAAACGCGACGGCTGTTTAAAGAGGTTGTCGTTCGCCGTCCCTTCCGCATCCGACAAAAAGAGCGCGTCTTTCGCACGTGTCATCGCGACATACGCGATCCTCCGTTCCTCTTCCATATCGTCGAGCGAGAGCGTTTTACGCGACGGAAACACGCCTTCGTTCAGACCGCAGACAAACACATACGGGAACTCCATGCCTTTTGCCGCGTGGATCGTCATGAGTTTGACATTACTTCGATTTTCTTCCCTGTCCAAATCGGTAAAGAGCGCAATGTGCGATAGAAAATCTTCCAGGCTCGCGTCGTCGTCCTGTCCCGCTTTTTCCACCGCACGGCGGAATTCGGCGACATTGTCGAGTCTGTCCTGATCGTTTTGCAAACGCAAGTATGCTTCGTAGCCCGACCTGTCCATAACCGCCTGCAGCAGCGTACCGAGCGGAAGGGCGGTATACGATGCGCGAAGCGTTTCTATCGCTTCGACGTATGCGCGCGCTCCGGTACCTGCAAAAAGCGACGTATCGATATTTCTTTTAAGTTCGTCGTACAGCGCCGTACCGTTTTGTTCGGCAAGAGTCCGCAGCGCATCTATTTTCGTTTTGCCGATTTTCCTCGACGGCATATTAACCGTGCGCAAAAACGCGACGTCGTCACCGGACGTGATCATGCGGAGATAGCACACGATATCTTTGATTTCCCTGCGGCTGTAAAATTCTATACCGCTGTAAAATTTATAGGGTACGCGCTTATCGATAAACGTTTCTTCGATCGCGCGGGAAAGATAGTGTGCGCGATATAAGACCGCGATGTCGCCGTAGGCTGCGCCGCGTTTTGCAAGCTCATCGATTTTATTAAAAATCCAAAGCGCTTCTTCGCCTTCGCTTTTACAATGGCAAAAAATCGGTTTGACGCCCGCCGCCTTTTCCGCCGTAAGCGTCTTTTGATACCGTACGGTATTTTTTTCGATCAGCGTATCGGATGCTTTGATGATTTCCGGCGTCGAGCGGTAATTTTTCGAAAGCAAAAACGTTTTCGCATCGGGATAAGTTTTATCGAAATCGAAAAAGAGTCTTACGTGCGAGCCGCGCCACGAATAGATCGTTTGATCGGGATCGCCGACGATGTAGAGGTTTCCGTGCTTTCCGGAAAGTGTCTGTGCGATTTTGTACTGCTTTTTGCTTACGTCCTGAAATTCGTCGACCATGACGTACTGCATGCGTGCCTGCCATTTTTCGCGCACGGCGGGAAAATGTTCGAGGATATACGTCGTAAAATTTATTAAATCGTTGAAGTCGAGACCGAAGATTTTTTTCTGCTCGTAGATATAGCGTGCAAAAATTTCATCGCGGCGGTCTTTGATAAAATTGAAACGTTCGCGAAGCTGTTCGTTGTTCATGCGGTAGATATCGTCGATATACGTGTCGGCGCGCATTTTTTTCGCTTCGAGCACTTCGTCGATCGCGCTTTGCACCGTCATCTCCCGCATCGTAATGTGCATATCGGAAAAGATGCGCAGCAAAATATCGCGCTCATCTTCCGTATCCATGATGACGAAATTTTTCGGGTAGTTTAAAACGCTGATGTCTTCTTTTAACAGCTGAACGCAAAACGCGTGGAACGTGCAGATATATCCCAAATCGACATCTCCGAGCCGCTTACGCACGCGCTGTTTCATTTCGTTTGCGGCACGGTTTGTAAAAGTCGCGCACAAAATATTGCCGGGAGCGATGCCCGCTTCGTCGACGAGGTAGCAGTAGCGCGACGTCAGCGCTCTCGTTTTGCCCGTACCCGCTCCCGCGATGACGCGCACGCGCCCTTCCGTCTGCATGACGGATGCCTTCTGTTCATCGTTGAGCGATAAAAGAATCGATTCCATACTGTCGGTATGCAGTCTAAATCAAAAGCGCTCCCGTGACAACCGGCGGCCGCGGCATAACGACGGTACGGAACTGCGACAATGCAGCCGCCGGCAAAGGTGCCGATATGGCAGTGCAGCTGAAAATACTGTATAGTAACGGTATGATTGTATCGCACACGAAACTGCTTGTGCTCTTTGTACTCTTTATCGGAGCGGGAGCGGCGTTTACCGTAACCGGAGCCTACATGCTTTCGAAAAAATATCTCGCATCTCTCGGCGACAAAAAGCGGCTCGGAAAAGCTGCCGGAAGCGCATCGCTCGCACTCGGTGTTCTCACTATCGTAACGGGTATCATGTTCTTTATTGCGCCCGACGCGGCGGCATACATCGTCGTCATCTATCTTGCGTTTTTATTCGTACTCGCGTGCGGTGCGATGATCGCCGCGAAAATAAAAAAATAAAATACATGGAGGTATATATATGAAAAATCCGAAAACGAAACATATCGTAAAAATTATTAAAATATTCGCGGCCGCTTTGCTGCTTGCGGCGATATCGATATCATGCGGAAATATGGCGGAAGATCCCAATGCCGCTTATTTTGCCAAACTGGAAAATGACGTGCTTGACGAAATCAATTTTGCGCACACACAGCCGGCGCAATACGTAAAAACTCGTTTGGAACCGTATGCCGGTGAAAATCCCAGTACTGCCATGACGGAATGTATTAACGAGATGACAGTAATGAAGTCGCTGAATCCTTTGAAACTCAATAAAAGACTTACGCTTGCGGCAAAAGAATGGGTTCGCTTGCAAGGAGCAGGCGGAGGTGTCGGACACGGGAATGTGGGAGAACGGATCCATAAACACGGCTTGTATCCGCATACTTGGGGTGAAAATATCTCTTACGGCCACGACGATGCGAGGACGATCGTCATCCGACTTTTGGAAGACAATAGCGATCCGGACCGCGGGCATCGCAAAAATATTTTAAGCCGTGCTTATACGCACGTCGGTATCGGCTGCGGAACGCATACAATATATCGTTTTATGTGCGTTCAGGATTTTATCGGCTGAACGGACGGAGCGTCGCCGAACGCACAGCGCTATCTAAAAATACTTTCGAAGCTCGGCATTTTAATTAATTATTAAATTTTATTTACACGTTTTGTCAGCCGTACGAGCCGCTCGTGAGACGCGATCATGAGAAGGCAAAACAGCAGCACGTATACAGGCAAAAGCGAGATGCCGAATTTGTCGGCGAGAAAACCGAAGAGCGGCGGCAGAGCGCAAGTGCCGATATACGCGCTTGCCATTTGTACACCGATAACCGCCTGCGATTTATTTGCCCCGAAATGATGCGGCGTTGCATGGATGAGGCTCGGAAAAACGGGCGCACAGCCGAGCCCTATAAGCGCGAAACCCGAAAGTGTAAACGTATTTCCGAACGGCACAAAGAGCAATATCACTCCGGCAAGGATAACGATTTCGCCGAGCCTCACCATCTGCGTATCGTTCAAATACATCGAAATAAAACCGGCGAGCGCGCGGCCTGCGGTAATGCCTAGGTAGACGAAGCTCGCATAGCGCGCCGCGACATCCGCTGAAACGCCGTTGTGCAAAACCGCATAGCTCGCCGCCCAAAGGCCGCTCGTCTGTTCCACCGCGGAATAACAAAAGAATGAAAGCATCACCGCTTTTGCGCCGGGTAAATTAATAATTTCTTTAAGCGAAAGCGGACGGGTATCGGCCGAATCGAGTGATGAAGCTTTCGACGTATCGAATGCGGAAGACTCCGTCGTCTTCGGCACGGATGGGCGTATATCGGATACGGAAGCCTGCGCTGCTCCGGATATCCGCTCGGCTGCGCTTATATCGTTTCGTTTCCAAAGCGGCAAACTGAAGACGAGAAGGGCAGTAAGCGCGGTTTGCAGTACCGCAATCGCGCGATAACCCGCATTCCACGTGTTCCCGTGTGCAAGCGCAAAACCCATAACGTAGGGACCGGCCGCCGCTCCTACTCCCCACATACAGTGCAGCCAGCTCATGTGACGGCTTTTGTAATGAAGCGCGACGTAATTATTCAGCGACGCATCCACGCTGCCCGCACCGAGTCCGTACGGAAGCGCCAAAAAGACGAGCGCATAAAACGAATGCGAAAGCGAAAAACCGAAAAGCGCGAACGCGGTCAGCGCGACGCTCGCGGCGGTCACCCGTCCGGTTCCGAATTTTTTCGTCAATCGATCGCTCTGCAAACTCGAAACGACGGTTCCAAAAGCGATGATCATCGAAATGATACCGGCGTAAGAAACGTTTACGCCGAATTCGCGATACATAACCGGCCATGCGGAACCGAGCAGCGCATCCGGCAAACCGAGACTGATAAATGCGATATAGATAACCGCGAGCAATACGTGTATCATGTTTTCACAATATACCTTTAAGGTGCGCAAACATGCAAGCGCAAATCGCTTTGCAATCGTTTATCTCTCCGTCACCGATTTGTTTGAGCAGCGTATCGACCGGAAGCCATTCGACATTGAGAAATTCGTCGTCATCCAGCTCCTGCCGCGTTTTTTGAAGGCGGCGCGCATAAAAGATGTAAAGCGTTTCCGTAATAATTCCCGGCGACGGATACATCATGCCGAGGTATTCCATAGAATCCGCAATGCAGCCCGTTTCTTCCCGTAATTCGCGGCGCGCCGCATCGACAGGCTTTTCTCCGGGAATTTTATCGAGCTTGCCGGCGGGTATTTCCGTCGTAATCCGATCGATAGCGTATCGGTATTGCCGGACAAGTGCGACTTTACCGTCGTCGATCGCTAAAACCGCAACGCCGCCGGGATGCTTTACCACTTCGCGCGTCCCCGTTTTTCCGTCAGGTAAACGAACCGAATCGACGCGAAAGGAATACGATGCGCTTTTATACAACTCTTCGGAAGAAATTTTTTGTTCGATAAGTTCCATTTCACGTACCTCCGCATGCTTCCGTTTGATTTTAAAACCGGCAATTGCACTGCAACCGCTGCATAAAAAAACCGCCCGGCATTTTGCTTTCGCGCTTACCGGACGGTTTCCGCTGTCACATACAGCTTAGATTATTTTTTTGCTTTTTTAGCGGTTTTCTTCGCGACCGGTTTTTTTGCAGTCGGTTTGTTAGCGGCGGTTTTTTTCGCCGTTGTTTTTTTTGCCGGTTTTGCCGCGACTTTTTTCTGTGCGGCTTTTTTTACCGTCTTTGCGGTACTCTTTTTTGCCGGAGCTTTTTTTGCAGCCGGTTTTTTAGCGGCAGCTTTTTTCGCCTTTGCCGCACGGATAACCGCTTGCGCCGCCGAAAGGCGTGCGATCGGTACGCGGTAAGGCGAGCACGAAACGTAATCGAGACCGACGCGATAGCAGAAGTCGATCGTCGCAGGATCGCCTCCGTGTTCACCGCAGATACCGAGGTGCATTTCCGGTTTAACTTCGCGCGCGTCCGTAACCGCCATTGCCATGAGTTTGCCGACACCCTTTTCGTCGAGCGTCTTAAACGGATCGTCGTCGAGGATGTTGCGATGGTAGTACGCGCCGAGGAATTTGCCCGCATCGTCGCGGCTGAAACCGAAGGTCAACTGCGTCAAATCGTTCGAACCGAAACTGTAGAAATCCGCAACCTTCGCGATCTCTCCGGAAAGGAGCGCCGCGCGCGGGACTTCGATCATCGTACCGATTTCAATTGCGACTTTCATACCGCTCTCTTTTTCGACTTTTTCGATGACTTCTTCGCATTCTTTGCGGATCGTCGCAAGCTCGTTCGGTTCGCACACGATCGGGATCATAATCATCGGGCGGACGGGGATGCCGCGCTTTTTGCATTCGATCGCTGCAAGCGTAACGGCTTCCGTCTGCATTTTATAAATTTCAGGATAGGTGATCGTGAGACGGCAGCCGCGGTGACCGAGCATCGGGTTGAACTCTTTCAGTGCGTTGAAGCGCGCGGTAAGCGTTTCAACCGACACGTCAATGCCTTCTTCTTTCAGCACTTGCTGCACTTTGCGCGTTCCCTCTTCATCTTTCGGAATAAATTCGTGAAGCGGCGGATCGAGGAAGCGAATGATGACGGGCTTGCCCTTCATCGCGTCAAAGATGCCGGAAAAATCTTTTTTCTGCAGCGGCATGATTTTCGCAAGCGCTTTTTCGCGGGCACTCGTCGTATCGGATGCGATCATCGCCTGGAAGTACACGAGCTTCGCGGGATCGAAGAACATGTGTTCCGTACGGCAGAGACCGACGCCTTCCGCACCGAAGTTAAACGCGGCCTGCGCCTGATCGGGCTGGTCGGCATTTGCGCGGACGCCGAAACCTTTGATCGTCGATTTGCCGACTTTGCGGACGGATCCGTTGCGGACTTCGTCGCACCATTTCATAAAGGTGCCGAAGTCGCCGGTGATCTGCGGCTCTTTTGTCGGGATCTGTCCGGCGTATACGTTGCCCGTCGAACCGTCGATCGTAAGCCAGTCACCCTGCCGGTACGATTTGCCGTTGACGGTGATGGCGCCGTTTGAAAAACGGATCGCTTCGACGCCCGAAACGCAGGGTTTGCCCATCTGGCGCGCGACGACAGCCGCGTGCGACGTGCGTCCGCCCGTCGCGGTGAGGATGCCTTGAGCGGCCGCCATACCGGCGATATCGTCGGGGCTCGTCTCTTTGCGGACGAGCAGCACTTTTTTGCCTTCTTTTGCAAGCTTTTCCGCTTCGTCTGCCGTAAACACGATTTGACCGCAGCCCGCTCCCGGAGAAGCGTTCAAACCGCTCGCAATGACGCCTGCGCGTTTTGCAGCGTCTTTGTCGATCATCGGGTGAAGCAGCTGGTCGATTTGATCCGCATCCACGCGGAGGATCGCTTCTTCCTTCGTGATAAGTTTTTCGCCGACCATATCGACGGCCATTTTGACCGCGGCAGGACCGGTGCGTTTACCGTTGCGGCACTGGAGCATATAGAGCTTGCCCTGCTGAACGGTGAATTCCATATCCTGCATATCGTGATAGTGCTTTTCGAGATTGTTGCGGATTTTGATGAGTTCGTCGTAGACTTTCGGATTGTCTTTTTTCAGCTGACTGATTTCCTGCGGCGTGCGGATACCGGCGACGACGTCTTCGCCCTGCGCGTTCATCAAATATTCGCCGAAGAATTTGTTTTCGCCGGTCGAGGGGCTGCGGCTGAAGCACACGCCCGTGCCGGAATCGTTGCCCATATTGCCGAACACCATCGCCATAACGGTGACGGCCGTTCCCTTCAATCCTTTGATATTATTGAGCTCGCGGTACTTGATCGCGCGCGCATTCATCCACGAACCGAAAACCGCGTTGATCGCGTGCCACATCTGCTTTTCCGGATCCTGCGGGAATTCCGTTCCCGTCGTCTTTTGATACAGCGCTTTGTATTTTGCGACGATGTCTTGAAGCTCCGACGTATCGAGTTCGTTGTCGAGTTTTTTACCCGCGCGGGCTTTCGCTTCCGAAAGAATTTTTTCGAATTCTTCATGCGGAACGCCCATCGCGACGTCGCCGAACATTTGAATAAAGCGGCGGTACGCATCCCACGCAAAGCGCGGATTATTCGTCTTTTTTGCAAGACCGAGCACCGATTTGTCGTTGAGGCCGAGGTTGAGGATCGTGTCCATCATACCGGGCATGGAGCTCGCCGCACCCGAGCGGACGGAAACGAGCAGCGGATCGTCCGGAGCGCCGAGTTTTTTACCGAACGCGCGTTCGAGCTTTGCAAGATTTGCCGCGACGTCGGAATACAGTTCTTTCGGATACTTTCTGTCATTATCGTAGTACATCTTGCACACATCGGTTGAAATGGTGAATCCCGGCGGAACCGGAACACCGATATTCGTCATTTCGGCAAGGTTCGCACCTTTGCCTCCGAGTTCCGCACGCATATCGGCGTTGCCTTCGGCTTTTTTGTTGCCGAAAAAATAAACGAGTTTTGTCTTTGCCATGTAATAACTCCATATAAGGATCGAGAGATAAGATAAGAAAATAATACAAGTAATCGCCTGCCCTGTCAATGCGGTTGTCCGTGCGATAATTATTAACGCAGTGCTGCGCACCGTTTTTTCGACACCTGTTTGCCCGGCAAACTCGCGGCGCAAACGATGCGAAGAGCGCGATTGTTTTCGACGATTTGAAGCGCATTTGCCGTTTCGGACGATACGTTTATTTTGCGCCGCCCAAATACGCTTCTTTGATGCGCGTATCGGCGAGCAGCTCTTTTCCCGTACCTGAAAGCGTGATCCGCCCCGTTTCCATAACGTACGCCGCGTCGGCGATTTTGAGCGCGGCGCGCGCATTCTGTTCGACGAGCAGCACGGTCGTACCCTCCGCGTTTATTTTACGAATCGTATCGAAAATATCTTTGATGATGAGCGGGGCAAGCCCGAGCGACGGTTCGTCGAGCATAAACAATTTCGGACGCGCCATAAGACCGCGCGCGACGGCGAGCATCTGCTGCTCTCCCCCGGAGAGCGTTCCCGCATTTTGTTTCGCGCGTTCTTTTAATCTCGGAAAAAGTTCATACACCATATCGCGGTCTCTTTCTATACCCGCTTTATCGCTTCGGTGATAAGCGCCGAGCGTAATGTTTTCCCACGTCGTGAGGTTGGGGAAAATACGGCGCCCTTCCGGCACGAGCACGACGCCATCCGAAACGATGCGCTTTGTTCCGAGTGCGGTCAGCTCTTTTCCGTTCCACGCGATGGAACCCGATTGCGGTTTTACCAATCCGACGATCGAATTGAGCGTCGTCGATTTTCCCGCTCCGTTCGCGCCGATCAGCGATACGATTTTTCCGTCGGGAACTTCGATCGAAATCCCTTGCAGCGCGTGAATGCCCCCGTAATATACTTCAACGTTCGTAAGCTCAAGCATCGCCGCCCTCCGCATCTCCGTCGAAGAATTCGTTTTCCGTACCCAAATACGCGTCGATCACTTTTTGATTCGAGCTTATCTCTTTCGGCGTTCCTTCGGCAATCGTATTACCGTATTCGAGCACATACATTCTGTCGCAGATTCCCATAACGACCTGCATATGATGTTCGATTAATAAAATCGAAATACCGAAATCGTTTCTGATTTTTTTAATAAAAACCATCAGCTCTTCCGATTCCTGGGGATTCATCCCCGCCGCCGGTTCGTCGAGCAGGAGCAGTTTCGGCCGCGTCGCAAGCGCGCGCACGATTTCAAGGCGGCGCTGTTCGCCGTAAGGCAAACTCGTCGCACTGTCGTACGCGTGTTTTTTTAAATTGACCTGATCGAGGAGATCGAGCGCATGTTCTTTGACTTTTTGAGCGCGGTGTCGGTATCCCGGCAAATGCAGCACCGATTCGAATACGCTGAAGTGCGCACGCAGATTTCCCGCAACCGTGACGTTTTCAAGCACGCTCATTTCGCCGAACAGCCTGATATTTTGAAACGTACGCGCAAGTCCGAGTTCGGTGATTTGATGCGGCTTCAATTTTACGATATCGGTATCGTCCCAAAAGATGCCGCCGCCGGTCGGTTTATACACGCCGGTGATCATATTGAACGCGGTCGTTTTGCCCGCTCCGTTCGGCCCTATCAAGCCGACGATTTCGCCGTCATCGACTTTGAGATTCAAATCCCGAACCGCCGTGAGTCCGCCGAACTGTATCGTCGTGTGAATGCACTGCAGCATCAGCGGCCTCCCGTTTTTCGATTTTTCAACTTCGGCACAAGTCCGATCTTTGCAAGATAATCCCAGGAAAATTCGTTCGTGCCCATGAGACCGCGCTGCCGATAGATGACGACGATCATAAGCAAAAGCGAAAAGACGACCATGCGCAGTCCGGGCAAACCGTTTGTTTTGACGAAAACGAAATTGAGCGGACCGTCGAGAAAGCGCAGCATTTCCATGCACACGGTGACGACGATCGATGCGATGACCGAACCCGTAATGCTGCCGTTTCCGCCGAGCACGACGATGAGCAGGATATTGTACGTGAGGCCGAACACGAACATACGCGGATCGATTGTCTGCATGAGATGCCCGAGCAAAGCGCCTCCGATTCCCGCCATAAAACCCGACATGATAAAACTGATCGTTTTAACTTTTGCAACGTTGATACCCATCGCTTCCGCCGCGATTTCGTTGTCGCGGATCGCTTTAAGCGAACTGCCGAAAGCGGAATTGATAAGCGCAACCGTAAAGACGATTGCGAGGATCGCGCAGCCCCACACGACGTAGGTCGTCGAATACTTCGGTAAGCCTTTTAAACCGAGCGCGCCGTTCGTCACTCGCTGCAAATTCGTAATGACGACGCGGATGATTTCCGCAAAACCGAGAGAGGCAATCGCGAGATAATCGTCGTGCAGACGCAGCACCGGAAGTCCGATCAAAAAAGCAAAGAGCGCGGCGGCCAAGCCTGCAAGCAAAAGGGCCGGCAAAAACGGAATCTGAACGCCTGCAAGCGGTTGTATAATCGGCGCAAGGTAAAAATTCATTTCTTTTTGCGCGGGACTCATCGTCAAAAGCGCCGAAACATACGCGCCGATCGCCATAAAACCCGCATGTCCGAGCGAAAAAATGCCGGTAAAACCGTTTAATAAATTGAGCGAAAGCGCAAGGACGATATAGATTGCGCAGAGATTGAAAACGCGCAGCGTAAAATTATCGAAAAAAACATCGGCTGCGGCGATGAACGCAAGCGCAAGCACAGCCGCACACACGGTCAATATCGTTTTTTTCTTTTTATCGATTGTTATGACTGCCGCGCTCATACTTTTTCCACTTGGTTTTTTCCGAGCAGCCCCGCAGGCTTAAAGAGCAGCACGAGGATAAGCACGATAAACGCAAACGCGTCGCGGTAGCCGGTAAGCGCCGGCAAAAACGCGATTATCATGATTTCGAGAAAGCCGAGCAAAAAACCGCCGAGCACCGCTCCTCCTATATTGCCGATGCCGCCGAGCACCGCTGCGATAAAACACTTGAGTCCCGGCATGATACCCATCGTCGGATTCAGCTGAGGATATTTTAACGCCCACAGGATGCCGCCGATGGCAGCCATGAGCGAACCGATTCCGAACGTAAAAGAAATCGTTTTATCGACGTCGATCGCCTGAAGCCGTGCCGCATCCAAATCGGTCGAAACCGCACGCATCGCCATACCCGTCTTCGTTTTATTGACGACCCAAAGCAGCAACACGAGGAGTACGGCCGTCACAATCGGAATGACTGCGCTGATTGCAACGACGGTAACCGCGTTTTTCGACGAACCGAACGTAAACAATTTATTAAAAATATCGGGAACGGGAAAACCTTTTTGCCGTCCGCCGAAAACGACGGTCGCCAAGTTTTCGATCAAAAACGAAGCGCCGATAGCGCTTATCATAACGGAAATTTTCGGCGAATCGCGAAGCGGCCGGTAGGCGACCCGTTCAAGTCCGATCCCGAGCAGAGCCGTCAGCGAAATCGCAACGATAAAAGCAACCCACCACGGTAAAAAAAACGTCGCGATGAGATAAAACGCAAAATATCCGCCGAGCATAAAGATATCGCCGTGCGCAAAGTTGATGAGGCGCAATATGCCGTACACCATCGTATAACCGATTGCGATGAGCGCGTAGAGGCTGCCGAGCGAAAGCGCATTTACGATATGCTGCAAAAAAAGTACCGGTGTCATATACAGTTCCGAAACACGATACCTGCCGCAAAACCTTTGCACCGCCTTACGGCAGGTATTATTAATTATTAAAAATTCTTACGGGTTTACGATTGTGATATAGGTAAACTTTCCGTCTTTTACCGTTTTAATAAAAGCGCTTTTCGTCGCGTCTCCGTTTTCATCGAGCGTAACGTTTCCGGCAACTCCTTCGAAGTCGCTCGTCGCCGCAATCGCATCGCGAATCTTCGTCGTGTCGATCGAATCGGCCCGACGTATCGCGTCGAGAACAAGGCGATATCCGTCAAAAGCGAGAACCGTAAACGCGGCGGGTTCTTTGTGATACTCTTCATCGTATTTTGCCAAAAAAGTTTTCGCAAGATCGCCCGTCGCACCGCCTGCATCGAAAGCCGTAGAAAGAAGACAGCCTTCAACGGCATCTTTTCCGACATCGATGAGTTCGGGTGTTTCCCACGTATCGCCGCCGAGGAAAGGTGCAGTAATGCCGAGCTCTCTCGCCTGCTTCATGATAAGGGCGCTTTCCGTGTAATTGCCCGGCGCAAAGATCACGTCGGGATTGCTCGCTTTGATCGTCGTCAGCTGCGCGGTAAAATCCTGATCGCCGGTATTGTAATTGAGCTCTGCAAGAATGCTCGATTCTCCGGCAAGTTTTTTAAACGTGTCGGAAAAGAATTTCGCAAGACCGACGGAATAATCGTTCGAAATTTCACGGATAAGCACCGCGGTTTTCGCGTTGAGATTTTTATTCGCGTATGTCGCCATAACGGTTCCCTGAAACGGATCGATAAAGCATACGCGGAAATAATACGGATTGTCCTTTGTAACGAGGGGATTCGTACACGTCAATCCCATTGCCGGAACTTTCGCTTCCTGCACGATGGGACCCGCTGCGATGGAATAGCCCGAACCCCACGAACCGAGTACAACCTTTACTTTTTCTTTGTCAACGAGGCGCTGTACCGCATTCGCCGCTTCGACTTTATCGGATTTGTTGTCGGCGACCACGAGTTCGACTTTATATTCTTTCCCGCCCGCCGTAACCGTCGGATACAGTTCGTTTGCAAGACGGACGCCTTCGAGCTCAAGGGCGCCGCCCGCCGCATTCGCTCCCGTCATCGGTTCGAATACGCCGATTTTAATCGTATCGCTTTCCGCCTGAGCGTTTTTTTTCGTACATGAAACAAAGGTGCCGAGTGTAAAAACGGCCGCTGCGAAGGCGACGAGTTTACCGATTTTTTTCATAATTTCCTCCAAATAAAATGGGACGAACAAAAAAAGCCGAAATTTGTATTCGCGTACAAACTCCGGCGATTTACTGTATGAAAATTATAGTCGAATTCGATTTTTATGCAAGTGCCCGCTTACTGCGATTGCTCTTACGAAAAAAAGCGATCCGATTGATAAAAAACAATACATTCGATACGATAATACCGTGCACGAGCACGGTATTATTCCGTAAACAGGAGAACACAGCTATGAAAAAAATTACAAATGTCCCCGAAGTCAAACTCGGAATCATCGCGGTCAGCCGCGACTGTTTTGTCATCTCGCTTTCGGAGCGGAGGCGCAAAGCGATCGTAGAATCCTTTTCGCAGTACGGTACTATTTACGAAGCGAAGACGACGGTCGAAAACGAAGTCGATATGCTCAAAGCCGTCGACGAAGTAAAACAGGCGGGCTGCAACGCGCTCTGCGTATTTCTCGGAAACTTCGGCCCCGAAACGCCTGAAACGCTCATCGCAAAAGAATTCGCAGGTCCCGTATTGTACGCCGCTGCGGCCGAAGAGCGCGCAGGCGATTTAATCGACGGGAGAGGAGACGCGTACTGCGGTATGCTCAACTGTTCGTACAATCTCGGGATTCGAAAACTCAATGCGGTCATCCCCGAATATCCGATCGGAACCGCCTGCGACATTGCAAAAATGCTGTGTGATTTTATTCCGGTCGCACGTGCGTGCATCGGCATCGCAAATTTGAAAATCATCACGTTCGGCCCTCGCCCTCAGGATTTTTTTGCGTGCAACGCGCCGATCAAAACGCTCTACGATATCGGCGTCGAAATCCAAGAAAACTCGGAACTCGATTTGCTCGTGTCGTACCGCGCGCATAAAGACGACGGCCGCATTCCCGAAGTCGTAAAAGATATGGAAAGCGAACTGGGTACGGAAGGTAACCGATTTCCCGATCTGCTCCCGCGCATGGCGCAGTTTGAACTTACGCTGCTCGATTGGGCGGAAGCGAACAAAGGTGCGCGAAAATACGTCGCGTTCGCAAACAAATGCTGGCCGGCGTTTCCGAAAGAATTCGGCTTCGAACCCTGCTATGTAAACAGCCGCCTTGCGACACGCGGCATTCCGGTTGCGTGCGAAGTCGACATCTACGGCGCGCTCAGCGAATATATCGGTACCTGTGTGACGGGCTCTCCGGTCACGCTGCTCGATATCAACAATTCCGTACCCGCCGATATGTACGAAAACGATATTAAAGGAAAATTCCCCTACGCCTACAAAGCGACGGATGTATTTATGGGATTTCACTGCGGTAATACGCCGTTCTGTCGTTTAAATCCGAAAAGCAAACCTGCCGTCAAATATCAGCTCATTCAGCATCGCCTGCTCGAACCGTCGGGCAGTGTACCCGATTTTACGCGCGGTACGCTCGAAGGTGATATCGATTCCGGCGATATCACGTTTTTCAGACTTCAGAGCGCTGCGGACACGACGCTGCACGCGTACATCGCGCAGGGCGAAGTGCTCCCCGTCGCAACGCGTTCGTTCGGCGGCATCGGCGTGTTTGCGATTCCCGAAATGGGCAGGTTTTACCGTCACGTGCTCATTTCAAAACGGTTCCCGCATCACGGCGCCGTAGCCTTCGGACATGCGGGCAAAGCGCTGTTCACCGTATTCGACTATCTCGGCGTACAGGATATTTCATACAATAAACCCGCCGGACAGCTGTACTGCGATGAAAATCCGTTTGAAAATTGACAGCCTGAATGTCGAAAGTATTTCAAAATAAAGATATGCTTTCGGCGAAAATTTCGTTCGCCGGCGTACGCCGTTCATTGATGCATAAAATGAAAACAAAAGGATACATATGGCTGTCACGATAAAAGATATTGCAGCAAAAGCCGGCGTATCACGCGGAACCGTCGACCGCGCACTTCACAACAGAAAGGATGTCAATCCTGAAGTGGCGAAACGGATCCGCCGTATCGTCGACGCAATGGGCTACATACCGAATCGCGCAGGCAAAGCGCTTGCAGCGCGCAAACAGCCCATCCGCTTCGGCTGCCTGCTCCCCGACAAAGACAATCCGTTTTTCACTGATGTCATCAAAGGATTTCGGCGGGCCGAAGCGGAGCTCAAAGATTACGGCGTGAGTGTAGAGTTGATTCACATACGCGGATTCGACGTGCAAACGCATATCGCCGCGATAAAAAAAGCGGCAAAAAAACGTTACAAGGGCATGTGCATCACGACACTCGACTTACCCGAAGTGCAGCGCGAAGTCTTTGCGCTCACGCAGAGCGGTACCCCCGTCGTAAGCGTCAACACCGATATCCCCGACAGCGGAAGAATCTGCTATGTCGGCACCGACTACAAAAAAGCGGGATACACCGCAGCGGGCATGTTGTCGCTTATCACAAAAGAAAAACAAAAATTATTAATCGTAAGCGGGTCGTTTCACATACGCGGACACAACGACAGAATCAAAGGATTTTGCACAGGCCTTGCAGAACACGGCATTGCATATGAAATTATTAAAACGGTTGAAGCCTTTGACAGCAACGAAGATTCATATATACTCACGCATACGATTCTTTCGAAGCATCCCGAAATTACCGGCGTCTTCGTCGTCGCAGGCGGCGTCCCCGGAGTATACCGTGCGATAAAAGAGCTCGGTCGCTCTTCAATCGTACCGCTCGTATTCGACGATTTGCCGGAAATCAAAAAAATTATCAAGGAAGGCGGCATCGGCTTTACGATCTGTCAAGAACCGGAAACGCAGGGATATATCGGCATAATGCGATTATTCGGTTACCTTATGGAAGAAGGGAAAAAATTACCGGACGACTATATCACACAGACGATTATTAAAATCGCCGGTAACATATAGAGCACGATCAGCCATCGGTATACGCAAGCCGACAATGGCAGCCGGTACGGAAGCGTTCAGCACCGCTCGCGCACGACGAATAATACGACAAATAACGCGTTGTCACGTGCGGCACAATCGGCTACAATAAATTCATGCGAAACAAACAAAACGACGAACTCGCCGTGTGCGGACTTTCCGCCGTAAAAAAGCTCGAAAAAAAAGATTGGAAAAAAATCCGCCGATTGTATTTTACGAAAGAAACCGCACCGTTTTTCGGCGGCCTTTGCAAAAAGCTTGCAGAAAATCGCGGCATATACAATTTGGTCGAGCCGGCCGATTTGGAAAAACTTTCCAGAACCGTGCATCATCAGGGCGTCGTCGCGATGATCTTTATGCCGAAAATCACACCGCTCGATTCCGACGTCTCGGACGAGTGGATTGCAAACGGCGAAAACGTGCTCGTGCTCGACCGCATCGGCAATGCGAACAATTTCGGCGCAATCGTCAGGAGCGCGGCTTTTTTCGGTATGAAAAACATCGTTATCCCGGCGGACGAATCGCAGTCGGCCGTTACGACGAGCAGCTACCGCATCGCACAAGGCGGTATGGAATTCGTTACGATTTATTCGGCGAATTCGATTGCGCGTTTTATGGAAGCGGTACGCGGACGCATGCTGCGGATCGGCACCGATTTGCGTGCAAAAAAAACACTCGCGGAAATCGCCGGTCTGCGCGGCGAAAAACCCCTGCTCATCGTGCTCGGCAACGAAGAGGACGGCATATCCGATGACGTGCGGAAAAATTGCGACGAATGCGTCATCATCCCCTTTGCGGGATTTACAGAAGGAAGCGAGCCCGCCATACAAAGCTTAAACGTCGCACAGGCGGCATCGATTATTTTATACGAACTGATACAGCGGCCGAACGGACACTGATGTAGAGTAAACATTTTTATCAAAATTTTTATCGCCTTAATAATTTATTGACAGCGTATACGGAATGGAGTACTATAAAAAAATTAAACAAACGTATAGTGCTGCTTTTTCGGCAAAACTTTTCTCTGTCGATCGGCAGTATTATACACGGTACGCATATCGATTCATTTTTCAGGAGGCGTTATGAAAAAAATGGTTTTAGCCGTCATGCTTGCAAGCATCGGCGCGGCGGTTTTTGCAATGGGAGCTTCGGAAACGACGAGCTCTTCCGCAAAACCGGTTACGCTGGAATGGTGGACGTGGGATCCGACCATGAAAGATCAAAATATGCAGATCATTGCAAAGTATCAGGCGGAACATCCGAACGTAAAAATCAACAATACCATTATCGATACACATGAATATTGGACGAAACTCCGCATTCAGGCTCAGCAGCGCAAACTGCCCGACGTCTTTACGATGAGTTCCGGCTATCTCGAAGAATGGGCGGAAAACGGCCTCATGTACAACCTCGATTCGCTTATCAAACGCGACGGCACCGATAAAAAATTTTATAAATCGATGATGGACGCGACGAAAGCGATTTCAAAAAGCGATCACGTCTATGCACTGCCGTTCGCGCTCGTTACGGCGGTGCTTTACTATAACAAGGATATGTTTGACGCGGCAGGCGTCAAATATCCGACGGAAGATTGGAGCCGGGACGATTTTCTCGCCGCCGCAAAAAAATTGACGATCGATAAAAACAATGACGGTGCCGTCGACCAGTGGGGCTTTTGGTTTTACGGACGCTATGCGCAGATCGAAAGCTGGGTGTATGCGAACGGCGGCAACCTGCTCAATGCGCAAAAAAACAAATTCGCTCCGGATGCCAACGCGCGCGATGCGCTGAATTTTCTGTACCGGCTCGTTGCCGTTGAAAAAGTCGCACCCCGTCAAAAAGATATGAGCGCATTCCGCAATCAGGATATTTTTCCGCAGGGCAAATGTGCAATGTGGATCGACGGTTCATGGTATGTCGACAATCACCGCAAAACGCTCGGCAACAGCGTAAAGTGGGGTATAAGCCGCGTTCCGTTCGGACCCGCAGGCAAAGCGAAGCGCGTCACCTACGGCTGGCCCGATGCATATTGTATGTCGCCGAATACGCAGAATGTCGATGAAGCGTGGAAATTCATGCAGTACGTTGCGGGCGAAGGCATCGATTTGTCGCAGTATATGGCGGGTAAAATTCCGTCGAACATTGCGCTTTCAAAAGGCATCGTCGACCCGGCTCAGCAACCCGGCAAAGAGATGGAGCTTTTGAACAAAGAAGCGGGAGAGCCTCTTAAAACTTCCTACACAAAAGGATGGAACGAATGGAGAGGCTACCGTGCGAACGAAGCGATGGGCTTAAACGGTTACATCGACAGCGCGCTGAACGGCGAGAGAACGATGGATCAGGCGATTACGGCCGCGACCAAAGACATCAATGTCGTTCTTTCCCGTTATTACAAATAATTGATTTTATCGGCGGCATGCGTCACTTTGCATGCCGTCTTTTTATTATTCGATATTTATTAATTTAGGATATAATAATGTCTTCCAAATCACTCGTATGGCACAAGCCGTGGACACCGTGGATTTTTTTATTACCGACCGTCATCGGCTTATTCGTATTTCGTTTAATGCCGATCGTCGCAGCATTTATCTTAAGCTTTTCCGATTGGAATTTGCTCGCATCTCCGAAATTCAACGGATTCGCAAACTATATCGAAGCGCTTAAAGATCCCGACACATGGCTCGTTATCCGCAATACGTTCAAGTTTTCCGTTTTCTATGTAATAGGCGGTATGCTGTTCGGTTTGATTTTTGCCTGCCTTATCAACGTAAAAATAAAAGGCATCAATTTTTTTCGCGCGGCCATTTACATGCCGGTCATCACTTCTTCGGTTGCGGTCGGAATCGTTTGGCGATGGCTGCTCGGCCCCAACTACGGACTCCTTTCCGTTATTTTAAAAAGCGTCGGCATTATGAGTATGCCGAATTGGCTCGGCGATAAAAAACTCGTTTTGTTTACCGTTGCATTCGTTCAAGTGTGGAAAATGTCCGGTTACTATATGATTTTGTTTCTTGCCGGCCTTCAAAATATATCACATGAAATGATCGAAGCGGCGACCATAGACGGTGCAAGCCGACCGCAGCGTTTTTTCCGCATAACGCTGCCGCTCTTGAGCCCGACGACGTTTTTTATTTTAACAATCGCAATCATCGATTCATTTAAAAACTTCGAATTGATTCTTGCCATGACGCGCGGCGGACCGATGAACGCATCGAACACCCTCGTCTATGACGTGTACTTAAACGCATTCATATATTACCGCGTCGGCTTCGCCGAATCGATCGCGTTTATCCTTTTGATAATCGTCGCGTTTTTCACCGTCTTGAATTTTTACATCAGAAAACGCTGGGCGCAGCCGTGGGATTAAAAAAAATTCGGAAAAGCATCGTCTCAAACGGGAGCGGCGCTTTTTGAAAATTACCGTTTTGGACAAAAAGTTTTATCAGGAGAATACCGTGTTGGACAAAAAAGACTGCATTCCGATCATACGATATACATTGATTATTTTATTTGTACTGCTTTCGATTTTTCCGTTCATTTGGATGGTGTCGAATTCTTTTATGAGTGCGAAAAACATTTTCGCCGATCCGCCGAGATTCATACCCGATCTGCTGTTTACCGACCAAATGTGGGACAACTATAAAACGGTTATGGACGTATACAATTTCGGACGCTATATTTTAAACTCCGTTTTTGTCGTCGTGCTTGCCGCGGCAGGACAGCTTTTCGTATGTTCACTCAGCGGTTTTGCATTTGCACGGATGCGTTTCAAAAGCAGAAACCTGCTGTTTTCTCTTTTAGTGCTCACGTATATGATTCCGGTTCAAGTTACGATCATCCCCGAGTACTATCTTATGATGCGCTTGAATTGGCTCGATTCCTATCTTCCCCTGATAGTGCCGTCTTTCCTTGCCGGCGCGCTCGGTACGTTTATGCTGAAAGAATTTTACGAACAAGTACCCGAAGCGCTCTTCGATGCAGGGATTATCGACGGCGTGAATTCGCTTCAAATGTATACGATGATTTACGTACCGCAATCGATCGCGCCGATCGCGACGCTGTTTATCATCGCGTTTATGAACAACTGGAATGATCTGCTTCGGCCTATGCTCTACATTGCCAAAACGGAGCTGTACACCGTTACGCTCGGACTTACGATGTTCCAAGGTCAATATTCGAGCGAATGGAATTTGCTGCTTGCAGCCGGCGTACTTGCCGTTTTGCCGCTGATCATCGTATTTATTTTCTGCCAGCGTTATATCATCGAAAATTCCATGAACGCCGGCATCAAAGGATAATATGACTGTCATCAAACGCTTGGATCAAATCGACAATCCCGACGGAAATATTCAGCGGTTTTTGACCGTGTCGGGATTCGGCTGGAACGATATCGCCTTTACACAAGCTCCGTTCCGTTCCGATTTTATTAAATCGCTGGCACAGCTCTATCGCGTGGCCATCATTCCGAAAAACCCCTCAGAAGCCGGACACTTGATTTTTTTTCACGTACCGGACACCGTCGATACGGCTTCGATGCCCCGAACGATCGGCGGCGTGACCTATTACGATGCGACGGCAAACCTCGCCGCGTGGATCGAAAGCGGCGATCCGAAAAGCGAAAGCCTGCTGAATGCGGTTATAAAAGCGGGTTTTTGCGATACGGCTGACGGATCGGGTGCGGGTGCGCGGGCTATGCCGGTTTCAAATCGATTCGGCTGCGTAAGCGACGCCGCAAAAACGCATGACATAGCATGTAACGCGCACTTTTTTTTAATGGACACTTTCGATGCGCTCAATCCGTACGATCTTTTCGGAACGCCCTACGGTATGACCGTGCAAAAAGGAACAATGATTTTGCCGCCGCTGCATCATCGTCCCGCACTCGTCGTGGATACTGACGGAAAAACACGGATCGCGCATCCCGAACTCACCGAAGTGTCCGTAACGATAGACGGCAAAACGTACGTACACGGCAAAAACTGTCTTTTTTTTGAACGCCCCGATACGGAAATGACGCCGCCGTGCAGCGGAAGCGCATTGCTCGTTGCCGACGGCCGCGTCATCGCATCGAAAAAAGGAGGAGCCGTTCGCGTTCCCATGGGAGGCTTTGCCGTTCAAACGGAAAAGCCCGTTGCCGTTTCCGATCCGCACTGTTCCTTTCAAAGCGATACGCCGTATGCGTTTGCGCTGCAAGTCGGACCTGCGATGACGGAAAACGGAAAACTTGCCGTCGATTTTTCCGGCTGCCCTTTTTGCGAATTCGGGAAAATGACCGCATTTCCGCCGACGGTATATCCCCTTTCCTGGGACGACGGAAGAGCCGGACGGATAGTGCTGGGAGCCGATAAAGACGATTTGCCCGTGTTAATTTGGGCGGAAGCCGCAAGCATCCACGGCCACGTAAAAGGAAAAGAAAGTCCCGGCTGTTCGCTCAAAGAAACGGCTGCATACTGCGCCCGTATCGGTCTTCAAAATTCGGTCAATTTGGACGGAGGCGGATCGTCGCAGCTGCTTGTAAACGGCGAGAGGTTTTTGCATTTGAAAGATCGAACGGCCGACAATCGGGAAGCGGAACGACCGGTACCGGGAATCATCGTCATATCGTAAATCGGCACGCAACGCTATCGCTCCTTAAAATGCGGCATTACAGAAAATATCAATTTTCGAAAATGCCGCATTAGATTTTCAAAACATTGCCAAAGATCCCCAAGCACGATATGATTTATGTGTATGAAATACTTTATTATGTCCGATATTCACGGAAGCGCCGCGGCTTGTGAAAAAGCGCTCGCGCACTTTCACGCGCTTAAATGCGATAAAATTATTTTACTCGGCGACGTGCTCTATCACGGACCGAGAAATCCGCTGCCGGAAAATTATGCGCCCGCCCTTGTCGCGCAAATGCTCAACCCGCTCGCGCACGACATAATCGCGTGCCGCGGAAACTGCGACTCCGAAGTCGATCAGATGGTACTCGCCTTTCCGATTTCGGCGGATTACGCCTGCATCGCCGATGAAGGTATAAGAATTTTTGCATCGCACGGGCACATCTATGCTCCGGCAAAACAAACGGCAAACGAAGCAATTGTCGCCGGCAGCAAAGTTCCGCCGCTTTCCCCGAACGATATCGAACTGTTCGGCCACATCCACGAACAGCACTTGTACAAAACGCAAGCCGGCGTACTCGTATGCAATCCCGGCTCGACATCGCTTCCGAAAAACGGCTCTCCTGCGGGATTTGCCGTATACGAAAAAGGCGAAATCGCGCTGTACGATATGGAAGGACGCGAACTCAAGCGGATGACCTGTAAATAAGCTGCGCGCAATCGAAAGAGGATTTTACACGATGAAAAAAATTATTATTTTTATACTGCCGATAGTATCTGCGGCGCTCCTTTTCGCAAACGGAAAAAACGATATACCGAACTTCGCACAAAACGCAGTCGAACCGAAAACTCGCATCGTCGCATCGACATCGTGGACAGCCGCTTTTGCCGATATCGCAGGGGCGGACAACGTCGAAACGATCGCACCCGCAACGCTTCGTCATCCGCCGGAATACGAAGTGACGGTGAGCGATATTCAAAAAATCACGGCAAGCGATCTTTTCATCTACGCCGGTTTTGAACGAATGATGAAAACGCTCGGCGATTCTATAGACGGAACGAAAATGATGCGCATCGCAAGCAACAATTCAATTGCAACGGTAACGAACGAAACGGCAAAAATTGCGGAAAGATTGGGTACGGAAGAAAAAAACAAAGTGCGGCTCGCCCTCTATGTAAATGCCATCCTGGATGCGAAAGCGGAAATCGAGCGGCGCGGAAAATCGAATGCAAAAGTGCTGTGCCACAAACACCAGCGCTACCTCGCCGCCGATTTGGGTTTTACCGTTGCGGAGACATTCGGACCGGAGGCTGTGACGGCAAACCAAATCGCAAACGCAAAAACCGGCGGCTACGATATAATCATCGACAATGTGCATAACCCCGTAGGCAGTCCGCTTGCCGAAGTTGCGCCGAACGCCGCGTATATCGTGTGGCGAAACTTCCCCGACAAAGTCGAACGGAATGCATTGCTGCACGTCATACGGGAAAATATCGCCGCGCTGATGAAAGCGATGTAAACGCCGAAACATACGGTCGGAAAATTATTCCGTGTCGCTTCTCGTGTCGATGAGCGTTTTTTCGATATCCGATTGGGGAAGCGCATCGACACGCGTCAATTTTCTTTCGATGGCGCGGCTGCGCGTTTCCGCTTTTTCGATTTCATTAGTCGCCGACAGCAGCTTTTCTTTTGTCTTTGCCAAAACCGCGCCGAATTTACCGAATTCCGTTTTTACCGTACCGAGCAATTCCCAAATCTTACTCGTCTCTTTTTGAATCGCGAGCGTGCGAAAACCCATTTGCAAGCTGTTCAAAAGCGCCGTCAACGTCGTCGGTCCCGATATCGTAACTTTAAAATCGTTTTGCAGCTGCTGTACAAAACCCGGAATGCGATTCAGCTCCGCATACAAACTTTCATACGGAACGAACAATATGCCGAAATCGGTCGTATGCGGAACTTCGATATATTTTTCTTTAATATCTTTTGCCATGCTCCGTATCTCTGAGGCCAACGCTCTTTTCTGCAATTCGATTTCGGCCTTATCTCCCGTTTCATACGCCAGTGTCAGCTTGTCCCAAATCGCAACGGGATATTTCGAATCGATCGGCAGGTAGATATAATCGCGTTCCGTAATTTTCGACGGAATTTTTACGGCAAACTCAACGACCATTTTCGGATTGGAAGGATTCGGATGCGCGTTTTTTTCGTATTGTTCGGCCGATAAAAAATCGCTGAGGATGGCTTCTAGCTGCACTTCGCCCATGCCGCCGGCGGTCTTTACATTCGTCAATGCGCGTTTAAGCCCGCCGACATCGCCGGCAAGAGTCTGCATTTCGCCGAGGCCTTTTTGTACGGCTTCAAGCTGCTTGCTCACGATTTCAAACGAACTCGACAATCGCTTTTCAAGCGTCGACTGCAGTTTTTCATCTACCGTCATGCGCATCTGCTCAAGCTTCTTTTCGTTGTTGTCCTGTATGTTTTTAAGTCCGGCTTGTATGGTTTCCTGCTGTTTAAAAAGATTTGCCTGCGTTGCACTTGATAAACTGTCGAATTTTTGAGAAATAATCGCCATAAATTTCGTTAAATTATTCGTCAGGGATTCATGCGTGTTTTTCGTCAGCGTATCCAATTTTCCGTTTATCGATTCTTGGAATTTTACGAGCGTTTCGGTGTTTTCCTTTCGCGATTCTCTGTCGCTTTCGGAATTCGCTTTTCTGCTTCGTTCAAATTCGTCTTTCAGATTTTTTTCGTAATTTTCAAGCCGATTGATAATCGTCCGTGAATCGGTTCCGCTTTTTTTAACAATAAGCACGATTAATAAAATGACGGTGAGCAAAAGCAATCCGATAATCGCTATAAAAAACTGCAATTCCATATTATTAATTTAAAACTCCTGCTCAGCCCTGCGATTCACCGAAGCGGCTTCATCGATATGCGTATCGTCTTTCAGTATGATCCCGCGCTCACGCTTCCCACAATTCGTTGAGGCGCGAATCGAGGGCGGCGATGACGCGGCCTCGCGAAAAATGCAGGTGCTTTGCCGTAAGCGCGTCGAAAGTCGTAAACATCTGTCCGAGAAATATGCCCGCTTTGCCCGGCAAGTGCAAATGCGGCGATATGGCGAATTGTGAAAGAAATACCATGCCGGAGAGAATGCCGCTTTTGTGCAAGCCGATGAGGAGCGAGTCGAGCGTAATGCGGAATTTACCGAGCGACAGGAGCACTCTGCCCGACGGTGCAAGGAGCGCAAAAAACGTAATGCCGATCGTCATAAAGATAGACGGCAACACTTTGATGCGTCCGTGTTTTTTTATTGCGGCCATTGTGAAAAACGCCGCAACGAAAATCCACACGATGCACACGCGCACGATGCCGGATACGTTTTTCGGAACGACCAGTCCGTGCAGTAAAAAGATCGGGAACAGAATCATCGCGGCGATAAACTGAACGCGCGAAGTTTTGGCGTCGGCATCGAGCGGGCTGCCGGAAGAGGGGGCAGCGGAAAAGACCGGAGCGCTTTCGGCGCGAGGACTTTGGAGCGAGGGGGAGACTTCCCCCCCTGCCGTATTCGAATCTGGCTGCTCGGCGAGGAGGCGCTTATACCACGACGATTTCGCGCAAAAAATATTGACAAAAATGCCGAGTACGAGTCCGGTCACAAGTCCGGTAAAAAAAAGAAGCGGAGCGATGTAGCGCGTTTGAGTGCCGAAAATCATCACGCGGGCGACGGCAACCTGAGCCGCATTGTTCGCAAGCGCGCCTGCGAGGCTCAAGCCGATATTCGACATGAGCTTCGTTTTGTGAAAGAGCGCGTAGAGCAGGAGCATCGCAAAACCGGAAGCGAACGAACCCGCTGCGGAAAAGACGAACACGTATGAAAAAAGCGTGCCGGAGATGAGCGCCTGACCGAGCACTTTCAGCACGATCAAAAAGGCGACGTCGCGTTTGGACATCATCGCAAGCGAAATGAGGATCGGAAGGTTTGCCAGTCCGAGCCGCATAAAGGGCAGCGGTTTCGGAATCGCGTATTCGACTGCGGAAAGAAAAAGACAGAGCGCCGCAAAAAACGGAACGCGCGAAGATTGGGCTGTACGAGTCATAGTGTAAGTATAGCGCATCGTGCGGAAAGCAACAACGGAGCGGGAGTGCGTTCGGGGAGCGGGCGGTGCAAGAGACGGCATACAAACCGCCGAACTCGGAGCGGAGACGATAGTTTATATTTATGACGTTATCGTAACCGCCGTATCGATTTTTGTCAAAAAGCCCGGCAGATACGTCGCGCCGCGTTTTCTTATTTGATGTTCATTCGCCGAAAATTTCTTTTCTGTGGTATTCGCCGAGCTTTTCGAGGTCGCAAGCGAGCGATGCGTTTGTACCGGATAGTGCGGCGCCTTTCTTGTTGCCGTGTGTTTTTTTACCGCCGCCGTCCGCCGCACGATTTTTTTGATAGGCTTTCAAATCGATGAGAAAGCGGTTCATCGAAAAATGCTGATAGACGAAAACGCTTTTCCATGCATCGCTTCCGGCATAGGCGGCTTTCAGTGCGTCGCGGTACGGCGCAAATATACCCTTCTCTTTCAATTCCGCATAACCGACAAGCCACAGCTGAGGAGGATTAAAACACTCGCCGATTTTTGTGCCGTCCGTATCGGCTCGGCTTCGCGCGTCTTGTTTTCCGCTTGCACTGTTTTCCCAAAGTGCGCGATGCAGCTTTGCCGTGTGTTCGGCCATCCACAGCTGGCTTATTTCGATGAGCTTTGCGATTTCAGGATCTGCTTTTTGCAAAGAACGCAGATGGTGCGTCTTTGCGGTATGCACGGGTGTTTTATTCAGGATGACGACGTTTTTTCTGAAATCGGTTTGCAGTTCGGGATTGCGCCGAAAAAAACCGTCGGCGATTTTCCCGCTCTGTCCGACGAGGTAGCGATTGTTGATCGAAAGCTGTTCGTCTTTGCCCGGATTGTCGCCGATGACGATCAATTTGATTTCATCTTGAGCGGAAACGTCGTCGAGCGCACGGTTGTACACGACCGTCGTTTCAACGGGATAATCCGGCGTATCCTTTTGCGCGGCGGTTTTTTGCAGCGCTTCGAGCGCCGAAGCGTACTTCGACCACTCGGCAACGCGAGATCGGAATTCGTCGCGGAATTCGACAAAGGCTTTAAATTGCGATCGAAGCATCACCGCACTCCGCGACTCTCAGGAAAATATTATTGTGCGGTTTTTCGCAATCGGAAAAACGAAACGATATTGATAATACCCTGATACAGAAAACCGAAGCCGATCATGTACGCGACGACCAATCCGGTAAAAAGCGGATGAAAGGCCATGACGATGCCGCAGAATATTCCGAGTACGCCGGTCAAAAATAAATAATTTCCTTCGCGCTTGTCGGCTTTGTGTATTTCAAAGCCGATAAAGATTCTTGAGATCCCGCCGAAAAGCATCCAAAACACGAATATGTACGGAATGAGCGTGACCATCGCGCCCAGCGGACCGGAAAACAGGATAAGAGAAAGCACGACGGTAACGATGCCGTCAAAGAGCATAAAGCCGCTGCTATTTCCTTTATCGTAAAAATAGCGGACTATTTCATACACGCCGTTGACGAAGAGTACCGCCGCAAAAAAAATCGATAACGAAACCAAACTGACCATCGGCTGAGCGATTACATAAATGCCGGCGATAACGGATAGAATTCCCGTTATCAATAAACCCCACTGCAATTCTTTTCTCATACGTCCTCCTGATGTAACCGGCGCGGATCGCCGCGTCCCGATCGCTGTATCAGGTGCGCCGATTATCGCGTATTACCGTATAGTTTGCGCGGAGCTTTGTCAAGCAAAAGAAATACGGAAAAGATACAAGCTCCCCGCTTTTCCGCACTCCGGTTTCGACATTGCCGCTTTCCGCGTCCGCGCGCTATAATAGCCTTATGGCGGACACTATACGAATCGAAAAAGCACAGCGCATACGCGACGTCATTCGCTACGTCGACCGATTTAAAAACGCCGTCGTCGTCATCTATCTCGACGACATCGACTCGCCGCTTTTTTCAAGCCACATCCGCGACATAGCGCTTATCAAAAAAGCGGGACTGCACGTACTCATCGTGCCGGGCTCGCGCGAGCGCATCGACGAAGTGTTGTCGGCATCGCATATTTCGTGGACGATGCAAAACGGTGTGCGCGTTACAACGCATGAAGCGATGCCTCTCATAAAAATGGCGGCGTTCGACGTTTCGAATACGGTGATGACTTCGCTCGCCGCGAACCGCATTTCCGCCGTGATCGGAAACTGGGTACGCTCGCGCGCGATCGGCGTGCTCGACGGCAAAGATTACGGGGACGCGGGCGAAATCGACAAGCTCGAAACCGACGCGATCCGCACGGTGCTTGCCGACGGCTTCGTTCCGATTTTTCCGTGCATCGGCTGGAGCCGAACGGGAAAGCCGTACAATATCTCTTCTCCGGCGCTCGCAAAAGAAGTCGCCGTACAGCTGCAAGCCGATAAATTGTTTTTCGTCACAAGCGGCGACGATATAAACGCATCGCACTTTACCGTACCGCCCGGAATCACCGTGTCGGAAACGGGCGAAATCCCCGCGCTCAATCTCGGCGAACTCGATTCTTTTATCGAAGCGAACGCGAATTCGGAAAACGGCAAAATCGTTTCGCTCCTGCGCTTGGCAAAGAGCGCGTGCGCATCGGGTGTCGCAAGAACTCATATCGTAAACGGCGCGCTCGACGGCGTGCTGCCCTGCGAAATTTTTTCAGGACTCGGAAGCGGTACAATGATCTACTCGGAAAACTACGGCGGCATACGCACGATGCAAACCGAAGACATTCCGGCAGTTCTTTCGCTTATGCGCCCCTTCGTCGCGTCCGGAAAACTTTTGCCGAGAAGCGATGCCGAACTGCTCGAAAATGCGGACGATTATATCGTCTACGAACTCGACGGCGGCATACGCGCATGCGCCGCGCTGCATTTTTACGACGCGCATCAGGCGGAAATCGCAGCGGTCGCCGTGGACGAATCCTGCGCGAATATCGGCGTCGGACCGAAACTCATCGAATTTTTATTAAAAAAGGCAAAGCGGGAACGATGCGAAAGCGTGTTTATCCTCACGACACAGGCGGCCGATTGGTTTGAAAATTTGGGCTTTGTGCCGGACGATATCGCAACGCTGCCTGAAAAGCGTAAAGAAAAATGGACGCCTGCCCGAGGCTCGAAACTGTACCGGCTGAAACTGCAGTAGAGGGCAAGTTCCGAATAACAATCGAAACGAGTTTCGTTTTTTTTATAAGGCGATAAAAAAACGCCGCGTTTGAAAACACGGCGTTTTAATAATTAACAAATTTTATTTACCTTTACTGCAGCGTAATATCGAATGCGATATATGCATTTTCGGGGATGACGCCCGGGTAACCGCGCTCGCCGTACGCCAAATCGGGCGGGATGACGATCGTGCGGCTTTCGCCTTTTTTCATATCCTGCACCATCGCGTCGAAACCGGGAATCATCTGTCCCGCGGCGGTCGTAAAGGACAGCGGCGCCCTGCCTTCCGACGAATCGAATACGCGGCCGTCTATGAGGTAGCCTTTGTAATCGACGGAAACTTTTTTGCCCCTTCCCGTTTTTTCGCCGCTGCCGGCTTTCTTTATTTTATAATAAATGCCGTCGGCGTTTTTTTCGAAATTCGCAAAATTCTTTTCGATCGTTTTGATCTGATCGGCGAACGCGGCTTCTTTTCGAGCGGCGGCCGCTTTCAGCGCGTCGGCGGATAATTTATTAAAATCGCTTTGCGATGCGGTAAACTTTTTCGCGTCTTCGCCGTTCCGCACAATCGTAATCTTTTTGATAACATCGCCCTGTTTTGTCTTATTGACGATGTCCTGTCCTTCAAGCACTTTGCCGAAAATCGTGTGTTTGCCGGTGAGCCACGGCGTCGGAACGATCGTGATAAAAAATTGACTGCCGTTCGTATTCGCTCCGGAATTCGCCATGGCGAGGAGGCCGCCCGAAGTAAATGCGTATTTGTCGACGATTTCATCGGGAAACGAATAGCCCGGGCCGCCGGTGCCGTTGCCACGCGGGTCGCCGCCTTGGATCATAAAATCCTGATCGTCGCCGTTTCCCTTGCTGATGACGCGGTGAAACGTGAGTCCGTCGTAAAAGGGTTTGCCTTTCGCCGCATCGAGCGTGCCTTCGGCAAGCCCGACGAAATTCACGACGGTAAGCGGCGTATCTTTGTAATACAGCTCAAGCACGATGTTTCCGCGCGTCGTCTCCATGACGGCGAATACTCCGTCTTTTCCCTGAATCGATTTTATGCTTTTTTCCATAGGATTGCATCCTCCGTACATGATCGTAACACAGCACATTGCAAACGATAATAACAATTTACGCATAGGCATTTTCACCTTATCAAAAATTAATAAAATTTCAAATCGCTTCGATCGCGCCGCACGCGGCGGCGGGATACGTCAACGAACGCCCTTATAGAGAACGCGCACTTGCTTGTACAGACCGTCGCCTTCCGATTTCGTGTCGATATCGGGGATGTCGTTGAGCGTCGTGTGAATGAGGCGGCGTTCGAACGGATTCATCGGTTCGAGCAAAATCGAATTGTGCGTCTGATGCACTTTGTCCGCAGTCGTGTACGCAAGGCGCACGAGCGATTCTTCGCGGCGGATGCGGTAATTTTCCGAATCGAGGATGATGCGCACGTCTTCGTGGCCGAGCCGGCCGGCGTAGATATTTGCCAAAAGCTGGAGCGCATCGAGGTTTTTTCCCTTCCGCCCGATAAGGATCGACGAATTCTGCGAATTCATCTTTATGCCGATTTTCTTCGCTTCGCGGAACACGATTTCCGTTTTTACGTCGTAGCCCATCTTTTCGATAATCGTGTCGACGAACTCAAGCAGCTTTTTTTCGAACTCATCCTGCGGCAGCGGATCGGCGACGATTCTCGCAGGCGTTTCATACATTCTGTTGTCGTTCCCCGCGTGCGACGCATCGGGAGAATCGACCGGATTGACGCGGATCTTTACATAGCCTTTTTTGAACAGCGAATTTTTTTGCGTTTCAAGGATCTCCACGTCGAACTGATCGCGTTCGAGACCGAGTTCGCTCGCGGCTTTTTCGATCGCTTCTTTTTCGGTTTTTCCTTCATACTCGTATATCATAACGTACCTCTTGCTTTTTCCGAACGGCGGTTAAAACTTCCGAAAGTACAATTTTCGAAAGCCGCCGATCAGCCGATTAATAAAATACGGCTCAGCGTTTTTTGCTTTTTTTAACAATTTTAAATTGTCCGGCTTGCGCGGAGATTTCCGCTTTTTTTTGCCGCATTAATTTATTGATTACCAGCTGCTGCCCCATCTGGATGATATTGCTCACCGTCCAATACAAAAGCAGTCCGGACGGCGCATTGTAGAACAGGAAAAAGAAAATGAGGGGCATACCGTACATCATAAATTTCATCTGTCCCGCACTCGAACCGGCTCCGGCCGCAGTGCCGCCGACCATCGTGATTTTACCGTACAAAAGCTGAGACGTGAGATAGATGATCGGTAAGATGCGGAGCGAATTACCCAGGAAAGAACTTATAAGCGGTATGTCGCGTTTGAACGTATACACACTGTCGCCGGTCGAAAGATCTGGAATCCATCCGGGAATAAACGACGCACCGCGGAATTCGAAATAATTATTAAACAGATCGTACATCGCAAAAATTATTAAAAATTGGAAAAGCATCGGAAGACAGCCGCTCATCGGATTGTAGCCGTTGTCTTTGTAAAGTTTTGCCGTTTCCGCCTGTAATTTTTGAGGATTGTCTTTGTACTTCGTCTGCAGTTCCGTTATCTTCGGCTGGAGTGCCTGCATTTTAAGCGTACCGAGCGATTGCTGTCTCGTCAGCGGGAACATCGCAAATTTCAATAAAATCGTCATGATGATGATTGCGACACCCCAGTTGTGAACGACTTTGTACAGCATTTCGAGAACCCATTTGAGTATCTTTTCAAGCCAGCCGAGCCAGCCGTAGCCCTGCAGCGATTCGTCGAGTTTTACATTTTCAAGCTGCCAACCGTTCGCCTGCGCCGTATTGTAGAGACGCAAATCGGTTTCGTTGCGCGGCCCGAAGTAAACGTAATACGTATCGGCCATATCGGTTCCGGAAAAAGGCTTGCGCGTAAAAAAGGCTTGCGCGTTCGCATAGTCGCCGACTTCCGTGCGCGAAGAATAATACGCTTCGCCCGTCATCGTCTCCGGTTTTTCGGGAATGAAAAGTTCTTCGAAATATTTTCCGGCGATGCCCGCCCACACATAATCGCGTTTGTACGGTTTAAACTGTTTCGTACCGACTTGTACGTATTTTTTTTTGTTACCGTCGAACGTGATAAACATACGCGAATCGTAGCGATTGATGCGCGGGTTATAGTGCGGCCCGACTTGCGGCGCCGTGCGGATCGTGTAGGCAGCGTTGTTCGTGTTGAGCGAAACGGCGCCTTCATCGCTGTGTATTAAAACTTCAAGTTTGAACATGTATTCGCCGGGGATAAACGTATAGCGTTTGCCGAACGTATAGCCGTTATAGCGCCGTGTAAAAAGTACGGTATTCGCATCCGGCTGTTCGACGCTGAACAGCTCGTTTATCATCGCGCCGTTCGCATCACCGAATGAAACGGCGCACGCGCGGTTAAAAGCGGAAATATTGTCCGCCATTTCAACGCCTTTGTTCGTATCCGTATCGACGTGATTCAGCAATTCGTAGCCGATGATATCGCCGCCCCTGTTCGTAAAGACCGCTTTGATTTTATCCGTCACGATCGTAAGACTCTGCTCGGAAACGGCTTCTTCGGTATCGGAAGAAGCGATAAGCACGGGTGCCGCGTCTTGCGAATTTTCCGGAAGCGCATTTTCGGAAATCGCCGCAGACTGTTCCGTATTTGCCGAAACGTTTTGACGTTTCGGTGCAAATACGGTAGACTGCAAAACCAAAAACACGCCGATCACGACCGTCATCAACGCGATCGCCCAAACAGTATTTTTATCCATAATAAATCTCCATCAAATTTAAAAAAGGTACGCGCGGGACGGCGCGGCATTTTAAAATTATTATTTTACGCAACACCTCATTTTTCGCACGCGATTCATGTGCGCGCTATTTGTCGCAATGCCGCATTTTACGGAACGGGATCGTATCCGCCGGCATGAAACGGATGACAGCGAACGATTCTCTTTATTGCAAAAAAAAGCCCCTTGCCCGGCCCGTATTTTTTAATCGCTTCGATCGCATACTGCGAACACGTCGGCGTGTACCTGCAGCACGACGGAAACAACGGAGAAATACAGATTTGATAGGCACGGATACAAAGACAGAAAATTCTCGTAAGGAATTGTTTCATTCCGCAATCAATCCCGCTTTTTTACACAATAATCGAAATTGCGCACATCGGGCATCGAACGAATCCCGCCCGGGATACAATAAAAAGAGCATATCGTATCCGACATCCAACTGTGCTTTTAATAAACGATAGACTTCACGGCTGTATCTTTTCGACAAGTTTCTCTGCACCGCGTTACCGTATCCGCGGGACAGAGGAAATCCGACGCGATTTACGCGCAATCCGTTTTTTGCATAAAACAGCTTTGCGCCCGGAATACCCGTTCGCTTTCCGTTTTTAAAAAGCGCTTTAAAAGCGGCGGATTTTTTTATACGTTCTGAACGTTTAAATCCGCTCTTCTTTTTTAAAGCGGCTTCCATCGGCAGCTTCCGTCCCTAAAAATCAATACTTCTTTTTTTCGTCCGCGACCGACAGCTTTTTGCGTCCTTTTGCGCGGCGGCGGGCAAGAACTTTGCGGCCGCCCTTTGTCGCCATGCGCGCTCTGAATCCGAATTTTCTGTTGCGTTTAACTTTGCTGGGCTGATATGTCCGTAACATAGAACATGCTCCTTATATAATCAACCGCGATATCGCTACCGAGGTCATAAGATATCGAAATAAGTAATCAAATATATCATTATTTTTTATACTTGGTCAAGGCGCGGAAAAGGCTCCATGTCTTACGCATGAGAATCTATATTCCTCAAAAAATAAGCGTTACCGTAAAAATCGGCTGCACTCCCGGCAGCAGCCCTGCCGTTTGCGCGGGGAACTTCGCGCTTCGCGCTCGTTGCAAGTGCCGCGGCTGACCGTGATTGGAATCGGATTGCGCAAAATTTCTTCGAAATTTTGCTTGCCATCGGTCAGAGCGGCTCGGCGACATTGCCGCTGCCTCGCGTTCCGTCTTTTTTTATTTTATTATACGCCTCTTTTCTGTGTATACATTTCTCATGCGTAATCCCTGAAAGAGAGCGAGCTGCATTTGTGAACTTAATCCTATCCGCTTTTCTATTTTTAATATCAATAACGATTGAAAAACCAAGTAAAAGTGATAAGAAAGAAACAAAACTTATAGGTCTGATTACCGTCGAACTATATATGGTATTCATTTTTATACTCTTTCAACGATCCGCGTCGTGTGTATAACATACAAACCGAACAAAAGCCTTTTTATCTTTCTTCTCCCTTTTCCATACCGAAAATGCGCGTCGTCAATCGCTTATAGCGTTCGTAGGGTTTGCCGGGCAAAAACGACGTAAGCCGCTGCTGAATTGTCAAATAAACGAAACTGCAAAGCATTTCATGAGAATATCTTGCAGAAAATTCTTTACAAATCGTTTTATTATAATGCACCGATGCCGAATTGTAAAATGCTTTCTTACGGTGTTCATGTTGTGCCTGAGGTTTATTTTTTTCTTGAACTGACCGGTATTTCAATTGATAAGATAAACAGGAATTTAGAAGAGCTGGCAAAGCAGATTTACGACTATTGGTTCGTGCAGTTTGACTTTCCGAATAATAAAGGCAGACCTTACAAGAGTTCTGGCGGAAAGATGGTATGGAATGAACTGTTAAAGCGTGAAATTCCTTCGGGGTGGGAAGTAAAGCGTGTTTCTGAAGTAATAGAATCAGTTGAAAGAGGTATTTCGTATACTTTTGATGATATTAAGAATGTAAATGGTATTCCAATGTTGAACTTAGCATGTTATGACAAATCGGGCGAATATCGCTCAGGAGAATTTAAATTCTTTTCAGGTAAGTGTTCTAATAAAGTCTATCCTTTTGAAATGTTTATTGCTTGTACAGATATGACCCAAAATGCAGATATAATTGGAAGACCAATTTTTGCACCTACAGAATTTAAAGAATATGTTTATTCTATGGACTTGGCAAAAATTACACCGAAATCTATTTCTAAAATGTATTTGTATTATACATTGAGAACTTCATTTTATCATAAATATATAAAACCTTTCGCCTCAGGAACAAATGTAAAACATTTAAATATTAATGGAACAGAACGATATGTGATTTCACTTCCAGCAAAAGAAGAACAAGAAAAATTTGAAAATACAATAACGCCAATAAAAGAAAAACAACAAAATTGCTTAAAAGAAATCCAACAACTCTCCGTCCTCCGCGACACGCTTCTGCCGCTTCTTATGAATGGACAAGTTACGCTAAATTCCTGTTTATCTCAACATTATTTCCATTATTTCGTAAAATTTAATCTATGGGAGGTGTATGTGATATGAACACAAAAACACAAATTATGGAAAGCTTACAAGAGCAGCTTTCTAAATCGTTTGAAACGGATAAAATTACGAGAATTTGCCGAATTTTGGACAGGATTTTGGACGGATTTTCTATTTATAGAATTGAGAAAAAAGAAACCAAGAATCATTTGTTGCTTGAAGATTTTATTCAGGCAAAAAAACTGGAAGGTTGCTCTGTAAAAACTCTTGCTTATTACAATTCTACTTTGGAGAAACTTTTTATATCTACAAAAAAACCTGCTACGGAAATAACCTCGGAGGACATAAGAACATATCTTTCTAATTTTCAAACTATACGACAAGTTTCAAAAATGACTATTGACAATAACAGGCGTATTTTTTCAACATTCTTTTCCTGGTTGGAAAATGAAGATTTGATTCTAAAAAGTCCAATGCGCAAAATTCATAAAGTCAAACAAGATATAACTGTTCAGAAGGTTTTTACAGACGAAAATATGGTAATTTTGCGGGATAATTGTACCGACGCAAGAAGCAAAGCTCTTGTAGATCTTCTGGAATCTACCGGAATGCGTGTGGGGGAACTTGTAAAATTGAATCGAAGTGATATTGATTTTGAGCAGCGCCAAACAATAGTGATTGGTAAAGGCGCAAAAGAACGAGAGGTTTATTTTAATGCAAGTACAAAATTACATTTAAAAGAATATTTGAAGTCAAGAACCGACGATTCTCCCGCATTGTTCGTTCAGCAAAAGGCACCATATAATCGGCTTTCTATAAGCGGAGTTGAAGCTGCATTGAGAAGACTGGGAAACTCTGCTAGTATCAATAAAGTTCATCCGCATAGATTCAGGCGAACAATGGCAACGGAAGCGATAAACAGAGGAATGCCGATTGAACAGGTACAGAGGCTTTTGGGGCATGCAAAAATTGATACTACAATGAGATATGCGCAAGTGGACCAGCAAAACGTAAAGATAAGCCATAGAAAATATTTGGGGTAAGAAATGAAAACAATAAAAGAAACAATTCATGCAAAAGGAATTGAAATCGGAATATATACAACCGATTTTGAGAATGAATATATTTCTCTTACTGATATAGCCAGATATAGAAGTTCTGACCCCAGAATTACAATACACAGTTGGCTTAGAAGTCGTGATATTGTTGAATTCCTTGGACTTTGGGAAGTTTTGCATAATCCGGATTTTAAACGTAGCGAATTCGATACGTTTAAAAGTGATGTGGGAACCAATGCATTTACATTTTCTATAAAAGACTGGAATGAAATCCTTTATGGAAAAGGAATTATAACAAAATCCGGCAGGTATGGCGGCGGAATTTTTGCTCATTCTGATATTGCATTGGAATTCGCCTCATGGCTTTCTCCGGAATTTAAACTTTACATCATAAAGGACTATAAACGCTTAAAAAATGATGAGAATTCACGGCTTTCGCTTAATTGGAATCTGAATCGTGAACTTACAAAACTAAATTATCATATTCATACAGATGCAATAAAAGAAAACCTGATTTTACCGGATCTGACTCCTGCCCAAAAATCATTTGTATATGCAGATGAGGCAGACTTATTGAATGTTGCACTTTTTGGCAAAACTGCAAAAGAGTGGAGAATGGAAAATCCAAAGAAAAAAGACAATATCCGTGATTACGCAACAATAAGTCAGCTCCTGGTGCTTGTCAATTTAGAAAGCTATAATGCCATTTTGATTGAACAGGGAACAGAGCAAGGGCGACGGCTTGAACTGTTACGCCGGACTGCAATTAAACAGCTGACGACGATCAATTCCTTGGAAATACCGTTATCTTCACTTCCAAATAATAATCTTCGGATTGAAAAAGGGAAGGAAAAGTAATTATGGAATTTACGAAATATAAATTGGGAGACCTGATGGAAGTTACTCGTGGGATGTCGTTATGTGGTAAACATTATGCAACTGAAGGTAATTTAATGCGTTTAACACTTGGTAATTTTGACTATCACAATAACTGCTTCAAAGATGATAAATCAAAAGACAATTTATATTTTACCGGCTCCGTAAAAAAAGACTTCATATTAAACAAAGATGATATAATCACTCCACTTACAGAACAAGCAATAGGGCTCCTTGGTTCTACTGCTAAAATACCATTTAGCGGAAAATACATTCAAAGCCAGGATGTCGCACTAATAAAATGCAATGAAAAGTTGTACCCTGATTTTGCCTTTTATTTGATTCCATCAAAGATGGTAAGATTTCAGTTAAGTGCGGCTGCTCAGCAGACAAAGATTCGACATACTTCGCCCGACAAAATCAAAGACTGTACTGTATGGGTTCCTGAATATTCCGTTCAGAAAAAAATAGGAGACCTCCTCACTACGATCGATAAAAAAATATCAATCAATCGTGAGATAAACAGGAATTTAGAAGAGCTGGCAAAGCAGATTTACGACTATTGGTTCGTGCAGTTTGACTTTCCGAATAATAAAGGCAGACCTTACAAGAGTTCTGGCGGAAAGATGGTATGGAATGAACTGTTAAAGCGTGAAATTCCTTCGGGGTGGGAAGTAAAGCGTGTTTCTGAAGTAATAGAATCAGTTGAAAGAGGTATTTCGTATACTTTTGATGATATTAAGAATGTAAATGGTATTCCAATGTTGAACTTAGCATGTTATGACAAATCGGGCGAATATCGCTCAGGAGAATTTAAATTCTTTTCAGGTAAGTGTTCTAATAAAGTCTATCCTTTTGAAATGTTTATTGCTTGTACAGATATGACCCAAAATGCAGATATAATTGGAAGACCAATTTTTGCACCTACAGAATTTAAAGAATATGTTTATTCTATGGACTTGGCAAAAATTACACCGAAATCTATTTCTAAAATGTATTTGTATTATACATTGAGAACTTCATTTTATCATAAATATATAAAACCTTTCGCCTCAGGAACAAATGTAAAACATTTAAATATTAATGGAACAGAACGATATGTGATTTCACTTCCAGCAAAAGAAGAACAAGAAAAATTTGAAAATACAATAACGCCAATAAAAGAAAAACAACAAAATTGCTTAAAAGAAATCCAACAACTCTCCGTCCTCCGCGACACGCTTCTGCCGCTTCTTATGAATGGACAAGTTACGCTAAATTCCTGTTTATCTCACGATTGACAGAAATCTTGCGGTCTATATTTGAAAGTACGGTTGCAATTTTTCGCTGAGTTGCAAGAGATGGTAATGAAATCTCAATTTTGGACAACATCACAATTGTTAATGCCTTTTGAACAGCACCAATTAATGAATATTCAATTTGCTGATTAAAAAACGGACTTTTCATAAAAAAAAGTAAATATAAAGGGTATACTTCTTTTTTGATATTTTTAAACCAAATAATATTTCCATCTTTAAAATAAAACTTTTTATTATCTTCAACTAAATAAGTGTTTCCAATTGTTCCTACAGCGGTAATCAGTATATCGTTCTTTTTAGGCACACCATAGTTTTTTTTTAGTTCTTCATAACGTTCTGGAGAGATATAACATAAAAACTCAGAAGAAGGATTAGCTATAGAACCATCTGAAATTTCCTGTCCTCGTATAAACGGTATTCCTCCGTCAACATACTCTTTTTCAAAGATTCTTTTAGAGGATGTAATTTTGCAAATCTCGCCCAGTTTATATTTCTTCAGTTCCGCCATCATTTCACTTCCTCATGAAATTCCAGTGTGTCTAAGTCTTTTAGAATTTGAGTGCCCAAATCAGCGCTCTCTTTGAACAGGTTTTTAAGTGTCTCTTTTTTTTCTGCAATCCGCTTGTTAAATTCTTCTTCGGTAATATCTACATATTCAATCTTGATGTCAAAATACTGACCTGCAGAAAGGGAACAATTTTTTTCTTTTATATCTTTATACTGCTTTACAACTGAAAAATCTTCAACAATCTTTTTGCTGCGGAAAGTGTCCACAATTTTTTTCACTTCCTCCGGGCGAAGGCGGCGTTTCTGGTTATTGCCTTCCTTGTATTCCTCGCCGAGCTTTGATGCATCGATCAGCACAATCGTGTCGTCATCTGTTTTTGGAGTACGGTCAAAAATCAGTATGCTTACATTTGTTCCTGTTGTAGCAAAAACATTGCTCGGCATACTTACAACGCCGCAGATTACGTGGTCGTTTACGATGCGCTCCAAAATTCTTTTTTCCACGCCGGACTTTGCCGTTATGAATCCGGTAGGAACAACAATCGCTCCTCGTCCTGTAGGCTTTAAAGAATTAATAACGTGCTGAATAAAACAAGTATAAATTGCCATTTTCGGCTTTTGAGGATCTATGTTTTTTACTTTGTTCGGAACTCCCGCCCAAAAGCGCATACTGTCGGCAGTGAGCGAGTCTGAATATTCCGGAAAATCAAGCTTGAACGGCGGATTTGAAACGACAAAATCAAACGTTTTTAGCCGTCCGTCGCTTTCTTTGTGTGCAGGTTCTGTGAGCGTGTTCCCCTGAATAATGTTCGGAAGGCTTCCTACGAGATTATTAAGGATAAGATTTAATCGGAGCATTTCCGAGGATTTTTCGGAAATGTCCTGACTGTAAATTGAACACCTGTCCTCTCCGATTGCATGGGCAAGAGCCATAAGCAATGTTCCGGTTCCGGCGCTCGGATCGTAACAGGTAACGCCTTTGTATTCTTTTTTGTCTTCGGTCAAAAGGGCTGCCATTACCTGTGCTATTGCACGCGGAGTAAAATATTCAGCGTATTTTCCGCCGCCTGCATTGTTGTAATCCTTGATAAGATATTCAAAAACGCCGGAGAAAAAATCATATTTTTCATTAAAGACCGTCTCGAAGTTAAAACTTGTAACCGTACTCATAAGGGCTTTCGCAAAAGCGTCCCGTTTTGAGGTGTCAGTAACATAAGTAGTAACCGCGGTAAAAATACTTACTTTAGACTTTCCGGATGTGGAAACAGAAAATGTATCTGCATTCTGACTTGCAATTTCAATTAAGGTTGAATCGAGCAATGCTGAAAAGTCGCCCTGCCCCGAAGCATTGTAAAGGTGTGCAAGTGTCTGATGCGGCTTTAATCGGGGAACTGACCCCGGAAGATAAGTAAACAGATCTTCAACTTCATCTTCTGTAAAAGAATCGTATTCGGCATCCCATTTTTCCGCTTTCTTCAGCCGCTCACCATATTCAGGCGCCCGTTTTGCTTCGTACCCGAATTTATCATTGAAAAATTTATAGAGAAATATTTCTGTAATGATTTTGTATTCGCTTCCGTTGTTTGCAAGACCGTAAGCTCCCGTGGTTGATTTTAATGAGTCGATAAGCGCAATCGTTTTTGAGTTTAAGCCCTGTTCTGCCATTTTTATATTATCGCTCCGTAACTATTATACTGATTTATGTATTCATTTGAAATTAAATTAGTGATGTATTTTTTGTCATCAATTGCGGCTTTTATTCCCAGTGAGTATAGTTTTGTCGCTACATTTGACATTACATCCTGTTTGAATTTGCTCTGGCTGTCGGTTTCAAGCACGTGCGGGTTCAAGTCTACATACGAATCTATAAGGCGTTTCATTTCATAAAGATTTTCACACAAAGTCATCTCATCATTTGAGATTATAGCAACTGGCCGTGTTGCGTTTTCTTCCAGAATGCGCTTGTGAACACGGACAAAACGCTCGTCGTTGTTGTATTTCTTTTTCAAGAGATTGTTCCGTGCATTGATTTCCTTTATCTTTTTCATTACTTCATCCATGTAGTGGATATTTTCTTTTGCATCTTTAACCGATTCCGGAACAAAGCCTTTTTTGCGGAAAAAAGAACGGAATTCTTCTGCAAGATTAACATACTTATCTTCGACTTTATCGAAATTAACTTCAAATTCGCGCTGAACCCGTTCGTACTTATCGCGTAAATCATTAATAACGATTTGAAGTTCTTCGGGAACGCCTTTTATGAATTCAAAGTCAATCTCGCTCAGGGCAAGATTGATAATTCCGCTCACATCTTCCTTGTGTTCATTGCCTTCAAGTAAATTGATGCGCTCTATTCTATGGGTAACTTCGCTTATAAGAGAAGGAATCGTACCGGGAAGCATATCACGAACTTTTGCAGTCAGCTCTTCATCGCCTGATGAACGGATTCGGTTTATAAGAGCTTTTGCCTCGTCTAAAACACTTCTCAGTTCATACAGTTTGTTTTTATCTTCAATCTCATCAAGCTGAATTCTGAATTCTTCCCGGTTTGAAACATCAAAATACCAAAGAATTGACTTTATGTTCCGGATTTTTGCAGCGATTTCTTCTTCGCTTTCAAGAATAGCCTGTGCCGGAGGAAGCTCTTCGCCGGTTTCTTTTGAATCATTCGTGCGGTTCAGTTCTTTCAGATAACGTTCATTCGTAGCGTCAAAATTTTCTTTTATGTTTACAAAATCAACAACATAACCGTATTTAAAATCTTTGTACGGCCGGTTTACGCGTGTTAATGCCTGCAGCAGATCGTGGCCGTCAAGTTTGCGTCCTAAATACATTTTTTTCAAACGGGGTGCATCAAATCCCGTAAGAAGCATTTGATTTACGACAAGTACATCTATGCTTTCTTTTTTCTTGAATTCGTCGATGTATGCCTTGCGCTCTTCCTTGTCGCCCTCGTCATGAAGAATAAGCGCTGCAATCAAAGGCTTTTGAATCGACGGAGCTTTCATCGGGTCGTATTTTTCGGCAAGCTTCAAGTCCTCATATTTTTTTGCCTCATCGTACCGTTTTGTCCAAAGTTCATAGAACTTTCTTGCCTGCGGATTTGTCTTACACACAACCATTGCGGCGACCGTATCATCAGAGTTTTCTATTCTGAACCTTCTTATGTCTTGTATTACATAGTCGATGAGAGCGTTCAAATACGTTTCATTTTCAATTATTTTATCTTTATCTATATCAGACTTTTTGACTTCAACATCACCGGCCAGTTTATCAAGAATCGCTTCAAGTTTTTCACGATAGACAGTCTGAATCGGTTCACGCATGAGCTTTAATGTGTATCCGTCCGCTATTGATTTGTCGTAATAATAGGTGTTGATGTAATCGCCGAATACACGCCAGCTTTCTCTCTCTTCTTTTAAAAGCGGCGTTCCTGTCATTGCGATTTTAATTGCATTTTTGTCAGCTTCCAAAAGGTTTGCAAGAAATGAGCCTTCCGGATTATAACCTCTGTGCGCTTCATCAATAAAAAAGATTCTCTGGAGATTTGTACTGTATGAATTCACAACTTCTATAGGCGTGTGGTCTTCTTCAAATTTCTGGATGTTCACGACCATAATTTCAAGCTCGCCGGTATTATTTTCAACAAGACTGTTGTCTTTGATATCTTTCATCAGTTCGTCTCTTGAAGATGCAGAGCGAACTTTCAAGCCCCTGCCGGCAAACTCATCCATAGCCTGTTCCATGAGAGATATACGGTCAACGATAAAATAAAATTTTGCAGCAATATTTTTTGCGGCAAAGAAATCCGTAAGACTTTTTACGGAATAATATGCCAATGCGGTTTTTCCAGATCCTTGAGTATGCCAAATGATTCCGCTTTTTATTTTCCTATTAAGAGCATCCCTAATTGCGAGTGAAGCAAAAAGCTGCTGGTAACGCATGATGTGTTTTTGCAATTCTGTAACGGTTTCTCCGGTATCAAGTTCTTTTTTTAAATCAACATATGCAAAGCCGTATCGAAGCAAAAACAGGAATCGTTCTTTGCTCAACATCGATGTGATGATCCTGTTTGTCGGCGTACCGGGTTTACAGTTAGTTACAAACTCCGGATGATGAGGAAGAGAAATGCAGTTTCGGTGCTTACAGATTTTTTTTGTAATTTCTTCTGTCAACGGCAGATAAGGATAGTTTTCTGCAAAATTTTTAGTCTCTTCGCGGAATACATTGTAGAATGCTTTTTCTTTGGATGTACAACAATAGAACGCTCCTTGAATAGGAATTCTATTCCGGCTGTCGTATTCCTGATTATTTGAGTAAATCATCAGTTGTGTGATATTGAAGAACCTTCGAAATGCCTTATTTCTAAACCGCGCATTTGTTCGATCAAATTCTGCACGCATTCCTTCGTGGTTATTAGGCTTCTTAACTTCAATAAAGGCAAGAGGTAAACCGTTTATAAAACATGTTATATCCGGGCGGAAACTGTCTTTTGTATCTTCGTTTTCACAGGTAAATTCGGTTGTTATATGCCAGGTATTATTTTCCGGAGTGTCAAAATCAATGAGATGAATTCCGGAATTTGAAGAAAGAAGTGTATAAAATTCTTTACCGAGATCATCGTTGTTCAGACATGTAATAATTTTATTAAGGAAGTTTTTACAATCTGTATCGGAAAGCGCGGGATTTAATTTATGAAGTTGGGAAAGGAAAATACCGGTAAGAATATTTGTTTTAGAATCATATATTTCTATTTTATCAATATAGTTATAACCAAGCCTGCATAAATGCAAAGCCGCCGGCACTTGAACCCTTGTATTTTCATTAAAATCCGATGACATTAAGAACCAACCTTTATTCTCATAATATCACATAATTATTTATTTTTGCAGATAAGAACGATATGTCGATCCAAGCCGGCTTGGTTCTTGAAAAAATCCCAAATATGAAATCATACCGGCGGCAGACGCCGTACGGGCAGAAAAAAATACGAACGCCGAACAAAAGTTCTTTTATCGTTCTTCACCTTTTTCCGCTTCCGCGGCTTTTTCTATGCTCACCTTCAGCGCATCGAGTTTTGCCTGCAATTCGGGAGAAAGAGGCTGACCTTTACGTGCGCCCTTTTTATCCTGCCCGCCGTAATGCGTTTTATAACGCTTTTCCATTTTCCGCCGCTCTTCGGCAACCTGTTCGTCGTAGCTTTTGCCGCAGAGTTCCGCGCCGCTTCCTTTCAGTTTAAACGACAGCGTCGTTATGCCGAGTTCCGGCGCGGCTCGCTGCAAGCCCGTCAAAATAAATTTCGAATAGAGCTGTAAAATCTGAATCCAACCCGGATGGTCGGCTTCGGCGAGTAAAACGCCTTTTTCAAATTGTATGGGATTCGTATGAGCGCAAAGCTGTTCTCCGTAATCGCGGCCGGCCGAACGCACTTTCGACACGACGCGCTTCCACGTGTCGATGAGCTTTCCGCTTTGCTCGAGCGTTTTTTTGTCGAGGTTCGAAAACACGCTCGTTATCATATCCGCTGCGGAAACGATATTTTGTTCGCCGTTATTCATATACGCTCCCGACGATTTTATTCGTGCGGCCGATTCGATACTTCATTACTCTGCGGAAAACTTTTTGATTCTTCTTCCCGCATCTCGTTCCATTCCCCGTTTTCGATACCGAAAATGCGCGTCGTCGAACGTTTATAGCGTTCGTACGGTTCGCCCGGTAAAAACGTGCAAAAAAGCTGATCGTAGTCGGGCAAAATCGCGGTCATTTTTTGCCGCTTGTCGGGGTCGAGTTCGAGCATGACGTCGTCCATCAAAAAAACCGGCTTTACTCCGGTAACCCTCGTATAATAAACGGCTTGCGATGCGCGGAGCAAAAGCGCCGTAAGCCGCTGCTGTCCCGTCGACGCCGTCGGTATAAATTGATTTCCTCCGCGCATAAAAACGATTCGGTCGCGGTGAGGTCCGCTCATCGTCGTCTCCATCATTTTATCCCGATCGCGCTTTTCCGAAAGCCGCTCCCGTATTTCTTCCGGCAAAGGAAAACGCGTACCCGATCCGTCTTCCGTTTCTTTCCACGACGGCACATAGACGATGCGCACACCGTCTATACCCGCGACGGCTTCGTATAATTTTCCGAAAATTTGATTGAATTGGAAAACCGCCGTTTTACGTTTTTTTTGCAATTCGAGTCCGCACTGTGCAAGCTGCATATCATAAACATCGAGCATTTCGTAGGAACGGTCTTTTAACAATTGATTGCGGTTTTTTAAAATTTTTTTATAATTGCGCAGATCGTCGATATACAGTGCATCGAACATAGTAAGCGATTGATCGAGAAAAAAACGGCGATGCTCGGGTCCTCCGGTCGCAAAGCGCATATCGTCATGACAAAAGAGCACGCACGGAATCGTATTTATCAATTCTTTTCGATCCTGAACGCGCTTGCCGTTTTTTTCGATTCGTTTGACGCCGTCCGCACAGCGTATGTCTATTTTTTGAACGTTACCGCTTTCCTGTTTGTAAAGTGCGTGAAGCGCAAAGGCCTCTTCTCCCGTTTTTACGATTTGAGAATCGGTATACGTGCGGAACGAAGAACCGTACGCGGAATAATACAGCGCTTCGAGAATATTCGTTTTCCCCTGCCCGTTCGTCCCGACAAAATAGATTTCCTTTCCCGAAAAATCGATTCTGCCGTTTTTCAAATTGCGAAAATTGTCGACTGCGAGCGATAAAAACGGCATCAGTTGAGATTCATCGGCATGATGATGTGAAAATAATCGGCTGCCGGTTCCGGCCTCATCGTGATCGCTTTCATAGGTTCGGTAAATTCGAAAACGATGTTTTCCGTGCCGATAACTTTGATAGGCTCGGCGACATAGAGATAGTTGAGCGCAATCGTCACTTCTTCGCCGTCGTATCTGCACGGGATCTCTTCGACCGCCGTTCCCAAATCGGTTTCAGGCGAAATGAGCGTCAGCGTTCCGGGCGACACTTTGAACAAAAGCCGGCTCACCTTTTTGTCGATGAGGATCGTCGTGCGCCTGAGCGCAGAATCCAAATCGGTTTTATTAACTTGGAACGAAAACTTTTGTTTTTCGGGAATGACTTTTTGATAATTCGGAAACTGTCCTTCAAGAAGCGCCGACGAAAATTCGTAATTACCGAATTTTACGTAAATCAATTTGTCGACGACGGCGACGGAAACGTTTCCTTCATCGCTCGCATTTTTCAAAATACAACTCAATATTTTTATCGGAACGATAGCCGACGGAAAATCTTTTATGCCCTGTGCAATCGATTTTGCCGAATACGAAAGACGGCGGCCGTCGGTTGAAACCATAATCAAATCGTCGTCTTTTTTCGTAAAAAAAACACCCGTCATAAAATAGCGGTTCGCATCTTCGGAAACGGCAAATATGGTCTGCGAAATCATCGCTTTCAAATCTTTTGCCGCGACGTCGAAAAATGGCACATCCTCCGCCTGTTTGACTGCAGGAAATTTATCGCTTGCGATGCTCTTAAGTTGAAACTTTATTTTTTTTGCGACAGGCGTAATCGTTATCTTTACGTCTTCCTGTTTGAACTCGATTTCACCCTGAGGCGAAGACGCGAGGATGCTCATAAACTTATCGCAGTACACCGTCGTCGATCCTTCTTCCTGTACATCGACCGGAATTTTTGTTAAAAAACCGACCGACGAATCTGTCGCCTTTATCGTAAGCGTATTGTTTTCCGCGCTGAAAAAGATATTCGACAAAATCGAAATAGCGCTTTTATTCGTAATGATTTCCTGAGCAACCGCGATTTCTTTGATCATCGCATCTCTGTCAAAAGAAAATTTCATACAAAACTCCTGTATCGATTACGCAATAGTATTGTTTTTGTTGCGTAGATTCGTTTTTATTCACAAAATGTCGCTTCTTAAATTTATATTATATATATAAATTTAGTCATAATAATAGTAAGGCCGGGCAAATTGTGGAAATCTCATCTATTTATTTATATTCTCGAGATTTACGTCGTGTATATCTTTATGCCCTTTGTCCACATATTATACACTTTTCCACATTGTATACCTTTTTATGTGCTTTTTCCACAACATTATAGCACATTATTCACTTTTTGTAATCTTTGATTTCCCTCATCAAAAGTTGAATTCTCGCTTCCAGCGACGAATCGATTTTTATCTCCGATGAAATTTTATCGTACGAATGCATGACCGTCGAGTGGTCGCGTCCGCCGAATTCGCTGCCGACTTCCGTAAAAGAATATTCGGTGAGCTCGCGTGCGATGTACATGGCTATTTGGCGCGGGATCACGTATTTTTGATCGCGTTTTTTGCTTTTCAAATCAGCAACCGAAATCGTATACAGATCGGCGACGACTTTTTGGATCGTTTCGATGGAAATCGTTCCGGCCGACGGACTTGAAAAAATATCGCGCAGCTGCTGTTGCGCCACTTCGATCGTAATCGGTTTTTGAATCAATTCCGCGTAGCCCGTCATCTTCGTCAAAGCCGATTCCAAATCACGCACGTTCGTTTCGATATTTTTTGCGATATAGTCGATGACGTCTTCGGGAATTTGCTTGTCGAGCAATTTCAATTTATTTAATAAAATAGCCCGCCGCGTTTCGTACGACGGCAATTTCAAATCGATGCTGAATCCGTTCGACAGGCGGCTTTGCAGACGTTCGTTAAACACTTTCATCTCTTTAATCGGGCGGTCACACGTAAAGACGAGCTGGGAGTTTTTATCGCGGAGCGCGTTAAACGTATAAAACAATTCTTCCTGTACTTTTTCCTTTCCCTGCAAAAAGTGAATGTCGTCTATGAGCAGCACGTCGAGATTTCTGTATTTCGATTTGAATTTATCCATTTCTTTTATCTTCGATCCGATAGACCAGATAAATTCGTTTGTAAACGATTCCGCCGAAATATAGCAGATTTTCAATTTTTCATCGCGTTGAAACAGATAATTTCCGATAGATTGCATGAGATGCGTTTTTCCGAGCCCGACGCCGCCGTAGAGCAAAAGCGGGTTGAACCTTTTTCCCGGCTCTTTTGCCGCTGCAAGCGCCGCATTGTACGCAAAACTGTTGTCTTCTCCGGGTATGAAGGTTTCAAAGGTAAAAGCTTCGTTCAGCTGCGGATGTTTTTTTTTCGCTGCAGGAGACGCGGTTTTTTCATCGCTCTTTTTTTGCGGAGCGGTGTTTTGCGCGGACGCTTTTTCGGCAATATTTTCATTGCTTACGATATGCTGCAACTTGATATTTTTTTGACCCGTCAGCGCTTCTATTTTTTTTGCAATTTTATCGATATTGCCTTTTTTGAGCATCGTCTGCCACAAAAATTCTGACGGAACGGACACGGTTATCGTATTGTCGGTATCTTCAATATACTGCATATTGAACCAGAGCTTGAATTCCGTTTCCTGCTGAGAGCCTGCGTTTTTATATTCTTCGTGAATTTGATCCATCGCATAGAACCAAACTTCGCGATAGTTATTATTGGGCAT